>JBMNJJ010000003.1:0-421241 GCA_050951605.1 Peptococcia bacterium | reverse complement strand
AAGTTTGCTCACGTAGTTACAAAGTTTGCTCGTGATGAAATGTAGTTGTTGCAAGGCTTCTCGCTGTTTCTTCCCTTGTAGTGACAAAGTTTGCTCTCGGGTTTTATTACCTTAAAAAATATAAAAAAATATATAAAAAATGAGAAAATGACAAGCGAGTTTGCTCGTGAGCAGTGAAGAATGACAAAGTTTGCTCGTGGAAGGTAATGAGTATTCATACGCAGGGTATAACCTACGGGAGGAAATATCGAAACCACCTACACATACGAATTATACAGGCTTACGAGGGATTAAAACTGCGTCCGGATTTAATAATTTATACATTCTTATATGCTTTTTTACACAACAAAAAACCGCCAAAGGGAATTCTCCCCCCTGACGGTTGGCGCTTGCGATAAGCAAACTTTGTAATTGTAAACAAACTCGTGTGTAATGAAACATATATTTATCTTTTGGAGTACTGTGGTGCACGACGTGCCCCTTGTAAACCGTACTTCTTACGTTCCTTCATTCTGGGGTCACGAGTCAAAAATCCGGCACGCTTGAGTATAGGTCTCATTTCCCGGTCGACTTTCAGTAAAGCCCTGGCAATCCCTAAACGAATAGCACCGACCTGTCCTGTAAAGCCTCCACCTTCTACTTTTGCTATAACATCAAATCTGCCCTCAGTATTAGTTAAAACTAATGGTTGTTTAACAAGTGTTTCCAAAGTCTTTTTACCAAAATACTCTTCTAAAGACTGTTGGTTAACTATAATCTCTCCTTTACCCGGTACAAGACGTACACGAGCTACAGAGGTTTTACGCCGACCTGTACCATAATATTGTACCTGTGCCAATTGTTATACCTCCCTTCCTTAATTCCGTAATTCCCAAACTTCCGGTTGTTGAGCCTGATGAGGATGCTCTGGTCCTTTATAAACTTTAAGTTTCCTATACATCGCTGCTCCCAATCGATTATGTGGTAACATACCTTTTACAGCCTTTTCGATTACTAATTCCGGTCTTTTTTGTAAAAGTGCTTCACAATTAATCTTTTTTAAACCACCTGGATAACGGGAATGTGTAAAATAAATTTTATCTTGAAGTTTTTTACCTGTTAACTTTACTTTTTCCGCATTAACCACAATCACATAATCACCTACATCTACATGAGGCGTATAAATTGGTTTGTGTTTTCCTTTTAAAATAGCTGCTATCTCTGAAGCTAAACGACCTAAAGTCTTATCAGCAGCATCAACAATATACCATTTCCTAGAAACATCCTGTGCCTTAGCCATGAAGGTACGCACTCTAGTTCCCTCCTCAAAACATGAATAATTTATTATAAATGACCCCGGGGCTAAGGGAGCCAAATATAACTTAACGTTCTCTTTACAGAGACCACTGATTTATTTTAATACACGTAACTAACTGTGTCAAGGAAATTTACCATGTTCTCTTTTTTTTAATCATATTCTACGGACAAAAGATATAACCCCTGAGGCGGCAACGTCACTCCCGCTAACTGTCGCTGACCATCCTGTAACAAACAGGCAATCTCCTCGGCTTTTCTCTTACCCTGACCAACTTCTAAAATTGTGCCACCCATAATCCTCACCATATTATACAAAAAGCCATCTCCTGTTACCATAAATTTAATTATTTTCTCAACTTTTTCTATAGAGCAAGCATAAATTGTTCTTGTAAAACTCTTTGCGGTCGTAGCACTAGCACAAAAACCTCTAAAGTCATGTTTACCTTTAAATATTTGACAGGCTTTTTCCATTTCTTTGATCGCCTTTAGAGGTACAGGTACATGACAGGCATAACGATGCCAAAAAGGGTCTCTGATTCGATCATTATAAAATAGATAAATATAAGTTTTTCTGCGTGCATTAAAAGAAGCATGAAAATCTAGCGGAACAACTTTTGCTTCTACCACAGCAATATCACGGGGTAACAATGTATTTACCGCTAAAGGAAGTTTTTCTACAGGAATTTTAGTCTTACTATAAAAATTAACAACCTGTCCCCTTGCATGTACACCTGCATCAGTTCTTCCCGCTCCGATGACTTTAATCTCTTCTTGAGTTAAAACACTTAAAGCCTTTTCTAAAGCACCCTGAATAGTAGGTAATCCTGTTCCTTTTTGAATTTGAAAGCCATGATAATGAGTTCCCTCATATGCTAAAACAAGTTTAAAATTACGCATGTTTTCTCCTATCCATAACGACTATAAATAGTTACAACTAAGAAAAAAACAATAACAACAAAGGCAAAATAATCACTATATCCCATCATTAATTGTTTCATTCTAGTCCTATTTTCCCCACTGCGATAACAACGTGCCTCCATAGCCATCGCCAACTCATCAGCCCGCCTAAAAGAACTTAAAAAGAGAGGTACAAGCAAGGGAATTAAACTTTTTGCTCTGCTTAAAAGACCACCACTTTCAAAATCAGCACCACGTGCCATTTGTGCCTTCATAATTTTTTCCGTTTCATCAATTAATGTTGGAATAAAACGTAAAGCAATAGTCATCATCATCGCTAACTCATGAGCAAGGGGTACAAAAAGCCTCTTTAAAACCTTTTCTAATCCGTCAGTCAAAGCGATCGGTGTTGTCGTCAACGTTAATAAAGAAGTAATCGTCACTAGATAAATCAAGCGTAACGCCATAAAAGTTCCTTGTCGTAAACCTTGCCAAGTAATTTTTAAAAAACCCCATCGCCAAATAATCTCTCCCTCGGTCATAAAAACATGTAACCCCAATGTCAATAAAATAATAATCATGAGGGGTTTTATGCCCTTAAGAATTGTGATTAAAGAAATGCGCGATAAATAAATTATGCCTAAAGTAAAAATCGTCACAAACAAATAACCTAAAGCATTATTAACCAGAAAAAGACCTATCATAAAAAGCACTAAACAAACAATTTTAGTGCGAGGATCTAATTTATGAATTACAGAATCTTTGGGTATATATTGACCAATCGTAATATCTTTAAGCATGAGATTTTTCCTCTTTCACTGCTTGCAAAATTTCTTGTTTAGCCTCTTCTACTGTTAAAATATCCTGTCGAACTGACCAACCTTTGTTTTTTAGCCTAAACATTAATTTCGTTACTGTAGGAATATCTAGTCCCATTTCTTGCAAACATTCATAATGTGAAAAAACCTGACGTGTCTCCTCGTCAAAAACAATTAATCCTTGATGCATCACCACAAGACGCTGAGTCAACCGAGCCACGTCATCCATACTATGTGAAACTAAAATTACAGTTATTCCTTGTTCATGAAGTTCCTTCACTTGCTCTAAAATTTCATCTCGCCCTCGAGGGTCTAAACCTGCTGTAGGTTCATCAAGAATTAAATACTTAGGCGCTATCGCCAAAATGCCGGCTATAGCCACGCGACGCTTTTCCCCACCACTTAAAGTAAAAGGCGAAGCAGTATAATATTCTTCATCTAAATGAACCATCTTTAAAGCCTTTTCAACTCTTTTCTTAACCTGCTCCGGAGATAGCCCTAAATTTTTAGGACCAAAAGCAACATCTTCAAAAACAGTTTCCTCAAAAAGCTGATGCTCCGGATACTGAAAAACAAGCCCTACTTTTTTTCGTATTTCCTTTAAATTAGCCCTTTTCGCCGAAATCTCACAATCATCAACAATTACCCTTCCCTTTGTTGGCTTTAATAAACCGTTCAAATGCTGAACAAGGGTAGATTTACCCGAACCTGTGTGCCCAATTAAGCCTATAAACTCTCCCTCATTAATTACCAAATTAATATTTTCCAAAGCCTTTACTTCATACTGTGTATCAGGCTGATAGATATAATTAACATTTTCTAAAACTATCGGCATAAAGCCACCACCATTTCTTCCACAGTCAAAATATCACGTGGGAGACTTAAACCTCCTTGAACAAGAAGGTCCCGCAGTTCCATCATTGGAGGTACATCTAAACGCAAATCTTTCAATTGTTTAACCTGTGAGAAAATCTCGCGCGGAGAACCTTCCAACACAACAAAGCCATTTTCCATCACCAAAACACGATCAGCAAGAACGGCTTCCTCCATAAAATGAGTAATTAAAACAACAGTTAAACCTTCCTCACGATTAAGTTTTACTACCGTATCCATAACTTCTTCGCGCCCCAAAGGATCTAACATCGCCGTAGGTTCGTCCAGCACTAACACTTCCGGTCTCATAGCAATAATACCGGCTATAGCTACCCGTTGCTTTTGCCCTCCTGATAAAAGATGGGGTGCTCTTTTTTTAAACTCACTCATCCCTACACTTGCCAAAGCTTCATCTACAACTTGACGAATTTCCACCGGTTCCACACCTAAATTTTCCGGTCCAAAAGCTACATCTTCTTCTACTGTTGTCGCAATAAGCTGATTATCAGGGTTTTGAAAAACCATGCCTACTTCTTGACGAATTTTCCACAAATACTCACTTTCTTTAGTATCCATACCCTTTACAGTAACGGAACCACAATGTGGTAAAAGCAAAGCATTAAAATGCTTTGCTAAAGTAGACTTTCCGGAACCATTATGTCCAATAATCGCTACAAATTCACCTTGCCCAATATGTAAATTTACCCCTTTTAAAGCTTGTTGATAGCCACCTTGAGGGGTCGGGAACTGATGTTCTAGATTTTTTACATCAATCATTCTCTCTCACCACTTTAGTCTACCGTATCTTCGCTAAAAGATAACAAAACAAAAACCAGGAAAGCCAAATCTCAACCGTAATAACGGTTTTAAGGTATGGTTTTCCTGACCTCTGGTTTTACAAAGGATTTTTCACTAAACTAATTCCACAATTACTATGGATGCTGCATCCCCACGGCGGGTTCCCACTTTTATAACCCGTGTATATCCACCCTGACGGTCAGCATACTTTCCATTAAGATTATCAAAAAGCTCTTTAACAACATCCTCATCAAGAAGATACGCAGTAGCCTGACGTCTAGCCTTTAAATCACCCTGTTTGCCCAGAGTAATCATTTTTTCTACAATACTTCTTACCTCTTTAGCTCGCGCTTCCGTTGTTTCTATCCTACCATTTTTAAGAAGTTCTGTTGTCATACCCCTTAATAAGGCACGTCGTTGCTCCATATTACGGCTTAATTTTCTATAGGCCATCTTCAAAACCTCCTTTACAGCTGGTTAGCACTTATTCCTCCTCTTTTTTCAAGCTTAAGTCTAGAGAGGCTAATTTCGCTTCTATTTCCGCTAACGATTTTTTCCCTAAATTTCTTACCTTCATCATATCCTCTACTGTTTTCTGAACAAGTTCTCCTACTGTATTTATAGCTGCCCTTTTCAAACAATTATAAGAACGCACCGATAAATCAAGTTCTTCAACACTCATATCTAAAACTTTATCTCGTTCTTCTTCTTCTTTTTCCACCATTATTTCTACATCACCAATTTTTTCGGTAAGTCCTACAAAAAGCAAGAGATGGTCATTAAGTATTTTCGCAGAAAGACTGACAGCCTCATCAGGAAGTATAGTACCATTAGTCCAAACTTCTAAAGTTAATTTATCATAGTCCGTAATCTGTCCCACACGAGTATCAGTCACTGTATAATTTACCTTGCGTACCGGTGAAAAAATAGAATCTACCGGGATTACACCAATAACATGTTCCTCATTCTTATTTTTTTCCGCAGACCGATACCCTCGACCTTTTTCTACTGTCATTTCCATAAATAATCTTGCCTCAGTATCTAAAGTCGCTAAATGCATTTCCGGATTAAGAATCTCTACTTCACTACTTCTAATAATATCTCCCGCCAATACTTCTCCCGGCTCTGTTACTTCCAAACGAATTATCTGGGGCTCATCAGTATGAACTTTCAGGGCAAGAGCCTTAAGATTAAGGATAATCTCCGCTACATCCTCTACTACACCAGGTATAGTGGAAAACTCATGTAAAACACCCTCAATCTTCACAGAGGTAACCGCGGCTCCGGGAAGTGAAGACAAAATAACTCGACGTAAAGAATTACCTAAAGTAATACCATAACCCCTTTCCAGAGGTTCCACAACATACTTAGCATAATCCTTTTTCTCACTTATCTCAACACACTCAATTTTGGGTTTTTCAATTTCAATCAAAGTTAACCCTCCTACTCGAACCAAACTTTCCTCAGTTAAACTAATGAAACGCAATTACCTAGAATATAACTCAACAATAAGATGTTCCTCAAGAGGAAGATCAAGATGCTCTTTACTAGGCAGAGCTAATACCCTACCTGTCATATTTTCTTTATCTAAATCTAACCATTCAGATGGAGTTTTGTGAGCAATATTCTCTTTTAATTCAATGAACTTAGGCGATTTCAGGCTGTTTTCCTTGACCTGAATAACATCCCCCACCTTTACCAGTATGGAAGGTATATTAGCCTTATGTCCATTAACAGTAAAATGATTATGAGTAACTAACTGTCGTGCTTCCGCTCTTGAAGAAGCAAAACCAAGACGATACACTACATTGTCCAAACGTCTTTCCAAAAGTTGTATTAAGTTTTCGCCTGTAACACCTTTCTGGCGCTCTGCCTTCACAAAATAATTTCTAAACTGCTTTTCCAAAACACCATAAACACGACGTGCTTTCTGTTTTTCTCTTAATTGCAAACCATATTCTGATGCTTTTCTCCGATTATATTGCCCATGCTCTCCAGGAGCATAAGCTCTTCTATCAATAGCACATTTTTCTGTATAACAACGGTCGCCTTTTAAATATAATTTCATCCCTTCACGACGACACTGCCTACAAACTGGACCTGTATATTTTGCCATAAACTTTAATTACACCTCCTTAAACTCTTCTCCGTTTTGGCGGACGACATCCGTTATGAGGAATAGGAGTAACATCTTTAATCACATTTACTTCTAAACCTGTAGCTTGTAAAGAACGAATCGCAGCTTCTCGACCTGCTCCGGGACCTTTAACATAAACTTCAACTTCTCGCATGCCATGATCCACAGCCACCTTGGCCGCCTGTTCTGCAGCCATCTGAGCCGCAAAAGGCGTACTCTTTCTAGAGCCTTTAAAGCCTAACTGTCCTGCCGTAGACCAAGAAATTGTATTTCCATGCATATCTGTAATCGTCACAATTGTATTGTTAAAAGTAGATTGAATATGAACTGTTCCCTGTTCAATATTTTTACGTGCACGACGTTTTACCCTAGTAGTTGTTTTAGCCATTTAGCTTTCCTTCCCTCCTTCCACATCATCTTTTCTCTAATCTACTCGTTTAACTGACACGGTCCTACTAGGACCTTTACGAGTACGGGCATTTGTTTTTGTCCTTTGTCCACGAGTTGGAAGACCACGACGATGACGCATTCCTCTATAAGAAGCAATTTCCACTAACCTCTTAATATTTAAAGAAACTTCACGCCTTAAATCTCCCTCTACCTTATAATCCTTATCAATCACTGCTCGAAGCTTATTCACTTCATTTTCTGTCAAATCCTTAACACGCGTATCAGGACTTATCCCTGTTTGCTCTAAAATCTTCCGTGAAGTTGATCTACCTAATCCATAAATATAGGTTAAACCTATTTCCACCCGTTTATCACGAGGTAAATCTACACCTGCAATTCTAGCCATTGGCACACCTCCTCATTTATTTTATCATTCTACTTTACTCTGCTTAAACTTTATCCCTGTCTTTGCTTATGTTTAGGGTTTTTACAAATCACCATAACCTTACCTTTACGCCTAATTATTTTACATTTTTCACAAATAAGTTTAACTGATGGTCTAACTTTCACTTTTTCTAAACCTCCTTCATCCTAGAAGAATTACTTATTTAAAACGATAAGTAATTCTTCCCCTAGTTAAATCATAAGGTGAAAGCTCAACAGTAACCCGATCCCCTGGCAAAATACGGATAAAATGCATTCTAATTTTCCCTGAAACATGAGCTAAAACCTTATGCCCATTTTCTAATTCGACCCGAAACATGGCATTGGGGAGAGGTTCTAGAACAGTACCTTCAACTTCTATCACATCCTGTTTGGACACCCATACCAACCTCCTTATCCCTACTCGCTTTTAGAAACAGAAACAATTTATTTTGTCAAAATCCAAGGTTCGTCGTCTGTAATCGCAATACTATGCTCAAAATGCGCAGAGAGTTTTTTATCTTTGGTTACTACAGTCCAATTATCAAGTAATGTTTCTACTTCATAAGTACCCGCATTAACCATTGGTTCAATCGCTAAAGTCATTCCCTTTTTCAAGCGTGGTCCTCGATTAGGTGGACCAAAATTCGGTATTTGCGGGTCTTCATGCATTTTACTACCAATCCCATGGCCGACATAATCTTTTACTATCGAAAAGCCATTACTTTCTACATAAGTTTGAATAGCATGAGATATATCAGATAACCTATTATTAATTACAGCCTGTTTAATTCCTTCATACAAAGAGTTTTCCGTAACTTCTAGCAAGTGCTGTGCTTCTTCATTAACTTCTCCTACAGGTAAGGTAACAGCTGCATCACCTACATACCCATTAATAACTGCACCAATATCAATACTAATAATATCACCAAATTTTAACTGCCTTAAACTAGGTATCCCATGAACAACCTCTTCATTAATGGAAGTACAAATACTGCCCGTAAAACCATAATAGCCTTTAAACACCGGTTTCGCTTGACACTTTAAAATATATTCCTCCGCAAGGCGATCAAGTTCTTGTGTAGTAACCCCCGGCTCTACAGCTTTCGCTACTTCTCTATGTGTTTTCGCCACAATCTGTCCAGCATCATACATATACTGTAATTCACGCTCGGATTTTAAAATAATCATTCACAATCGCTTCCTAAAGCTTTTAAAATATTTCTCGTAATCGTCTCTACTTTTTCATCACCGGCAAGATTTAAAATATTTAAAAGCAATCCCTTTTTTTCGTAATACTCCACAAGGGGAGCTGTCTGACGTTCATAAACTTCCAAACGATTAACTACAGTAGCTTCTGAATCATCTTGGCGCTGATAAATTTCTCCAGAACATAACTCACACTTATTACCTTTCGACGAAGGATTATAAACCATATGGTAAATGGCTCCACAGGACTTACAAACCCTCCGCCCGGTTAAACGTTTTAATATGGCCTCACGCCCTACCTCAATATTAATTACCTTATCCAATTTTGCTCCGAGTTCTTGTAAAGTACTATCCAAAGCATCTGCTTGCGGAATTGTTCTCGGAAAACCATCCAGCAAAAAACCATTCTGACAATCAGGTTCTGCTAATCTTTCTTTAACAATACCTACCGTCACAGCATCAGGAACAAGCTTTCCGGAATCCATATACCGCTTAGCTTCCAATCCCAAAGGAGTACCTTCTTTAACTGCCTTCCGGAACATATCTCCTGTAGAGATATGTGGTATCTTTAATTCTTTCGTCAAAAATTCTGCCTGTGTTCCTTTCCCTGCTCCTGGTGGTCCCATAAGAATTATTCTCATATTTTCGACCCCCTGTTATTTCAAGAAACCTTGATAATGTCTCATCAAAAGATTTGATTCCAACTGTTTCATGGTATCTAAAGCTACACCCACTACAATGAGCAAGCTAGTGCCTCCATAATAAACAGGCAAAGCGGTTAAAGAAATTAATAACGCCGGTAGTACTGCTATGCCTGCCAAAAAAATCGCTCCGGCAAAAGTAATCCGATTAGCTACTTTCTCAATATATTCTGCCGTAGGACGCCCCGGTCTTAAACCGGGTATAAAACCACCATATTTCTTCATATTATCAGCTACATCACTAGGATTAAAAGTAATTGCCGTATAAAAATAGGTGAAAAACATAATTAACAAGGCATAAATAAGTTGATACCACCAAGAATTAAAATCAAAAATTTTCGTTACTAAGATAGCAAATTTATTAGCCGGAAACCAAGCTGCTATCGTCCCCGGAAACATTAAAATAGAAATCGCAAAAATAATAGGAATTACACCTGCTTGGTTAACTTTCAAAGGAATATGAGTACTTTGCCCGCCGTAAACTTTTCTACCAACAACACGTTTAGCGTACTGTACCGGAATACGACGTTGACCTTCTTGTATTGCTATAATTCCCGCCATAACAACAAGAGCTATAATGATAAAAAGAAGTACCACAAAAATACTAGCTGTACCAGCTTTTAGATATTCGTAAATCGAAACAACTCCTGCTGGAACACGAGAAACAATCCCTGCAAAAATTATCAAAGAAATCCCATTGCCAATTCCTTTTTCAGTAATTAATTCACCTAACCACATTAAAAAAGCTGTACCTGCTGTCAAGGACAAAGCAATAATTAATGTAGAAGCTAGCCCCGGATTAACTACTGCTTGCCGTAAGCCAAAAGAAATACCAACTGCCTGCACAAAACCTAAAATGACCGTCCCATATCTAACATACTGAGCCATCTTTTTACGACCATCCGGTTCCTTAGATAACCTCTCTAGATAAGGGATAACTACCGTTAAAAGCTGCATAATAATAGAAGCGTTAATATAAGGAGTTATGCTCATGGCAAAAATGGAAAATTTCTTAAAAGCACCCCCAGATATAACATCAAAAAACCCTAAAAGTTGTCCCTTAGCAATCAGATCCGCAATAGCCTGAGTATTAATTCCCGGTACCGGGATATGCACACCGATCCTGAATACTACTAACATCGCTAAGGTGAAAAGTATTTTATGACGTACCTCTGTGAGTTTCCAAGAATTTCTTAAAACCTCTACCACCTAAATCACCTCTACTTGGCCGCCAGCAGCGGCAATTTTTTCTGCTGCTGCCTTAGAAAAGCCATGAGCTTTGACGGTTAATGCCTTCGTGATTTCTCCCTTGCCGAGTATTCTAATTCCATCTCGTACATTTTTCACAAGACCTGATTTCACCAAAATTTCTGGTGTAACTACTGCACCTGCTTCAAAACGCTCATTTAATTGACAGACATTAATTACTACATATTCTGACTTAAATATATTAGTAAAGCCACGTTTAGGCAAACGTCTTTGTAAAGGTGTCTGACCACCTTCAAAATAAGGTCCTTTTCCTCCCCCAGCCCGTGCTTTTTGTCCTTTATGACCACGACCGGAAGTTTTACCAAAACCCGACCCTGTACCACGACCTTTTCTTACAGGAGCTACCTTAGAACCTTCTGCAGGCTTTAAATTATGGAGTTTCATTTATTGCACCTCCTTTTTTTGTCACTGGACTACTTCTTCTACGGATAACAAATGTTCAACTTTTTTTATTTTACCACGAATATCGGGTGTATCTTCCTGTATAACACTTTGCTGCAATTTAGAAAGCCCTAAAGATTGCACATTTGCTTTTACTTTTTCATTGCAACCAATGACACTTTTTTTAAGAGTAATCTTTAATTTAGCCATTGTTGACCTCCTAACTTAAGAGTTCTTCTACGGATTTGCCACGTATTTTGGCAACATCCTCAGCCCGTTTCAAACTCTTTAGCCCATTTAAAGTAGCTCTAACCATGTTATTAGCATTATTTGAGCCTAATGATTTAGTCAAAATATCTCGGATCCCTGCCAATTCTAAAACAGCACGGACTGGTCCACCGGCAATAACACCAGTACCTTCTGCTGCAGGTTTTAATAAAACTTTCCCTGCACCAAATTTCCCTAAAACTTCGTGAGGAATTGTCGTCCCTACCATCGGTACAAAAATAAGATTTTTCTTCGCATCATCTATCCCTTTACGTATAGCTTCAGGAACTTCTGTGGCCTTCCCTAAACCAGCTCCCACATAACCATTTTCATCTCCAACCACAACTAGAGCACTAAAACTAAATCGACGTCCACCTTTGACAACCTTCGCCACACGATTTATATAAACCACTTTTTCACTTAGTTCCAGCTTTTTGGCATCTATTCTTGCCATTTTTTTCCCTCCTTTACCGGAAAATTAAAACTCTAGCCCTGCCTCACGTGCACCCTCAGCAATTGCTTTGACACGTCCGTGATAAATATTTCCTCCACGGTCAAAAATTACTTTTTTAATTCCTTTTTGTAAAGCTTTTTGAGCTAAAAGCTGTCCTACTTTATAAGCAGCATCAACATTTCCTCCAATTACCAATTCTGCTTTAAGAGGTTCTTCCAACGTAGAGGCTGCGACAAGGGTAACACCCTTCGTATCATCTATTAATTGAGCATACATATGTTTTAAACTTCTATATACCGCCAACCGCGGACATTCCGCCGTGCCTTGAATGTTTTGACGTAATCTACGATGTTTTTTCTGACGGACTTTTTTACGATCAGGTTTAATGATCACATGCTTCACTCCCTTCTGTTACGAGCTAAGCTTTATTGAGCTGCTTTAGTACCGGTCTTTCCAGCTTTAATACGTACTACTTCATCACTATACTTAATACCCTTTCCTTTATATGGTTCAGGACTACGTACAAAACGAATATTTGCAGCTAGTTGACCAACTTTTTCTTTATCAATACCTTTAATCACAATCTTGTTCGGTGCGGGCACTTCAATCTCCAAACCTGCTTCTGGTTCAATTTCTACAGGATGAGAATAGCCTACTGTTAAAACAAGCTTTTTCCCTTGTTTAGCCGCTCTATAACCAACTCCTGCTATATCTAGGGACTTTTCAAAGCCTTTCGCCACTCCCTCAACCATATTCGCGATAATCGACCTAGTCATGCCATAAAGTGCTTGGTATTTTTTCCCTTCGCTAGGACAGGTAACAATAATTTGCCCCTTCTCAACAGCCACCTTAATACCTTCAGAAAACTCTTTTTCCAGCTTTCCCTTAGACCCTTGAACAGAAATATGATTTCCGTTAACTTTTACTTCTACCCCTGTGGGAATATCTATCGGCTGTTTACCAATTCGCGACATTTTTACACCTCCTGTACCATCTTTTTCTCGCTAATTTTTACAGGGTTTTACCAGATATAACAAATTACTTCTCCACCTAAACCTTTTTTTCTTGCCTCTTTATCCGTCATCATCCCCTGTGATGTAGAAATAACCGCAATACCTAACCCACCTAAAACACGAGGAACCTCATCTTTTTTTACATAGACACGTAGCCCCGGTTTACTAATACGTTTAATCCCTGTAATTACTTTTTCTTGATTCAAACCATACTTTAGGTATAACCTAAGAATTCCTTGTTTACTATCTTCAATAAACTCGCAATCCCTAATCAAACCCTCTTTTTTCAAAATTTCCGCGAGAGTTTTCTTCGTCTTCGAAGCTGGGATTTCTACCTTTTCGTGATGAATCGAATTAGCATTCCTAATTCTTGTTAAAAAATCTGCTATAGGATCAACCATGACCATATTAAAACGACCCCCTTCCTCTTTCCAAACTTACCAACTGGCCTTGGTCACACCGGGAATTTGTCCTTCATAAGCCAGCTCACGGAAACAAATTCTACACAGACCAAACTTCCGCATGTAAGCATGGGGACGACCACATATTTTACATCTATTATATTTCCTAACTTTATATTTAGCTATCTTCTGCTGCCTTAAAACCTTAGCTTTTTTCGCCACATATGTCCCTCCTTTAATATTCATATTCGTTATTTATCTCGCTGCAAAAGGCATTCCCATCAAACCTAATAATTCTTTAGACTCCTCATCAGTCCGGGCAGTTGTCACCAAAATTATATCCATGCCCCGCACTTTATCCACTTTGTCATAATCTATTTCAGGAAACACCAATTGCTCCTTTAAGCCCAAAGTATAATTCCCTCGACCATCAAAAGCCTTGGGTGAAACCCCCCGAAAATCCCGTACCCTAGGCAAAACAACATTAAAAAGTTTATCAACAAATTCAAACATCCGCTGACCACGTAAAGTAACTTTAGTTCCAATCGGAACACCCTCACGTAATTTAAATGCAGCAATAGACTTTTTAGCCCGAGTAATTACAGGTTTTTGTCCTGTAATTGCTGTTAAATCAGCCACAGCTCCATCAAGAGCTTTAGAATTCTGAGTTGCTTCTCCTACCCCTATATTAATTACAACTTTCTCTAACTTGGGAACTTCCATTTTGTTTTTATAATTAAATTTCTGCATCATTGCAGGAATAACTTCTTTCTTGTACTTTTCTTTTAGCCGTGCCATCTCCTAAACCTCCCTTCCGGCAGAATTACTTATCAAACTGCTCACCACACTGATTACAGATACGAACTTTCTTCCCATCAGTTAAAAACATCTTGTTTATCCGGACAGGCTCATTACATTTTTCACAAAAAATCATCACATTTGAACTATCCAGCGGAGCTTCAATTTCTGTAATTCCGCCTTGAGGATTAACTCGTGTAGGCCTCATATGTCGTTTAACAATATTAATACCTTCCACGATAACTCGACCCTTCTTGGGATCTACATTTAAAACTTTCCCCTTTTTACCGGCGTCCTTACCAGTAATCACTTGAACTAAATCACCTTTTTTGACATGCACTTTTATTTTGGCCATACAGATCACCTCCAGCCGTAGCTTTTCAAAAACAATTTATAATACTTCCGGTGCTAAGGAAAGAATTTTCACAAACTCTTTTCCCCTTAATTCACGGGCTACCGGGCCAAATATACGTGTCCCTTTAGGGCTCTTATCGTCATTAATAATTACAGCAGCATTTTCGTCAAAACGAATATAAGAACCATCAGGTCTACGTACAGAATCTTTAGTACGAACTACCACCGCTTTTACTATTTCACCTTTTTTAACAACGCCCCCTGGTGTTGCTTCTTTGACCGTAGCCATAATCACATCACCTATGGAAGCATAACGACGGAAAGAACCTCCTAAAGGTCGAATACACAACAATCGTTTTGCACCGGTATTATCAGCAACTTTTAACACACTTTCTTGTTGAATCACGCCTTTAAACCTCCTTTCAGGAATTACTCCTGTTTACACAAGAGGGGCCTTTTCGATGATCTGGACAACCCGCCAATTCTTATCTTTACTTAAAGGACGTGTTTCCATAATCCGGACTTTATCCCCAACTTTACATATATTTTTTTCATCATGAGCTTTAACCTTTTTTGTATGCCTAATTATCTTTTTATAAAGCGAATGTTTGGCATGATTTTCGACAGCTACTACTACCGTCTTCGCCATTTTATCACTCACTACAATTCCTATACGAGTTTTACGCATACCTCTTTCCAAACTTTATACCCCCTTTTCAACCCTACCTTACTAAACTTACCTAAATATTACTTGCTTTTTTCTGCTTGTAACTCTCGTTCCCGCATCACCGTATGAGTCCGAGCAATTGTTTTACGAACTTCACGCAGGCGCATAGGGTTTTCTAATTGCCCGGTAGCAAGCTGGAAACGCAAATTAAACAATTCTTCTTTAAGCTCAACAATCTTATTACTTAATTCCTCCTGTGTCAAGTCACGCAGATTTTTAGCCTTCACCTGCTTCACCACCCACTTCTTCACGTTTTACTATTTTAGTTTTAATAGGCAGTTTATGAGAAGCTAAACGGAGAGCCTCGTAAGCTGATTTATCATCAACTCCGGCAATTTCGAACATAATTCTCCCAGGTTTAACTACTGCTACCCAATATTCAGGAGAACCCTTTCCACTACCCATTCTAGTTTCAGCCGGTTTTGCCGTAATTGGCTTATGAGGAAATATTTTAATCCATACTTTGCCACCACGTCTAATAAATCTAGTCATCGCAATACGAGCAGCTTCAATCTGACGGCTGGTGATCCAAGAATGTTCTAACGCTTGCAAGCCATAATCACCATACGTAACTTTATTCCCCCGTGTAGCTTTACCTTTCATAACCCCACGATGAGGTCTACGCCATTTTACTTTTTTAGGATTCAGCATTAACATTCTCCTCCTTCCTGTCCTTTACCTCAGGAAGTATCTCGCCTTTATAAATCCAAACTTTTACCCCGATTTTGCCGTAAGTCGTATTCGCTTCAGCAAATCCATAATCAATATCTGCCCTTAAGGTATGCAAAGGGACCTTCCCCTCACTATACCATTCAGTACGAGCAATTTCTGCTCCACCCAAGCGACCGGAACAACAAACTTTCACACCTTCTGCATTTACACGCATCGTCCGCGAAACAGCTTGCTTCATGGCTCTACGAAAACTAATCCGTTTTTCCAATTGTAAAGCTATCCCTTCCGCAACAAGCTGTGCATTTAGTTCAGGTTTTTTAACCTCCACGATGTTAACATTAATTTTTTTATCTGTTAACTGTTCCAGCTCTTTCCTTAAAGCTTCTACTTCAGCACCACCTCGCCCGATAACAATACCCGGTTTGGCCGTATGAATAGAAACCTTTACTCTATTGGCAGCACGTTCTATTTGAATAGTAGAAATGCCTGCTTGAAAAAGCTTGTTTTTAATAAAATCACGTATTTTTACATCCTCGTGAAGGAGCTCCTCATAGTTTTTGTCAGCGTACCAGTTGCTCTCCCAGTCACGGATAATACCAACACGCATTCCTTTTGGATGTACTTTCTGACCCACTATTTATCATCCTCCTTCTCACTAAGAATAACAGTAATATGACTACTACGCTTTCTAATCAAATCTGCTCTGCCCCTAGCTCTAGGTCTAATCCTCTTCATTATGGGACCTTCATCTACATAAGCTTCCTTAATACATAAACTATCGAAATCCATCGCATAATTATGCTCAGCATTAGCCACAGCGGACTTTAAAACCTTAGTAATAGGTTCTACTCCTTTATGGGGCGTAAACTTAAGAATAGCAAATGCTTCCGCCACATCTTTCCCCCGAATCAAATCAATTACCTGACGTGCTTTCCGAGGAGAAATGCGGATATATTTAGCCACAGCTTTAGCTTCCATAAAATATACCTCCTTCTTCCAGGTAATTATTTCAAAGCAGTAGAACGTTCTGTATGAGATCCATGCCCCTTAAAAATTCTTGTCGGTGCAAATTCACCCAACTTATGCCCTACCATATCTTCCGTAATATATACTGGAACGTGTTTCCTCCCGTCATAAATAGCGATTGTATGCCCAACCATTTGCGGAAAAATTGTTGAACGACGAGACCACGTTTTGATCACACGTTTTTCATTAGCACTATTCATTTGTTCGATTTTCTTTAATAAACTCTCATCAATAAACGGACCTTTTTTTATTGACCTGCCCATTCACCTACCCCCTTTCCGCATCAAAATCCCTTGCTTACTTTCTCTTTTTACGAGGCGTTACAATAAATTTATTTGTAGGATTCTTCTTCTTTCTGGTTTTACCACCTGTCGCGGGTTTACCCCAGGGAGTAACCGCAGTCTTGCGTCCTACAGGAGAACGTCCTTCACCACCACCATGTGGGTGGTCTACAGGATTCATTACTACACCACGCGTGCTAGGTCTAATCCCTAACCAACGTGAACGTCCCGCTTTACCAATAGTTATATTTTCATGTTCCACATTTCCTACCTGACCTACAGTAGCTTTACATTTCAGATGTACTAGACGCACTTCACCTGAAGGCATACGTACAGTAGCATAATTACCTTCTTTCGCCATTAACTGGGCTGCAGCTCCGGCAGAACGAACAATTTGTGCACCTTTTAAGGGCTTTAGCTCAATATTATGGATAAAAGTCCCAACAGGAATCTTCTCTAAAGGCAACGCATTACCTACTTTAATATCAGCATCATCACCTGAAATAACTGTAGAACCTACCTTTAAACCTTGAGGAGCAATAATATATCTTTTCTCACCATCAGCATAATGGAGTAAAGCTATATTCGCTGAACGATTAGGGTCATATTCTATAGAAGCCACTTTAGCAGGAATACCATCTTTATCACGCTTAAAATCAATTTTTCTATATAAACGTTTATGCCCTCCGCCTCTATGTCTAACCGTCATCCGTCCATAATTATTGCGCCCTGCCTGTTTTTTCAAGGGTGCGACTAATGTTTTTTCCGGTTCTTTTGCCGTAATCTCCTCAAAAGTAGGGACTGTCATCTCTCTCCTTGCCGGAGTAAGAGGTTTAAAACCTTTAATCGACATCTTTTTTTCCCTCCCTTACATTCCACACTAACTTACTCTTCAAAAATCGGTAATCTTTGTCCCGCTTCTAACGTGACAATAGCTTTCTTCCAATTAGACGTATAACCTACGGAACGTCCCTGTCTTTTTAATTTACCAGGAACATTCATCGTTCTAACATCAATTACATTCACATCAAAAATTGCTTCTACAGCATTTTTAATTTCAATCTTATTAGCTTTAGCATTAACCTTAAACGTATATTTATTTTCTTGCATTAAATCAGTAGTTTTTTCAGTTACTAAAGGTTTAAGTAAAACTTCATGAGGATTACGCATTACGCAAACACCTCCTCAATCTTGGCCACAGCATCCTTAGTAATCAACAACTGGTCATAATTGACCAGGTCATAAACATTGATTCCCTCAGCTGTTAAAAATTTAACCCTGGGTATATTCCGACTGGATTTTTGTACATTATCATTCTGGTCAGCGGTAACTACTAAAATCTTTTGTTTAATTTCAAACTTACCTAAAACTTCAAGCATCTGCTTGGTTTTCGGTTCAGGAAATTTCAGCTGATCCAAAACAATCATTTCCCCGGCGTTAACTTTAGCTGAAAGCACAGACCTAACAGCCAAACGTGCTTTTTTACGAGGTAGACGATACGCATAATCACGAGGCTTCGGTCCAAAAACTATACCACCTTTACGCCAAAGAGGAGATCTGATTGTACCAGCACGAGCACGACCTGTCCCTTTTTGTCGCCAAGGTTTACGCCCACCACCCCTAACTTCTGCTCTAGTCTTTGTAGAATGAGTACCACGACGCAAACTGGCTAATTGCATCACTACTGCCTCGTGGACGACAGATTCATTAGGTTCAATGCCGAAAACAGCATTATTTAATTCTATTTCACCAATCTGTTCACCATTTATATTATATAAAGCAACTTTGGGCATCTAAATTATCCTCCTTCCCATTAAGTCCTCTCTTTAAGCCTTAACAGAACTCTTAATCGTTACCAGACTTTTCTTTGGTCCGGGGACAGCCCCTTTAACCAAAATTAAATTGCGTTCTGGATCTACTTTAACCACTAATAGTTTTTGCACTGTGATACATTTACCACCATGACGTCCAGGGAGTCTACGCCCACGAAAAACACGAGCCACACCCTTCGCCCCTAAGGATCCGGCACCACGATGATAATGAGAACCATGCTTCATGGGACCACGATGCATACCATGACGTTTAATTACACCAGCAAAACCTTTCCCTTTAGAAACACCGGTAACATCGACCCATTCCCCGGCAGAAAACAAATCAACTTTAATTTCTTGACCCTGCTCATAAAGAGTAGGGTCTTCTACCTGACATTCTTTTAAATAACGTAAAGGCTTTAATTCAGCCTTAGTAAAATGTCCCTGCTTAGGTTTGTTTAACTTTTTTTCTGCTAGGGTTTCAAAACCTAACTGTACAGCATTATAACCGTCATTTTCTTGAGTTTTCTTTTGCACTACAAAACAAGGACCTGCCTCAATAACCGTAACAGGAATAATTCGACCCGTTTCATCAAAAACTTGAGTCATACCCACTTTCGTTCCTAATATGGCTTTGGTCACTATTGCCACCTCCTAATACAGCCTATGACCGCTTCATAATAACTTCTTAATTATAATTTAATTTCAATATCGACACCTGCTGGTAAATCCAAACCCATTAACGCATCAACAGTCTTTGGATTTGGGTCTAGAATATCGACAAGTCGCTTATGAGTCCTCATCTCAAACTGTTCACGAGAATCCTTATTAACATGAGGAGACCTTAAGATTGTAAAAACATTACGTTCTGTTGGTAACGGTATGGGCCCTGAAACCGATGCCCCTGTACGTTTAGCTGTATCAACAATCTTTTCCGCAGACTGATCCAGAATTTTATGATCAAAGGCTTTTAGCCTAATTCTGATTTTCTGCTGTTTAGCCATAAAACTCCCTCCCTTTCGCCCGACTTTTTATTTTTCGGACATTCTCAGCGAAAATTCCCTGCACATGGCTTTGCCACCCCTCATTTAAAACAACGCTCTCGGGCGTATCATACCTGTGACAGCAACCTCCCGCTTCATCGCATGTCAGCCATACTGCTTTATTATATAAAAATTTCTTTTTAAACACAAGTGTTTTTTTAATTTAAGGTTAAAATTTAAAAAGATTTAAGGTATGAAGGTTCTAATTTAAAATTTGGACCTTCATACCTCTAGCTCTCAACTTCACAAACTACTCGATAATGCTAGTCACAACACCAGCACCAACTGTATGTCCACCTTCACGAATAGCGAAACGCAAACCTTCTTCAATAGCAATCGGTGTAATTAATTCAATCGTCATCTTGATATTGTCGCCAGGCATACACATTTCTACACCTTCTGGCAAAGTGGTTACACCTGTCACATCTGTTGTCCGGAAGTAAAATTGAGGACGATAACCATTAAAGAAAGGTGTGTGCCTACCGCCTTCTTCCTTAGTCAATACATACACTTCGGCTGTAAACTTAACATGGGGCTCTATCGAACCGGGCTTAGCTAATACTTGACCTCTTTCGATCTCTGTTTTATCTACACCCCGCAAAAGTGTACCAATATTATCTCCTGCTACCGCTTGGTCTAATAATTTACGGAACATTTCTACCCCTGTCACTACTGTTTTCCGAGGTGCTTCAGTCATCCCTACGATTTCTACTTCATCCCCTACTTTAACAGTACCTCTTTCTACACGACCCGTAGCTACTGTTCCCCGACCGGTAATGGAAAAAACGTCTTCCACCGGCATCAAGAACGGTTTGTCTGTAGGTCTTTCCGGAGTAGGAATATATTTATCTACAGCCGCCATTAACTCCATAATTTTGTCAGCCCATTCGCTTTCCGGCTCTTCCAATGCCTTTAAAGCTGAACCTCTAATAATGGGAATCTCATCACCAGGAAATTCATACTCAGTTAAAAGTTCTCTTAATTCCATCTCTACTAATTCTAATAATTCTTCGTCATCAACCATGTCTACTTTGTTCATAAAAACAACAATATAAGGAACCCCTACCTGACGAGCCAAAAGAATATGTTCACGAGTTTGAGGCATAGGACCATCTGTAGCAGAGACTACTAAGATCCCTCCATCCATTTGTGCTGCTCCGGTAATCATGTTCTTAACATAGTCAGCGTGACCCGGACAGTCTACGTGAGCATAGTGTCTGTTCTCTGTTTCATACTCAACATGTGAGGTTGAAATCGTAATCCCACGTTCCTTTTCTTCCGGTGCTTTGTCAATCTGGTCATAAGCTACCAGTTGTGACAAACCTCTCTTTGACAAAATTGTCGTAATAGCAGCAGTCAATGTTGTCTTACCATGGTCGACATGACCTATTGTCCCAATGTTTACATGGGGCTTTGTTCTTTCATATTTTGCCTTAGCCATTATAATCTCTTCCTCCTTTTATAATTTAATTTTTCAATTTATACATCTTTACCTTGACGTTTAGCAATAATGTCCTCAGTGATATTTTTAGGCGTTTCTTCATAATGAGAAAACTGCATCACATAAATACCACGACCTTGTGTTTTAGACCTTAAATCTGTAGCATAGCCAAACATTTCCGCCAAGGGAACAAAACCTCTAATTACCTGTGCTCCTGCTCTGGCTTCCATTCCTTCAATTCTGCCTCGCCGAGCATTAATGTCCCCTATCACATCACCCATATACTCTTCTGGAACAACTACTTCCACTTTCATAATTGGTTCCAAAAGTACAGGGTCGGCTTTAGCCACACCATCTTTCAAAGCCATGGAACCGGCAATTTTAAAAGCCATTTCTGATGAATCTACCTCATGATAAGAACCATCATAAAGAGTAGCACGCATGTCAATCATCGGATATCCGGCCAAGACCCCGGTTTCCATCGCTTCTCTAATTCCATTATCCACATGAGGAATATATTCTTTAGGAATAGCACCACCAACAATTTTACTAACAAATTCATATCCACTTCCCGGTTCAAGAGGTTCTAATTCTATTTCACAGTGACCATACTGTCCCCGCCCTCCTGACTGCCGAATAAATTTACCTACAGCCTTTACCTTGGAACGGATTGTTTCTTTATAAGCAACCTGAGGTCTCCCTACCTTAGCATTTACTTTAAATTCTCGCAAAAGACGGTCAGCAATAATCTCCAAATGCAATTCACCCATTCCGGATATAATTGTTTGACCGGTTTCCGGATCCATATGAGTCCGGAAAGTAGGATCTTCCTCAGCTAAACGTGCTAAAGCTAGCCCCATTTTATCTTGGTCAGCCCTTGTTTTCGGTTCAATAGCTACATCAATAACCGGTTCAGGAAATTGCATTGATTCAAGAATAATTGGGTCGTTTTCATCAGAAAGAGTATCCCCTGTCGTAATCTCTTTAAAACCAACAGCTGCCGCAATATCTCCCGCATACACTTCCTCAACTTCTTCACGGTGATTAGCATGCATCCGCAAAATACGACTAACCCTTTCTCTTTTCTCTGTCGTTGAATTATAAATATAAGAACCTGACTTTAATGTCCCCGAGTAAACCCGGAAGAAAGCTAATTTCCCTACATAAGGATCCGTCATAATCTTAAAAGCTAAAGCCGAAAATGGCTCCTCATCACGAGCATGTCTTTCCTCATCATTACCTGTCACCGGATTTACACCTTCAATAGCAGGTACATCCAAAGGAGAGGGCAGAAAATTTGTTACGGCATCTAGCAAAAATTGAATCCCTTTATTTTTGAAAGAAGAACCGCAAACAACAGGAGTAATTTGTACATTTAATGTGCCCTTACGCAGGCCCCGAATCAATTCCTCTTCAGTAATTTCTTCTCCCTCAATATATTTTTCCAAAAGCGTCTCATCTGTTTCGGCTACCGCTTCCACCATTTTTTCACGATACTTCTTGGCTAACTCCAACATATCCTCAGGAATATCATCCTCTTCACTCTTTGTGCCAAGGTCATCAAGATAATGATATGCCTTCATTTTTAGTAAATCGATAATTCCACTGAATTTATCCTCAGCACCGATAGGTAACTGAATAGGTACGGGATGGGCTCCCAACCTTTCCTTAATCATCTTAATTCCTCTAAAAAAGTCTGCACCCACTCTATCCATTTTATTAATATAGGCAATTCGAGGCACCCCATATTTATCAGCCTGACGCCACACAGTTTCGGATTGCGGTTCTACACCACCTACCGAACAAAAAACAGCCACTGCACCATCTAGTACACGTAAAGAACGTTCGACCTCTACGGTAAAATCAACGTGCCCAGGCGTGTCAATAATATTAATCTGATAATCTTTCCAGTGACACGTAGTAGCCGCTGATGTAATCGTAATTCCTCTTTCCTGCTCTTGAACCATCCAATCCATAGTAGCAGCGCCATCATGCACTTCACCAATTTTGTGTACACGACCAGTATAAAAGAGAATTCTCTCCGTGGTTGTTGTCTTTCCGGCATCGATATGTGCCATAATTCCTATATTCCTTATTTTATCTAACGTAATTTGCCTTGTCATGACTTTAGCCCCCCTTCTTAAGACTGAATGGCCACTAACTCTACTTTATAATTTTAAAAAATATTTTCAGCCGGCGTATTACTGAGGGGAGAATTTTTACCACCGATAATGAGCAAAAGCCTTATTAGCTTCCGCCATTTTATGAACTTCCTCTCTTTTCTTTACAGCTCCACCTACATTATTAAAAGCATCAAGAATTTCCGCGGCAAGTCTTTGTTCCATAGTTTTCTCCCCACGTTTACGAGCAAATGTAACTAACCATCTTATTCCTAAAGCTTCCTTCCGTTCAGGTCGAACTTCTACTGGAACTTGATAATTAGCCCCACCTACTCTACGCGCTTTCACTTCCAATACTGGCATAATATTTTTTAAAGCTTGTTCTAATACTTCCAAACCTTCTTGACCAGTTTTTTCTTCCACAATTTTTAAGGCATTATAAAAAATTTTTTCAGCACTTCCTCTTTTACCATCAGACATAACTTTATTAATTATTTTCGTTACTAACTTAGATTCATAAATAGGATCAAACAAAACTTCTCTTACAGGTGTATTCCCTTTTCTAGACATCTTTCTCCCCCCTTTTTAACAAATGAGGCTAATTAATGCATAATTTGCTTATTACTGTTTTTTACTTTTTAGCAGCAGCTGCTTTTGGTTTTTTCGCACCATATTTGGAACGGCTCTGGCTTCGTTCTTGTACCCCAGCAGTATCTAAAGCTCCTCTCACAATGTGGTATCTAACCCCAGGTAAATCCTTAATTCTACCACCGCGAACTAAAACAACAGAGTGTTCCTGAAGATTATGACCAATGCCGGGGATATAAGCACTAACCTCCAGACCATTTGTTAATCTAACCCTAGCCACTTTCCGCAAAGCGGAATTAGGCTTTTTAGGTGTTGTTGTATACACCCTCGTGCAAACACCTCTTTTTTGTGGGCACTCTTTTAAGGCCGGAGCCGTTGATTTCTTTCCAATCATCTTTCTACCTTTTTTCACAAGCTGGTTAATTGTTGGCATCTCTCACCCACCTCCTTCCCATAAATTCGAAGTTCGAATTTATTTCATTATGCATTCCTAATTATACATACATTAATCTTTAATAACTGCCGCAGCAGAAGCTCCTACCTGAATCTTACAAGCTTTGCCTAATTCCAACATTGTTTCCACTTCAACAACAGGTACTTCTTGCTTAGCACATGCCTCCAAAAGAGGTAAACGAATTTTAGCTGCACTATCTTTAGCTACATAAACTACAACTGCCAAGCCTCGTACTACCGCTTTAAAAGATTGCTTAAAGCCTATTGCTTTTTTTTGCCCATCTCTAAGCCTGTGCATTAAAGCTTTACCCCCTTCGAACACAACATAAATAATGCACACTTACGTATTCTATCACTGCAAACTGTCCGCTGTCAAGATTATTCTTCCGTTGTTTTTACAGAAGTTTCGTCATTTACTTCAACTTTAAGATTACGATACCTCGATATCCCAGTACCGGCGGGAACCAACTTCCCAATAATTACATTTTCTTTTAATCCTAACAAAGGATCCGTTTTTCCTTTGATAGCCGCTTCCGTAAGCACACGAGTCGTTTCTTGGAAAGAAGCTGCCGACAAGAAAGACTCCGTAGCTAAAGAGGCCTTAGTAATTCCCAAAAGCACAGGTTTAGCTTTAGCAGGCTTTTCCTTTTTAGCGGAAACCTTAGCATTTTCTTCTTCAAATTTAAAAATATCAATTAAACCGCCGGGTAAAAGTTCAGTATCACCAGGGTCTTCAACTTTTACTTTCCGCAACATTTGTCTAATAATCACTTCAATATGTTTATCACTAATATCTACACCTTGTAGGCGATAAACTCTCTGTACTTCCCTTAACAAATATGCCTGAACACCACGAACACCTTTAATCTTTAAAAGTTCATGAGGATTAATTGATCCTTCCGTTAACTCATCGCCTGCTTCAATTATTTGTCCATCTTTTACTTTAAGTCTTGAACCAAAAGGTACTTGGTAATTATATTTTCCTTCACCAGAATGAATTATTTCAATTTCTTTACGTCCCTTCAGGTCATTTATTTTTACCTCACCGTCAACTTCCGTAATAATTGCTTGCCCCTTCGGTTTTCTAGCTTCAAAAAGCTCTTCAACACGAGGTAAACCTTGCGTAATATCATCACCGGCCACCCCACCTGTATGGAATGTACGCATCGTCAACTGTGTCCCAGGTTCACCAATTGATTGAGCCGCAATTGTCCCTACTGCTTCACCAACCTCAACCTTTCTTCCTGTCGCTAAGTTACGACCATAGCATTTACAACAAACACCATGCCGGCTTTTACACGTTAAGATTGATCTGATATACACCTTTCTAATTCCAGCCTTCATAATATTCACCGCATCATCATCGGTGATTTCTGTTTGAGCCGGAACAATAACTTCTCCTGTTTCAGGATGAATAATATCCTCCATCGTAACACGCCCAATAATTCTTTCCGCTAAAAACTCGATCGCCTCTGCTCCATCTTTAATTTCTTCCACGTAGATTCCCGTATTCGTTCCACAATCTTCTTCTCGAACGATCACATCTTGAGCTACATCCACAAGGCGTCTAGTAAGATATCCGGAATCTGCTGTCCTTAACGCTGTATCTGCCAATCCTTTACGAGCACCATGTGTCGAAATAAAATATTCTAAAACAGCTAAGCCATCACGGAAATTTGATTTAATAGGCAACTCAATCGTACGTCCGGAAGGATCGGCCATCAAACCACGCATTCCAGCCAATTGACGAATCTGCTGAATATTTCCACGAGCACCCGAAATAGCCATCATATAGACAGGATTAAAATGGTCTAATTCTTCTAGTAAGGCATCGGTAACCTCTTCAGTGCCTCTATTCCAAACATCAATCACTAACTGATAACGTTCTTCTTCCGTTATCAAACCACGTTTAAATTGATTTTGAATCGTTTCAACCTGTTTTTCCGCCTCAGCCAAAATTACTTTTTTCTTTTCCGGAATAACAATATCTGTAATTCCAATAGTTATTCCGGCTCTGGTGGAATAAGTAAAACCAAGTCTTTTGATTTCATCAAGCATTTTGGCAGTAACTTCATCCCCCAAAGTAAAATAACACTTAGAGACAATTTGACCTAATTGTTTTTTACTTATAACTTCATTGTAATAGCCTAATTCAGAAGGTATCGCCTGATTAAAAAGAATCCTACCCACAGTAGTTTCGATAAGCTTGCCCTTCTTTTTCACCTTAACAGGTTCATGAAGGGTAACTGCCCCCGTTTCATAGGAAAACATAGCCTCCTCGTCGCTACAAAATATTCTCATTTTTTCTCGTGTAAGAGGTTTATCCATAGTTAAATAAAAAACTCCTAAGACCATATCTTGTGTAGGGGTAACTACCGGTCTTCCATCTTTAGGATTAAGAATATTATATGATGATAACATCAGAAGTCGAGCTTCGGCTTGTGCTTCTGCAGAAAGAGGCACATGAACAGCCATTTGGTCACCATCAAAGTCAGCATTATAAGCAGTACAAACTAAAGGATGAATTTGTAAAGCTCTCCCTTCAATCAAAACCGGTTCAAAAGCTTGTATCCCTAAGCGATGCAACGTTGGTGCTCTATTTAAAAGTACGGGATGATCTTTTATAATTTCCTCTAAAACATCCCAAACCTCATCACGCATTCTTTCTACCATACGTTTGGCACTTTTAATATTATGAGCATGACCATCTTCCACTAATTTTTTCATGACAAAAGGCTTAAAAAGCTCTAAAGCCATTTCTCTAGGTAAACCACATTGATGTAATTTTAATTCCGGTCCTACTACAATCACAGAACGACCCGAATAGTCAACACGTTTACCTAATAAATTCTGGCGAAAACGTCCTTGCTTTCCTTTGAGCATATCGCTCAAAGATTTCAAAGGTCTGTTCCCCGGTCCGGTAACAGGACGCCCACGCCGACCATTATCAATTAAAGCATCAACCGCCTCTTGTAACATTCTTTTTTCATTACGGACAATAATATTCGGAGCTCCTAGATCTAATAATCTTTTTAAACGATTATTACGATTAATGACTCGCCGATATAAGTCATTAAGGTCAGAAGTGGCAAACCTGCCACCATCCAACTGTACCATAGGGCGTAATTCCGGTGGAATTACCGGAATTACATCAAGAATCATCCATTCAGGGCGATTACCTGAGTTTTTGAAGGCTTCTACAACCTCTAATCTCCTAGTTGCCCTAATCCTACGCTGACCGGTAGTTTCACGCACCTCAGTCCTAAGCTCCGCAGCCATTTTTTCTAAATCCATTTCCTCTAGGAGCACTCTAATCGCTTCAGCACCCATGCCCGCCTGAAACCTATTTCCGTATTTCTCTTTATTCTCCCTATATTCAGATTCTGTTAAAAGTTGCTTTTTCATTAAGGGTGTATCACCTGGGTCTATAACTATATATGAAACAAAATAAAGTACTTTCTCCAATGAACGAGGAGAAATATCTAAAATTAAACCCATACGGCTAGGGATGCCTTTAAAATACCAAATATGAGAGCATGGCGCTGCCAATTCAATGTGTCCTAATCTTTCTCGACGCACCTTAGATTTCGTAACCTCTACTCCACAGCGATCACAAACTATACCTTTATAACGCACTCTTTTATACTTCCCACAATGACATTCCCAATCACGCGTAGGACCAAAGATTTTCTCACAAAACAGCCCCTCACGTTCAGATTTTAAAGTACGGTAATTTATTGTCTCAGGTTTTTTTACTTCTCCACTAGACCAAGCACGAACTTGTTCAGGTGAAGCTAAGCCAATCCTCATCTGATCAAAATTGTTAACATCCAACAGGAGACCCTCTCCCTTCCATGTTATATTTCTTAAAAAATTCCGTGCCAACTACCCTTTTTTATTTTTGCTCTTCCTGTTTTTGCTCTTCCTGTTTTTGCTCTTCCTGTTTTTGCTCTTCAAATGTATGGACATCTAAACCTAATTCTTTTGCCGCTTGGCTAATATCATCGTCATCATCTTGAATTTCGATTTCCTCTTCATCTTCAGAAAGAACTTTAACATCCAAAGCTAAACTTTGTAATTCTTTAATCAAAACCTTAAACGATTCCGGGACACCGGGTTCTGGCACATTATCCCCTTTAACAATAGCCTCATATGTTTTTACTCGACCTACAATATCATCAGACTTAACTGTTAACATTTCTTGTAAAGTATATGCTGCTCCATAAGCCTCTAAAGCCCATACTTCCATCTCCCCAAAACGTTGTCCACCAAACTGGGCTTTACCTCCCAATGGTTGTTGTGTAACTAAAGAATAAGGGCCGGTAGAACGAGCATGAATTTTATCATCTACTAAATGGGCTAATTTCAACATATACATGTAACCTACTGTGATTTCATTATCAAACGGTGATCCAGTTCTGCCATCATAAAGTATTGATTTCCCCGTAGCAGGTAGATTAGCTTCTTGTAAAATTTTAATAATATCATCCTCTGTGGCACCATCAAATACGGGAGTTGCTACCTTTATGCCTAACGCCTTAGCTGCCCAACCTAAATGTGTTTCTAATACCTGTCCGATATTCATCCGTGAGGGAACCCCTAAGGGATTTAAAACTATTTCTATGGGAGTCCCATCAGGCAAAAAGGGCATATCCTCTTCCGGAAGAATACGAGAAATAACACCTTTATTACCATGTCTTCCCGCCATTTTGTCTCCCTCAGAAACCTTCCTCTTCTGAGCAATATAAACACGAACAATTTGGTTCACACCAGGAGTCAATTCGTCCCCATTTTCTCTCGTAAATACTTTTACATCAACTATCTTCCCGCCCTCACCATGCGGAACACGCAAAGAAGTATCTCTTACCTCTCTGGCCTTTTCTCCGAAAATAGCTCGTAACAATCTTTCTTCTGCAGTTAATTCAGTTTCACCCTTAGGCGTAACCTTACCTACTAAAATATCTCCCGGTCTAACTTCAGCACCAATTCTAATAATACCACGCTCATCTAAGTCTTTTAAAACATCTGCGCCTACATTTGGTATATCACAAGTGATTTCTTCCGGTCCCAATTTTGTATCACGTGCATCACATTCATATTCTTCGATATGAATAGAAGTAAAATAATCCTCCTTAACTAGTTTACTACTAATCAAAATAGCATCTTCATAATTATAGCCTTCCCATGTCATAAAGGCGATCAGAACATTTCGTCCTAAAGCAAGTTCTCCTTGGTCTGTAGAAGGACCGTCAGCAATAACCTGATCCTGTTCAACCCATTCACCCTTGATAACAATCGGTTTTTGATTAATACAAGTACCCTGATTAGAGCGAGCAAACTTAGTTAATTTATATCGTTCTAATTCACCCTGCTCGGTTTTGATATTTATTTCATTAGCCGTAACTCGTTCTACAATACCGGAATGGCGGGCAGTCATCACTACACCGGAGTCTTTAGCCGCTTTATATTCTTCGCCGGTACCCACAAGAGGAGACTCCGTTTTTAAAAGAGGCACCGCCTGGCGTTGCATATTTGCCCCCATTAAGGCACGGTTAGCATCATCATGCTCTAGAAACGGAATCAAAGCCGTAGCAATAGAGACCACTTGTTTCGGAGAAACGTCCATATAATCTACCTGAGACGTGGAAACTTCTAATATCTCATCAGCATAACGAACATTAACTTTAGGATTAACAAATTTACCCTCATCATCTAAAAGAGCATTAGCTTGAGCAATAACATAATTATCTTCCTCATCAGCAGACATATAAACAATTTCCTCTGTTACCTTGCCTGTAGCCTTATCTACTTTGCGATAAGGTGTCTCAATAAATCCGAATTGATTAACCCGAGCATAAGAACTTAATGAACCAATCAAACCAATATTAGGTCCTTCAGGAGTTTCAATAGGGCACATTCTGCCATAATGAGAATAATGCACATCACGAACTTCGAAACCGGCCCTTTCTCTAGATAAACCACCAGGGCCCAAAGCACTTAACCTTCTCTTATGAGTTAACTCCGCTAAAGGATTTGTTTGGTCCATAAACTGAGAAAGTTGACTTGAACCAAAAAACTCTTTAATTGCCGCCACTACTGGGCGAATATTAATTAATACTTGCGGAGTAATTACATCAACATCTTGGATAGTCATTCTCTCCCTAACTACTCTTTCCATACGAGATAACCCTATCCGAAACTGATTCTGTAACAATTCTCCTACAGAACGCAAACGCCGATTACCTAAATGGTCAATATCATCAGGTTTTCCTTCCCCTTTCATCAAAAGCAAAAGATACTTAACAGTACCTACTATATCTTCTTTAGTTAAATGTTTTATTTCAGGGGCAACATTTAATTTTAATTTTTTATTAAGTTTATATCTTCCCACACGGGCCAAGTCATATCTTCTTGATTCAAAAAACATCGAATAAAATAAAGACCTCGCACTATCTACCGTTGGAGGTTCCCCCGGACGTAGTCTTTTATAAATCTCTACTAAAGCTTCATCTTCCGATTCTGTATGGTCACGTTCCAAAGTCAAACGGATCCGCTCATCATCTTGAAAAAGCTCAATAATCTGAGCATTTGTACCATAACCTATCGCCCGTAATAAAACAGTTACGGGAAGTTTCCGCGTTCTATCTACTCGAACATAAATATTTTCGTTAACGTCAGTTTCAAATTCTAACCAAGCACCCCGATTGGGAATAATAGTCGCACTACAAATCTTTTTCCCATTAGTATCTATCTCTGCCGTATAATAAACACTGGGGGACCTTACTAATTGACTAACAACAACCCTTTCCGCTCCGTTAATAATAAACGTACCTTTTTCCGTCATCAAAGGGAAATCTCCCATAAAAACTTCCTGTTCTTTAACTTCACCGGTTTCTTTATTAATGAGTCTTGCTTTTACCCTCATCGGAGCATCATAAGTAACATCCCGCTCTTTACATTCTTCTACAGAATACTTAGGTTCCTCCAATCTATAATCAATAATCTCCAGTACTAAATTACCCGTGAAATCTTGAATAGGAGAAATGTCCTCAAACATTTCTCTAATCCCTTCTTTTAAAAACCATCGATAAGAATTCTGCTGAATCTCAATAAGATTAGGCATTTTTAGTACTTCTTTAATCTGAGCAAAACTTTCCCTAGTCGTTCTTCCAACCTGTACCGGCTGACGCATTAAGACCTTCACTCCCCAACCTATGTTTTCGATAAAAACACCTAATAGCAAGGTAAATACCTTGCTATTTTTATCCATTTAATTAGTCTAACCTTTATTAGGCGCTATTATCCCTATTCTGTATACAATCGCATTGATAAATTTTAGCACATGTTTCCAAAGCTGTCAAGAAAAATTTAAAGAAAAACTAATATATTTTCAAACATGATTATGTACTTAAAAAAGTAAAGGCAATAAAGGGGTCCAACTACTTTATAAAGACCCCCTTATCTCCTCATTCATTAATTAATTATTTACTTCAGTTCTACAGTAGCACCTGCTTCAGTAAGCTTAGCCTTAATTCCTTCAGCTTCTTCTTTGCTAACGCCTTCTTTAACAGCTTTCGGAGCGCCGTCAACAAGGTCTTTAGCATCCTTTAACCCTAATCCTGTGATTTCACGAACAACCTTAATTACATTAATTTTCTTTTCGCCAATCTCACTAAGAATAACGTCGAATTCAGTTTTTTCTTCTTCTGCCTCTGCTGCAGCTGCACCAGCTGCAGGAGCGGCAGCCACAGCTACAGGAGCAGCAGCCGATACCCCAAACTCCTCTTCGAATGCTTTTACTAATTCAGAGAGTTCTAAAACAGTTAACCCCTTTACCGCTTCAATAATTTCATTAATTTTAGACATTTTAAAAATTACCTCCTTAAATCTTTATCTTAATAAATAATGTTTACCAACCTTAAAACCAATTTTCTTAAGATGTTATGCCTGCTCCCTTTCTTTTTTAAGAGCTTCTAATGCATAAACAAACTTCCGCAAAGGACCTTGTAAGACATTGACCATTCCGGAAAGAGGTCCTTGCATACCCATTACAACCTGAGTCAACAATACTTCTCGTGAAGGTAAATCAGCTAAAGTTTTTACACCATCGGCATCAATAATTTTATTTTCCAGAGCCCCACCTTTAATAATTAATTGTTTATTTTTTTTGGCAAAGTCAATTAAAATCTTGGGACCGGAAACAGGATCTTGCATACTAAAAACGCCAGCAGTTGGTCCTTCTAAATACTTTTTAAGCTCAACAACACCCTGCTCAGCAACAGCACGTTTGGCCAAAGTATTCTTAAAAACTTTCATCTCCACCCCGGACTCCCGTAATTTTGCCCTTAAATCTGTAATTTTACTTACATTTAATCCGGCGTATTCCACAATAACTACAGATTGTGCTCTACCTAAACGATCAGTTATATCGATTATAGCTTGCTTTTTTTGTTCACGACTAGCCAAATCATAACGCCTCCTTTCATTTTACAGTAAAAATTAAAACCCCCGTAGACATACGGAGGTTAAGACCTGTTAAAAGTTCTAAACCAACCTCGGTAGGTCTTTTTCATTTAAGCCCTTTTAAAAGGCGCCTACTGTCTACAGCCGGAAAATAATTTTCAATTTTTCTACCTAGTAGCAAAGTTTATCTCATCATTTTAAAAAAGTCAACTAGACAAAACAAATCTTATAATTTAAGTGGATTTATTTTTACGGCAGGTCCCATAGTTGAAGAAACAGCTACACTTTTCATATATTGACCTTTAACACCTTGAGGTCTAGCTTTAATAATAACATCAGCTAGAGTTTGAAAATTCTCTTCTAATTGTTCAAGAGAAAAAGACACTTTACCTATAGGTGCGTGCACAATTCCATTCTTTTCTACACGGTATTCTACTTTACCCGCCTTAATCTCTTGTACAGCTTTCGCGACCTCAAAAGTAACAGTACCCACTTTAGGGTTAGGCATTAAACCCTTAGGACCTAATAACTTACCCAATCTACCTACCATACCCATCATATCAGGTGTAGCTACAACCGCATCAAAGTCAAACCAACCTCCCTGCACTTTAGCTACTAAGTCTTCGGCACCCACAAAATCAGCACCGGCTTCTTCCGCTTCCTTAACTTTTTCACCTTTAGCAAAAACTAATACTGTACGAGTTTTACCTGTCCCATGTGGCAACACTACCGCCCCACGAACCTGTTGGTCAGCATGACGTGGATTTACATTAAGCCTAAAAGCTGCCTCTACAGTTTCATCAAAATTAGCTTTAGCTAAACTTTGTACCAGTTGTAATGCTTCTTGTGGTTCATATAACTTCTTTTTGTCAATTTTTTGCACGGCTTCTTCATACCGTTTTCCTCTTTTACCCATTCTTTTTTCCTCCTTTGTGGTAATTTCGGATTTCTCCTCCCACTGTAAGCAACTTATCCTTCAACAATCTCAATACCCATACTGCGAGCCGTTCCCTCAACTAAACGCATGGCAGCTTCTACAGAAACGGCATTAAGGTCCGGCATTTTAGTTTCAGCGATTTCCCGAACTTTAGAACGAGGAACTTTTCCTACTTTATTCTTATTCGGCTCACCAGATGCCTTTTCAAGCCCTGCAGCTTTCTTTAATAGCACAGATGCAGGTGGAGTCTTGCAGATAAACGTAAAAGAACGATCTGCATAAACTGTAATCTCTACCGGTATTAAAACTCCTGCCTGTTTTGCTGTTTTTTCATTAAACTCCTTACAAAACTGCATGATATTGACACCATGTTGACCTAAAGCAGGTCCAACCGGAGGAGCAGGAGTAGCCTTGCCAGCCTGACACTGTAGCTTAATAAAGCCTACAACTTTTTTAGCCATTGTAGGTACACCTCCTTATCAACTTTTAATCCATTTTTTGTACTTGACTATAATCTACTTCTACAGGTGTTTCTCTGCCAAACATAGTTACAAGAACCTTTAATTTTGCTTTATCGGGATAAATTTCTTCCACGGTTCCAGTAAAATTTTTAAAAGGTCCTGTGATTACCCTGATACTTTCCCCAATATTATATGTTTCTTTAGGTCTAGCATCTTCTAAACCCATATGCTTAAGAATATTATTTATCTCCTCTTTCAATAAAGGAATAGGCTTAGAACCTGTACCAACAAAACCTGTTACACCGGGTGTGTTTCTCACCACATACCAAGAGTCATCAGTCAAAACCATTTCCACTAAAACATATCCTGGGAAAATTTTTCTCTTGACCATCTTTTTTTGACCATCTTTAACTTCTATAACATCCTCCATAGGAACTAAAACATGGAAAATCTTATCACCAACATTCATAGACTCAACCCTTTTTTCCAGGTTAGTCTTGACTTTATTTTCATATCCGGAATATGTGTGAATAACATACCAATTTTTTTCTTTAACCATCGAGGCCCGACCGGGCAATTGGACTCACTCTCCTTTATGGCAAATTTTATTTATTGAAGAATTAATTTCACAAGATAACTAATACCTGAATCAATAATCCAAATACCTAGTCCTACTAAAACAACAGCAACAAGCACTACCACAGTATAAATAGAAACCTCCTTTTTAGTAGGCCAATGTACTTTTTTTAATTCTCCCATAACTAATCGAAACCATCTTTTTAAGCCACCAAAAAAACCGAGTTTTTCTCCCTTAGCCACACCCATACATCACACATCCTAACCTTTACTTAATCTATAACGTGCCTAACAAAGCACAATTTATTTTGTTTCTTTATGAGTCGTATGAGTCTTACAAAACTTGCAATACTTTTTCAACTCAAGACGATCCGGGTTATTTTTTTTGTTTTTCTTCGATGTATAATTCCGCTGTTTACACTCCGTACAAGCCAAGATAATTGTTGTACGCATTATTGCCACCTCCCAGATAAACTCTACACGAATGATATTTTATCAACAACATAATAAATCTATCATAATCAGCATTTCCTGTCAACAAGCAGTTTAATAGGAAAATATTAATTTTCTTTCTTAAAAAGCATCTTATCCTGTTATCCTGGATATAATTTTATACTGTCTTAACAGAAAAGAAGATAAGCAGGAAAGATTCCTGCTTATCCTTCTATCTATTCACTAATCACTAAGTTCTACTCGATAATGCTAGTCACAACACCAGCACCAACTGTGTGTCCACCTTCACGAATAGCGAAACGCAAACCTTCTTCAATAGCAATCGGTGTAATTAATTCAATCGTCATCTTGATATTGTCGCCAGGCATACACATTTCTACACCTTCTGGCAAAGTGGTTACACCTGTCACATCTGTTGTCCGGAAGTAAAATTGAGGACGATAACCATTAAAGAAAGGTGTGTGCCTACCGCCTTCTTCCTTAGTCAATACGTACACTTCGGCTGTAAACTTAACATGGGGCTCTATCGAACCGGGCTTAGCTAATACTTGACCTCTTTCGATCTCTGTTTTATCTACACCCCGCAAAAGTGTACCAATATTATCTCCTGCTACCGCTTGGTCTAATAATTTACGGAACATTTCTACCCCTGTCACTACTGTTTTCCGAGGTGCTTCAGTCATCCCTACGATTTCTACTTCATCCCCTACTTTAACAGTACCTCTTTCTACACGACCCGTAGCTACTGTTCCCCGACCGGTAATGGAAAAAACGTCTTCCACCGGCATCAAGAACGGTTTGTCTGTAGGTCTTTCCGGAGTAGGAATATATTTATCTACAGCCGCCATTAACTCCATAATTTTGTCAGCCCATTCGCTTTCCGGCTCTTCCAATGCCTTTAAAGCTGAACCTCTAATAATGGGAATCTCATCACCAGGAAATTCATACTCAGTTAAAAGTTCTCTTAATTCCATCTCTACTAATTCTAATAATTCTTCGTCATCAACCATGTCTACTTTGTTCATAAAAACAACAATATAAGGAACCCCTACCTGACGAGCCAAAAGAATATGTTCACGAGTTTGAGGCATAGGACCATCTGTAGCAGAGACTACTAAGATCCCTCCATCCATTTGTGCTGCTCCGGTAATCATGTTCTTAACATAGTCAGCGTGACCCGGACAGTCTACGTGAGCATAGTGTCTGTTCTCTGTTTCATACTCAACATGTGAGGTTGAAATCGTAATCCCACGTTCCTTTTCTTCCGGCGCTTTGTCAATCTGGTCATAAGCTACCAGTTGTGACAAACCTCTCTTTGACAAAATTGTCGTAATAGCAGCAGTCAATGTTGTCTTACCATGGTCGACATGACCTATTGTCCCAATGTTTACATGGGGCTTTGTTCTTTCATATTTTGCCTTAGCCATTGATAATCCTTTCCTCCTTTTACAAATAACACTCTGAACCATTTCTGCTCAACATATTTTATAATATTTAAAGAGGTCTGTCAAATATATACATCCCTCTCAAGAAACTTTATGCATTAATTATTTAATATCTCCCTAAATAAAATGGTGGCGGCGCAGGGACTTGAACCCCGGACACTGCGGGTATGAACCGCATGCTCTAGCCAGCTGAGCTACGCCGCCATAATACCTGAATAACATAAACTTAGATGGAGCTGACGACCGGGATTGAACCGGTGACCTTATCCTTACCAAGGATACGCTCTACCTACTGAGCTACGTCAGCAAAAATTGGTTGCGGGAGAAGGATTTGAACCTTCGACCTCCGGGTTATGAGCCCGACGAGCTACCAACTGCTCCATCCCGCGACATTATAAACAATTTTTAACCGGCTCTTCTAACAAAGGAGCCGGTAGCACTGACGAACTATATTATATAATAAGACAAAGAATCAGGTCAAGTATTTTTATCAACTTTTTATATTGAAAAAATCTAATTACATTCGATTATGATCTTCTTCACATAATTAATCACAATATTGCTCTTGGTCTCGCTTCTCTAAATACCGCTCAAGTTTCCTCTTTACTCTCTGTAAAGCATTATCTATAGATTTTACATGACGTTCTAAATCCGCGGCAATTTCTTGATAACTTTTTCCTTCCAGATAAGACATCAGTACCTGCCATTCTAACGAACTTAAAATCTCACCCATTTTTTCTTCAATATCACAAAACTCTTCCCGACTAATAATTAATTCTTCCGGGTCTGTTATTTTAGTACCGGAAAGCACATCCAGAAGAGTACGATCTGATTCCTCATCATAAATAGGTTTATTTAAAGATATATAAGAATTCAATGGTATATGTTTCTGACGAGTAGCTGTCTTAATCGCTGTAATGATTTGTCTTGTCACACATAATTCAGCAAAAGCCCGAAACGAAGATAACTTTTCCGCTCTAAAATCACGTATCGCCTTATATAAACCAATCATACCCTCTTGTATAATATCTTCTCGGTCAGCACCAATTAAAAAATATGATCGTGACTTTACTCTCACAAAATTTTTATATTTATAAATCAAATATTCTAAAGCTTCATTATCACCGTCTCTAGCTAAACTTACAACATACTCATCCTCTAAAAATTCGAAAGAATCTAACCCTTTGGGCTGTATCCCCAAACTCATCGAATTATCGCCTCCATCTCCTACCGTTCCACAACCGCCAACTTGTCCACTATATTGAAAATATTATAACCCACATTTCCTACAAAGGTCAAGCTTTTCTTCCCTTTAAAATCACTAAAATAACGCTTTTGAAATAGTTTAGATGGGGTTCGACAAAATACGACTTAAATTAAGCCGCGTTGTCGGATGATTTCATAAAAGAGAAGAGCGCCAGCAACAGATACATTCAAAGAATTAATCTGACCCAGCATGGGGATACTTACCAAAAAATCGCACTTCTCCTTAACTAATCTCCTCATCCCCTTTCCCTCACTTCCTAGTACAACCGCCAAGGGACCTTTTAAATCTGCTTCAAAATATTTTTGCTCAGCTCCAGGGTCTGTTCCCACAATCCAACAACCTTTTTCTTTTAGCCTATCCATCACCGACGGAAGATTAGACACCCGGGCTACAGGAACATATTCCACTGCTCCTGCCGAAGACCTAGCTACTGCAGCTGTCAAAGATACGGAACGATACTTAGGAATGATCACACCATGAACACCTACCGCTTCCGCCGTTCTTAAAATCGCTCCTAAATTCCTGGGGTCTTCTAAACCATCCAGAAGTACAACAAAAGGGTCCTCTTTCTTTTGTTGTGCTTTTATTATAATTTCTTCCCACTCTATATACTCCTTCACCTCAGCCTGAGCAACAATCCCTTGATGAATATTTCCATCAACTAAAGCATCCAATTTCTCTTTAGCTACAAATTGATAGGGGATTCCCACTTCTTTTGCTAAATCCATAATTTCCCTCACTAAACTTCTTTGAAGACCATGAGCTAACATAATTTTATTCAACGGTCTCCCAGCTTGTAAAGCCTCTAATACAGGGTTTTTCCCGGCAATAAACTCCATTTTATTCACACTCATTTCCCGGCAAAAGATAAGTAATAATCTCTCGTAATCTCTTTTTCTCACCTAACAAAAATAAATAACCTAGTAAAGCTTCAAAACCAGTACTTAAGCGATACTCACAAACTCCTATATTTTTCGGTACATGGCTTTTGGTATTCCGCCCCCTCTTCACGATGGTTTTTTCCTCCGCAGTAAGCGTCTCCTCCAATTGACGCAAAAAATCAGCCTGAGCAACTCCATTAACTAATGAAGAGGCTTTACTATGAAGTTTGTCCACTTTAACTAAACCTTGATTCACTAAATACCACCTTACATATAATTCAAAAACAGCATCACCCACATAAGCCCAAACCAGAGGTGGTAACTCCTTAGGGTTTTGTGCAAAATCACCCCACACAATTAAGCCTCCTTTGTTTTCCTCCTAAATCTAAAGATATTTCCATCTCACACCCTGTGGTGTATCTTCTAAAGCTATCCCTAGCTTTTTCAACTCATCACGAATTAAATCAGCCGCGGCATAATCTTTACGATTTCGCGCTCCTTGACGTACCTGAATTAATAACTCCAGTAACCTACTCACCAATTTAGAATCTGCTTCAGAGTCATCTAAAAAATCTCTTTTAGCCAATTCTAATCCTAAAATTCCAGCTAACTCCACATATTTTGCTTCTGCTTTTTCTAAAAGTAGCTTGCCTTGTGAATTACTTTTCTTCCCCATTAATACCGTATACAAACTATTCAATGTTCTCGCCAAATCGAAAAGAACCGCCAAGGCTAAAGCCGTATTAAAGTCATCATTCATTGCCTCTTGAAAACGCTGTTCAAAAACAGATAACTCCTTAGCAAATTTTGACCAAACCTCTGCCGGAACTTGCTCTTGCCCTCCTTTTTGTCCCTTTGTTTCCTGTAAAAGACGATACGCCGTCTGTAGCCTTTCTAATCCTTTCCCCGCAGCTTCCAGCTTTTCTTCAGCAAAGTCTAAGGGACTGCGATAATGAGTCGACAACAGATAGAAACGTACTACCTGGGGCGAATATTGCTTCATAATCTCACGTAACAGGAAAAAATTCCCCCGTGATTTAGACATTTTTTCTTGATTAATCGTAATAAAACCATTGTGTAACCAATATTTGGCCATCGGCGCATCATGTAAGGCTTCTGACTGAGCAATCTCATTTTCATGATGCGGAAAAATTAAATCTAAGCCCCCGGCATGAACATCAAAACTTGAACCTAAATATTTAGTAGACATGGTTGAACATTCAATATGCCAACCCGGTCTGCCTTTTCCCCAAGGGCTTGCCCAATTAGGTTCTCCCGCTTTTGCTTTTTTCCAAAGAGCAAAATCACCGGGATGCCTTTTGCGCTTATCTACATCTATCCGTGCCCCAGCCTGTAAGTCATCAATCGTTCGCTTGGAAAGCTTCCCATATTCCTTAAACTTACTAACCTCAAAGAAAACATCACCTTCTACGACATAAGCATAGCCTTTCTGCACCAAACCTGCAACAAAAGCAATAATCTCCTCCATATTTTGACTTACACGCGGATGTACTGTTGCTCTCCGTACGTTAAGTGCATCGGCATCAACAAAATATTCCTCAATATATTTTTCCGCCAACTCCAAAGGTGGCACCTCTTCCTCTTGCGCCCTTTGAATAATCTTATCATCAACATCAGTAAAATTTTGCACATAAATAACCTCATAACCAAGGTATTCTAAATAACGGCGTACCGTATCAAAAACCACTAAAGGTCGCGCATTACCTAAATGAATAAAATTATACGTCGTCGGACCACAAGCATACATCTTTACCACCGGTGGCTCTAGGGGTAAGAAAGACTCCTTTTCACCCGTCAGCGTATTAAAAACTCTTACACTCTCTTGATTCACTCTTTCTTCGACTCCTTTTCTTCTAATTTAGCTTCTAATTCTTCCACTCGTTGCTGTAAATTTGATAAGACATCTAAAATCGGGTCCGGTAACTTATTATGCTCTAAATCTACCACTGTTTTCTCTTCCCTCTTCACTACTCGACCGGGAACTCCCACCACCGTAGAATTTGGCGGTACCTCCTTCAAAACAACAGAGCCGGCCCCTATCTTGACATTATCCCCCACTTTAAAAGAACCCAAAACCTTGGCCCCGGCACTAATCACCACATTATCCCCAATCGTCGGATGACGCTTTCCTTTTTCCTTCCCTGTTCCCCCTAAGGTTACACCTTGATAAAGTGTTACATTATCGCCTATTTCCGCTGTTTCCCCGATCACCACTCCGGCGCCGTGGTCAATAAAAAAACCTTCGCCGATCTTGGCCCCGGGATGAATTTCAATTTGGGTAAAAAAGCGATTCACCTGCGAAATAAAACGGGCTAACAAAAACCACTTTTTCATATATAATTTATGAGCCAAGCGGTGCAAAATAATGGCATGAAAACCGGGGTAACAAAGGATTACTTCCCACACACCTTTTACCGCCGGATCGCGTTCAAAAACTACCTGAATTTGTTTTCTTAACCAACCCAACTCATCACCCCTCCCTCAAATTCAAGACATTGCAATTAACAAAAAATCCCGCCTCCTCCAGAGGCGAGATTCTCGCGGTTCCACTCTGTTTGAAGTAAATCCGACCACTAAGCAACACAAACTTACCCCAACTCTATCTATCTTAACGCGACAGCACACGGTATAACCCTACTTCATAAAGTACATTCCTTACTTTACATCTCGAGTTTACAGCTCTAGAGCGCATTTTCGGCTTCGTTCTCCCGGACAGGCTTTCAGCCGGTGACCCGTCCTCTCTGCGGGATAACCCGAAGACTACTTCTCCCTTTCTTCGCCTTTAATAAAATTTATTTCTTTATTAATTTCACAAAACAATTTACAAATAGTATATGCACTATCCCCCTATTTTGTCAATAGCTTAAACTTGCTCCAGCATCCTCTCGATGCGCCGCAAAGCCAAATCCTTATAATAGCCATCTTCACCGAGTAAAACAACACCCGCAGCCTGATAATTCTCCTCAAACCTATCATCAGCAAAACCACTAGCGGCAAGATAAGGTTCCCGAACTTTTCCCCACCCCATTCCCCAATCTAGTTAAAATAGTCATCCGCCCTACTGTCCATGACGCCCCGGCGTTGTTTGGTCTTGGCTCCTCCCTTCTCCGGCTTAATGATTAGGAAGACAAGCATTAAGACAAACTACTGCACCCGGTACCAAACAAAATAACAGTAAAACAAACCACAGTTTTTTCCTTTTTATATTAACCCCCGGTTCCCGCCTATTTTAAGGGATATGAAGGGCACGGGCGCCGACGTCCGAGGACGCAAAATCAGACGAGTAACAAACAGTCCAGAAGAACAGACCGTCAGCAGCGCTATGGTGGCTGTCGAAGCCGGCGCACGCCACCCGCGTGCCGTTGCCCGTCCAAATATAATCAGGTATATAAGTATTTTTACTACCACCCTCCGCACTAGGCAGGAAAAGCCAATCATAAGTATCAGAACAATGCCAATTCCCAATCCAACCACTGTCCTCGGGTAAAGTAAAACCTGTATCTTGACCCACAATATAAACTCGTCTATCTCGAGCCTCAAAGCCATCGATCCACTGCCCCAGATTAGTCCAGAGTCCATTAATCCCGCGGTAATTATCACTGATAATCCCGCGGTAATTGTAACTGAACTTCTGACTATCGGTATCAGCATATTCCACTAACCAAAGCATTTGGATGGCACTCCAAGTTTGAATATCAATTAAACCCCAACCTGCGCCGTATCCTTGCGCTGTTGACCGGCACGCGTCTATCGTCTGACTTGTACCAAATTTATTTGCCCCGACATAAATATAGTCCTTTACTTCACCATCGCGAATAAAAGCCGGATGTACCTTAAAACCTGCCGTAGGTTTATCCGCTATCCAAAATTCATGTTTTACTCCATCATATGTACGCTTGTAATAAAACTTCGGTATCCTTACTACCGTTTGCTCATCTTTAAAATCCGGTTTCATCTCACTCCAAGGATAAAGACTATCGAAGTCTATTCCCGAGCTTTTCCCCACACCAACCCCCAGTCTAGTCAATTCCGTAGATTCTCCCACCACCCATGATGCTCCGACGACATTTTGTACAGATTCCTCTTTCTCAATAAGACAAAATACTATGCCCAACACTAAACAAAATAACAGTAGAAAAACCCATAACTTTTTTCTTCCCATTGTTATCACCAAAATCCCTTTCTTGTTTTCCTCTCCTCAAGAGGCGAAAGCTCATGTGAACTAAGAACACACCAGCATTCTTTAGCAGATGTGCCCTCTATCAGCTTTAAGGAATATAAAGAATACGAGCACCGGTATCATTAAAATCTTCCGCAAGCGGATCAGCAATAAAAATAGTAAATAAGTCACCGGGAATATCAGCAGACCAACAACCACCGGCTGCCAGCACCAAATCTTGTGGGTAACCAATAACACTACTTTCCTTTTTACCTGCTTCACAAGTTATTAAGAGCCATTCAGCCTCTGCAGAAAAAGCTATCTCTTTTTGAACATCAGGACTGTTGGGGACAAAAACTCGGGTAGCTTTATAGTTTCCACCAAACATACTATCAGCAAAATCATTCTCCGCAACATAAAACTGTAAATCAGTGTTAACATTAATCCCATCAATAAATTGTCCTTGACCGCCCCAAAGACTTTCTATTCCCCGGTAAGAGCTATCCTTGATTACCTTCTGACAATCTGCATCAACATATTCTATCAAATAAAGCAATTGAAGAGCACTCCAAGTCTGAATATCTATTTGGCTCCAACCTGTCCCTCTCTTTTGAGCTAATTGCCGAAATTCAGCTCTGGTTCGCTTGACAGCAGGTGCTGCCTTTGCTATGGAAACAAGCTTATTATTAACCACTCTGCCTCTGTACGTGCCAATAAGAATATAAGGTTTTTCTACACCTTGACGACTAAAAGCAGCATGCAGCTTATATCCCGGCTTTTCTTGATCCGCGATCCAAAACTCATAAACCTTATTTACCTCGTCATAAGTTCGTTTATAATAAAACTTTGGTATTTTCACCATTACTTGTCCATTACTGCCATCTCGCTTAAAATTAGCCTCACCAAAATAAGCTGTAATCGTGCCCTCATCGGCTACATTACACAGCTTCATCTCACTCCAGGGATAAAGACTATCAAAATCAGCTCCTGGGCTTTTTCCTACACTGGCTCCCAGCCTATCTAAGATTTTCCCCGTCCCTATCCACGCTGCTCCTACTTGGTTATCATCAAAAGGCAAAATACGGTCTAAAACAGAAATAATCTCCGCCCTAGTTAACGCTTTGGTGGGGCGAAACGTCCCATCAGGGTACCCACTCATGTAGCCCTTCTCTGTTATTGCTTTAATTGACGAGAAACTCCACACAGGGAACTCAGTCTGGTCTACAAATTTAGCTAACATATTAGTTTCCGTTCCTTTTAGGGAAAGAATTTTTGTTAAAACAGCAGCCACTTCTTGACGACTTATCGATTGATTAGGTCTAAAACTGCCATCAGGATAACCACTAATACAACCAGCAGCTTTGGCTTTAGCTATATCCAAAGCATACCAATCTTCCGCCCCGACATCGATAAAACTTAAAGCCGTCGTCTCAGTATAACCAAACACCCTATTAACCACAACCACAAATTCGGCTCTGGTAATATCGTGATCCGGCTTAAAGGTTCCGTCAACATATCCTGCTACTAAATTTCCCTGTGCCCACTTCTCAATTTGTTTTTCCGCCCAATGTCCTTTAATATCAATAAAGCCATTGCCCTCGGGCAAAATTTCCGCCTGTGCTACCTCCACAGAAAAACAAAAGTTAAAACATAGCACTAAGCAAAACAATAGTAGAATATACCACAGTTTTTTTATCTCCATATAATTCACCCCTCTTTACTTGTTTGATAGTTTTTCTTTCGTCATAATTGTAAAAACATCCTGCTTTTTCTGACAAAACAAGTTTAGCTCTTGAAAATAAAAAAGGGACAAGGTTTTATGAAGCAATCCCCTGTTCCCTAAACTATATTTTATCGTTAGCTTAAAATTAAGCTAACATCCTCTCAATGCGTCGCAAAGCCAAGTCTTTCCCTAAAATCTCAATAATTAAAAACAAATCAGGCCCATGCTGCTGTCCGGTCAAAGCCACACGGATGGGCATATAGACAAATTGACCCTTTAATTTTAACTCCTTCATAATTGACTTCAACAAAGCCTGCACTGTTTGCGGAGTAATCTCTTCTAAAACAGCCAACTTATCGCGAAAAGTTCTTATCACTAAAGGAAAGGTTTCTTGTTCTAAAACAGCAGCCGCCTCTTCATTTTCGATGGCAACCTCTTCTCCTACGAATGTTTTCGCTTGTTCTGTTACTTCCTTAATCGTAGAGAGCCGCTCTTGTAAAGCGGTCATCACTAATTCTACCCACTTTTGTTCTTCCGGTGAAGGTTTTTCCGCAACATAGCCGGCTTTAATCAAGTATGGCAAGGCCAGCTCTGTTAACTTTTCTAGCGAACTTTCCCGGAGATACATTCCATTAATCCACCGCAGTTTTTCCATATCAAAAACAGCAGGATTCTTCGCCACCCTCTCCAAAGAAAACTCTTTAATCAATTCCTCTAAACTGAATATTTCTGCTTCTCCTTCCGGAGCCCAACCTAAAAGAGCTAAAAAGTTCACTACTGCCTCCGGTAAATAACCTTCTGCTTTATATTGCACGACTGAGGTAGCACCATGACGCTTACTCATTTTACTGCGATCTTTACCTAAAATAAGTGAAATATGAGCAAACTGAGGAATCTCAAAACCGAGAGCCTCATAAAGCAAAATCTGGCGTGGTGTATTGGATAAATGTTCTTCCGCCCTAATCACATGACTGATTTTCATCAAAGCATCATCAATAACCACCGCATAATTATAAGTGGGAATACCATCAGACTTCACAATAATAAAGTCACCAACTTCCTCACTCTGAAAAGCAACTTCTCCTCTCACCAGGTCATTAATTACTATCTCCTTGTCTTCAGGAACACGAAAACGAACGACAGGCTTACGCCCTTCCGCCTCATATTTCTCCCTTCCCTCAGCCGAAAGCAAGCGACATTTCCCACTATACTGAGGACTACCGCCTTGAGCCAAAGCCTCCTGCCGCTCCTTTTCTAATTCCTCTTCAGAACAATAACAATAATAGGCTTTCCCCTCAGCCAATAATTTCTGAGTATATTCCTGATAAATATCTAATCTCTCCATCTGGCGATAGGGACCATAAGCGCCTCCCACATCCGGGCCCTCATCCCAATTCATTCCTAACCACTTTAGAGATTCATATATATTTACTTCCGATTCCCGACTAGACCTCTCACGATCTGTATCCTCGATCCGTAAAATAAATTTTCCACCTAGTTTTTTTGCTAACAAAAAATTAAAAAGTGCCGAACGAGCCCCTCCAATATGCAAAGGTCCCGTAGGGCTAGGTGCAAATCTTACCCGTATTTCCTTCATTAGTCTGAATCCTCCCTTATTCATTCCTCATCATTTGTTTTCTTAATTAAACAACAGACATAAGCAGAAAGACCTTCTTTTCTTCCTGTAAAACCAAGTCCTTCCGTGGTCGTAGCCTTAACACTTACTTGCCCTCTTGCTATTTCCAAAACAGAGGCTAATTTTTTTCTTATTTCCTCACGATAAGGAGCCAATTTAGGCACCTCTGCCACAAGCGTACAATCTACATTAGAACAAACAAAACCTTGTCCCTTAAGCATTGCCACCACTTGCTGTAATAAATCTAAACTGGAAGCATCTTTATAACGTGAATCACTATCTGGAAACAAAAGCCCAATATCCCCCATCGCTGCCGCCCCTAACAAAGCATCCATCACCGCATGAGTTAAGACATCGGCATCAGAATGTCCTTGCAAGCCCTTTTCATAAGGAATCTCCACGCCTCCTAAAATCAACTTCCGCCCTTTAGTAAAAGCATGGACATCATAACCAAACCCCACTCTCACCTTTCCTTAGACCCTCCCTAATTAACTTCCACCTTATTATATCCCATAAATAGTTAAAATTCTATTAACAGAAGCACGAAACGAGAAACGTTCCTCTACTCCCCCAAAGAAAATATGCTGACCGTTTCTTCCCCTTGCTCAATACTTTTTAGACTAGGTGCTGCCGGAGGGTGACTTAGCGCGGGTCAGCTTAACATCCTTAGCAAAGGTGAGACTAGTAATAACGAGGTGACGACAAGGATGTCGGCACCAGAGCGAACTGAGCAAGGACGCGAATTGAGCCCGTTCAGCATTACTCCGAACCAAGCTCTAGAACGTTCTGACCGTAGCCACGGAAACCCGAGGCAGTATCTAGCTAAAACGAAACGGGGAACGGTACAGCATCTTTTCAACTTAACCGCAGCATCTCTTTAAAATACACTAAATCTTCCGGAGTAGTTATCTTCAAATTATTATAATCCCCCTGAACTACAAAAACAGGCGCCCCCAGCCTTTCCACCAGTGACGCATCATCAGTCCCCACCCATCCTGTGGCTTGAGCATCCTGATAAGCTTTAACAAGTACCTCTTTTTTAAACACTTGCGGAGTCTGTATTTGCCACAAAGCCTTACGCGATGGAGTTTCTTGCACTATAAAATTGTCCTTAACCACCTTAATCGTATCTTTCGCCGGTACCCCTACTATTGCCGCGCCCTTTTCAAAAGCTGCCCTCAGCACATCCGTAATCACCGGAGCAGAAATAAGTGGTCTTACCCCGTCATGAACAACTACCCATTCCGTATCTTCAGGCAAGGCTAAAAGTCCTTGATAAACAGAATCTTGACGTTCTTTTCCCCCGGAAACAATTTTATTAACCTTAGTAAAATTATATCTATAAATAATCTTTTGCCAGCAATAATCTATATCTTCCTTTGGAGTCACCACTATAATCTCATCAATTAGTGTATGTGCTTGAAATTTATCAAGGGTATAAGCCAAGAGAGGGCGGCCCTCAATCTCTAAAAATTGTTTACTGACCCGCCCTCCCATTCTTTTCCCTTTCCCGGCACCAAGAATTAAAGCAGACACTCTAGCCAATGGCATCCACCTCATACAGAGTTCTATTATCATTATATTTAGGTTTAGCAAAAATCATCCGTCCCGCTGCAGTTTGCAAAACACTGGTAACCACAACATAAATAGTCTGATTAATATACTTTTTCCCGGACTCTACGACAATCATTGTTCCATCATCAAGATAACCTATTCCCTGTTTAGATTCTTTACCATCTTTAATAATCTGTACCACCATTTCTTCTCCAGGAAGGAAAACTGGTTTTAAAGCATTAGCTAACTCATTAATATTCAGCACCCTAATACCTTGAAGTTCAGCAACTTTATTCAAATTATAATCATTCGTATAAATATCTGCCCCTAGAACTTGAGCTAACTTCACCAATTTACTATCAACTTCCTGTATATCAGGAAAGTCCTTCTCACAAATTTGAACTCGTACATCCAATTCTTTACGCATTTTATTAAGAATATCCAAACCACGTCTACCTCTATTTCTTCTTAATTGATCTGAAGAATCAGCAATATGACGCAATTCTTTGAGTACAAATCCGGGAATAACCAAAATACCCTCGGCAAAACCACTTTTACAAATATCAGCAATTCGCCCATCAATAATCACACTAGTGTCAAGCAACTTATATAATCGCCCGGCCTCCACTTTTGTTGAAACATTTTTCTCCTTATCTTTTCCTCCCAATTTAGGGAAAATATTAAATATATTTAACAATTCATCTTTCTTTTTATAGCCAAGACTAAGTCCCAGATAACCAAATAGAATACTACAAAAAATACTCACATAATTACCTATTAAAGGGACCCTGGCAAACGAAAACCCTAATAAACTAGCAATTATAAGTCCGAGAATCAAGCCTATAGCCGCCCCTAGTAAATCGCTCAAAGGCATCCTCTGCAATTTTTTCTCTATCCACTCTGTCATCTGAATAACCTTCGATACGATCCATGGCGCAAGACTATATCCTATTAATCCCAATACTATACCAGGTAATATAATAATCGTCATCCGCAAAACAAAATTAGATACAACTAACCAGCTTGCATTGGTCAAAGCATAGCCTAGGGAAATACCTCCTGCCAAAAAAAATAACGCTATAACTACCCGAGCCACTTTTTTTAGCACTTTTCCACCTCCTTTGTGACCTGCATTAATTATTATACGCAAGCACATTTATTTAAGCAAGCTAACAAGTCTTTTCCCCAAAACAAAAAAGCGCCACGCAAATGACGCCTTTAAGCTAAATATTGCTGTAAAAGATTTTTAATATTATCTTCTTCTCCATCTTTCGCCAGTACTAATTCACTTAATAAAATCTGGCGTGCATTATCAAGCATTTTCTTTTCACCAGTGGATAATCCCTTTTCTTTATCCCGTGCAGCAAGATTTCTCACCACTTCAGCTAACTCATAAACGTTACCACTTTTAATTTTTTCCATGTTGTGTCTGTATCTTCTGTTCCAATTGTTAGACATAGGCGAATCCTCTTGTTGCAGAATACGGAAAACCTGTCCAACCTCATCACCGTCAATTACTTTCCTTATTCCCACTACATCTGCATTAGTAATAGGAACCATTACCTTCATTTCACCTATCGGCATCCGTAAAACATAATAATTGCGTTTCTCTCCTAGAATTTCTTTTTCCTCTATTGCCTCAATAATTCCCGCTCCATGCATAGGATAGACAATTTTATCCCCGATTTCAAACATAGCCCTTCACCTCCCGGACCTAAGAGAGCTGATAGTACTATTTTAACAAAAAAGCGTCCATATGTCAAAGATATTATATTATATATCATTGTCCCCCAAATAGTCAACTACTATTCATCTTTTTCCCGCTTCACTATCATTGACAGAACAAAAGATTTTTCAGTATAATAGCATTAACATGTTAAGGTATTAAAACAAAGGAGGGTTTACATTGGCACAATTTAATTGCCAAGACTTTGAGAAAACTGTATCTACTTATCTACTCCGCCATCAAAGTATCTTAGACCTTATGGCTAAATGTCAAGAATCATCTGCCCGAACTAATCGAGCTATAACAAAATCCGTAACAACCTGTGGTTGCCTAAAAATCAAGGCACAAAAGCAACCTTTACCACCCGAAGCAAGTATTAAAGACCTTAAAAAGTTTTTTTCCAACCATCTAGAAGGTAAACTGTGCACTAGTTGTCGGGAAATAGTGATTGATGAGCTAGGTAAAAATTTATTTTATATAACCGCTCTTTGTAATACCTTAGATATTAGCTTACAAGAAATAATAGAAGAAGAAAATGGTAAAGTAAGAACTTTAGGCAGATTTAATTTAACCTAAGTATATAAAAATATATATACTTATACATAATTATTCAAAAAGGGCTCGAAAGATTCGATGTCCTTTTCTTTTTAACATAACGTTATACTAAAGCAATATCTAGTGCCTCTTTAAGCGTCTTTACTTCGATAATCTCTAAACTTTTATCTTGATTATGAGAACAACTTAATTTACTACCATAAGGAATTAAACAATGTGAAAAACCTAGCTTTTTAGCCTCATGAAGACGTTTTTCCACAAAAGGAATACTTCGTATTTCTCCGGTTAAACCCACTTCTCCCATTACCACAAGATTAGGTAAACAAGGTCTATTTTTGAGACTTGAAACTAAAGCAACTGCAATCGCTAAATCTAAAGCCGGTTCCTGTATTTTTATACCACCAACAATATTGACATAAGCATCTTGTTGACTAAGATTTAAACCTACTCTTTTTTCTAAAACTGCCATCAATAAATTAACTCGATTATAATCAGCACCTGTAGCCATTCGCCTAGGCTGTCCAAAAGCACTGTGACTAACTAAAGCTTGAATTTCAATTAATAAAGGACGGGTACCTTCAATACTGGCTACCACGACGGAACCCGGTGAAGCTGTCGGTCTTTCCGCCAAAAAAGCCTGAGAAGGATTAATTATTTCAACTAAACCATTATTTTGCATCTCAAATACACCTAACTCAAAAGTAGAACCGAAACGATTTTTAATGGCTCTTAAAATCCGATATTGATGATGTCGCTCCCCTTCAAAGTACAAAACAGTATCGACCATATGCTCCAATACTCTAGGTCCGGCAATGCTCCCCTCTTTTGTCACATGACCTACAATAATCAAGGGAATATTTAACCCTTTAACTAAAGCCGCCAATCTACTGGTGGCTTCTTTAATTTGTCCAATACTACCTAAAGACGAAGTTAATTCCCGACTAAGAACTGTTTGAATCGAATCAACTATAACTAAAGATGGCTGCAACGCCTCTATTTCCTCTTCAAGTAAGTAAAGATCCGTTTCTGCCCAAAGGAAAAGATTCTCTGCTTGCAAACCCAACCGAGAAGCCCTCATTTTAATCTGCTCGACAGATTCTTCGCCCGAAATATATAAAACCTTGTCTGTCCTTTGCGCAACATAATTAGCTGCCTGTAAAAGCAAAGTAGATTTACCAATTCCGGGGTCTCCGGCAAGAAGAACTATGGAACCTAAAACAAGTCCCCCGCCCAGCACTCGATTTAATTCACTCATCCCTAAATTCAGACGTTCTACAGCTAAGCCCTCTATTTGCAAAAGAGACTGTGGCTGTATCTTCGTCTTGATACTTTGCTTTCCCGAAGTAGTTTTTACAACCTCTTCCACGAGAGTATTCCATTCACCACACTCAGGACACCTGCCAAACCAACGTAATGTTTCAAAACCACACTGTTGACAAACAAACTTGCTCTTATTCTTAGCCACACTTTTAACCTCATTTCACTTCATAGCTAATCAATATTTCTTCTTTTACTTTTTTCGCTTCTCCCCCGCAAATTCCTTCTTTAAAACAAAAAAGGGAGTCCTCTGACCCCCCCAGTTTATTACTTCTTCATTCTCTTAACATACACCATTTTTAATCTTAAAAATAACTTACATATTATCTTCTAATCTTTCATCACCATCATCTTTGTTGTTAAAGTCATCACTACTGCTCGTCTCTGGCTCTACCTTAGGCTCATTATCACTTTCCTCGTAATCAGGTAATAAAATTTCAACATCCGCCTCACCACTAACTCTATCCTCACTGGCCTCAGCCTTCATCCTCATTAGCTTCCGAAATAATTTCTACGCAAACTTCTTCCTGTTCAGCCGAACCCTCTTCTTCTAACGTCTTAATATCATCACTAATATCAAGCAACCCATCTTGATTAGCACAATTCTCCTTTTCAACATAACTATCATTTTCTAACTCTGAAGAATTACCATTACTACCACTATCTATTAATGGCTTATTAATTCTTACCTCTAACGGTCTTTTCTCCTCTAAAATTTCCGATATCGCTTCCCAACCCGTTTGCTCAACTATATAGTGTAAAAGAGAATTGAGCTCGTCCTGCCCCTTTAATAAAGAAGTTCCTCTAGTACCTCTCATTTTATCCTTTAACCCGTCCTGAAGACTTTGAATAAAGCAATCTAATAAAAACCTATTGGTATAAGTGAACGAAAACTCTTCATCGATAAACTCATTCAAATATTTTATCCTCAATGTACCCGTTATATTATTCTTTTTATTGACAAGCTTAAAAAACTGATGAAGTTGTACACGTGGTTTTAAAGGAACACTTATTTCCTCATGGGTATCCAATTTAATCGGATTAAGATGTGCTAAATACTCCAAAGCTTCCCCTTCGATCGCAAAATAAAGAACAGGAGTGCCGATATAGTTAGCAGCTTTCTTTATCCTAATCTCCTGAGGATTGCGCTCCTCTACACTAATTTTCTCAATAAGGTCAGCAGTTGTTGCCGCCTTAACATGTAAACAAGCGGAACGTGCTGAAGTAAACCAGGACAAAGTATCTGTACTAAAAAGAAAAGCAAAATTAACAATAATCCCGGCAAAAAACAAACAAATGCCTCTAAGAATTAACTTCTTATAGCGATGATGTTGCTTGAATCTTTTTTTTCTCATCGTAATAGTTCTTCCCTTCTAGCCATGTTCTAGATGTAAGCCCAATAAACGACAAACAATAGCAAATACCTCTGCCCTTGTAATATTCGCCTGTGGTCGAAAAGATTGATCTGGGTAACCAAAGATTACTTTATTCTGGACTCCGGTCTTAACGTCACGAAGCGCCCACTTACTAATCTGTTCTTGGTCTATGAAATTTAATTTAAAAGGTTCTTGCAATTTTTTATGAAAAGCTCTAATCAAAACACAAGTCATTTCTTCCCGAGTAATGTGCTGATTAGGTAAAAACCTCCCTCCCGAATAACCTTTAAAAATACCTTTTTCTGTTGCTGTAAGAATAAACCCGCGCTGTTCTTGCGGTAAGGTATCAAGATAAGGAGAGTTATCATTAATTGTTATCTCTAGTTCTAATGCTCTTACCATTAACTCTGCCGCTTCCGCCCTAGTAAGATAGTCGTCCTCTCTAATTGCCTCATTAGAGTAAGTAGGAATAATTCCTCGCCAAGTCAAAACCCGAATACAATTATGGACCCAATGACTAGAACTTTGCCCGGAAGAACTCCCTGGTTCTGTTGTGCCACCACCATTAGAAGATTCTTTCCCTTCAACATTAATCAAAAAATCAACGGTAGCTTTTAAACCCTGTAATCTGTTATCAGCTTCTTCAGCCATTTTTACACGATATTCTAAAGAAAGAGTATCACCCTTAGCGATTTGTAGTTTTACTGATGAAGGCAAAGTATAACCCGGTCTAATCGAACTTCCAGGTTCATATAACAATTTATAAAAATTCTGCTCACAAATTGTCTCCCCGAAAATCTTGCCCTGCTTTTTAATAATCTGTAAATTCATATTCTGAGCATATAGATCATATAAAGTAGAATCCTTTACCTGCTGATAAACACCGTTCTCTAATTTCTCTAGTTGAAGCGTTATAGCCACATTTTTCAGCTGCACAGACTCAGAACATTTGTTTTTAAGATTGATCATCCCACCCTTTTCCATGCCCGGCTCCCAGAGAACCTGCTCCCCATTACTGCCTTTTTCCTGAAAAAGCGGTGTGCCTTGGAACTGCCCTTCTTGAAGTTCTAAAGTGACCTCAGCTTGAGTAGCAGCAAATACTTTCCCTGTACCTCCCGCTAAACATATGCCGACACATAAGGAAAATAAAAAGCAGAGTACAATCAGACTTTTCTTTAAGGATATACTTTGCCTCATCACTTCCTCCCCTTCCTTAAAAAAATAATTACCTGACGATTATTTATAGAACTAAGTCAACTTTATACCGGTTCCTCTACAGACTCATCTGCTTGCTTAACCAGTTGTGCATTCAGCCACTCCATCTGACTAGGAATAGAACCAATAGAAATTACCTTATCATTAGCATCTATCGCCGCTAAGGCACCCTCTTTCACTTGTGTTGCCTTTACAACATATTTAATGTTCAAAGCACTAGCCTGATCCCCCTGATAAGCGTTCCCCGCCTCGGGAGCAAACCCAAATTGTAAGGTTAAACGATATTTATAACCGGGTCTTAAAGCACCGGTTTGTACACCCTTACCCATGCCCATGACATTCGCATATTCACCATTCATCCACGAATTTAAAGAAATTACTCCGAAAGGATCAGCTGCTGCCATATCATTATATGTACCAGGATAAGGACCACTGCCTTTGCCGTCTGTGATATATTGATCGATTGGTTCCCAAACACCTTCTTCGGGATTTAAAAATTCCATTTGCGCATTCTTAATATAAATAGCTCTTAATAGTCTTGAGCTTTTTTCTGCATCAACTGGTTCAATCTTAAAATAACCAAACCAAGCTAAATCAAGATTGCCCTCATTAGAAATTACCATTTGTACCTCTTCTGTTTCATCCCCGGGTTGCATATTTTCAGTACAACCAAAATCAAGTTCAGTTTCTCCATCACCACTTAACCCTACTTCTAAAATCCCCGCTGTAAAAACATTCCCTTTACTACTAGCCTCACTGGTAAACCAAGCATAGGTCCCTATCCCTATACCTAAAACCAAAATCCCCATTAACAACAAACTAATTAATACTCTTTTTCGCACTTTAAAATCCTCCTTAAATTTTAACATTTTACTTAAAACAACAACTATCTAAAGCACTACTCACCTCCCTGTACTCTTACATCGGTCACTTTGCCCTCCTTTCTTACATTATTTTCCATATGATGTGATAAAAAAAAGAGCCTGCTACTCAAATTTTACTTCCTAACTAAACCAAGAATTCTTTTAGCTTCCTCACAAAACAGTATAACTACAGGTATTACTATAAAAAATGCATAACCTAGTCTACTACGTACAAAATTGGCTAGATATCCACCATAAGGAATTCTAAGCACAACACGCCCTAACAATTGTTCCTCCTCAATTAATAACCCATCCTCAATCTTATTGGCATCACCTTTCGTTTTAAACCTAATTCCCTCTGCTGAAGACACAATTTCCTTCACACGATGAGTAACAACGACCTCTTCTGCCACCTGATAAGTTATAATATCCTCTACCTTAATTTTCTCAGGAACAGTCTCATTGATAACAATCACATCACCTGCTTTAAGAGCCGGTTCCATACTTCCGGATAAAACAGTCATGAGCTGAAACCCTAGTATAGTAACACCTAAACTTACTATAATCAGCACCAGAAAAACTGTAACCAAACTAAAAAAACACTGTACTATTTTTCCCCTAACCATCATTCTCCTCCGAAATTCCCCTTTTAATTTAGGTGTTTTACCTTTCTACCAAAAAAATCCACTTCGATTATACCAAACATATATGGAAAAAAATGTAATAATAGCGGCGTATTCTAAAAAATTTTCCGACATCTCCACACAGACTCTGGGGGAATCCCCCCTTTTCTTCTCTTCTTATGCAATAAATCCAAAAATAAAAAAAGGGGCTGTCTCGTAATCTAGTTACGAAACAACCCCTTCCTATATTAATTTACACCTCTGTACGCGCTTCAGCACGTACAATAATTTTGCCATCTACAGCGTCAACAATCACTTTATCTCCTTTTTGAAAAGTTTGTTTCAATAATTCCTCTGATAAACGGTCTTCAACAGTCCGCTGAATAGCTCTTCTTAATGGTCTTGCGCCAAAAGTAGGATTATAACCTTCTTTGATAATTACTTCTTTCACCTGATCCGTTACTTCAACTTCAATTTCTTGTTCTGTTAAACGTTTAATAACATTATCAATCATCAAAGTTACAATCTTTTTAAGCTGATCCTTATTTAAAGAATGGAAAACAATAATCTCATCAAGACGATTCAAAAACTCAGGTCTGAATGCTTTCTTTATTTCGGCCATAATCTTATTTTTCATCCGTTCATGCTCATCTTTGGCATCTTCTGTCGTCACAAAACCTACTGTTGTTTCTTTTCCAATAGTACTGGCACCTAAATTAGAAGTCATAATAATGACCGTATTACGGAAATTAACAGTACGACCTTTAGCGTCAGTAAGACGGCCATCTTCCATCACTTGAAGTAAAGTATTAAACACATCTGTATGAGCCTTTTCAATTTCATCTAATAAAATAACTGAATAAGGCTTACGTCTAACTGCTTCCGTCAATTGCCCGCCTTCATCATAACCTACATAACCGGGCGGAGCTCCAATTAGCCGAGCTACAGTATGTTTCTCCATATATTCCGACATATCCAATCTCACAATAGCTTCTTCATCACCAAAAAGAATTTCTGCCAAAGCTTTAGCTAATTCAGTTTTCCCTACCCCTGTCGGTCCGGCAAAAATAAAGGAACCAATAGGTCTTTTCGGATCTTTAAGACCGGTACTAGCTCTTCTTATTGCTCTGGAGATAGCTTTAATCGCTTCATCCTGACCAATAACTCGCTGATGAAGTAATTCCTCCATCTGTAAAAGACGTTCTGTTTCTTCTTTAGCCAGCTGTTGTACCGGAATACCCGTCCAACTGGAAACTACTTGTGCTATTTCTTCCTCAGTAACATTTTGGGTTTTTTGACTTTTTTCTTGTTCCCATTTAGCCTTGACCGTTTCCAATTCTCGGCGCAACTTCTGCTCCTCATCTCTAAGTTCAGCCGCTTTTTCATATTCCTGACTAATAATTGCCGCTTCTTTTTCCTTATTCAAATTTTCCATCTCCTGCTCCAATTCATGCATATCAGGCGGAGTAGTAAAACCTTGCAGTCTTACCTTTGAAGCAGCTTCATCAATTAAGTCAATTGCTTTATCAGGAAGAAATCTATCAGTAATATATCTAACTGAATAATCTACTGCAGCTTGTAAAGCTTTATCAGTAATCTTCACCCGGTGATGAGCTTCATAAAGGTCTCTTAACCCCTCTAAAATTTGTAAAGCTACCTCTTCAGTCGGCTCTTCCACCATAATTGGTTGAAAGCGACGTTCTAATGCCGCATCTTTCTCTACATATTTTCTATACTCATCAATCGTTGTCGCCCCAATCGCTTGCAACTCACCTCTTGCTAAAGCCGGCTTAAGAATATTAGCAGCATCAATTGCTCCTTCCGCAGCTCCCGCCCCAACAAGTGTGTGCATTTCATCAATAAAAAGAATTACATTCCCGTTTTCCCGAATCTCTTCAATTATTTTCTTTAAACGTTCTTCAAATTCACCACGATACTTAGAACCTGCCACTAAAGCACCCATGTCCAAAGATACGACTCGTTTCCCTTTAACTGTTTCCGGAACTTTCCCTTGTACAATATACTGAGCTAGACCTTCAGCAATAGCCGTTTTTCCTACACCAGGATCCCCAATTAAGACCGGATTATTTTTTGTTCTCCGACTTAATACCTGGATTACACGTTCAATTTCTTTAGTACGACCAATCACCGGGTCAATCTTCCCTTCCTGAACTAATTCCGTAAGATCGCGGCCATATTCATTTAAGGTAGGGGTTTGTTTATCTTTACCTACACCAGCTTTACCCGACATTTTTTTATTTACGGGTATTGCCCCACCTCCTAAAAGTGAAAAAACCTGTTTGCGAATGGCATCAGCGGTTACGCCTAAATCAAGTAAAACCTGGGCCGCAACTCCCTCTCCTTCTCTTACCAATCCTAAAAGAAGATGCTCTGTACCTACATAATTAACTCCCCATCTCATTGCTTCGTCATTAGCCAATTCAATTACTCTTTTAGCCCGAGGAGTAATACTTACTTTATTAAGCAAAGCATGACCAGGTGCTACTAAATCAGTAACCGTTCTACGTACTGTGTTTAAATCAAGACCTAAATTAATTAAAGCTTTCGCTCCTACCCCTTCGTTTTCCCGTAATAAACCAAGAAGAATATGCTCTGTACCAATTGCCGGATGTCCTAATACCTTAGCCTCTTCCCCAGCTAAGTAAAGAACATGTTGGGCACGTCGTGTAAATCTTGAAAACATTATTTACCCCTCCTTTTACTGAATTTATTAGTAAAAAACTGCGCTCTTGCTGCATCTCTTTCCTGAGCCTCCATAACTTTACCTACATATCTTTGAATAAAAGCAGGTTGGGCTAAAACTAACAGCTCACATAAATTACTTTTCAACAAGTCCTTGCTTAAAAAGCCTAAATCCACTCCCATTCTTACATCAGATAAATAATTCAAAGCTTCCTGGGAATTTAAAATTGCTGCATTTTGCAAAATACCAAAAGCTCTACCCACGCGATCCTTTATTTGTAATGGACATTCCTTCAGCAACCATTTTCTGGCCTTTTCCTCTTTCTCTACAATCTGTAAGGTTAATGTTGTTAAGTTTTGAATAATTTCCTCCTCTGTTTGTCCCAGTGTAATCTGATTGGAAAGCTGATACAAATTACCGGTAGCTTCTGTCCCTTCCCCATAAAGACCACGTACAGTAAAACCTAATTGACTTAAAGACCTAAAAACATTCCCCGCCTGTTGTGTTATCACTAATGCTGGTACATGAACCATCACACTAGCTCTTAGCCCTGTTCCTACATTAGTTGGACAAGCTGTTAAATATCCTTTCCTACCATGAAAAGCATATTCCAACTCCTTTTCTAAATCGTCATCTAACTGATCTGCCAACTCCCAAGCTTTTTCCAACTGCAAACCAGGATAAAAAACCTGTATCCGTAAATGGTCTTCTTCATTAATCATAATACTAATTGCTTCATCCTCATTAATTAATAAACCTCTATTCACGCCATCCTGCCTATGTTCAGGGCTAATTAAATGCTTTTCCAGTAAGATTTGTCTTTCCAAAGAAGGTATTTCATTTAAACGATAAAAATAAAGTTTTTTTCTACCCCGGCGTTCTAAAGCTTTAGCTGCATTTCTAACTTTCTCCAAAACGGTAAAACCAGATGTTTCATTTTGAAAAGCAGGCATCGGTAATTTTTTTAAATTTCTAGCCAAACGTATCCGAGAACTTAGGACAATATGATGATGAGGACCTTCTGCTTTCGTCCAATTACTTTGTGGTCGTGTAACAATTTTTTCAATCATGTTCCATTTACACCTGCCCTTCGGCATTTTTTCTTTCTAATTCTTTAATCTGATCTCGCAATTCTGCAGCCTTTTCATACTCTTCTTTTTCTACCGCTTGACGTAATTTATGTTTTAAATTACTTAGTTCTCGATTAACTCGCAACGAAGTCCCCATCCGTTGTGGAATTTTACCTCGATGGATAGTAGCACCGTGTATTTTCCTTAAAGCAGGCTCTAAATAGGAAGAAAAATGCCAATAACATTCACTACAGCCCATGCGCCCTAATTCAGCAATTTTACGATAAGAAACCTTACAATTAGGGCAAATATCTTCTTGAACTTCTTTCTCGGCAATTAACGGCTCATTAAAAAACACTCCTAAAAGGTCATTAAGATTATATAACGGAATTTTAGGAAACTTAACACTTACTTTTTCCTCTTGAGCACATTGTTCACATAAATGTTTTTCTGTTTTTTGCCCGTTAATATATTGAGTAATGTGAACATTGGCTGGGTTTTTCTGACACCTTTCACATTGCATTTTAAATCCCCCTTTACTGATAATCTTCCCGACACAAAGCTGTTAACACAGCCTGCATAATTTTGGCTCTAACAAAGTCCCTCTCAGGCAAATCAATTACCAATGTCTCTCTACTAATGATTGCTTTTAAAATATTATATTCACGAGTAGTAATTAGTTTTTCCTCATAAAAGCGCCTTAAAACTCCTTCTGCTTCTCTTTGTTCTAGACCAGGCTCCATCTCCTTATAAATGTTTTTTAATATATAATGTGGGAAAACATCCCAAGAAATTTTAGCAATCCTTACGTAACCGCCTCCTCCCCTCCTACTTTCCACAAGATAACCTTGTGTAGGAGTAAAACGTGTACTTAAAACATAATTAATTTGTGAAGGGACACAGTTAAAAAACTCTGCCAATTCATTGCGCTGAATCTCAATGGCCTCTTGTTGTATTAAAAGTTTTTTGAGATATTCCTCAATCTGTCTTGCTAAACTCATTTTCTCACCTGACCTTTTCTGACCTTCTCTTTATATTATATCAATTTTTACATCAAGATACGCAAGTAGGCACTAGCAACAAAAACAAGGTTTATTTTTAATTAGCTGCCTTTTCTTTACATTTCCTAACCTTCCCTTACCTTTACGCCATTAATCTCCTCAAATGTAATCGGACAAAATAAATCACTATTTACTGTTCAACAGGCATTCTTTATTTTATCATAAGTATTTATAATTTTTCTTCTCACTCTTTGGATAGCATTATCTACTGCCTTAGGTTGTATACCTAAAATATCAGTAATTTCCCGATAACTATAACTTTGTAAACGTAAAAGCAAGACATTCTGCTCTAAACAAGTAAGCTCTTTTTGTAAAAAAACTATTAATTCTTTAAATCCTTCCTTTTCTATAAGATTATTTTCCGGTGTATCTTGCTCATCTTTAAGTAAATGCTCATTAATATAATAAGAAGACCCAAAACGGGTATTATGGTTTTCCTGATTACTATAAATGGAAATGGCATTATTCAAAATCTGTCTTTTTTTACGATTAGAACGACTTACCGCCGAATCTAACTCACGTTTTATGCACAAAAAAGCAAAATTACGAAACTTTACATTCATCGTAAAGTCATATGCTCTAATGGCTTCCAAGAAGCCTATCGCTGCTTCTTGTACCAAGTCCTGTTGTTCACCATCTTTAAGAAAATAACCCTGACAAATATAATAGATAAAGCCGCGATAATTTTTAAACAATATTTCTTGAGCTTTCTCATCCCCCCTCTGCGCTAATTTAATAAGCTCCGTCTCATTAGGACATATCTTCCCCTTCATACAGTTGCCACCCCTAAATCTTCTTCTAACAACAAATTATCATAAATTACTACATAATACATCCACTTTTTGTCCTGTTTTATTAGGATTAAAGTCCCGCTATTATCTTATTCTTATAGATATTGACCCTTTATTATCTCTTTTGCGAATTTTCTACTCACTTTAAACTAGCGAAATATGCCAATACAAAAAAACCCTGGTTGATTACCAGGGAGTTTTTTATGGCTCCTCGAGTAGGATTCGAACCTACAACCCTGCGGTTAACAGCCGCATGCTCTACCGTTGAGCTATCGAGGAATATTCAATTGTTTTTAATTTTTTAATGGAGCGGGTGATGGGAATCGAACCCACACGACCAGCTTGGAAGGCTGGGGCTCTACCACTGAGCTACACCCGCATGGCTCCTCGAGTAGGATTCGAACCTACAACCCTGCGGTTAACAGCCGCATGCTCTACCGTTGAGCTATCGAGGAATAAGAAGTCCTGCAACGACATACTCTCCCAGACCTTAAGGTCGAGTACTCAACTGCGCCGAAGGGCTTAAATTGCTAGATAAAACGTAATCTGCTGCGTATTACTGTGTTGTTCTGCGGTCTCGCTGTACTCATTTACAATTTGTAAACTCCGTGCACCTCGCCTTGAACGCCATGTTCTACTCGCATCTAACGCTTTATACCTAGCAATTTAAATATACACACATAAACACACAATTCATTATACATTATTAATATGTCCTGGCAACGACATACTCTCCCAGACCTTAAGGTCGAGTACCATCTGCGCTGAAGGGCTTAACTACCGTGTTCGGGATGGGAACGGGTGTGGCCCCTTCGCTATAATCACCAAAACAAATACAAAAAACATTTTACACTTTATCTAGATTAATGTCAAATTAAATTCTTTCAAAAGTACACAGAAATAAAGAACTAGGAGGAAATATTTAATTAGGTCAAGTCCTCGACCTATTAGTACCGGTCAGCTCAATACATTACTGCACTTACACCTCCGGCCTATCAACCTGATCATCTCTCAGGGGTCTTACTTTTCTTACGAAAAAGGGAAATCTCATCTTGGGGTGGGCTTCGCGCTTAGATGCTTTCAGCGCTTATCCCTGCCAGACATAGCTACCCAGCAATGCCCCTGGCGGGACAACTGGTACACCAGCGGTCTGTCCAACCCGGTCCTCTCGTACTAGGGTCAGATCCCCTCAAATTTCCTACGCTTGCGATGGATAGGGACCGAACTGTCTCACGACGTTCTGAACCCAGCTCACGTACCGCTTTAATGGGCGAACAGCCCAACCCTTGGAACCTACTTCAGCTCCAGGATGCGATGAGCCGACATCGAGGTGCCAAACCTCCCCGTCGATGTGAACTCTTGGGGGAGATAAGCCTGTTATCCCCAGGGTAACTTTTATCCGTTGAGCGATGGCCCTTCCATACGGTGCCACCGGATCACTAAGCCCGACTTTCGTCCCTGCTCCACTTGTTGGTGTCGCAGTCAAGCTCCCTTTTGCCTTTATACTCTACGCGCGATTTCCAACCGCGCTGAGGGAACCTTGGGACGCCTCCGTTACTCTTTAGGAGGCGACCGCCCCAGTCAAACTGCCCACCTGACACTGTTCCCAACCCCGTTTGAGGGGCTTGGGTTAGAATTTCAGTACCTCAAGGGTGGTATCCCAATGGTGACTCCACCAAGACTAGCGTCCTGCTTTCTAAGTCTCCCACCTATTCTGTACATGACATACCAAAATCCAATATCAGGTTACAGTAAAGCTCCATGGGGTCTTTCTGTCCTATCGCAAGTAACCGGCATCTTTACCGGTATTTCAATTTCACCGAGTCCCTCGTTGAGACAGCGCCCAGATCGTTACGCCATTCGTGCGGGTCGGAACTTACCCGACAAGGAATTTCGCTACCTTAGGACCGTTATAGTTACGGCCGCCGTTTACTGGGGCTTCGGTTCAAAGCTTCGTAAGTTTGCTCACTAACTTTTTCCCTTAACCTTCCAGCACCGGGCAGGCGTCAGCACTTATACGTCAACTTTCGTTTTCGCAAGCACCTGTGTTTTTGATAAACAGTCGCCTGGGCCTCTTCTCTGCGACCACTAGAATACTAGTGGCACCCCTTCTCCCGAAGTTACGGGGTCATTTTGCCGAGTTCCTTAACGAGGGTTCTCTCGAACGCCTGAGGTTTCTCACCCCACCTACCTGTGTCGGTTTGCGGTACGGGCACTTTCTCGCTCGTTAGCAGCTTTTCTTGCCAGTGGGAGCTACATTGCTTCGGTACTTATTTTCCCTCCCCATCACGACTCAGTATTTTTGCAGGACGGACTTTCCTATCCTGCTACCTCGTACGCTTGGACGCACCTTTCCATTCGTGCGCGCAATTTGCCCTCCTGTGTCCCTGCTTCACTAAAAACGCGTAAAAGTGGTATCGGAATTTCCACCGATTAGCCATTACCTACGCCTTGCGGCCTCGGCTTAGGTCCCGACTTACCCTGGGCGGACGAACCTTCCCCAGGAATCCTTAGGTTTTCGGCGAACAAGATTCTCACTTGTTTTTTCGTTACTCATACTGACATTCTCTCTTGTAGTAGCTCCACTACATCTCACGATATAACTTCGATGCCACTACAATGCTCCTCTACCCCGTTTGATAAATCAAACAGACGAAGCTTTGGTGTCAGGCTTTAGCCCCGGTACATTTTCGGCGCAGGATCCCTGGACCAGTGTGCTGTTACGCACTCTTTAAATGGTGGCTGCTTCTAAGCCAACATCCTGGTTGTCTCTGCGACCCTACATCCTTTCCCACTTAGCCTGAACTTGGGGACCTTAGCTGTCGTTCTGGGCTCTTTCCCTCTCGACCATGAATCTTAGCACCCACAGTCTGACTCCCAAGGTTAATTGGTGGTATTCGGAGTTTGAGAAGGTTCAGAAATCCGTGAAGACCCTTAGCCCAATCAGTGCTCTACCTCCAACAATCTTTTCCCTTGAGGCTAGCCCTAAAGCTATTTCGAGGAGTACCAGCTATCTCCGGGTTCGATTGGCTTTTCACCCCTACCCACACCTCATCCACCGTCTTTTCAGCGACGGTTGGTTCGGGCCTCCGCGCAATTTTACTTGCGTTTCACCCTGGACATGGGTAGATCACCCGGTTTCGGGTCTGCAGCAACAAACTTTCGCCCTCTTCAGACTCGCTTTCGCTTCGGCTCCGGCTTCTCACCTTAACCTTGCTTGTTACCGCAACTCGCCAGTTCATTCTGCAAAAGGCACACCATCACCCGGTTTACACCAGGCTCTGATTGCTTGTAAGCATACGGTTTCAGGTTCTATTTCACTCCCCTCCCGGGGTGCTTTTCACCTTTCCCTCACGGTACTATGCGCTATCGGTCACTAAGGAGTATTTAGCCTTACGAGATGGTCCTCGCAGATTCCCACGGAATTCCACGTGCTCCGTGGTACTCGGGATACTCTCCTCGCTAAATCGCCTTTCATCTACAGGGCTGTTACCTCCTATGGCCAGACTTTCCAGTCTGCTTCGATTAGGCAATTCTTTGATCATGAGAGTCCCACAACCCCGCAATTCCATAGAATTGCGGTTTAGGCTCTTCCCGCTTCGCTCGCCGCTACTAAGGGAATCGAGTTTTCTTCCTTTTCCTCCAGATACTTAGATGTTTCAGTTCTCCGGGTTGTCTTCAAACAGCTATGAATTCACTCTTTGATGTCCGAACATTACTCCGGACAGGTTGCCCCATTCGGGTATCTACGGGTCTAAGCCTGCTTGCTGCTCACCGTAGCTTTTCGTAGCTTGCCACGCCCTTCTTCGACTCTTAGTGCCTAGGCATTCGCCGTATGCTCTTAATAACTTGACCTACGGATTGTGATCAGCGGCGCAGCCCTACGTTCCCATTTCGTCCTCCGTACTCACATACCATATGTATGCTCCGTGCGTCGGACTTCATGGTGCCTTGGTCTGCTTGCTTCTAACAATCCTCTTACGAAACGTAATAAGCATTTACTTCTTCCGTTTCTTTTACAGATTGAGAAAAGCAATTTCTTGCTTTTGACAATCCTCTTTGTGATGTGCAGAACATCACAAAGATATTATTTCTTATTTCCTCGGTTTTTTCTTTCTCTCTGTGCACTTTTCAAAGAACAATTCTGCTCTTCCAAGCAGGAGTTTTATCTTATCATGCCCATCTCCACTTTGTCTTTAGGTGGTTACTGGAAACATGATTTAATTTTTTCAGGTTCCTTTTGAAAATGTATATCACATTTTTTCAAAATGCATTAGAAACAAGGAGTACTAGGCACTCAAGGTGAGGTGCGCGGAGCGTACTTTTAGTACGTGAGCACACCGAATCCGCAGAGTAACGACGTAATCCGCCGTTTATAATGCATTTAGTGGTCCCTGAAAACTAAACAGTTGAAACCAAGCGACCGACCTAGGATTTCGGATTGTGATAAGCTTCGCATCCCTGGTGTTATCCTTCATTGTCGCAATGCTCACGTACACTTAAGTACGCTCCGCTTGCTCCAACTCGGTCTGCCTTGGTCTGCTTGCTTCTGACAATCCTTTACTCTAGCTTCAAGCCTCGAGTATAATCTCCCTAGAAAGGAGGTGATCCAGCCGCACCTTCCGATACGGCTACCTTGTTACGACTTCACCCCAATCATCAACCCCACCTTCGACGGCTCCTTCCATAAGGTTAGGTCACCGGCTTCGGGTGTTGTCGACTTTCGTGGTGTGACGGGCGGTGTGTACAAGGCCCGGGAACGTATTCACCGCGGCATGCTGATCCGCGATTACTAGCGATTCCTACTTCATGCAGGCGAGTTGCAGCCTGCAATCCGAACTGAGACCTGCTTTGGGGGATTGGCTCCACCTTGCGGCTTCGCGTCCCGCTGTACAGGCCATTGTAGCACGTGTGTAGCCCAGGACATAAAGGGCATGATGATTTGACGTCATCCCCACCTTCCTCCGGTTTGTCACCGGCAGTCTCCTTAGAGTGCCCACCTTGACGTGCTGGCAACTAAGAATAAGGGTTGCGCTCGTTGCGGGACTTAACCCAACATCTCACGACACGAGCTGACGACAACCATGCACCACCTGTCTCTCTGTTAATCCGAAGATTAAATTCGCAATCTCTTGCGATAGCAGAGGATGTCAAATCCTGGTAAGGTTCTTCGCGTTGCGTCGAATTAAACCACATGCTCCACCGCTTGTGCGGGCCCCCGTCAATTCCTTTGAGTTTTAGCCTTGCGGCCGTAGTCCCCAGGCGGGATACTTATTGCGTTAACTCCGGCACAGAAGGGGTCGATACCTCCCACACCTAGTACCCATCGTTTACAGCGCGGACTACCAGGGTATCTAATCCTGTTTGCTACCCGCGCTTTCGCACCTCAGCGTCAGTTGTAGGCCAGACAGCCGCCTTCGCCACTGGTGTTCCTCCTAATATCTACGCATTTCACCGCTACACTAGGAATTCCACTGTCCTCTCCTACCCTCAAGATATCCAGTTTCAGATCCAAACTACAGGTTAAGCCTATAGATTACACATCTGACTTAAATATCCGCCTGCGTGCCCTTTACGCCCAGTAATTCCGGACAACGCTTGCCACCTACGTATTACCGCGGCTGCTGGCACGTAGTTAGCCGTGGCTTCCTCCTATGGTACCGTCACTTTCTTCTTCCCATAGGACAGGGCTTTACAACCCGAAGGCCTTCTTCACCCACGCGACGTCGCTCCGTCAGGCTTGCGCCCATTGCGGAAAATTCCCCACTGCTGCCTCCCGTAGGAGTCTGGGCCGTGTCTCAGTCCCAGTGTGGCCGGTCACCCTCTCAGGCCGGCTACTGATCATCGCCTTGGTGAGCTGTTACCTCACCAACTAGCTAATCAGCCGCGGACTCATCTGTAACCGCTAAAGCTTTCTTCTTCTCAACTTATGTTCAAAAGAAGGTATCCGGTATTAGCACCATTTTCACAGTGTTATCCCGGTGTTACAGGCAGATTATCCACGTGTTACTCACCCATCCGCCACTATCCTTAAAGCGACTACTTAATAGTAAACTATCAGTTTGTTGCCTCGCGGACCGTTCGACTTGCATGTGTTAAGCACGCCGCCAGCGTTCGTCCTGAGCCAGGATCAAACTCTCCGTAAAAATTTATTTTACAGAGCTTGACTTAGCTCGTAATTACTTCTTTTACGGATTGTGATAAGCAGTTTGCTTCTGACAATCCTTTTACGAAGTTTAATAAATACTTCTTTACTCAATTGAATTTCAATTGACTTGATCATCTTGCGATGACCCGCTTTTTTCAAGCTTGTTACGCTTGGCTTTTCAACTGTTCAGTTTTCAAAGACCTTGCCGCTTTGAATGCGACATTCTCTATCTTAGCAACTTCGTGCTCTCCTGTCAAGAGGTTTTTTACGAAGTTTTCCTACCTTTCGACATCTTTTTTTACTGTCCCACTTTGTAATTTCTCGTCAAAGATAGGACTTTCATTTTATCATCACTATCACATTGTTGTCAAGGATGATCCACAATAATAGTCTTGAAAGTAGATGCAAGTTTAATTGCCCTATATATTATTCCTTCCCCTGATCCTTTTTGGCTAGACGTCTTTGAGAATATACAAAAACGGGGAAAGGAATGATAATCCAACCCAAACTTTTAAGCAAACTATTTTTAGCCCTGGCAGCCTGCCTCTCTTTTTCCGTAGCCACCATGTCATTATATCTTATTAACAGTTCCTCTTCAGATAGTTTTACGTCTCCTTCAACATTAGATTTCTCATGTTCACTGTAACGTTTATAGTCCTCGAAAGACTGATAATAAGCCGTGGGGCTAACAATATCAGCGGCAGCCATAAAAGCCGCTACACTCCCACCAATAATCATCATTAATGTGGTGAAAAGGACTAAATATAAATATACCTTTTTAATCACTTCGTCTCCCCCTTTTTCAGGTCCCGCTTTAATTGCCGCGGTTATTAAAAAGATTACGATGATGGCAACAACCGGAATTAAAACAAGAATGGATATCACCAAACTTCACCTCACGCTCAGTATTAATAATTATATAAATGCCCCACTCTCTGGTTTTATTCTAACACCAATTCATTCTACATATCTTGTCTCGGTCTTAAAGTCGGGAATAAAATCACATCACGAATGGAAGGTGAATCTGTCAAAAGCATAATTAACCTATCTATGCCAATACCCAAACCGCCCGTAGGAGGCATCCCTACTTCTAAAGCTCTGACGAAATCTTCATCATGCAACTGTGCCTCTTCGTCCCCTTGCGCTCGCTGTTCCATCTGCTTTTTAAATCTTTCCCGCTGGTCAAGAGGATCATTTAATTCAGAAAAAGCATTCCCAAATTCCCGCGCCGTGATAAATACCTCAAATCGATACGTAAAATTAGGGTCATCTTCTCTACGTTTAGCTAAGGGGGATATATCTATCGGATAATCTATCACAAAAGTTGGCTGAATTAATTTTTCCTCAACCTTTTCCTCAAATAGCTCACTTAAAACCATCCCTTTAGTAGCATTAGCAGATACTGACACTCCTAAATCCAAAGCCGCTTGACGCGCCTCTTCATCATTAACCCAAGCGTAATAATCCGCACCCGTATGTTTTTTCACAGCATCAACCATCGTCAAACGAGGCCAAGGAGGAGTTAAATCAATCTCTGTCCCTTGATACATAACCTTCTTAGTCCCCAAAACTTCTTGAGCTAAATGAGCAATCATCTTTTCCGTTAAATTCATCATATCATGATAATCAGCATAAGCCTGGTAAAGTTCAATCATCGTAAACTCAGGATTATGACGAGTAGAAATACCTTCATTCCTAAAAACTCTCCCAATTTCATATACCTTTTCCAAGCCCCCGACAATCAACCTCTTTAAATGAAGTTCCGGGGCTATCCGCATATAAAGGTCTATATCTAAAGCATTATGATGAGTAATAAAAGGTCTGGCACTTGCTCCCCCTGGGATAGTATGCATCGTAGGTGTTTCAACCTCTAGAAAACCCTGCTCATCTAAATAACGCCTCATCGCTTGAATAATTTTGCTTCTCAAAACAAAAACCTTTTTCACCTCAGGGTTAACAATTAAATCCACATAACGCTGACGATAACGTAGTTCCACATCTTTCAATCCATGCCATTTTTCCGGTAAAGGTCGCAAAGACTTCGACAACAAAACAACTTTTTTAGCCCATACTGTTACTTCTTCAGTCCGGGTACGAAACACATGCCCTTGTACGCCAATAATATCACCTATATCCAGACTTTTAAACATTTCATAAGTATCGGCGCCCACATCATTCAACCGAACATAAATTTGAATCTGACCGGAATAATCTTGAAGATGAGCAAAACTTGCTTTTCCCATAGTTCTTTTCGCCATTAACCGTCCCGCGATAATTACATCTTTCTCTGCTAATTCCGCAAAACTTTCCCTAATATCACTGGCATAATGTGTTCTTTCATAACGCTGTCCATAAGGATTTATGCCCTTTTCTTTTAACTCTTTTAATTTCCCTAGACGCACTTGCATCTGCTCGTTTAGTTCTTGTTCTGGTATATCTGTCACTTTAAACCTTCCCTTCACCTTCTAGTTTAAATAACTGCGAGTATTTTATATTTAATTTTGCCTATCGGAACATCTACTTCAACAATATCTCCCTTTTTTTTGCCGATAATTGCTTTTCCCACTGGCGATTCATTAGATATTTTTTTATTCATCGGATCCGCTTCTGCAGAACCCACTAAGGTATAAACTAGCTCATCACCACATTCAAGGTCCTGTAACCTAACTTTTGCTCCAATATTCACAATACCGGAATTGTTTTCCTTATGCTCAATAACTTTAACATTACGCAACATTTTTTCTAAAGTAATAATCCGCCCTTCAATAAAAGCTTGATCATTTTTGGCAGCTTCATATTCAGAGTTTTCACTTATATCACCGAACTCAATAGCCTGCTTAATTCGCTCAGCCACTTCCCTCCTCTTAACTGTTTTTAATGTTTCCAACTCCTTCTCTAATTTGTCAAGACCTTCTGGAGTCAGAATAATTTCTTTTTCCGTATTCATAATCTTCGCCCCTTCATTTATTCTCTACCTTTTATAAAACCGTACCTGTACCTCTCCACCTTAATACGAGAACTACTAAAAATAAAAAAATTTACATAAAATTAAAATAAAGTGCCTGGATAATACATACCGCAGCAACCCTTTATCTACTTCACTTTGGTTGCGCATCTCCACACACTAATAAATATAAACACTGCAATATAGACAGTCAGTGCTTGTTTTTTTAGCTTATCTGCTTATTTCTACACCAGAAACAACTTTACGGCTTATTATATAGTATGACATTTATTATTGTCAAGACTTAACAGTAATTCTTTTTAACTGACCCTTGCCTTCCCTTTTTGTTTCATGTGCACATTTTCTTTTACTTTTTCTATTTCTTCCCTCGTTATGCTTTTGCCTGAACTATACAAACCCGCTAGTTTAAAACCGTGTTTTTTAGCTATCCTCCCTATTTCTTTTACCTGACTAAGTGTCACATCCCTACCCATAGAGAATGACTCATATCTTTTTTCCAAAGCCAGAACCATTACTTCTGCCATATCAGCATAACATTTACCAGAAAAAAAGCCAAAATTAAAATTAAATTCCGGGACACCCGGAACATCCACTAATGCCCCCTCAATCACCAAAATATCTTTCCTCTGTTCCGCAATTTTTAAAGAAATATTCCGTGGTCGTGCTATTTCGTAAAAAACTGCTCCCGACTTTAAATCTTTTATTTCTAAATATGCATCTGCAATCGGAGTTACCACAAATACTATATCTGCCTGCCGCAATGCTTCCTTAATGTTCGCAGTAACTTTAACCGCTAATCCTGTTTCATATAAAATTTGAGCAGCCAATTTTTCCAATTCACTCTTTTGTAAATCCACCAAAGTTAAATATCTATTTTCCCCCGCTAAAATACGTGCACAAACACTACCTATAGAGCTTGTCGCCCCTAAAACAACTACATTTATCTTCGAACAATCAAATTCCATTAATTTAGCCGCTTCTTTGAGTCCTTCTAAAGCCATAAAAACATTATAACTATCTCCTGTTGTTACAGGTATACCTGCTTTTTTCGCTACCGTTTTACCTCCATCAGCCATTATAGAAGAAAAAGCACTCAACCCTACTAATTTCGCACCATTTCTTTCCGCCAGTTTTACAGCTTTAATAATTTTATATAAAACTAACTCCGACGGCAATTGCCGTAACTGTTCAGAAAGAAGAGGACAACAAACAAATTCCCCCTCCACTTGAGCAAAGGAAGACTGAATACCTTTTATCTCAGAAACTTTAAAAGGAGGTAAAACACGAGTAACCCCCTTAAAAATAGTACTTGGCAAATAACCGGTAAAAGGAAACCAACAAATATAATCTTGTAAAGTATGAGGATGAATAATAAAAGAAAATTTATCCATAAAGCCTCCCACTATTAAGCGGTTTCTATTTTAACAAGATTATCAATTCTCGGTTTAAAATTTGCTTTATCCAAAATTTGATTGTAATCATCTACCGTAATATCTTCTACAGCTTTACCTAATAAAGCAACAAGAGCAGCTTCCATAACATTAGTCCCAAACGAACGCCCATCTAATTCAGGAGTAGATGTAATCAGACGCTGTGCTCCCCTAGCCGTTAGAAGTTCCACATCTTCGGAAGTAACAGTATTTGTAAGTATGGTCTTACTCTCAATATTTTCAGGAAGATATTTTTTTATAAAATGAAAATCTCCGGCAATAATCTCGTTTAATTCATAATATTTACCGTACTTCTTGAATATTACATCTTGTTGCTCTCCTGTAGGATATAAATATTTAAAAGGGAGTCTGCTCACTAAAGGTCCGAACGTTCTTCCCGCAAGAGAAAGCATCGTCAAAGACTTTAAAGGGATCGGAATATTTAAGCCAAAAATTAAATCACCAAAGGTTACCTTAGCTCCCTCTTCTACTAAAGCTTCCGCCATTCCAAATCTATCTACACCACAAACAAGTAATACTTTTTTCCCCGCAAAACTAAACAACCCCTCCCGTACCAAATAATGAATAGTCCGCCTTTCTAGGGTGTTTTTCAAACCACTACCATCAACCATCGGCGTTTTTCGGGCAGCTTCTTTTATCCGCAAAGCATCCTGCAGTACATATCTCTTCCGACCCGCCATTATGTATAAATCTATGCCGCCCATACCAAAAGCATCTATCTTACCATCTAGCGAACGAACAAGCTCTATCGCCTTAGCAAAATCCCCATCAGTACCAATACGCTCAATGAGAAATCGCTCACCCATTATCTCTGTCTCCACCACATGGTCTCTACAGCTAGAGCCAAGACTTACACTTACCACTCGTTTCATCAATATTACCCCCTGTAGTGAACTACATCACAACAGTTAACATTTCTTCTTATTTTTCCCTTTATCACAATTAATATCATACCTTTTTTCTCATAAAAAGAAAAGAATTCTACTTAAACATTACATTATAGCCTGCTTTTAGCATAACCATGTAAAAGTTGAACTATCTCTTCTTTTTTTTCCACCTTAAAAATCGCTTCTTTAAGTGAAGCCGTATGAGGCATCCCTTTTAAATACCAAACTAAATGTTTGCGCATTTCCTTAACCCCTAAACTTTCTCCTTTTAATTTAACAGCTAAATCTAAATGCTTTAAAGCACCCTTGATTTTTTCCTGAGGCTCAAGAGGTAAGATCTTCTCGCCTTGCTCAAGATAACGACAAACTTGACTAATCAACCACGGGTTTCCACAAACACCTCGTGCTAACATGATGGCATCACAACCCGTTTCTTCCAACATCCTCTGTGCATCTTGGGCAGTCCACAGGTCACCATTCCCGATAACCGGAATAGAAACAGCCTCTTTTACCTGTTTGATAATCGTCCAATCCGCAGTACCGGTATAATACTGTTCCCTCGTTCTGCCATGCACCGTAATCGCACTAATACCGGCCTTTTCCATTTCTCTCGCAAAACTAACAGCGACTACATTCTCCTGATTCCATCCGGAACGTATCTTTGCCGTTATCGGTACAGATACCGCTTTGCTCATCATCCTCACAATCTCCGCGGCGAGTTTGGGTTGCTCTAACAAAGCCGAACCCTCTCCATTTTTTACTACCTTAGGAACAGGACAACCCATGTTTATATCAATAATCTGCGCTCCTGCAGTTTCAGCCATTTTCGCTCCCGCAGCCATAATTCCCGGTTCAGACCCAAACAACTGTACAGCAACAGGTGGATCTTCTCCTTCCAGATTCAAAAGAGCTTTTGTCTTCATATTTTTATAAGTAAGAGCCTTCGCGCTAATCATTTCCGTATAAACTAAACCACAGCCATGTTCCCGAGCCATAAGCCGAAAAGCCTTATCAGTTATCCCGGCCATTGGTGCTAAAAAAACCTTGTTAGGAATAATGACCTCGCCAATCCTCAACCAGATCACCTCAATTGTATTTCTCTCAAGTACGATTACGATTATAGATTATTCTCAGACCCTCTAAAGTTAAAAAGGGATCTACTTTATTAATTATTTCTGACTCACTAGCGATCAACTTGCTCATGCCTCCCGTAGCTACAACAAAAAGGTCTTCATTAATTTCAGCCTTAATCCGACGAACTATTCCTTCGACCTGCCCAATAAAACCATAAACTAACCCTGACTGCATACTCGCAACCGTGTTACGGCCAATAACTCTTTCCGGTTTCACCAACTCAATACGCGGCAATTTAGCTGTCCTTTGGAAAAGAGCCTCCGTCGCCACATCTATTCCTACAGTAATCGCGCCCCCTAAATATTCTCCTTTTGCACTAATCACACAAAAAGTTGTTGCTGTTCCAAAATCAACAATTAATAAAGGCCCCCCATACAATTCATAACCGGCTACAGCATTAACTATCCGATCTGCTCCTATTTCACGAGGATTATCATAAAGCAGAGACATCCCCATTTTTACCCCGGGCCCTATAACTAAAGGTTCAATCTCAAAATATTGCCGAGCCATCTCCTCTATGGCTGGCATAATCGGAGGTACAACAGAAGATACCACAATATCCTTAACCTCACGATAATATATTTCATTATGCAAAAATAAATTGCGCAGAAGGATGCCACATTCATCTACTGTTTTGTTAACTTTAGTGGAAAGACGCCAATGTTTAAGCAAATGGTCCTCTTGGTAAACACCTAAAACAGTATTTGTATTTCCTATATCAATAGCTAATAACATAAAAAATCACCTGCTTTTATAAAATTAATTAGCATACCTTTTCTTAAATGCTTTAACGAGTACAACAACAATAACTGCCGCGACGATTGCTTCCGGAATACCATGAAGTGTAGCAATCCCCATTGCCACATGCCAACTGGGAAGATAACCCCTAAGCACTGCCATTCCTAAAAAGCCAACTGTATTCGTAATCGTTCCGGCGATTGCCGCTAAAACAGAACTTAAATAAAGATTCTTTCCCCCTAACTTATAAACATAATAAGAAACAACCCCGATAAAAAGACGAGGCAGAATTGAGACAAGAGGATCAGCCGATAAAGCAGTAGCAGTAGAAAAACTATATATCCCGAAAATCAAACCCACCAATGCCCCTACCACCGGTCCTTCCAGAATCCCTGCCAAAATTACAGGAACATGTAAAATTGTTGCTCTTCCTGCCGGTGTCGGTACAGGGATAAAACCAAGACCAGTCGCCCCTAAAATAATGGAAATGGCACCTAACATTCCTGTAATAACAATACTTCTTGTTGTTAATTTCATATTTTTTCCCTCCTCCAACAAATAATTTAACCAAGAACCAAGAAAAAAACATCCTCTTACCCGGAATATATAGTAAAAAAGCGTTAGGAAAACTTTCCTAACGCTTTTAGAGTAATTTTAAATTTTCTCTTGCTTCACCTTAACGCTCCATGCGCTTTACAACATGCTGAGCAATCACCCCTGCCAATAATCCTTTGATAAGATCTAACCCAATAAAAGGCAGGAGCCCAACTTCTACAGCTTTCCACATGGTAAAAGGCTTACCAAGATAAAATTTAATTATTCCATAAAGGTAAGGAATACCTATAAGATAAATAGCAACTATACCTACTAACATTGCTCCCTAAAAACTTCCAAATACGCGAGGATGGTACTTTTTGCACTATTAACCCCACGAGATAAGCTGCCAGTATAAAACCTAACACAAAACCAAAAGTAGGATGCAAAATATAGGCGAATCCACCAAACGGAGACTGGGCAAATACCGGTACACCAATTAGCCCAATAAGTACATAAAGAGTAACACTAAGTGCTCCTAAACGCGGGCCTAAAATGCCCCCGGTTAATAAAACCATAAAAGGTAAAATACTAAAAGGTACTACTATCTCGCCACCAATCTTTAAAATAAAAGAAGCAATACAAATGAGAGCAGTAAAAAGAGCAGTTCTGGTCATTTCCTGTACAGTAAGTTTCATTATGTCTCCTCCTTTGTTAACCTTGTGGTATATGTTGGTTAACATGCTCTCATTATAAAGTAGGATTGTTTAATTGTCAACCATTTCCCCTTGTCGGGTTAACATTCTCTTTCTCGCTAAAACCACCTCCTTTAAAAATAAAAACCTTCCGGGACGCAAAGACCCAGAAGGTAAATTATTATCTAGAAACCTTACCTATCTCTTTCCGTCTCAGTCCAATCCTGGCTCCAAGCGGTCATAAAATATTTCTTATTGTTCTTTAGTTTTTCACAAAATCTTTTACCTATTCGCTAACACTTGCGGTTAATACAACTCCTTTAAAGGATGTCGTTTAACCCTATTCTATAGGCAAACTACGTTCTTTCAGCATTATTTTAACATCATTAGCACTAATTAGCAACTCAACTTTTTGTGCAGGAATCTCTACCTGAAGTTTTTTAAAAAAAGAGGGGGCTATTTCCTGCAGAGGAACCAAAACAAAAGCCCGTTCCTTTAAACGAGGATGGGGTACTTGCAATTGAGGGGTGTCTATCTTCTGCTCACCAAAAAAAAGTAAATCAAGATCTATTGTACGGGGGCCCCAATGTTTCTTCCGAATCCGACCTAACTTCTTTTCTATATCTAAACAAACTCCCAAAGTCTCCATAGCACTAAGCGTTGTTTCTCCGGAAATAACCATATTTAGAAAATCTGCCTGCTGAGTATAACCGACAGCTGCAGTTCTATATATACTTGATATCGCTTTAAGCGTAAGTCCCCTTGCGGAAAGGCTTACTAAAGCTTGCAATAAATTCTCGAGTGAATCCCCCACATTACTGCCTAAAGATAGATAAACTTTCTCACTCTTCATTTTTGCACCTGACTATTTCCACTCCCGCATAAGATAAAGGACCTTTTACAGGAGCCTGTGGCTTTTTTATTCTAACCAATGCTTTTTCAAGTAAAGGTAAAGAAAGAAGAGCATGCATTATTTTATGAGCAAGGTGTTCAAGAAGATTAACCGACGGGCCTTCCACAATCTCCCTCGTCATCTCGTAAACTCGACTATAATCAAGAGCTTTTTCTAGATTATCGGTACAAATAGCTTGAGAAAAATCACCCCACATCACAACATCAATTTCAAACCACTGTCCTAAAGCTTTTTCTTCTGCTGCTACACCATGATAGCCGTAAAACCTCATCCCCTCCAACATGATTTTATCTGGTTCCTTCACTACTAAACCCCTCCATCTTAATCGCTTCCAAAACTTTAACTAATCTCACCGTTTCCCGCACATCATGAACTCTAATGATATCCATATCACTCATCACACCCCAAGCCGCTGCCGCTAATGACCCCTCCAAACGGTCAGTTACAGGGAGATCCAATGTTTTACCGATGAAAGATTTACGGGAAACACCTAAAAGGACGGGTTTACCAAGAGCGCAAAAAGATTTTAAATTCTTCATCACCACTAAATTCTCCTGACAGTCCTTACCAAAGCCCACTCCGGGGTCAATAACTATCTTATCTGAAGACAACCCGGCATCTTCATAAATTTTTACTTGTGCAGCTAAACTATCTAAAATGTCAGGAAGTAAATCATTATACATTCCCTTTTCCGGATTATGCATAACAATAACAGGTGCCTGGGAACGTGCTACAACCTCAGCCATACGAGGATCTTTTAAGCCTCCTCCCACATCATTAATAATCTGTGCACCTGAAGAAAGAGCTTCTTCGGCCACTGTAGCTTTATAAGTATCTATAGAAATAGGCACCGGTATCTCTTCCAATAGAAGTTTTTCCAAAATAGGTAACACTCGTCTTAATTCTTCTTCAGTAGAAACAGTATTACACCCAGGACGTGTAGATTCCCCACCTACATCAATAATGTCTGCACCAGCCTCTACCATTTCCCAAGCATGTTCCACAGCCTGTGAAAGTTCTACAAATTTACCACCATCGGAAAAAGAATCAGGTGTGACATTTAAAATCCCCATAATCAAAGTTTTATCACCGAGAGTAAGTTGGCAACCCGGCCACTTCCAAGTAACAATTTTTTTCTTCTCCAAATTTACTAAAAGTGCCTTGATTTTTTCCCCCAAAGTCTTAAGGCTCCAAGGTTGTAAACAAATCTTTTCCGCCAACATCGCATATACTTTCCGTGTCCCCAAAAGAAGAACATCACTGCACTCTTGACTGCAATTAATAACACCTCTCCCTACAACAGCTTCACCACCCAAAGAAAGCATTTGCTGCTTTAAGATATTTGCCGCCGGGCTTTTAACTTCCTTTAAAAACAAAGGAATTATATTACTTTTTTGAGACATTATTTTTCTTCCTGACTGATCACAACCAATCTCTTTAAAAATCCTTTCTACTTCCCCTTCACTGTCTAATTCGAGAAAATAAGGACCTCGCAACTTCTCCACCATCCATTCATTATTTATATTATTTAATATACACACATTACATTGCCCACTATAACATTTTTTTCTCCTATTTTAAATGTTTTAGTCAAAAAAAAGAGACCTATAAAGGTCTCAGAAAACTAATTTTCTTCTTTTTCTATCTCACTACTCGCTATTCTCTCCTCAACAAATTCACCTAGTCCGGCCTGTTGCAATAATTCAGCAAATTCTTCCGCATCGATGGTTTCTTTCTGCATTAAAGTCTCCGCAATACGATGTAATGCCTCAATATTTTCTTTTAATAACTTTTCCGCTTCTTTATAACAATCATCAATAATTCGACGAGCTTCCTTATCAATAGCATACGCAACCTCTTCAGAATAATTGCGATCAGTAGCAATATCCCTGCCTAAAAAAACTTGCTCCTGTTTTTTCCCAAAAGTAAGTGGACCTAACTCTTCAGACATACCAAACTCGGTAATCATTTTGCGCACTATTCCCGTTGCTCTTTCTAAGTCATTTTGTGCCCCAGTACTAATTTCATTAAGCACCAGTTTTTCTGCCATCCTTCCACCTAATAACATCGTTACCTGATTTAAAAGATGTGACCGCGTCATATAATGACGATCTTCTTTAGGTAAAAGAAGAGTATAGCCTCCGGCCCTTCCTCTTGGGATAATAGAAATCTTATGGAGGGGATCAGTATGAGGCAAAAGGGCCGCTACCAAACCATGTCCCGCTTCATGATAAGAGACAAGTTTTTTCTCAAAGTCACTTATCACACGTGACTTTTTCTCCGGACCCGCAATAACTCTTTCTATAGAATCTTCTAACTCAGACATAGAAATTTTATTATAATTTCGTCGAGCTGCCAAAAGAGCCGCTTCATTGAATAAATTTGCTAAATCCGCTCCGGTAAAACCGGGAGTGCGACGTGCTAAAATGTCCAAATCAACATTCTCCTGTAAAGGCTTACCTTTTGCATGAACTTTAAGAATTTCCTGGCGTCCCTTAACGTCGGGGATGTCAACAACAATCTGACGATCAAAACGACCCGGTCGCAAAAGTGCAGGATCCAATATATCGGGACGGTTAGTTGCAGCAACAATAATGATGCCCGCATTAACACTAAACCCATCCATTTCCACCAGAAGCTGATTTAAAGTTTGTTCTCTTTCATCATGACCTCCGCCTAGTCCCGCACCACGTTGGCGACCGACCGCATCAATCTCATCAATAAAAACAATACAAGGAGCATTTTTCTTGGCCTGTTCAAATAAGTCTCTAACCCTAGAAGCTCCTACGCCTACAAACATTTCTACAAAGTCAGAACCACTTATACTAAAAAACGGAACGCCTGATTCCCCGGCAATAGCTCTTGCTAATAAGGTTTTCCCCGTACCGGGTGGTCCAAAAAGCAAAACACCTTTAGGAATTTTGGCCCCTAGTTCCGTATATTTTTTTGGTGATTTGAGAAAATCAACGATTTCTGCCAGTTCTTCTTTAACTTCATCTACCCCCGCTACATCAGCAAAAGTAATTCTTTTTTTATCGTCGGTATGCAAGCGAGCCCTACTTTTCCCAAACTGCATCACACGACTTCCTCCACCTTGAGTTTGTTGAATCATAAAAAACATAAACCCAATTAATAAAAGAAACGGTAAAAATGAAGTAAGAAGAGTAGTCCAAATTGAAGTTTTTGGTGCCTGTTCCTGAGAAAAGATAATATCCTTGGACTTAATTAATTCAATCAATTTTTCATCATTAGGCGGACCCACAACTTCAAATTGCTGTGTATTATTCAAAGTACCTTTAATTAAGCGTACATCATCTCCTTGAATAATGGTTATATTCTTAATTTCTCCTTTTTCTAGAGCTTTATAAAAAGCTGTATAGTTATTGTTAAAAGGATCTTCTTTTTGCGGGACAACATTTATCTGACTAAAAATAAAATAAGCCGCCAAAACAATCAATAAATAGATTGCTACATTTTTAAAAATCCGATTCACGAGGTTCCTCCTTCCGCTCTTTTATTTATAATAATGTCAGCTTTAACTCACAAACTACAACTAATATTCTAGTAACCTGTTTACTTTACCATATAAAATAATTTTTTTCAAATATTTCTCACGAAGAATTATACAACGTCAAAACCAAATATTTCTCATTCTTACTCTGCATTCTACATTTTTTAGTTAATGCCAACCCCGGTATCCATACAATTTCCTCTCCCGCAACCACCAATATGAGCTGATCCCTTTTTTGACGAGGAACTTTTTTTTCTATTAAAAAATCTTTTAATTTCTTCGTCCCTTGTAAACCGAGTGGAGAAAACCTATCTCCTGCTTTCCTGGAACGAATATAAAATTTCGGCACACACTCTTCCCAAGGTAAATAAATTTTTCCTTTTTCACTTTGTCCACAAACTCCTTCAATAATTTCAGCAATAATCCTTTGCCCTGTTTCCGGTATAAAAGTTTCACCGGGAATCCTTAAAATACGTTTCGCAATTCCCTCCATATTTAAAAAACTACTCTTCCTGTCATAAAATAAAATCTCTTCATAACTCTTCTCCACATTTATCTTACCCGGAAGTTGTAAGACCTTACCTACCTCTCCTTTCCCCATAAAACTCCGTACTTCTTCTACATGAAAAAAGGCTAATCCCTGCTTTTTCCCCACCTTTCGATAAGCAAAACGTATTAAACGCCTCTGCATTGCTATATGAAGAAAACCCCATCCCTTTAAAGACAAGCTAACCTTTTTTTCTTTGCTCTGAATAAATTTTTTAGCTAATTTTAACGTTTCTTTCTGTAAAAAGTCTTCCTCCGCCTGAAGAATAGAAGCAGTTCTATTCAAAGTCTCAACTAAATTAGGATTACTCTCTTTCTCTAGCCAAGGAATAATTTGAAGTCGAATTTTATTACGTAAATAAATATCTTTTTGGTTACTCGGATCCCGCCGTGGTTCTAAAAAATTTTCCCGGCAATAATCCTCTATTTCTTGACGTCGTAAAAAAAGCAAAGGTCTAATCAAGGGACCATTTTTAGGTACAATCCCTTGTAAACCTTCTAACCCTGCTCCCACTAAAAAATGCATCAAAACGGTTTCCGCTTGGTCATCAGCTTGATGTCCTAACGCAATTTTTTGGGCGCTTAATTTTTTTAAAAGTTCTCTAAAAAACTTTTTACGAATCAAATGCCCCGCTTCTTGAGCAGAAATTCCTTTTTCTTGCGCTATATACGGAACATTTACTTTAGTTACAGTACAAGGCAAACCCCATCTTTCAGCCGTCTCTTTAACCCAACGTGCTTCTGCTTCCGCTTCTTTTCCCCGAAAACAATGATCGACATGAGCTACATGAAGCTTAAACTTTAAAACAGGTTGTAACTCCTTTAAAATATGCAGCATCGTCAAAGAATCCGGTCCACCGGAAACACCAGCTATCACTAAATCCCCGGGTAAAATCAGTTGATACTCCTCAATAGTTTTTTGAACAACTTTTTGTATTTCATTTATCACTTACAAAACCAACCTTAAAAAAATATAGTCTTTTTCTTTTTTCTACAAAAAAAAGGGGACTCCTGCTTATCAAGATTCCCTTACATTACTTTTTTTATTTTTTTCGCTTTAGGCTTTTTTGTCTATATAAGCAACAATTACACACATATCATCCGGCACCTGATTCCCCGCTGCTTTTTTAGCCATAAATAAAATATACTCAGCAACAACCTGGGGATCAAAAATTTCAAACTTAGACAACAATGTCTCTAACCTAGCCTCTGGTGGTTCAACACTATCTAAAACATCCCAGACCCCATCACTCATCATAATTATATTATTCCTGATTCCTAAAACATGGCGAAACGTTTGAGGTTCTATTTCCTCTAAGATCCCTACCGGAGGCGAAGATGATTGCACAACCTTTAAACCTCTTGCTGAACGAATTAAAGAAGGAGCTCCACCAATTTTAATAAAATCACATTGACCATTAATTTGATTAATAATGGCTACATCTAAAGTAGCAAAATTTTCTCGTGATGACTTTAGTAATAAAGCAGTATTAACAGTTCTTACTGCTGTTTGTGGTGAAAAACCCGCCAACAAAAACTTCTCCAAAACACTTACTGCTAAACTACTTTCCGCTTGGGCCTCAGTACCTACTCCCATACCATCACACATAATCAAGGCAAATCTATGGTTAGGCAAAGTAAGTGCAGAACAATGGTCTCCGGAAACAGTTAGCCCTTCTTTCGGGCAAGAAGCTTTACCTACAGTAATCTGCAAAGCCCGACTAGGCACTAAAATATAGGAACAACTTCCATTTCTCTTTTTTTCTATACAAGTACGGTTTTTTAAAACAAAAATCCTTTCTAAAACTTGAGAAATATTAGGAGCCACTAATGCCGTACATAAACTTTCATGTTGGCAGGCATTCTGCGTTATATGTATTTCCTTTTCCGCACCGGGAGGTTTTACTACATTAAGCTGATTTATATGAATTCCTTTTTCTCTTAATTTCTCCCTTAAAACACCCTCTAAGCTTTCCTCACGTTCAATTTTTTGTTTAATCTCCCCGGAAAAGTCTTCTATAATTTTAGCCAGGCCAACCAATTGCCGATTTACCATCAGATGACAAGTGTCCAATTGTTTTTCATAAAAATTAACTACTTTTAACACCTCCAATTGTGAGTTAAGGGCAACGCGAAGTTCCCTTAGCCTCAAACATCTTCTCTTAAAATCAGTCCCAAAGTCTTCCTCAGCAACTATTCCTTGAGTCTCCAGCTTTGTACAAGCTTCAAGAACAGCACGATATGTTTTATAAAAATTCTGTTCCCAACATACTCGTTGTAAACTACACCCCGCACACACTTGGGAAGTACCTTGATTAAAAAGGAACTTAAGTTTATTTTTTTCTGTCTTTTTCTTCTTATTACTCCGTAAAACTCTTTCTAAATCATAAAAAACCTGGGCAATTTTCTCTAGCTTGTCCGCATAATAAAAATTTAAAATTTCCCCGGAAGTATTATTACCATGAGTTGCCGCAATAAAAGATTCCATTTTCACAGGTATATTAAACAGCAAAAAAACAAGGACGGCTGCCCCGGTTTCTTTTAACGCTTGGACAATCACGACACTTTCTGTAAAAAAGAAAGAAAGGAAAAGATTAGCTAACACAAATCCTACTACAACCCCTATCTTCTTAAAACTATTAAAAATACCACCTAACAATCCGGCTATAGCATAATAAGCAACAGGTCCTACCGTAAACATCCCTTGTACACTGGGAACTAAACCCACGACTGCACCAATAGCCGCTCCACCCCCGGTTCCTCCCAAAAAAGCACCCCATAATACTAACCAACGACTCAGTACACTTTGCAAACTATAATCTAAGAAAGAACAGCTACTTACTCCAAGTACAATGCCAAGAATAATTAGCCCTAAGCTTGTACTTTCTTCCGCTGTTAAAATACTGCCTTCTGTTGCTTTAGTATAAGCCCGTATTCCCGTAATAGTAACCAGCGTAAAAATACATACAAATAAACTTTCAAAAATTATACCAAGCCATAAATATAATTCACTACCAGTCAAAAAGGCAATACCACCTCTAGCTAATAAATGAATCGCAAAAATTAACGCAGATACTATTAACCACGGTAATTCCTCTTTTTTATAACAGAAAAAAACAGCAGATAATACCACGATACTAGCGAGATAACCTAATAAGGGGAATCCTTTTATTGTCAATAAAAGACCTAAGAGAACACCTAAAAAAGAAACACCCCTCTGTTCTGGTTTTTCAATACACACTCCTACTAAAAAACCAACCCCAAAAGGATATAATTCACCTAAGAGTACTGCCCGAGAAAATAAAACTCCTAAAAGGAAAAACCCTACATAACTAAAAGAAAAAACATTTAAAAGTTCAGACCATAACCTTTTAGTTATACGTGTGGAACCGGACAAAACTTTTAACAAAAGATTTCACCACCTTCCTTAAAAAGGAACTAAGGTTATTGTATTATAACCTGATGGTAAATTTTGGCGTATTGTGTCTTGTCCAAAAAAGATTTTTCCGACATAATTTAAATTTTTATAGTTATAACCGTCTTTAAATTACATTTGGACAAACCGTCTTTCTTTTTTAACCATTTTTCGCCAGGCTTATTTCTTTTGATAGGTCTAGCAACCTCTTTCATTGTAGGTGGGCTCTTTTCAGAAGAAACGTCGTCCCTCTTCTCAGCCCATTCCTTTTGCACACTATAAAAATTTTTTCCTTGATAATAAATCTTTTCTTTATCTACTAATCCTAATTTCACTTCTTCCGTTCTTATTTCAAACCCCACAGGATATAAAGAATCCGCATAATTTTTTATTCTAATTGACTCTTCCCCGACATTAGAAGCAATTAAAAATCTTTCTCCACCCTTTTGGGAACTAACATAAATTAAAGACGGTTTTTTTAAATACGACAAAAATAAACTTTTACTCCGAGCATCATAAAAACATCTCCCCAAAGCACGTTCTATAGCTACTCCTATTACTTCCTGAACAGAACCCTCCGCAATTTTAAACATTGCTTCTTCCGGAACAACCGAAGTTACTCTTTGCTCCTCAGTACAATTTAAGGCCCCTTTTCTTTCAATTTTAATTAACGCTTCCAATAAAAGCGTATAAAGACCTACTTGCGCCACATGCACCTTTTTAAGAACAGGTTGTTCGTTATTTCCTTTACCTCTAAGCCAACACCGCCAAGGAAGAACGACCTTCCAGATTTTACAGCCTACTCCAAAAGAATCTTGCTGCTTTTTAAACTCAACCTGATCTAAGAGCAAAGTCGAAAAACTTGTCTCTTTTATCCTCTTTTCTCTCTCTTGAAAGATGACCTTATTCTTCTTTGTCTTCTTAAATAAACTTTTATTAAACAGATCTTCTTCTTGCCACGGTTCTTTAACTTTTATCTCTTTTTGCTTAGAGACATGCTCCTTATAACTTACTTGGAAAACTATTTCTCCATGATAAAAACTCTTCTCCGCGGTATTATAAACTATATCCCAAGAAAACTCTTCTCCGGAAACACCATCTATATACCAAAGAGGTTTAGTAGAAACTTTTTTTTGCCAACGCACAATCAGCCAGGTTTCCCCATCAGCTTCCACTACTTGCCATGGAGAACAAGGTTTCTCCGGAAACAAAACTAAGTTTTTTTCAATACCTTTTCCTTTCATTTTTTCACTCCCCTAACAACCATTTCCCCAACTCCCCTAAACAACTATCCTGCCAATAGATTTCATAAAGATAGTTCTTCAACTGACTAATAAGTACATCCACATCCTCCCCGCCATGAAAATATTGTTCGGCATAAAAACAATATCGCCCCGGGAAAGAAAGCTGTGCTAAAAACATTTGCTTTTCCCAACTGTTTAAGACTACTTTTTCCTGATAGTGAGTCAAAATATTTTTAGCTAATTCGCTATCCCACTTTTTGTAAGGTAAATACATTTTTAAAAACAAAATCAAATCCTGAATGGAAAAGCCTTGCTGGCTACAAGTCGTCTGCAAAAAAACGATCCCTTTTCCTGTTTCTAACAAATTCTCCGATAGAAAATTACCCACTAAAAAACTTATCGCACAATCATTTTCTGGAGAACAACAAGCTAATGCCATTTTTTGTATAGCTTCCTGCCCGCGAGCATAAAAACTTTCAAAACTCTCCACATAAAGCCGTTCATAGTCATTCAGCAACCTTTTCCCTATTAAATAATGATAAAAAGTTAATAATTCTGTTAACCTCTCCTGATGTACTTTCAACCACACATCCTCTATGCGTTCTTGCTTCTCTGACTGCTGTATTGTTTTTTTAACTACTACATTTTTACTATATTTATGTAGCTTAGCTAAGGCTTCCGCCACCTGTAAAAAACCGGCATTTTGCTGTGGAGAAAAAAATACCCCTTCAGCTATTGCCGTTAAATAATAAGCTTTTTGACCCCGTTGTACATAATTTTTACCCTCCCTTGTTTTATATAATGAAAGAAACTCCTGAAACCCCTTTTTTCTTAAATCTTCACGCCATTTTAAAGCTTCAGCTAAAACCTCCAAATCTCCTTGGTATTCCCACAACCAATAAGTATTATTTGTTCCTTTTAATTGCCAACAATTCTTAGTTTTTTCACCTTCTTTAATTTCCAGGTCATACTTTTGTAAGATTTGAGATGGTAAACCAAGAGAAAGCATCCTCATTCCCTACCCCCTTTTTTCTTATGTTATGTGCTAATTTTCTAGAAGGTGAAAAAAGAAGAAAAGCATCTCCCGGAAGATGCTTTTCTTCTTTTACTCTTTGCTAAACCCATTTTTTAAACTATAACTTATTTATGCTTACGAAAAGGCCACACAAAAAAAACTATTTGGATTAGCGCAATGAGTACAATTCCACCTAATAAAATAATCCACTGTACTTGAGAATTTCCGATATTAGCAAAATATAACGCAAAAACTAGCCAAGCCATAATAACCAATAACGAAAACTTTAAATTCAATCTTTTAAACTCTTGTTCACTCCGTTTAACTTTTTTATATACTGCTCCATACATGGCCCAAGTAGTAAAGAAACATGTGACTAACCAACTATAAAAGTCAAACTGCATTCTTTTCTTCTCCTCTTACTGTTAATTTCAGCTTTTTCTTTTATTATAACCTATTAACATAGACTAATTTAAGCCCTTAGCACAAATTACTCCATACAATAAATCTTGCTCACTAACGATAATTTTCTTCTGACCACAACAACTCATAAGATTAATTAAAATTTGCAAACCGGAAACAATAATATCTTCCCGACCCGCAGTTATTCCCGGTGCTTGTAACCGCTCCTTCGGTGACATCACTTTTAACTTTTCGTAAAAAGCCTTGATTTCAGTAATACTTAATTTTAACCCTTGAACCTTTTCCGCATCATACTCCACTAAGGCAAGTTTAAGAGCCGCTGCAGTTGTAATCGTACCCCCTACCCCTATTAAAGAAATAAGAGGCGGAAAAGAAATTTTTTGCAACTCTTTTTGTAATAACTCCTGTATTTTTTCATCAACAAGCGGATTTTCCCATAAACGTAATGCCCCTAAAGGAAGACTAATTATCTGAAAATCCTGTTTTTCTCCTTGCAAAATAAACTCCGTACTTCCCCCCCCAATATCGAGAACCACCGGCACACCTTCCGTTACTAACCCTTGCACGGCACCTAAATAGCTTAAACGAGCCTCCTCTTCTCCGGAAATTATCCGCAAATTCCAGTCTAAACTTGTTTTTATTTTATCCCTCAATTCCTCTTGATTATCAGCTTCTCTTACAGCTTGTGTCGCCAAGAGAAATGTCCTTTTTACAGGATACTGCTTAATTAGCAATGAAAAATCCACTAAAGCCCGTACTGTCCTCGTCATCGCCTCCCAGGAAATTAACCTGTTTTCTTCATTCATTCCTGCTCCTATTCTCGTTATCCGTAAAGCCCTTTTCACAGCTTTTATCTTTCCCGTTTTCTGCTCACAATCCGCCACTAAAAGCCTACTGGAATTAGTACCAATATCCATAACTGCCCACAAGGTTAACACCTTCTTTCGACTGTAAATAAGAAATAAATAAAGCACCCTTTTTAAGAGTGCTTAACATCATCTTTGATTTAATAACGACTGGACCCCCCCCTGCCTCCTCTCTTGGCATCCATACTTTTTCGAAACTCCAATTGTTTTTCATCACTTTCTTTTAGAAATTTAGCCAATTTGTCTTCAAAAGATTCCATATTTGACGACTTACCTCTCGATCGAGCACGATTAAAATTAGTAGCTACTTTAGGTGACTGGACTTGTTTAATAGAAAGACCTATTTTCCCTTTTTCATCAACGTGAATTACCTTAACTTTAATCTTGTCTTTTTCTTTTAAATAATCCTTAACATCTTTAACATAAGTATCAGCCACTTCAGAAATGTGTACCAACCCTGTAGCTCCACCGGGCAATTCAACAAAAGCACCAAAATTTGTAATACCGGTAACTACTCCTTCAACTATTGCCCCCACAGATACTGACATGTGAAAAAATTTCCCCCCATAATAAATATATACATATTTAATTCCTGTGTAACGCTATTATATCTCAAGTTTTCTCACAGTGTCAACAGTTTTTCAGCTTATCCTTATTTTTCTACAACAATTCAACGTTATTTTAATCTCGAATTTCTTCAACTCTAATATTTTTAGGTTTAGGAATATTTTCACCCGGTATTGCTGGAACAACTAAAATTTCTCCCGGTTTAACCATCCCCAAACTTTCCCGAGCTAACTTTTCAATCATTTCCGGTTCTTGCAGAAAAGCAAGTTCCTTTTCCAAATCTTCCTGTTGTTTTAATAATCTTTCTTTTTGTATATTATGTTGGGTAATTTCCTTTTTTATCTGCCCAATTTGATATCCACCAATCAAAAAAGAAAAAAGAAGATAACACCCTAAGATACCTAAAATAATTTTAATATAACGAGGGATCTTTCTTTTTCTACGTCTCTTCTTTTTAAATGCATAACTTTCTGGAATAGTATACAAATTACGCCCCACACTACCTCACTCTCCCCGGTTGTATTCCAGATTACTCAAATAATAAATTCGACACCAAACCGAAAATTCCTTTTTTTAGGGCAATTCCCCGGGAGGATTGAATGGCGGTTTAGAGGAGCGGCGCCTTTTTTTAAATACCCTTACAGGCAAAGAAAATACCTTTCTAAGAAATTTTAGTGGTTTACTAAACAACCTATTTAAATAAAGAAACACGTCTTTACCATAAAAAAATACTTTTAATAAATATTTGCGTATTATTTTGCTAAAAAACTTTAGGTATAAACACAATCCTAACCCCATACCTAAAAAAATATAGAATCTTACTTCACCCCAGGTAAGCAACATTAATAACAAATAAGTAAAAACAGTAACAAGCAGCCAAAAAACTATGTCTCCTAAACTTGTACCCCAATGCCCAGCTCGCCAAACTCGTCTCAAAGTACGAAAGCAGTCAAAAATTATGCCTACAAAACTTCCCCAAACTGTAACTAGGGAAAAGACTATGACCTGGTCTAGCACAAACATACTGTCACCTCATTTTTTTATTTAAAAAGACGTGACATAACTCCTTTACTCCTTGCCCTCATTTTGGCCTGTTTATCCTCTACATACTCAAAGCTATTTATAACCCCTTCCACTGTCAATTGACCTTCTTCCAAATTCAACTGAGTAATATGAAGTCTATCTCCCTTCACCACCAGTGGACCTAACTTACTTACTGCAATCACCTGCTTTTCATCAAAACTCTCTACTTCTGCAACTCCATCTACTTGCAACATTTCCCGATTACGCAAAACCAACTCATAAAGAGGAGTATTTTGCTTATTCTCCATCTTTTTCTCCCCTCTCCTAAACACTTTGAGATAATCTTATGCGAGAAATTCAAAAATATTCCCCACTACTCTTGATAAAACTGACCGTCTTTCCCCTTTTTGGCTGTTATCTTTTCATAGTTTTCAACCGTTCCCACCTCCTCATCGGCGTTAACAAAAGTTTGCTCATAATCAGCTACACTACCTATATCCGAAGGAGAATCACTACTACCATAACGAGCTACGGCTTGCCAAGTATCTTCCCCATCAAAAGCATTATTCTCCAAACCTTCATGATAACCTTGCACACCTCCAAAAGGTAATTTAATTACCCCTTCCTCCACAGGGCGCTCCAGCTTCATCCCTTCATTCTCCTTTTTGCAATCTTGGCATAACGTCGTATAAGGTATCGCCTGTAATCTTTCTAAACTAATTTCTCGCTCACAAATTTCACAAATTCCATATTCACCTTTTTCAATAGCCTCTAAAGCATCATCAATCATTGCCAAACGCTCTTCAATAAAAAGAATCAATCCCAAATCCTTTTCTCTTTCCAAGGTTACATCCCCTATGTCGGCAGGATGATTATCATAAAGCGAAAGTTCCTGTACTGCATCCCTTTGTGCTGTTCTCAGCCCCTCTCTAATTTGCTCTCCCCGTCTACTTTCTTCATTTTTTAAATTTTCCAACTGTACTTTGGCCTGAAATAATTGTTGTCCATCCATTTTTTAGTCACCTCATTTCCACTCTTTAACTATTTGAACTTGCTTGAAAAAATAACTAATAATCTCTTCAGGTGACTTCCCTTGTTCAGCAAGAGCCTTCGCCCCCCACTGACTCATCCCTACACCATGCCCAAATCCTTTTCCCGCAACAACCAAGTTGTTCCCACTTATTTTAAATTCTGTCAACAAAGTAGAACGCATTTTTTCACTACCTAACGCTAACCGTAAAGCGGGACCGCTTACAGTAACTTTATTAATTTTAAAAGTCATCACTCGTCCCGAAGGACCTTTTTTAGCAATCCCTACAACTGTAATTGGCCCCGGGTCACTACCGACCGCTTTTTTTACACTTTCTCTAACTGAGGCTAAAGGTATAGCTATTCCCCAACCTTTATTTTCTTCCGTTGTAATTGCAAAACCCGGGTCTTTAACACTATGCACATAAGGACTGGGCTTTTTGGTATACGCAAGTCCTTCTTCAGCTGAAGCTGCCGTAAGACCACCGCCATCGGCAAAAAACCATGCTTTAATATATTCCCCTTGATATTTAACTACTTCCCCTCTCGTTTTTTCTACAGCATTAATCACCCGCTTATTAATCTTGCTTGGGTCATAAGCCTGGAATTCTTCCACATCTGTAGAAGCATCTGTCCCTCTAACCGGCACCCCTCCTTCCGTCTTCATCCTTTCCAAAGTAAAAGTACGGGCTAGAATAGCTTGAGCCGCCAAGGCATTAAGCGGCCATGTAGGTGTCATTTCCGCCGCCACCACCCCTTTAACATATTCCTCCATCTTGATTTGCTTTGTTTCACCCGTTTCGGCTATATATAAAGAGATCGTCGGTTCTTCTCCCATTTTACTATCTAAAGGACGACGCTGTTGACCAACACAACCGGAACTTACCAGCACTAAACAAAAACTAATTATTAAAAAAATAAACCGTCCTACTTTTTTGCTCCGCAAATTACCCATTTAAAAAACCTCCTGATGCTTTTTCTTAAATCTTAGTTTGGCATCAAAGAGGTTTTCTATACATTGTTTCACTCAATAATTTTATAAAGATTCTTCGCCTCATCTGCTCGTACATTATCCTTAACTTCTAGTACCTCCACCTTTATTTGCCTAGACCCAAACCCAATTTCTAAAATATCACCAGGATTCACTTCAGTACCGGGCTTGGCTACTCTTCCATTTAACGACACCCTTCCGGCATTCGTTATCTCTTTAGCTAAAGTACGACGTTTAATCAAACGAGACACTTTTAAGAATTTATCCAATCTCATAATTTTGTCCTACCTTTCAAAAGTTTTTTTATTATCTAAAAAAATTGAAAAAATATCAGGCTCAAGAAGAACCTGATATAATTTCAAAACATGGTCAATTAAATTATCTTATAAAGACTTTTTGACTCAGCTATTAGCTACTGCTTCTTTTAATGCTTTCCCCGCTTTAAAAGCAGGAACTTTAGTGGCTGGTATTTGAATTTGTTCCCCAGTTGCAGGATTACGCCCTGTACGAGCAGCCCGTGGTCTTACTTCAAAAGTACCAAATCCTACAAGCTGTACCCTGTCTCCACTAACTAGCGCTTCTTCGATGCTAGACAAAACTGCAGACAGTGCCTTTTCTGCATCTTTCTTAGTCATTTCCGCTTTTTCTGCTACTGCACTAACTAATTCAGTTTTATTCAAGCTTATCCCTCCCATATAAATTTTGAGATTATTCAATTCATACATTCTCTAAACTTTTCCAAAATCCTGCCTTTATAATAAACTTTTTCTTAATAAATGCAATTATAAGCCTTTTAGCTTCGCCTTTTCCCAAATTTCATCCAGATAATGTAAATCTAGTTCTTCCCATTTCTCCCCACGAGCTAATATTTCCTGTTCGATAAAATTAAAACGGCGTATAAATTTTTGAATTGTTCTATACAAAGCGGCTTCAGAAGAAACCTCCACAAATCTCGCCACATTTACTACAGCAAATAATAGATCACCTAACTCTTCTTCTATTTTAATTTTACTCTTTTCTTGATTATCTTGCATATAAATGGCTTCTTCTAATTCCTGCAATTCTTCTTTAATCTTTCCCAATGGATTCTGTACATTTTCCCAATCAAATCCCACTTTTTTAGCTTTCTTTTGTACCTCCTCCGCCAAAAGCAAGGCAGGTAAAGCCCGATTAACAGTCTTCATAATTCTTCCTTCGGTCATATTATTGCCCTTTTCCGCTTTTTTTATTTCTTCCCAGTTTTTGAGGACATCTTCAGTTCCCCGTACTGTTGCCTCTCCAAAAACATGAGGATGACGACGAACCATTTTACTCGTGATTCCGGTGATAACGTCATTAAGGTTAAATGCCCTCTTTTGCTGAGCTAAAACTGTATGAAAAACTACCTGTAAAAGTACATCCCCTAATTCCTCTTTTAATTTCTCCATATCCTTACAATCAATAGCTTCAATAACTTCATAAGTTTCCTCTAATAAACAAGGTTTGAGTGTGAAATGGTTCTGTTCTCTATCCCATGGACAGCCCTCTGGTGACAAAAGCTTGTCCAAAATATTAACCAAAGGGTCCAAAGAATATTCACTACTATTTACCTCATTCTCCATTTTTCCCTTCAAGATACTCTCCCCTTAATATTTCCCATTTTCTCTATCTAATTTATCATACCATAATACTTAATTTTTTAAAAAGAAAAAAGGCGGCTTCCTGCCACCTTAAAATTATTTCTCGCTTTACTGTTCCATTTGTTTAGCTAAAAAAGAAGCCGCTGTTTCTGCTAATTTCATTTCTAAATCCGTAAACTTAATATTAGGTTCTTTAGTAATTATAAGTACTGCCCCAATCGGATCACCTTCTGCAATAATCGGGGCAATTACTTCCGCCGTATATCGACATTCTTCCTCATCATTTAAACAGATTGCACAATAAGGATCTTGTCCCGGTTGATTAATTAAAATAGACCTTCTTTCTTCCATTACTTTTTCCACCGCCGGACCAATTCTTTTGTTTAAAAACTCCTTTTTAGGTCCTCCTGCTACAGCTATAATCTGGTCTCTATCCGCAATACAAGCAATATGTCCAATTGCTTCATAAAGCGAATCAGCATATTCCTTAGCAAAATCGCCCAATTCACCAATAGGAGAATACTTTTTAAGAATTACCTCTCCATCTCTATCTACAAAAATTTCTAAAGGATCGCCCTCACGAATTCTCAGGGTTCTACGAATTTCTTTGGGGATAACCACTCTACCTAAATCATCTATTCTGCGCACAATACCGGTTGCCTTCATCGGCTCACCTCTTTCCTTCTTGGTAATTTAGGGATACTTTAGTGATAGTATATATCTTTAAAGACTTATTTATTCACTTAATAAAATAAAAAGCGCCGCTGAAAGCCGACGCTTTTTATTGATCCTGGAATATTTATTAATTTTACTGCTCGTTCTTTTCTGCCGCTCCCTCATCTTTAGCAGATGTTGAGGAGTCGTTATTTTCTTCTGTAAGATCCTTATCTGAATCCTCAGGCTGCTCCTTCCCATTTGCCTCTTTCTCATTCTGGGGGAGCATTCTTTCTACTTCCGCTTTAGCTAAAAGCTCTTCCTCATAAGCTTGAAACTTTTCATTCTTTTCTACTGCCAAAAGCCTTTCCGCCAATTGCTCTTTAACTTCCTCAAAGGTAAGCTGTTTTGCCTCTTTCCTGCCTTCTAACTTAATAATATGATAACCGTACTCAGTTTTTACCGGTTCTTGCGTATATTCACCTACTTCTTGCAAAGCAAAAGCAGCCTCTTCAAATTCTTCTACCATATATCCACCCTTAGGAAAATAATCCATTAAACCTTCATTTTGTTTTACACTGGGGTCAATAGATTTTTCTAAAGCTAACTTTTTAAAGTCCTCTCCTTGCTCCAAAGCAGTCAAAATGTCTTCCGCTTCTTCTTTCTTTTCCACTAAAACATGACGCACCTGAACCATCTCAGGTTGGAAAAACTCCGCATTATTCTCTTTATAATATTCTTCAGGGTCTTGGGAGGCTTTAGTAATATCTTTAGTTACCTCTTCAAAAAGTCCATTATAAATAAACATAGTTTCATACATTTTTTTCAGTTCTTTTTCAGTTAGCTTATTGGCAGTAAGGAACTCTTGATATTCTTTGTCTGAAGCAAAACCTTCTTTCATTTTTTGCAATTCTTCTTTTAACTTTTTCTTATCTAAAGGAATCTTTTTCTCTTTAGCATCCTGCAACACTAATTTTTCCATAATTAAAGCTTCCAGCATCTGTTCTTGTAAAAAACCCTTAACAACTTTGCCATGCTCACCTTCCAGGTCATAACCATTAAGGGTAGCAACTTGCTCCACCTTCGCATTTAACTCTGTTTCCGTAATCTTTTCTCCGTTAACTTTAGCGACGATATTATCACCACAACCAGTTAATAAAAATGCTAAGGCAAGCATATACACCGCTAACTTCCAACATTTTCTCATTACTTTTCCTCTCTTTCCTCTTATCAAATATAAACTAATTATATCAGAATCTTCTCTTCTAGAGCAAGAGAAGATATTTCCGAAATAATTTCTTCTAAAAAATCCAACCTTTGTTTTTGCTGTAAATTTCCGACATTAATCATGACCTCTAACCCGGACGAAACACTGAAACTAACCTTTCTCCGATAACGTCTAGCTAGTTCCATCAATTCCCTCCCCGTTAAACCATGGTCATCTTCCAGCTTTATTTTAATTGTTTCTTGTTCTTGAATTATAGAACTAATTTTACTCGCAGCAGCCTCAAGTTTAATTACAGCAATCTGCAATAAATTAATTACTGCCTCAGGCAAAGAACCAAAACGATCTTTTAATTCCTCTGCGAGTTGTGTTAACTCCTCTTTTTCTTTTACAGCATTAATCCGTTGATAAAAATTAATTTTAACCCCATTGTCAGAAATATATTCCTGAGGGATATATGCCTTCACATGAATATCGATTAATACTATCTTCTCTCTAGGTTGTTCTTGACCTTTAGCTTCTCTTACCGCCTGTTCCAATAGCTGGCAGTACAAATCAAAACCTACTGCCGCAATCTGCCCACTCTGTTCAGCTCCTAAAATATTGCCTGCCCCTCTAATCTCTAAATCACGCATGGCAATTTTAAAACCGGAGCCCAATTCTGTAAATTCTCGAATCGCACTCAATCTCTTTTCTGCTATTTCGGAAAGTACCTTATCTTTTTGATATGTTAAATAAGCATAAGCAACCCGATTCGAACGCCCTACCCGCCCTCTAAGCTGATATAACTGTGAAAGTCCAAGTTTATCGGCTTGATCAACAATTAAAGTATTTACATTAGCAATATCTAAACCTGATTCAATAATCGTCGTACAAACCAAAACATCAAGATGCCCTTCCCAAAAATCCAACATAATGTTTTCCAACTGCACTTCTGTCATTTTTCCGTGAGCTATTCCTACCCGTGCCTCCGGAACAAGTTCTTGTATTTCTAAAGCAACTTTTTCAATATCCTCAACACGATTATGCACAAAATAAACTTGCCCACCACGACCTAACTCCCGTTTAAGTGCTTCTTTCACCAACTGCGGACTGTACTCTACAACAAAAGTCTGCACAGGATACCGTTCTTCTGGAGGGGTCTCGATTACACTCATATCTCTTACCCCCACCAAAGACATTTGTAAAGTTCTCGGAATGGGAGTCGCCGTAAGTGTCAGTACATCTACTGTTTTTTTCAATTTTTTCAATTTTTCTTTATGCACAACTCCAAAACGCTGCTCCTCATCAACTACCAATAGACCTAAATCTTTAAACTTAATATCCTTGGAAAAAAGACGATGTGTACCGATAATAATATCTATTTTCCCTTGTTCTAAAGCTTGCACAATCTGCTTCTGTTCTTTTGGAGAACGGAAACGACTTAAAACATTAACTTTAACCGGGAATCCTTTAAATCTTTCTCGAAAAGTATTGTAATGTTGCTCTGCCAAAATAGTTGTCGGAACTAAAATGGCAGTTTGTTTGCCACTAAACGCCGCCTTACAAGCAGCTCGAATAGCCACCTCTGTCTTCCCATACCCTACGTCCCCACAAAGCAATCTATCCATCGGTCGCGGTTTTTCCATATCTCGTTTAACTTCCCCAATACATTTTAGCTGATCTTCTGTTTCCTCATAAGGAAAAGCATCTTCAAATTCCTTTTGCCACGGTGTATCAGGAGAAAAAGCGAACCCTTGCCAAGAATGTCGCACTGCATACAACTTTAAAAGGTCTTGAGCTAAATCTTGTACGCTTCCTTTAACCTTCTTTTTTATTTTACTCCATTCACTTCCACCCAATTTAGATAATTTAGGATGTAAACCTTCCTGATAAGAATATTTTTGCAACAATCCCACCTGGGCCGTAGGAACATAAAGTTTATCTTCACCTCGATATTTAATCACCAAATAATCTTTTTCCGCATCAGCTACAGCCAGTTTTTCGATCCCGATATAACGACCAATCCCATGGTTAATATGCACTACATAATCTCCTACCTGCAAATCTTCCAGGACGGTAACCTTCTTCCCTTCCTGAAACATACGACGAGGCATCCTTTTTTTAGGCTGATAAAACAACTCATGTTCCGTAAAAACAACTAGCTTCCAAGAAGTAAACTCAAACCCACTGGTAAGATAACCTGTCATTAAGTAAACCTTTCCTGCCTGTAAAACAAGGTCCTCCTTAACTAAAGACGCTTCCACACCTAAATCCCACAAACCTTGGCGTAACCGTTCCCCTCTGTCTTTAGAATTAACAAGAATAACCACAGCATATTTTTGTCGTTTTAAATTTTTTAACTCATCCGCTAAAAGACGTGTCTTACCCATAAATAAATTAGTTGTTTTTGCTGAAATACCTAATAAATTAACGTCTTTCTCCCAAGGCAACCTTTGGGGAAGTAGGGAAAAAAAGACAGTCTTCATCTGAATAAGAATCTCACTCATTTCCCCCCAATTTAAATAATTATCAACTTGTCCCGGTAAAACTTTCCCTTTTTCCCATAGAGCTAGATATGTTTCCCGAATTTCTCTTTCTCTTGCCTGACTGCTTTCCTTCTGCCGACCGGGTTCATCAAAAATAACGAAAGGTGACTTTAAAAAGTAATCAACAAGAGTATATTTTTCTTTCATAAAATAAGGTAACAACTGTTCATAACCAGGAAAATAACATTCATCCAAAACAAACTCTTCAACCACTTTTAATTTATTCGAAAAATTATTATAGGCTTCTTTCTGCCTTTTTTTGCCCAGTTTATTTAAAAACTCACGCCCCTCTTCCCTTATTTTCTTTAAAGCTTGTTCTTTATCTAAACCCTCAAGAAAAAATTCGACAGCCGGAAAAAGAGCTACTTCAGTAACTTTATGCAAAGACCTCTGGCTTTCCGTAGAAAACAAACGAATAGATTCTATTTCCTCATCAAAAAACTCAATCCGGAAAGGGTCTTTGCCCGTAGATGGAAACACATCAAGAATACCACCCCGCTGAGAAAATTGCCCCTTATCTTCTACCCTCTCTACTCGCTGATACCCTACAGCAACCAAATAAGCTAAAAGCTTTTCCAGATCAACTCTTTGTCCTACCTGAAATTTCACCACCGCTTTGCGAAAAGCTTCCGGAGGCATTAAAGTTTTGCTTAAAGCTTCCAAAGTAGTCACAACTACCTTCGTTTTCTCCGTTAATAACCCCTCTAGTACTTCCAAACGTTTACGTCGCGTCTCATGACTCTGAGCCAGTACTTCAAAAGGAAGAGAATCTAAAGCAGGAAAAAACTGTACCTCCTGTGCAGAAAACAAATTGCAAAAATCGTCAAAAATTTCTTTACCTCTTAAAACTGATTCTACAATATAAAGTAACGGTCTCTTCTGCATATTCAGCAATAGAGCAGCAAGGATACTTTTTTGAGAACCGGTCACCCCATAAATATGATTAATTTTATTGTTTTTTACCTGTCCCCAAAGAAAATTATATTCCGGGGCTTCCTGCAAATAGTTTAATACCGATTGTAATGACATTTTCTGTTCCTCTCATCTTCAAATAGTGGACGTCAATTAGACCCCCACATCCTCACTAATTATTTTAACTACTTCATAATATATAATATACTATTTAACTTTGTTTAAGACTATAAATAAATTTAATTTTAATGAAGACTAGATTTATTCACCTCAGCATAAAAAGACTGTGCGGTCATTTTATCCTTATAACAAGCATCACAAATAGCTTTTACAATACTCTGTTGTTGCTCCAAATCAAAATCTAAGAATTCTTTTTTTTCATCCAAGGTAAGTGTATCAAAACCCAACATTGTTTCATCCCAATTATATAGTTCAAGCTCTCCAATATAACTGGCACATTCATTACAAATATAAATAAACCGCATCAACGAAACCTCCCGGTTAATTCTTTCTACTGAGCACCGCCACTGTGTAATTCCAAAAAACGTGAAAAAAACCGGCACATAATATCCCGCCTAACCAAGAAGAAGTTTGTTTATACACAAATAATGTCATGAACCCATAAAACCAATGACTTAACATACTAAAAAGGCCAGCCCAAGCTCCCCAACGTGCTGCAGTAAAATAATCATAAAGAAATTCGATAAAACCAAAAACGCCATGAGTAAAGAGAAGAGAGCCCCCACTAAATAACGCTATCCCCGTTTTTAATATCTCCTCCAACCATGGAATAACTCCAATAATTGCTATTTCCCCTAAATGTTTCACCACAAATCTGTTTATTACCCAAGCCGCTCCGGCAGCTAAAAGACCGGTCCACCAATGAGACATTTTTCCCTCCCGGCTAAGACTAAATTCTAGTATTTCCTAACCGGACTATGTTTATTCCAAATTAAATGAATTGAATTTATTCATCGCTTCATCTATCCCCTTACAACACCAAGTTTCTAAGCCTTTTAAAGAGCCTTTAATTATTTCAGATAATACTTCTCTTTCCTTTTCTAAAAAAGAACTCAATACATAAGCTTCCGTAGGCATAAATTCGGGAGGACGCCCTATCCCCACTTTTAAACGGTCATATTCAGGGGAGTTTAACATTTTCGTAATCGACTTCAAACCATTATGTCCTCCACTGCCTCCATTTCTTTTAAACCTAAGTCTTCCTAAAGCTAAATCTAAATCATCATGGATTATCAATAAATCCTCTATTCCCTCGCCATAATAATTTAAAATTTCCCAAACAGCCTCTCCACTTTTATTCATATAAGTCTGAGGTTTAACCAAAAGAACCTTTTCATTCCCTATATACCCCTGACCTAATAAAGACCTGCATTTTTTCTTGTTAATCTTTAATTTATGGCTAAGAGCAAAAGCATCTAAAACCATAAAACCTATATTGTGCCTGCTTTTCTCATAACGAGTCCCAGGATTCCCTAAACCCACAATCATCTTCATCGGCAGCCCCCCCTTTCCCTTATACTAAAACAAACAAAACCCCGGAATATACCACCGGGGCTTGCCTTTTTCTTCTTAATTAAAAAGCTTACTTACCGAAAGGTCTTCATGGATACGAATAATCGCTTCCCCAAGCAAAGGTGCTGTTGATAAAGTTTTAATTTTATCAATCTGCTTTTCCGAACTAAGTGGGATCGTATTCATCACAATTACTTCCTTAATTACGGATTTATCTAATCTTTCAATCGCTGGGCCGGATAAAACAGGGTGACTACAACACGCATATACTTCTTTAGCTCCATTATCCTTCAAAGCCTGAGCCCCCAAAGTTATTGTTCCGGCTGTATCAATAATATCATCAACCATTACCACATTTTTCCCCTTGACTTCCCCAATAATATTCATTACTTGTGCTACATTGGGGCGTGGTCTACGTTTATCAATTATCGCTAAAGGTGCCTGCAACCTTTCCGCTAAACCTCTAGCTCTAGTAACCCCCCCTAAATCAGGCGAAACAACAACAAGGTCCTCAATCTGTTTGTTTAAAAAATATTCAGCAATAAGTGGTTGACCTAATAAATGGTCTACCGGAATATCAAAAAAACCTTGAATTTGACCGGCATGAAAATCTACAGACAAAATACGCATAGCTCCTGCTGCCGTAAGCAAATTCGCCACCAACTTAGCTGTAATCGGGTCCCTAGCTTTTGCTTTCCTATCCTGTCGAGCATAACCATAATAAGGAATGACTGCCGTAATCCGATGAGCAGAAGCCCTCCGTAAAGCATCAATCAAAGTAAGCAATTCCATTAAGTTATCATTAACCGGGGCACAAGTGGGTTGAATAACAAAAGCATCTGCTCCTCTGACACTTTCATCAATCACTACACTGATTTCTCCATCACTAAAAGTTTTAACAGAAGCAGCACTAACTTCTACACCAAGATATTCGGCAATTTCTTCAGCCAACTGTTTATGAGCATTTCCGGTAAAAATTTTTAGAGATTTATAATTAGCCATTTTGATCCTCCCTATTCACTTTCCTTTTCATTTTTCTTTCTTTTTTCCTTCCCAATCTTCCAGATTCCTTTGTTTCCCTCGAGCTATAGCTAAAGCACCCGCCGGTATATTTTTAGTCACGGTTGAGCCGGCACCAATATATGCACCGGAACCAACCTTAATTGGTGCCACAAGATTAGTATTACTTCCCACAAAAACTCTATCCCCAATAATTGTTTGATTTTTCTTTTCCCCATCATAATTACAAGTTATCGTTCCCGCTCCAATATTAACAGCTTCTCCCAAAACACTATCCCCTACATAACTTAAATGGGGAATTTTGGAATTTCTTCCTACGAAAGAATTCTTTACCTCTACAAAATCTCCTATTTTAACCTTTTCCACAAGCTCCGTTCCCGGTCTTAAATAACTATATGGTCCAATAATACAACCTCTTCCCACCTTAGACTCAAGCAAAAAAGAATTGTTAATCGAACAATCTGCACCTACAAAAGAATCTACAATTCTCGTGTAAGGTCCGATTTGACAATTCTCCCCAATAGTCGTTGCCCCTTCCAAAATTACTCCAGGATAAAGAATTGTATCCTGCCCAATCTTTACCATTTTGCCTACATAAGTATGTTCCGGATCAATAATCGTTACACCTTGCAACATCTGTTCCTTTAAAATTTTTCGACGCCAATAAGCTTCGGCTTCAGCCAATTGCAAACGATTATTAACCCCCAAGGCCTCATGCGAGTTTTCCAAAACAAAGGTCTCCACCCGCTCATTTCTATCCACCAGAAATTTAATTAAATCTGTGAGGTAATATTCACCCTGAGCATTAGCCGGAGTTAATTTTTTTAAACCTTCCTTAACGCTATCTAAATCGAAACAATAGGCTCCTGTATTAATTTCCTTAACCTTCTTTTCTTCAGTTGAAGCATCTTTTTCCTCTACAATCTTTTTTATTCCTTCTACTCCCTTAATTATCCTACCATATCCACTAGGGTCTACTAACATTGCAGTAAGTACAGTAGCCTTTGCTCCCGTTTGTAAATGTCTTGCTTTTAATTTCTGCAAAGTTTTGCCACTTAATAAAGGCGTATCTCCACATAAAACCAGACAATTTCCTCCTGAATATTCTTGTAATAAAGGTAACGCTTGTAACAAAGCATGCCCTGTTCCCAACTGTTCCTGCTGATAAACATAACGATAACCTTGTCCTAAAGCTTTCTGTACCTTTTCTCCTTGATGACCCAGGACAATAATTACATCCTCTACACCGACTTGCTGCAAAGCAGCAAGAACATGAGCTACCATCGGAACACCTGCTACTTGGTGTAAAACCTTCGGCTCCTTAGACTTCATTCTTGTACCCAAGCCTGCCGCCAGTATAACAGCTACTGTTTGAGACAACCCTAAAACCCTCCTTTTTCCCGAAAACAAAAACAATAAACACTATCTTTTATTAAATATAATTAGATACCGTTATATTATATTTATATCATAAATATACCCCTTACGTCATCTTCTTGGCAATGCCTTTTTATAAAAATTGAAAAAGGAGCTTTACAATAAGCTCCCCTTTTTCAATTTGTTTTTTACATGCTAATTAATATCATAATTTTACTTAAATTGCTTCCTCATACGCTTTTAAAACAGCCGATTGAATAACTTCTCGAGCATCAGAAGAAATAGGATGGGCAATATCCCTATATTCTCCATCTGGCATTTTTCTACTAGGCATCGCCACAAATAAGCCATTGTTACCTTCTACTACTTTAATGTCATGAACTACAAAAGAATCATCAAAAGTAATGGACACAACTGCTTTCATCCTACCTTCATAATTTATTTTCCTAATCCGTATATCCGTAATATTTACCAAACTAACTCACCACCTTCCCCCGAACTAACTAATTAGCCTTATTTGTCTTAGTCTTATTCGTCATAAAAATAATATTTCCTGCTTTTCTTTGAGAAATTTCCCATAATTTAGTTTTTTTTTTACTTTTACCTATATTTAGTCTGCTGTTCTTCCTAAAAAATATAGTTATCACATTTTACGGCTTTATTATTTTTTTAAGAACATAATACCTTTTCTACTAACACTAAATCACTAAGTTTGTCTACATCAATACCGATTTCCGGATAAGGTGAAATCACACCTACACCTTTTACGCCACCAAGCAACCTCGAAACCTCTTTTTCTGCATCTTTAATCGAAAGCCGTCTAAATAAATAAAACAATAATAATTTCCAACTAAGATGAGCTGCCAAAGAAAGAGGTTTTTTTCTTAACCGCACCAATTCTTCAGCTTCACGTACACATTTTTCCACAACTTGAGGTTTTACCAACAATAAATTGCCTCCGGTAAAGACACCCTCTTTTAAATGTACATAAGTCCTTTTTACCCCGGGATATTTGTCTTCATTAACTTCACGTCTGATTATGGGATAAAAAAAATCACCCTCTAAGTCCTGACATATCTGTAAAAAATGATTTACAGCCTCTGTTGTCAGTAACGGAAGGTCACTGGTTACTGCTAAAATTTGTCTGGTATCAGGAGGTGTTAACTGAAAAGCATGAATAAAACTTTGGATTGTTGTCTCCCCATTCCCAATAATTTTCACAGAAGAAGAGTGCTTATAAATCTTTCCTAATTCCTGCAAAGGACCGGCAACAATAATTTCTTTAATATATGGTGAGCCCTGTAACGCATCAACCACATATTCCACCATGTAACGATTACCAATACGAATTAATGCCTCCTCAACAATTACATGCTGTTGTGTAACTAATTCAGGTTTAAGACCTCCTGCTAAAACAAGAGCTACAGTCATCTAAACTCCCCTCAACCATCATCTAATACTTATTGATTTCGCAAAAGTTCGAGCATTGCCTGTTCAGCGTGTTCTATATGTTCCTGCCCCAACCTTTGGGCCAACTCTACCTCACGTTCTGAAATAGCTTCTACTATCCCCTGATGTTCTAATAAACTCCTTTTCTTCCGCCCCGGCAAAGTAATCGAAGTAGAACGCAAACGATAAATCTGTTCCTTTAAATTACTTGTGATGCTCATAATTTTTTCATTTCGAGTAGCTTTATAAATAAGCTCATGTAAACCAACATCCGTTTTTACCGTAAGCAAAATGTCTTCATTATAAAGATAATCATTTTCCTCAACAAGATACCGCTCCATTTCCTCTATCTCATCAGCCGTAGCCCTCTCCGCAGCCAACCCACAAGCTAAGGACTCTAAAGCAGCACGTATTTCATAAATCTCATGCACGTCCTTATAAGACATTTCCGAAACATAAGCACCTTTACGCGGAATAACAACCACAAATCCTTCCAACTCTAACTTACGAATAGCCTCCCGAACCGGAGTACGACTTACTCCCATTTCCTCGGCAAGCTGATTCTCCATCAAACGTTCACCTGATTTTAAAACACCTTTAATAATCGCTTCCCGTATCGTTTCAAAAACAACATCACGTAAGGGTTTGAAGTTATCCAATTTTACCAGATTCAAACGCCTTTCACTCATCAACAATCATCCTTCCCCTAAGGTCTTCTCTATTTATTGTACGTACAACCTCCACCTTCCAGCCCGGTTTATTAAAGGAAGTTGCCAGTTGGACTGCTTCCTTTCTATTCTCCACAAAAGCCAAAAGAGAGGGACCACTACCGGACATGATTACTTTTCGCGCACCTAATTCAGCTATTTCTTGCGCCCAAACTTTTAATTGAGGATACAAAGCAAAAGTAGAATACTCTAAAACATTGCCCAAATAGGAATAGATTTGTTTTTTATTTTCGGCTTGTAAACCATGTAAAACTTTATTTAATTCCGGTCTTTTCTCAATTTTTACTTGTGCAAGATGTTCATAAACTTCTTTTGTCGAGACATGAAAGGGAGGTTTCAGCAAGACTATCCATAATTCCGGACAAGGACCACATGCCCTAAGTTTCTCGCCCCTGCCTGTACCAATTGCCGTAAAAGGATACAAACAAAAAGGTACATCCGAACCCAACCTTGCTCCTAACTCACCTAACTCTTCCGGAGATAAATGAAGATTATATAAATGATTAACTCCCCATAAAACTGCCGCTGCATCTGTACTGCCTCCTGCTAAACCTGCGGCTAAAGGAATCCTTTTGGTAAGATGTATCTTCAAACCGGAAATTTGCGGAAATTTTTCTTTTAATAATTGTGCAGCACGATAAGCAAGGTTTTCCGGTCCCATACTTAGTTCCGAAAGATTACAGGTTAAAAAAATACCTTCCTCATCCCCTTTTGCCAAATAAACATCATCATAAAGACTAATCCCTTGAAAAAGAGTAAAAATTTCGTGATATCCATCAACTCTCTTTCCCAAGACATCTAAGGTCAAATTAATTTTCCCGTAAGCTTTACAAATGATTTTTCGCATCTTTACATCCAAACTTAATTTTTTAAATAACTTTGTTTTTATTCTATCATGTTTTTATTTAAAAACCTAGCATAAGCAGTGAACTAGGCTCATTTCATTTTATTTTAACTCTTAATCAGTGAGAATTTGCCTATGTTTTTTATACTTATCTCTTTCTCCTTTTTTCAAGATTTTCTTTCTTAACCTTAAAAAATGAGGCGTTACTTCCAAGTATTCATCATCCTCCAGATATTCAAGGGATTGTTCCAAAGAAAGAGAACGAGAACCTTTTAACTTAATCGTTTCATCTTTTACCGAAGACCGCATATTCGTAAGTGCTTTTTCCTTACAAACATTGACCTCGATGTCCTGTTCACGACTATTTTCCCCCACAATCATCCCTTCATAAACTTCCGTTCCGGGCGTAACGAAAAGTGTGCCTCGCCCTTCAGCAGATAGTAAACCATACGTTCTCGTCACCCCTGTTTCCCAAGCAATGAGCACTCCATTTTTCCTTCGATTAATTTCTCCCCGATATGGTTTATAACCATCAAAACTATGATACATCAGACCATAGCCGCGTGTATCTGTAAGAAATTCCGTTCTAAAGCCTACCAAACCCCGAGCGGGGATAGAATACTCCAAACGTGTCCGCCCACCAAGGTGCACCAAATTCAAAAGGTCACCTTTACGACTTCCCAACTTTTCCATAACAGAGCCAACAGCATCTTCAGGCAAATCCAACAGTAAATACTCAAAAGGTTCATATAGTGTCTCCTGCTCCCGCTTGTAAATTACCCGTGGCTTAGAAACCTGAAACTCCAAACCTTCTCTCCGCATCTTTTCGATCAAAATACCCAAATGCAATTCACCACGACCGGATACCAGAAAAACTTCCGGACTATCTGTATCTTCTACCCGCAAAGCAACATCTGTTTCCATTTCCCGCTTCAACCTAGCACCTAGTTTTCTAGAAGTAATCGGCTCACCATCTTTACCGGAAAAAGGCGAATCATTAACCAAAAAACTCATTTGTAAAGTAGGCTCATCAATCTTCAAAAAAGGCAGGGGATCAGAATGAACGACATCACAAATTGTCTCACCCACAAAAATATCATCCAATCCACTTACCGCCACAATTTCTCCCACGTGTCCCTCAGTAATTTCCACACGTTTAAGACCTTGAAAACCAAAAAGTTTGCTAATTCGGAAATTTTCTTTCCGCCCGTCCCGTTTAATTACCGTCACATAAGCACCATTTCTGATTACGCCCCTCTTGACCTTACCAATAGCCACTCGTCCCAGATAATCATTATAATCTAAAAGACTTACTTGCATCTGCAACGGGCCGGAAACATCGCCACAAGGAGCAGGTATTCTCTGCAGAATAGCTTCAAAAAGAGGAGTAAAATTCTCTCCCCGCTGATGTGGATCTAAAGAAGCCCATCCTTCAAGTGCCGACACGTAAACAACCGGAAAATCTAATCCTTCCTCATCAACACCTAAATCAATAAACAAATCTAACACTTCATCAACAACTTCTAAAGGTCGAGCATTTTCCCGATCCATCTTATTAACAACCACAAGAGGTACTAAATTTTGTTCCAAAGCTTTTTTCAAAACAAACCTCGTTTGAGGCATGCAACCTTCAAAAGCATCCACCACCAATAAAACACCATCTACCATTTTCATAATCCGCTCTACTTCACCGCCAAAATCGGCATGACCCGGTGTATCTACAATATTGATTGTATAACCGGAATACTGTATAGACGTGTTCTTAGCTAAAATTGTGATCCCCTTTTCTCGCTCCAAGTCATTAGAGTCAAGAACCCTCTCTACTACCTGTTCATTATCTCTAAATACACCGGCTTGCTCCAATAACTGATCAACAAGTGAAGTTTTGCCATGGTCAACATGAGCGATAATCGCGATATTACGAATCTTTTTGCACTGCACTAATGTCTGCCTCCTCAAATAATAACAAAAATACTTTAACCAAAAAACTACCTAAATATTTTATAACTTCTACAGGAGAAAAGCAAACAGAACCCTAGCCTTTACGCCAAAAAGAAGGCTGAAAAAGAACCAATACTGTATAAAGTTCCAATCTACCCAAAAGCATTAAAAATGAAAGAAAATATTTCCCTAGAGAGGATAGAAAACTATAATTCTGCGTAGGTCCTGCTAAACCCAAGCCCGGACCAACATTTCCTAAATTAGTAACCACCGCAGTAAAAGCAGTCACTAAATCAAGCCCTCCGGCAGTCATAAAAATAGTTCCTAAAAACACAATCACTAAATAAAGAAAGAAAAACTGTAAAATATTAATTACATTCTCCTGAGCCATACTTTTGCCATCTATTTTTAAATTTAAAACAGCTCGTGGATGTAAAGAACGCTGAAGTTCCAATTGAGCTTGTTTAAGTAAAACTAAAATTCGACCAACTTTAATTCCTCCACCTGTAGACCCTGCGCAACCCCCGATAAACATTAAAGCAACCAAAATCGCCTGTCCTAAATAAGGCCATAAAGCAAAATCAACTGTACCAAATCCAGTCGTGGTTATAATGGAAACAACTTGAAAAGCCGCTTGCCGGATAGACTCACCTAAAGTATTACCACTACCTACATAAATATTACTGGTTACTAAAAAAATAGCCCCCAGTACAAAAAAAACATATAACTTAAATTCACTATTACGTGTATATACCCCTAGTTTTTTTGTCGCAAAAGCCTTGTAATATAAAGCGAAATTAGCTCCGGCCAAAAACATAAAAATTGTAATGACCCATTGGATCCCGGCACTATTATAATATCCAATACTCGCATTTTTAGTAGAGAACCCTCCCGTAGCCACCGTTCCAAACGCATGACATAAAGCATCAAAAAGAGGCATACCCAACAAACATAAAAGAACCGTCTCGGTAAGAGTCAACAATAAATAAATAGACCATAAAACCTTCGCTGTTTCACTAATCCGTGGCTTAAGCTTTTTCGCCATATTTCCCCCCGGTGTTTCTGCTTGAAACATCTGCATACCCCCAATACCTACAGAGGGGAAAAGGGCAATAAACAAAACAATAATTCCCATTCCGCCCAGCCAATGTGTTAAACTTCGCCAAAACAAAATTCCATGAGGAAGTGCCTCAATATCCGTTAGAACAGTTGCACCTGTTGTTGTAAAGCCGGACATTGTTTCAAAAAAGGCATCAGCAAAAGAAGAAAAGGTTCCCGCAAATAGATATGGCAAAGAACCGAAAAAAGAGGCTAAAAACCACCCCATAGTAACAAGACAAAAAACCTCTTTGTTGAGGAAGTTTCCCTCCAGTTTAGTGTTTTTATAACCAATTAAACCCACCAAAAAAGTAATACTACCTGCTAATAACAAGGCATAAAAATCAGCTTCTCCATAATATAACGACCAAAAAAGTGGAAGAAACATCGCTAAACCAATAATCATTAAAATTGTACTTAGAGAATAGACGATTCGTTGATAATTCATCATAACACCTACATTATCCTGTGATGTATTTTAGAGTTTTCGTTGCTACTTCAGGTAAAGCGAAAATGGTCACACTATCACCCGGTTTTAAAACATCCTCTCCTTTTGGTATAATCACTTGATTCTTCCTATAAATAGAACCAAGTAATGAACCAACAGGAAAATTTAAATCTTTTAATTTCTTATGAGCAACTGGAGAGTCCTTGGAAATAAGCAATTCCGTCATTTCCGCATTTTCATTACTTAATAAAGTAACCGAGATAATATCATGTCCCTTATGAATAAAACGCAAGATTTTATTTGCAGTAAGAGTCCGTGGGCTGATCCCCACATCTATCCCTACATTTTCCATCAAAGCTATATAATCGGAACGCCCCACCTGAGCAATAGTCCGTTTCACACCTAAGTTTTTCACGATTAAGCTTACCAAAAGATTAAGCTTGTCATCATCGGTTAGACAAACAAAAACATCAGCATCTCCTGTTCCTTCATTAGTTAAAAAATTAATATCGGTAGCATCACCATACAAAACCATTGTATTATCCAACTTTTTAGCTATTTCTACACATTTATTATAATCATTCTCAATAATTTTTACGGCATACCTTTTACTTTCCAAAATTCTTGCCAATTGATAACTAGCATAATTTCCGCCTAAAATCATCACCCGTTCCGCCTTTTTTCGTTCTGTTCCCAAAAATCTTTCCACCTGAACCATTTCTTTTGTTTTAGCCAACACAAAAATTATATCCTCAGGATAAATAAATTCATCACCACGCGGAATAATTATTTCCCCCTTCCGCACAATTGCCACAATAAGAAAAGGATAATCTAGCTTTAACTCTTTAATTTGATGATGAGCAACAGGAGCTGTTGCCGGGATTTTAAGCTCTAAAAGTTGTATTTTCCCTTCCGCATAATAAACTACATCTAAGGCTTCCGGAACATCGATTAATTTTACGATTTCTTTCGCCGTAACCAATTCCGGATTAATCAAAAAATCTATACCGGGGAAAGTATCCTTTCTCATCCTACTTTCATAAGCATATTCCGGATTTCTTACCCTAGCTACAGTTTTCGCTACACCATAAGTTTTAGCCACCATACAAGCAATCATATTCACTTCATCGCTTTCTGTAACCGCAACAAGTAAACCGGCTTCCCTGATACCTGCTTTTTCTAACATGGACCTTCTGGCACCATTACCAATAAGTATCTCTACATCTAAATGTTCTTGTAAATTTAGAGCCCGTTCTTCTTGTTTTTCAATAAGCACTACATCATAATTTTCTTCAGTGAGGATTTTAGCAATATTAAAGCCTGTTTTCCCCGCGCCAATAATAATTACCCGCATATATTATAACTCCTTATATTTTTTAGGAATACTTTTCTTATTATATGCCATTATTATAAAGAAACCAGCCTCTAAACTCAAGTTTTTAGGAGACTGGTTTCTTTTTTCAACTTATTATTCAACTGTCACAGGTTGTTCCGCTTCTACCACCAAAGTAAATTTCTGTTTATCTGTTGCCGCTGACTTAGCACTATCAATTACTGCTACCGTAAAAGTGAACTTACCGCTTTTCGTGGGAGTGCCACTCAATTTGCCATCTGCCGCTAAAGTCATGCCTTCGGGCAAAGCCCCCGCTGTTATAACAAAACTATATGGCAAAATGCCGTTTCTTGCTGTAAAAGTATAACCGGGATACTCCTCCTTTTCCGTTGCCGCTGGAGGATCGGCCGTGTCTAAGGTTAGAACTTCTAACTTCAAAGTCTTATTTACAAACGACGTTGTTTTATTCGCAGTCACTACTACATTGGTAATTTGCGCTTGCTCATACCCCTTTTTAGAAAATTCTAAGGTATAAGTACCCGGTCTTAAATCGCGAATGCTATATGTTCCATCTGATTTTGTCGTTACATTCATCAGCACTGCCGAACCGGATTTTATCTTTACCGTTACTCCACTAAGTGCTTCTCGTCCCGGTCCCGTTACTTTGCCGGTTATATGTCCATATTTAGCCTCCGCTGTCCTAACTGTTAACTTCGTTACTGCAGGCTCAACACTTACTCCTATGCTTTCCAACACAACAAAAACATTATATCGTACATCTTCCCCTAAATTTTTTATTGAAACTCTCTTTTCGCTATATGCTCTAAGATTTAAACAGCCTCGACGGTTGCTTGTTACAAGTCTATCCGTAGCATCTTCCCCCGCCATTACTTGTTCCGCCGAAGGAACTTTCTCTCCACTATTTAAAACTACATAATACGCTCTACAATGTTCATCAGCTTTTAAAAGTATATCAAAACCTGTCGTTTGAACATTAGTAGTCCTAGGATAATCATCTACAAAAAGTGGTACGATTTTTTTATTCCCATAGTTATACCAACTGCTGGAACTACTGGAAGACTGTGTTCCCGTTACAGTTTTACCCCTTACAGTAGTCGATACCCCAGAAGCTAATTTAATCGTTCGGGGGACAGATTCAAAAGTTACACCATTTGCATAAACATCAGTAGTGCCAATCGTCCCCAACCCCGTAATAGCAGCTTTATTAATTACTTTAAGGTTTTTTATATAGGCATTGGAAGCAAGATTAACCTTAGCATCTTGAGCAGCCAAAGAAAGAGTAAGATTATCAATAGTACCTTGAAGAAAATCTAATTTAACCTTAGGAGCTTCCACATCTACTTTCTTAAAAGCCCCCTTTAATTCAAGTTTTGCCCCTTGAGAAACATTAAACACAACATCATTAAAACCGGTACCCACCAAATTAGCTTCTTCCAATTTCGCTTCTGCTCGAACGTCTGTAGAACCTATCCTGGTAGTGCCTTGAGCCAAAAGACGTATTTTGCTACTATTCGTGGTATCGGCCACTAAAGAACTAAGGTCACAATTATTCATAAGTGTTCCACCACTAGCCTTAGTAACACCTTTTACCTTAACGTCAACCAAAGTAACATATCCATCACCGATACCTTCAGTTAAATAAAGATTCCCCGTAATAATAACATTTCTTAAAGTTACATTACTGGTATTAATAGTCACATTGCCGTTTAAAACAATCGTATCATAAGGTAAACCATATGTACCGGGGCGATCATACAAACTTCCCACTACGCGATCCAAAATTGTCAAAGCCTCGGCTCGTGTCATCCCCCTAGCCGGTTGCAACATTCTATTAGGATACCCTTTCATATAATTGTTATTTACCACTGTATTAATTGCTAAAGAGTCCTTAAAAGAAAGATCTCCTAAATCTTTAAACCTATAAAGACGATCTACCTGCACATTTTTCAAAGAAAGAATCTTGGTTAAAATTACGGCAACTTCTTGCCTGGTAATCTCATCATTAGGTCTAATCTCCCCACCGGCATAATTACTAAGATAGCCTGCGGCAACTGCTTTCCCGATTTCCTTACTATACCACTTCCCCGCCGGAACATCTGAAAAATTCAAAAAGCTAATTCTGTTATAACCGAACACTCTGTTGATAAGTGCACAAAACTCAGCACGCGTTATTGGATTATTCGGCATAAATTTTCCATTCGGATACCCACCAATATAACCTCTTTCCACCCAAATATTAATCGACTTTTGTGCCCAATGATTTTGCACATCAGGAAATATACTTGAATTTCCTGATGTGCCTGCTAACACACTCATAGGAAAAAATAAATTAAAGCTAAAAATAAAAACTAAAAACAATAAAATGTTGCGTAATTTCTCTATTTTCATTAATTGCTCTCTCCTTTCCGCCCCCAATTATTCTTAATCGCACTTTCTTCTATTGTACCACAATTGAAAGAATTTTTAATCAAGAAAAGACCATTTTACCATCTTTACTATGTTTTTGTACCACCTTTTGTTATAATTTAATTATATCTTTGCAGTAAAGCCAACTTAAATCGCGAACAGGAGAAGTGCTTAAAATGAAAAAATTTAATACAAAACAATTAGCTGTTTCCGGCTTAATGACAGCATTAATTATGGTCGGAACCATGATTATTCAAATACCCACCCCTACCAAAGGTTATCTACACCTGGGAGACAGTTTAGTCTATCTTAGCGGAATTCTGCTAGGACCATTAGTGGGAGCGCTTGCCGCCGGGATAGGTTCTACACTCGCTGATGTTTTTTCCGGTTACGGTATTTATGCCCCGGCTACCTTTGTCATCAAAAGTTTTGATGCTTTAATCGTAGGCTATTGCTATAAAGCGCTTGCCCCAAAAACAAATTCTCTCATCAAAAAAACTATAAGTTTTATTATAGGAATTATCCTCGGGGGAAGTGTGATGGTAAGTGGATACCTAGCTTATGAAACATTCCTCTATGGCTTCCCTACCGCTTTATTGGGAGGTGTACCCTTAAATATTACTCAAGCTGTAGGCGGTGGGATTCTTGCCCTACCTTTAATGATTGCTTTGGAAAAGTTTAATTTTTCCGGAAAATAAAATAGGTGCACTGCTATTAAGGAAGGGGCTTTTTGCCCCCTTCTTTTAATAACATTTCTTTTCGCTTAAATATTCCTGCATATAATTAAGTGTCTCCCCGAAACGTTGAAAATGTACTACTTCCCGTTCACGTAAGAAACGCAATACATCTGTCACTTGTGGGTCATCAGACAAATTAATCAGCCAATTATAAGTAGCACGAGCTTTTTGCTCTGCCGCCATATTTTCCGTAAGGTCAGCAATCGGATCTCCCTTAGCTTGAATATACGCTGCTGTCCAAGGATTGCCTACAGCATCCACATAAAAAAGAGCACGGTCATGGTCAGCATAATGTCCTCCTAAACCGGCAGCCTTCAACTCGGCTACGGAAGCATCCTTTGTTAACTTATAAACCAAAGTCCCAACTATTTCCAGGTGTGCCAGTTCTTCCGTCCCGATATCGTTTAAAACGGCTTTAGCTCTTTCTGTAGGCATCGCATAACGCTGATTCAAATAACGCAGCGAAGCAGCCAATTCTCCATCCGGACCCCCGTACTGAGTAATAATCCATTTCGCCAACTGTACATTTTTACCGGAAACATTCACAGGATACTGTAATTTCTTCTCATAGATCCACATCTCTCTTCCCCCTTTCTACATTTCCCAGGGCCAAGGCTGTTCCGCCCAACACCAGGTATTACCTTTATTCATTCCAAAACCATAATTTAAAAGAGGACCGTATTGCTGTTCATATTGCCTCTTTAATTGACAAAGCTCCTTATGTGCACAATTATACCGTTCTAAAGCCTTTTGATCATCGGGATGAGTATCTAAGTACAAATTAAGTTCCAAGGTTACAAATTCTACTTGTTGTATTTTCTTAAGTAAAGAAATACAAGGATTATTCACATCCATACGGAGCACCTCCCCCAAAATATACTTTACAAGGCCGCGGTCCTTCACAAGGTCCATATTTTCCTTGCGGCATACATAATTCGGGGAAAAGAGTACCTTTATGCAGAGCCTCTTCCGGACTAAAAACTATATTATAATACTGCCAGGGTACATAAGAATGCGCTAGCCGAAAATAAGGACAAGTAAAAGGCGGGGCAGAATACATGGGATATTGCGGACAACCGGGAGCCATAGGAGGCATCGGGCAAGGAGACATTCCGTATCCTTCCGGCGGACAGGGCATTTGTGGAGGCATGGGCATTGGTCCCATAGGAGGACAGGGCATTTGAGGCGGTACTGGTATAGGAGTCATAGGTGGGCAAGGCATCTTAGGAGGTAAAGGAGAAGGTGACGGACAAGGCTTCTTCGCCGTTTCCGGTTCTAAGGCATCCGCCTTGGGTACACCCGGTTGCTCTATAGAATTCATAGCACCTTGCTCTTCTTGTTTATTTTCTAACCCAGATGGGACAGGAAAAACTTTAAACGTAAAATTTTTCAAATTTGTTCCCTCCTTATACTAATCTCACTCTAGTCTATGCATTACTAGCTCTTGTTGTCCCATAAAAAAGAATTATAGTTATGAATTTAAATTAAATTTGCAGTTGCGGAAAATTTTTCTTGCTTTCGACAACTTGCCCATGTTATAATAAGTTGTAAGTTCATCTTTCAACTATACTCCCTCTTTCCATAAAAAAGAGTCGCCCAGCAAATTGGGCGACTCTTTTTTTATTCTGATGACAATATTTCACGAACTCTTTCCTTTCTTTTTTCGTATGATGTATTAAATTTTAAAAGGAGTATAGCTATGGATATTCGTGAATTACACTGGCTGCGAGCCTCTTCTTCTAAGCTAGACCCTGAACTCAAAAGCCACCTCCTTACTTGCTATAGAAAAGTGGCTAAAGCCCCTTGCTTCTTACAAAGAATCTATCGTTTTTTTCAACACAGATTTCGCCGTTTCCCTGTAATTATTCAATTAACCCCTACACGTAATTATAAAGCAATTAAAGAATTACGTACATCACTTTCTAAATATAATAAAAATATTAATAACCTCACAATCATTAATAGTTTATCCTCTTCCCTTTCCCTCCGAGCTATTAAAAAGATAACTACCCATTCCTTCATAACTAAAATTTACCTCGACCGTGAAATAAGAACACTACTTCATACGGCGGTACCTACTATTAAAACAGCTTCCCTTTGGGCAAAAAACTATAGCGGAAAAGGTGTGACCATTGCCATGATGGACACCGGAATATCTCCTCACCCCGACCTACTTCTACCCCAAAACCGCGTCCTTGCTTTTAAAGATTTTATTAATAAACAAAACTCTACTCCTTATGATGATAATGGTCATGGTACCCATTGTGCCGGTTCTGCCATAGGAAATGGCTACGTCTCTTCCGGCAAATACAAAGGGCCTGCTTATGAAGCTGAAATAGTAAGCCTTAAAATATTAAATAAAATGGGACTAGGTAAGTCCTCAACCGCGATTGAAGCACTCGAATGGATTCTCGCTCATAAAAAAAAGTATAACATCAAGATAATATCTCTTTCCTTAGGTTATAAAGCAACAGTTTCCTATCGTGAAGATCCCTTATGCCAAGCTTTAGAAAAAGTTTGGCAAGAAGGGATTGTGGTCTGTACTGCCGCGGGGAATGAGGGTCCGGAGACTAAAACCATTAACTCACCCGGCATACACCCTGACTTTATTACCGTAGGAGCTTTTGATGACCACAACACCATCGATCCTAGTGATGATACCGTTGCTGATTTTTCCAGTAGAGGACCAACCATTGACGGGCTCACTAAGCCCGACTTTCTTCTTCCCGGTCATAATATTATCTCCGCACGTGCTAAAGGCTCCTTCCTCGATAAACTAGCAAAAAACGAAGTTGTTGACGACTGGTACCTAAGCCTTTCCGGTACCTCCATGGCTGTTCCCATCTGTGCCGGAATAATCGCTCAACTCTTAGAAGCGAAACCCTTCCTTTCCCCCCCAGAAGTAAAAAAGCAGCTCATACAGAGCTGCCAAAAAACGCTTACCGCCGATGCCAATATCCAAGGAAACGGCTTTCTCGATTGTAGTAAATTATTAAACCAAACCGAAACCTCATGAAATATTGTTCCATTAAAATCATTAGGTTCTTTTCTCATAAATTTTAAAACACTCATTATGACTTTTATGGTAATTCATCTAATACTTCTAATTCAGTACCATCCGCAAATTTAATATATTTCCATTCAAAGGTTGTTGTTAAATCTTCAGTTGCAAAGAACTCTTCATCTTCTGATATAAACGGATTTATTTCCTTTTCCCATTGCACTGTATTAACTTTTTCTGTAAAATTGACTTTCGTTAAATCTACCGGCATATCAAGAAGAATTTGCTCATCTTTATTTTTACTTAAGATAATACCACCTATTTCAGTAATCTTTTTATTATCTAAAACTTCTATCGCCACATTTATTATAACTGAATTTGAAAAGCCCCAAAAATCATCACTAATTTTATCAAGTGTAATATCCTTAACAACTACAGTTTTATTTATTTCTTCAAGTATAGGTTTATTTAACTGAGCAAGCTTTTCTTCTTTTAATTCATCCATTTTTTTAATAAGAGCAGCAAAATTATTAATTTCGGCAACTTGCCAATACTTTTTCATATCACGCATTTTAACTTCTACAATTAATTCTTTTTCAAATATGCAATTGTAAATTTTAAGTCCCACTAAAGCCACATTATCACTTTTTTTAACATAGTCCACACCCTTAAATTGAATGGACTGAACATCGGAAGTATTTTTAAAGATATCACTTAATGAAAAAGAAAGTTCATCATCACTTGTTTCTTTTTCCTCAAAAGTGCCTTTTTCTACATAAGAGTATATTTCATCTTTAACCATGTCTACCATTTTAGGTTTTATTAGTTGAACAATCCCCATAGCAAAATCATTCATAGCATCATCTGGTTCACTACTCATTTCATATTCAATGGATTGATCAATCATCCGTGATACTACAGAATCAACATCTACATATTTTTTAAAATTAATCAAATCATGTTTTTCTACTGCTTTAGCAACCATCTTTAAAGAATATAAAGGTGTTCCTGTCCAATACTTATAACCTAATATGCCTACAAGTAAAACGATAATTAACCCGATAACACAACACAGATGTCTTTTCTTATTTTTCAATAAATTTGTTTTATTGATTTTTTGATATCCTTCTTGATAACTATCATTATTTTGATTTATATTTGTATTGATTTCCGACACTAATTAACCCTCCTCATATGAAATTTTGTTTTCTCATTAATAATTATTTTTTCAGCACCCCCTACTAACCCATTCTTCAAACTTCCTAAATCTTACATGAGCTTGATCAATCTATATAGCCCCCTAATAGATTTGGAGAAAATCTTTGTGACATGGTAATATAAAAAATGTAGGGGGGATATCATGACGCGAAGAAAATATAGTGATGAATTTAAAGAACAAATTGTTCGAGAGTGTCAAGAAACCGGTAATGTGGCGTTAGTGGCCCGCCGAAATGAAGTGTCGGCAAATACTATTCATAGTTGGCTTAAAAATTATCGGCAAAGGGGTACTGTAAAAGCTTTACCTCAAGGTGAAGCTGCCCGCATTAAGGCTATGGAAAAGCAATTGAAAAAAGTGAGTTTACAAAATGATCAATTGAAACGCCTTCTTGCGGATAAAGAACTAGAATTAGCTATTTTACGCGAAATTAGGGATCTTCAAAACCCTCTGTAGCCGACAAAGTAATTATTGCTAACAGGTGGATCCGGGAAGGTTATCCTATCCAAACCGTCCTGAATTTTGTCGGTATATCCAGTTCCACCTATTATGCTCAAATACATAAAAAGAGTGGTCCCAAATCAACTTCTAATGTCCAAAAAGGTCGTAAAATACCGGGGTATAGTTTAAATCAAAATAATGAACAAATTGATGATGAAACCATAAAAACTTGGCTAATTGAATTAATAGGTGGCGATGGCTATCCTTACGGATATAAGAAATTAAATAAGAGCTTACAAGAAGATTATGGACTTAAAATCAATCATAAAAAAACCTATCGACTCTGTAAAGAATTAAATATACTACGACCGCAAAGAAAAAGGAAACCTTATAGACCCACAAAATTAGCCAAAAAAGAAACTATCACCGGTTCTAATCAACATTGGCAAATTGACCTTAAATATGGATATATACCCGGTCGAAAAAGATTTTTCTTTCAAATATCAGTTATTGACGCTTTTGACAAAACTATTATTGATAGCCATATTGGTCTTCATGCCGAGGCAAAAGATGCTGCTAGAGTTGTAAAAAATGCCATCAAAAAAAGAAATATTAAAAAGACCGACAAGCTTGTTCTCAGAAGTGATAATGGACCACAATTTAGGGCAAAAGCTTTTAGCAAAGCAATGGATGAACTAGGAATTATTCATGAAAGAATTCCCATTAATACGCCTAATATGAACGCTTATATCGAATCATTTCACAGTATATTAGAAGATGAATGTTACAGTCGCTATGATTTTAATACCTTTGCTGAAGCTTATGAAGCTGTCACTGACTATCTATACTACTATAATCATAGGCGCAGGCATGGTAGCATTGGCTATATAGCACCAATGACCTTTTATCAGAAGAATTTGGATATTATAAGTAATACTAAAAAAGCGGCGTAAATTAACTTTCTCTGTTCCGGGCTTTACTTTTAATCTAGGCAAATATGTTAACTTGTTTTTATAAGGAATGAGAAGGGGAATAAAAAGGAGGATTTCTACAATAGCCTAAAAAGTACAAAGATATTTTCCGTAATTAGGGGTTCAAGCCGTTCTATTAAAGGTCTTTTAGCATGCCTGCAACTAGTTTAACTTGTGTTTGTTTACATTCTACTGTAGTTCTATTAAAGGAGTGTGTTTCATTTCTCACAACCTCCTAATTTTATTGGTTTACATTCTACTGTAGTTCTATTAAAAGTTCCTATGCTGACTAAAAAAATCAATCCAGGCTGACGTTTACATTCTACTGTAGTTCTATTAAAGGTCCGCTGAAATAATCAACATTGCACTTGAGATCCTCAGTTTACATTCTACTGTAGTTCTATTAAAGGCTTTACGCCTGCGTACCCAGCCCTCTTCGGTACCAGTTTACATTCTACTGTAGTTCTATTAAAGGTGAAATATTGGCAAGAACCTAACATAACGATAAGAAGTTTACATTCTACTGTAGTTCTATTAAAGGGGGCAAAAGTCTCCTTTGGGAGTATGCAGCACAAGAGTTTACATTCTACTGTAGTTCTATTAAAGGGGCCGCAGTATGAATGTATTTTTGCAAATGACTCGCGTTTACATTCTACTGTAGTTCTATTAAAGGGTATTGCAACCTGACCGAGAGAGAGGAGGCGAGGCCAGTTTACATTCTACTGTAGTTCTATTAAAGGGAATACTGTCATGAATGCGGAAAAGGGGGGAGCGTGAGTTTACATTCTACTGTAGTTCTATTAAAGGAGGGGCAATTTCAGAGGCACTTAGTAAAACTTAGACACGTTTACATTCTACTGTAGTTCTATTAAAGGATATCGACACGTCTAAAAAGAGTGTTGTGGTGGACGTTTACATTCTACTGTAGTTCTATTAAAGGGTGCAAGAGCTGTGAGGACAGATACCCCAAATGTGAGGTTTACATTCTACTGTAGTTCTATTAAAGGGAAATCACAGGCAGCACGGAGTTCACCAGAGGCGAGTTTACATTCTACTGTAGTTCTATTAAAGGTGTCCCCCATTTTTATCCAACTGCCAAAAAGATTAGTATGTTTACATTCTACTGTAGTTCTATTAAAGGGGAGATTTCCTTAGCTGCTTTAACCGAAAAATTAAGGTTTACATTCTACTGTAGTTCTATTAAAGGTTTATCCGTTTAAAATATCATCAATGGCGCACTCTGGTTTACATTCTACTGTAGTTCTATTAAAGGCCGGAGTTAGCAAGCTAATACCGGCTAGACTTTTTGTTTACCATTCTACTGTAGTTCTATTAAAGGAATCATTTTCGTAATCAGGAGTCATGTCGGTACACAGTTTACATTCTACTGTAGTTCTATTAAAGGATTGTATCAAGAAAGTAGTGGAAAAGTAGTAGTAAGTTTACATTCTACTGTAGTTCTATTAAAGGTCTGTTTTATCCGATAGTGATTATTCGGATAGTACCTGTTTACATTCTACTGTAGTTCTATTAAAGGGTATTAGAAAATGTTAACAGTTAAAAAAATTAAAGCGTTTACATTCTACTGTAGTTCTATTAAAGGCAGAGCGGAGCGACTGCAGCGAGCCCGGGAGTTGGGTTTACATTCTACTGTAGTTCTATTAAAGGACATTTTTATTATTTTTTCGTTCAGATTCCACGGACCTGTTTACATTCTACTGTAGTTCTATTAAAGGTCTGCTATTTCTTGAGCTATAGCCAAATTTTGTACTAAGGTTTACATTCTACTGTAGTTCTATTAAAGGTTTTATCGACCCTATAGACACCCCATGGTTTTCTGTGTTTACATTCTACTGTAGTTCTATTAAAGGCCTGCTCTGTCCCTCGTGTGTAGACAGAGCAGGAGCGTTTACATTCTACTGTAGTTCTATTAAAGGGCAGGCCGGAAGCGGTACAAATCGAAAAGCATGTTAAGTTTACATTCTACTGTAGTTCTATTAAAGGATAACCTTTTTTTATTTCCTTCTCAGTAAATTTAATGTTTACATTCTACTGTAGTTCTATTAAAGGTAAAAAAGTGTTGCTTTTCTTCTCCTTTTATGTTAGTTTACATTCTACCTGTAGTTCTATTAAAGGTTTCCTTGATGTATACTTTCTGCCTTATGTGACAGAGTTTACATTCTACTGTAGTTCTATTAAAGGCCTCTATGCCTGCAATTCCGTACATACAGGGGCTAGTTTACATTCTACTGTAGTTCTATTAAAGGCGTGATGGTTTTCGTTTCTCCTGCTTCGATAGATACGTTTACATCTTACTGTAGTTCTATTAAAGGTGAAGGCGAACCTGCCGGAATCGACGAAGATGAAGGAGTTTACATTCTACTGTAGTTCTATTAAAGGGTAGATGCCGTGGTCGTTGTTGTTGCAGGTGTTGCGTTTACATTCTACTGTAGTTCTATTAAAGGATAATCATCCTCATTGTAGAATCCGCCATACTACTAGTGTTTACATTCTACTGTAGTTCTATTAAAGGGCTTTTATCCGTCTGTTAGCTTTCAATAACTGATACAAGTTTACATTCTACTGTAGTTCTATTAAAGGTGAAGGCGAACCTGCCGGAATCGACGAAGATGACGGAGTTTACATTCTACTGTAGTTCTATTAAAGGATATTTGGTTAGCTTTGCTGATAGCAAATTCAGCTGTTTACATTCTACTGTAGTTCTATTAAAGGCTTTTAGCAACTGCTAATCCTCCAGCACTTTTCAAGTTTACATTCTACTGTAGTTCTATTAAAGGGACAAATGCCTGGCCGGTCCATGCTGCTATAGGCTGCGTTTACATTCTACTGTAGTTCTATTAAAGGTCATTATCCCGGACCAGCCTCCGCTTGCCTTCCCAGGTTTACATTCTACTGTAGTTCTATTAAAGGGTTATGTCGCTTAAGTATCCAAATGTGTCTTAATTGTTTACATTCTACTGTAGTTCTATTAAAGGAAGCATTTTCTGACATCACAACGGGACATTGTAGCAGAGTTTACATTCTACTGTAGTTCTATTAAAGGATTCTTTTATGCCCTGTATTCTCTCTCTCCAGCCCTGTTTACATTCTACTGTAGTTCTATTAAAGGAGTGCTTTGTCAAGGTTTTTGAGCTTACCTTTTGTTGGTTTACATTCTACTGTAGTTCTATTAAAGGTTCAAGCGCCGCCGACGCATCTCCAACAGCCCTCAGCGGTTTACATTCTACTGTAGTTCTATTAAAGGTTCTTTGCCTCTGCCACTTCGTTGTACTTGTCTTTGTTTACATTCTACTGTAGTTCTATTAAAGGCTTTAGTATTTCCGGACTGCCCCGCTGCTTTTATGAGCGTTTACATTCTACTGTAGTTCTATTAAAGGAGCGTATTTCATTACCTTCTTTTTGTTTGCATTGAAGTTTACATTCTACTGTAGTTCTATTAAAGGTTAGGAGGTTGTTAAAATGTGTTTTTATATCCGGAGTTTACATTCTACTGTAGTTCTATTAAAGGGGTCATCTACTCCTTCTTTATCGCTCTCAGGCAGTTTAGTTTACATTCTACTGTAGTTTCTATTAAAGGCTCTTGATACAGCTACAAAAGCTATCTCGTACACTCAAGTTTACATTCTACTGTAGTTCTATTAAAGGTTTAATAAGATGCTTCTTTGCTTCAGCAACTCTGCCGTTTACATTCTACTGTAGTTCTATTAAAGGTAGCCTCTCTGCCGTCAAGACCGCTGTCCCCTTTTTCGTTTACATTCTACTGTAGTTCTATTAAAGGGCAAAAGAAAACGACATAACAGCGCAGGAGCTGTATTTGTCAAGTGAAAAGTACCCCACATTTTAATTGAAAAGTACCCCACTTTGGGACAAAAAAATTAATTATTTTTTGCCCATTCAGTTGTTTCTTTAAGACGAAATGAATTACCATTCATGTTCACAATATAGGCTTTATGAGTTAAGCGGTCTACCATGGCTGCTGTAAGAACGGGATCTAGGAAAATCTCATCCCACCTTTCAAAAGATAAATTTGTGGTAATTATTGTAGATTTTCTCCCTGCCCTTAAAGACAAATGGGTAAATAAAAGTTCCGAACCCTCCTTGTCAAATGAGATGTAACCTAATTCATCGGCAATGACTAAATCATACTTTTCGAATTTGTTCCCAAATGCCCTTAGCGTCTTTTCTGAGCGACTTTCCTTAAGCTGGTTGATTAAAGATGGTATCGTGGAAAAAAACACTTTGTAACCGGCTAAACACGCTTTTATCCCCAACCCTATGGCAAAATGAGTTTTACCGGTACCAGGGTTTCCAGCCATAATAATGTTCTGCCGGTTTGGATGAAATCTAATGAAGAAAGAGTTTTAAATTTTCTTTGGGCATCCTCTGGTAGGTCATCCACGATGATGTCTTCGAGATATTTCTTGTAAGGAAATGCAGCCCTACGCACCCTGTCTTGTTTAGCATTTTCCTGTCGTCTATCACACTCCTTTTGTAATAACTCCCACAAAAACTGATCATAGCTTACTTCTTTTAAATTGGCTTCTTGAATTGCTTCGCGATAGCTACTTTTTAAAACAGGCATTTTTAAATAAAGTGCGAAATCTTCAATGTCTTGGTAAATGTTTTTGCTCATATTACAACCACCTCTTTCGCAAATGCCTCGTTACCATAAGGAATTAGTTGCCCAAATTGCTTAAGCATAGCTAATGAGCTGTTTTTAATCTGCAAGGTTGCACTATCGTGCACAGTAAATTTAGATTTATCCACTGTATTGCGATTGCAAATAGCCTTAATGGTTTCCGTTGTAACCTCTAGCGGTGAAACTTTTGTAAGTAAATTAATAGCATCTTCAACTTTTTCTAACCCATGTTCTGAAACAAAAAATATTAAATCGATAAAATCCCTCCCTTTTGTGGTATAGTATTGATGATAGATTTTTTGAGCCTTGGATTAGCTTGGTGGAGTGCAACACTGGTAGCTAATGCCCCGGGCTTCTTTTTTAATGTGTTTAAATAATGTTCTAATTGAATACTCCATGCATTTGAGCCCATCTTCCTAGTGTGGGTAGCAATTAAATCTCCCTCGTAAAAGCAACGGATCTCATTAGAGTAGATTTTGGTTAAAACCAGCTTGCCAACATATTTATCCGGAACCGAGTAATAGCAGTTATCCACTGTTATGACTGAATATTTATTAACCCGTAATTCCGTAATTCGTGCCGCGTCATATGGGGGTAAATTAGGTAATAAATGCGGTCTTTCCAGTTCTAGAATATCTATTGCCGTTTTATCATTAAGACCCTTTTGTGGCTTTGCATTTAACCGAGAACAAGTTTTAGCCAGATATTCATTCGCTTCTGCAAACGAATTAAATGTACTTTTATGGGCGAAAGCCTTGCGCCGCACATACTCTACACTTCTTTCCACATGACCCTTTTCGTTTCCAGCATTTATATTGCAGAAACGGAACTTAAAACCGTAATATAGCGATAATTGGCGCAATGCTTCCGTTGGTTCTCCTTCGGCACCGGCAAGTTTTTTAACAGCCACTCTAGTATTATCGTACACCATCAGTTTGTACACATTGCCCAAATGTTCAAAAAACTTAGCATGGGATTCTAAAAAACAGGCTGTGTCTTGCTTTAGGAATAGAGTTGCATAACGATAGTTTCCGGCGGCACTGGTAAAAACCGCAATCTGTAATTTTATCAATCGACCAGCGATGGTTAATTTTACTTCACCCCAATCAAATTCGCATACCTCACCAAGGGCATAAAGGGCTTTAATATAGGCCTCTTGGGCTTGATTAGTCAACTCCCTAACCGTATTACAGACGGTGGAATAGCTAATATCAAATCCTGCATCTACAAGTGCTTCATGAATATCAATTTTCTTTTTCTGTATTTTGGATTGTCCATTATGTCTTTTTAATTCATTTTCTTCCAAATGGGCTTTAATAGCATCTACTAATTCCTTAGTTACTTTACGCTTTTTTCTACCGCTAGAATCATATTTAGGCGGTGTAACGATGTTATCCGTGAGCTCCTTAATATCACCAAAGGTTTTCGAATTTCCTTCTTGTAATTGGGCCCTTTGTTTTTCATATTTCTTGATGTATTTGCTGATTGTTTTTCTTGAAATACCCGTTTCACGCTCAATGGCTCGTTGGGATTTGCCATCCCGTAAAAACATAAGTAAAATGTCCTGTTTTTCCATTAGCTTTATCAATCTCCCCTCACCCTCCACATGTTAAAAATTTATTAATAACATGTGGAAGTATATTTTAATGTGGGGTACTTTTCAATTATTATTTGGGGTACTTTTAGTTTAATATAAACAGGAGCGAAAGTTTACATTCTACTGAGTTCTATTAAAGTTTGAAACATTTCAAACAACTCTTTATTATCGTACCAGTTTACATTCTACTGTAGTTCTATTAAAGGCATTATCCCGGACCCAGCCTCCGCTTGCCTTCCCAGGTTTACATTCTACTGTAGTTCTATTAAAGGAACAGCTCGCCAAGATTGATTTCATCTTGGCGGAGTGTTTACATTCTACTGTAGTTCTATTAAAGGATTGCCCTACATTAGCATTTATTAGACGCCTCAAATGTTTACATTCTACTGTAGTTCTATTAAAGGTGAAGAAAAGACGTTTGAAAAATTAGACGAAATGTGTTTACATTCTACTGTAGTTCTATTAAAGGTTCCCTCTATGCCTGCAATTCCGTACATACAGGGGCTAGTTTACATTCTACTGTAGTTCTATTAAAGGTGCCTCCATTGACACCGTTAAGATTTACAAAGCCAAGTTTACATTCTACTGTAGTTCTATTAAAGGTAATCCGAGTGACATCTGACCTACTATCATTAAAAGGTTTACATTCTACTGTAGTTCTATTAAAGGCTGCATAATGCACGTTTTTAAGCCCAAATTTGACTTGTTTACATTCTACTGTAGTTCTATTAAAGGCGTGATGGTTTTCGTTTCTCCTGCTTCGATTGACACGTTTACATTCTACTGTAGTTCTATTAAAGGGGCACAGGGTACTATGACCTTGTTGTCGTGGAGAAGGAGTTTACATTCTACTGTAGTTCTATTAAAGGCCATTGCTACAGATGGGCTCTACTTGAACAGCGAAGTTTACATTCTACTGTAGTTCTATTAAAGGCGACAGAAGTAGTCGCAGAATTGCTGAACGCATTACGGTTTACATTCTACTGTAGTTCTATTAAAGGGTATCTTCTGCCATCTTGAGTCTTTCCTCCACGGTAGGGTTTACATTCTACTGTAGTTCTATTAAAGGTTTGTATTTGCCGGTGATATACGCCTCCCCGTCAACGTTTACATTCTACTGTAGTTCTATTAAAGGATTCACTCACGTTTTTCCTCTGTTCCGACAGCGATTGTTTGTTTACATTCTACTGTAGTTCTATTAAAGGTTTAGAAAAAGCCGGTGCCGAGCCCGCTAAAAAAATAAGGTTTACATTCTACTGTAGTTCTATTAAAGGACAGGCATTATCGCCAACTACAAGCAATTCATAAATGTTTACATTCTACTGTAGTTCTATTAAAGGCACATCCTCGCTGTATAGCTCAATAGTAAAGCCTAGTTTACATTCTACTGTAGTTCTATTAAAGGTTATCATGTTATCCTCGTTCTTTATCAGCCAGTCAAAACGTTTACATTCTACTGTAGTTCTATTAAAGGCAAAACAAAACTACACCATGTTGGATAACTTAAAGCTGTTTACATTCTACTGTAGTTCTATTAAAGGCTCGCTAACGCTAATATAAGTATAAGGGCACTATTTGTTTACATTCTACTGTAGTTCTATTAAAGGGTTTATGGAAAGAACAGGTTCAGGAGATGTTGAGCAATGTTTACATTCTACTGTAGTTCTATTAAAGGTTAATTTAAATGCGGATACGATAGACGGAAAATTAAGTTTACATTCTACTGTAGTTCTATTAAAGGGTTGATTGATGCAGCAATCGCTATCATCGTTGCTTGTTTACATTCTACTGTAGTTCTATTAAAGGGACGCATCCGAGGATGATATTTGTGTGACAACAACGTTTACATTCTACTGTAGTTCTATTAAAGGTTTGACAGGTACAATATAAGTAGAACCTCTATAAAGGTTTACATTCTACTGTAGTTCTATTAAAGGTGAAAGAGAATCATCTGCTGCAGCTTCAAATGGAAATGTTTACATTCTACTGTAGTTCTATTAAAGGCGAAGCCTCTTTAGGACAAGCTTATTGCGATAGAGGTTTACATTCTACTGTAGTTCTATTAAAGGTTGCCGCAGTATGAATGTATTTTTGCAAATGACTCGCGTTTACATTCTACTGTAGTTCTATTAAAGGGGCTATCTTTCAGCGCACGACAGGGGAGAGCATAGCGGTTTACATTCTACTGTAGTTCTATTAAAGGAGAAAAGCCCGTATTCCAAAGCAGTACACAACGAAAGTTTACATTCTACTGTAGTTCTATTAAAGGCCATAATTTTTGCGTTTCTGTGTTCAATAATGAACGTTTACATTCTACTGTAGTTCTATTAAAGGAGTCACGTTGTTGATCCGTTTATAGTACCTACAGAAGTTTACATTCTACTGTAGTTCTATTAAAGGTTATCAGCATTAACTTGCTCGAAGAACGGGAGGTTGTTTACATTCTACTGTAGTTCTATTAAAGGTTTTTCAAATGCAAAGCGAGATGCTAGTTTAGATTGGCGGTTTACATTCTACTGTAGTTCTATTAAAGGAATTAAATACTCAAATAATTGCACTGGTTTTTGTGTGTTTACATTCTACTGTAGTTCTATTAAAGGGAACTTAAAGCCTAGAAAATTAATCCCTTGTTTTAAGTTTACATTCTACTGTAGTTCTATTAAAGGTTTGTTGCTTTGTTGTAAATATTAATAATAAGCATGTTTACATTCTACTGTAGTTCTATTAAAGGGCATGAGGAAGATACAGGATTTATTCACTATGAATGTTTACATTCTACTGTAGTTCTATTAAAGGAAGAAATTTGAAATAAATCCGACCGAGATTTCAGTGTTTACATTCTACTGTAGTTCTATTAAAGGGACTTAATTGTCATATGCAAAGATTTTTCAGAAAGCAGTTTACATTCTACTGTAGTTCTATTAAAGGTCTCATACAGACAAGATTATAGACAGCTTTAATCAGTTTACATTCTACTGTAGTTCTATTAAAGGAATCTAGTCAGCGATATATCCCCAAGCCCTTCCATGGTTTACATTCTACTGTAGTTCTATTAAAGGTTTGGTGCATTTGGCGTAATAACGAATGCTTATTTGTTTACATTCTACTGTAGTTCTATTAAAGGTCGGATGATTCAAAAGGGCTACCCAGACAATGTAAGTTTACATTCTACTGTAGTTCTATTAAAGGCGAAGAGGGCTGGGTACGCAGGCGTAAAGAATACGGTTTACATTCTACTGTAGTTCTATTAAAGGTTCGCTATCGTCACGCATAATAGTTCCCTCAATTGTGTTTACATTCTACTGTAGTTCTATTAAAGGATAGGCTATGTGCAAAAGCATTGATTATCGGGATATGTTTACATTCTACTGTAGTTCTATTAAAGGTTTGTTTCTTTATCAATAACCTTTTTCATAGCCTCTAGTTTACATTCTACTGTAGTTCTATTAAAGGAAAAACGATTCATGCCAACCGTGCGCTCTTTATAAGTTTACATTCTACTGTAGTTCTATTAAAGGTAGGTAAAAAAATAGCCAAGCTAATTGATGTTAAAACAGGTTTACATTCTACTGTAGTTCTATTAAAGGTTGTTACCGTAACCGATAAAATAGCTGTCCTTGTACCGGTGTTTACATTCTACTGTAGTTCTATTAAAGGAAGCTATAGCCAAAAACGAAAGCTCTATCATTGACAAGTTTACATTCTACTGTAGTTCTATTAAAGGTGTATCCCTAAGAAAATTGCCAAGATTAGACAAACCCGTTTACATTCTACTGTAGTTCTATTAAAGGTTTTCCTGTTTTAAATCTTCCTCAAGAACTTTTAGGGTTTACATTCTACTGTAGTTCTATTAAAGGTCAACCGAGATTGACAAAGATGGTCTCAAAGCAGAGTTTACATTCTACTGTAGTTCTATTAAAGGTTAACTGCATCAAGGCTCATCAGCGTCACCTTCTTCGTTTACATTCTACTGTAGTTCTATTAAAGGTTAACAAGCCAGTACCGGAAAATTCAGAACCAATAGCGTTTACATTCTACTGTAGTTCTATTAAAGGCTCTCAGCGTATCTACTCCCCTATTTATGTAAAACGTTTACATTCTACTGTAGTTCTATTAAAGGTTAGACACACCGGAGAGACGGTGCAAATTAAAAGTTTACATTCTTACTGTAGTTCTATTAAAGGTTCATTTCTCACAACCTCCTAAAGTTTTTTTTGTGGGTTTACATTCTACTGTAGTTCTATTAAAGGAAAGAAATGAGCAAGTTCGAATATTTGTCCTTTTACGGGTTTACATTCTACTGTAGTTCTATTAAAGGCGCCTCGAGTGAGGCAGAGTATTTCAACGTCATTTGTTTACATTCTACTGTAGTTCTATTAAAGGATAAATAGGAACTTCTACTATTTCATTAACTTCTAATGTTTACATTCTACTGTAGTTCTATTAAAGGTGTTAAAATAGTTGCTAAATTGTTAAAAGAAAGAAATGTTTACATTCTACTGTAGTTCTATTAAAGGCGTTGTAGAGTTCGTCTAAGGCTATATCTCCTCTTTGTTTACATTCTACTGTAGTTCTATTAAAGGTCTTCAGACAGGGCGGAGAGGTCGCCCTTGTCTAAGTTTACATTCTACTGTAGTTCTATTAAAGGTGAGTATGATTATAGTTACGTTTTTCTTTAGTAGAAGTTTACATTCTACTGTAGTTCTATTAAAGGACTGTTTCGTTGCTATATAAGCTAATAGTAAAATCAACGTTTACATTCTACTGTAGTTCTATTAAAGGAGAGGAGGTGCCGTGGTGGAAAAGTTTCTGGAAAGACATGTTTACATTCTACTGTAGTTCTATTAAAGGCTCGTTATAAATTCTAATATTTTGGCGTGTCTGTTGTTTACATTCTACTGTAGTTCTATTAAAGGGATTAGGAGACGAGGACGAAGAAGGGACCGGTATTGGTTTACATTCTACTGTAGTTCTATTAAAGGTCTGCTCAAGCTTGTCTAACAATACAAATCCGCATTTGTTTACATTCTACTGTAGTTCTATTAAAGGTGTTAAAATAGTTGCTAAATTGTTAAAAGAAAGAAATGTTTACATTCTACTGTAGTTCTATTAAAGGTCGCATTCACATTACGCGCAATATGAGAGGACAGCACGGTTTACATTCTACTGTAGTTCTATTAAAGGTACCGCGTTAGCTAATACTATCGTTTTTAGAGACGCGCGTTTACATTCTACTGTAGTTCTATTAAAGGTATATCACCCCTAACGAATAAAGCCGCCCAACGTTTGCGTTTACATTCTACTGTAGTTCTATTAAAGGCTCCTTGCGTCTGCTTCTGCCCCGTGCCTTGTGTTATTAGTTTACATTCTACTGTAGTTCTATTAAAGGTCGACGATGAGGGCAGACCGATGTTCTATAGCTTTTCGGTTTACATTCTACTGTAGTTCTATTAAAGGGGTACAGTTTTGAAATTAGCTTATGGAGGAACACGCGTTTACATTCTACTGTAGTTCTATTAAAGGGTTGGCATATATGCGTAGATGAAAAACAAGCAATAGAGGGTTTACATTCTACTGTAGTTCTATTAAAGGGAAGTTTTTACTTCTACTCGGTGACTGCTATCACCGTTTACATTCTACTGTAGTTCTATTAAAGGAAAAATACTCACCACCGCTAAGCCATTTTTTTGGCGTGTTTACATTCTACTGTAGTTCTATTAAAGGTTCAACCTTGAAAAACTCGTCCGTGCCGGTGAAGAGGTTTACATTCTACTGTAGTTCTATTAAAGGTTCTTCTAGGGTGATTGTAATATTTTGACTATACTGGTTTACATTCTACTGTAGTTCTATTAAAGGTCGATATGTCCATTATTCCCACTAAATAGTCAGAAGGAGGTTTACATTCTACTGTAGTTCTATTAAAGGTTTTAAATTATTTTTAGCGAAATCGTTGTAAACGTGTTTACATTCTACTGTAGTTCTATTAAAGGCGACCCACCGTTTATTAGTGATGTCTTTGCTTGATTCGTTTACATTCTACTGTAGTTCTATTAAAGGTGCGAACCGGGACGAGCTTGAAGAGATTCGTCGCTCCGTAGTTTACATTCTACTGTAGTTCTATTAAAGGCTAGCTTATATTTATCCCTCACTTTTCCCTTGACAACCCAGTTTACATTCTACTGTAGTTCTATTAAAGGGAAGTAATAACTGTAGTTGCAGGTTTAGCGACTGCCGCGTTTACATTCTACTGTAGTTCTATTAAAGGGCGTTCTCTTGAAGACATTGATTTTACTGATATTAAGCATATGTTTCTGTCTATCTATCATTACTCATAATTTAAAAAGTGCATTTCTTATATAAATTATCATATTTCATGCTATAACCATTGATTTAACTTAGGTTGTCAATCCTCATAGGTTTTTACGTTATTATGGATCGACAATACTTTACTAAAAAAAGTTAGATGTTTTATCTTCAATTATTCCCCAAAACTCTTTCTCTAGCCATTTTTCACTTCTACTTTTAAATATAATAACTGAATCTATATCTTCTCTAATATAATTACTTAACTCTGACTTTAACTTCATTAATTGTAACTTTGTTAAATTGCCTTCAAATACAGATTTTTGTGTATGAGTTAAATATTTTTTGCATATCTTAAAAATGTTTTTTGAAATTCTAGGACTTTCTTCATCTGAAACAATATCATACATCAATATCACATACACAGACTCTTTCACCACCAAATTTTAAAACCTTCATATTCTTTCTCCCCTATAATATCTTTTATTAATTTATAACACTCTAATCTAATAAGATATCTGTAAGATACATCTCTGCCTAATTCCTTGTGGTGAATAGTTCGAGCAAGCCTTTTCTCATATTCCATTATTATTTTCTTTTTCCCTATATAGCCCCCTAATAGATTTGGAGAAAATCTTTGTGACATGGTAATATAAAAAATGTAGGGGGGATATCATGACGCGAAGAAAATATAGTGATGAATTTAAAGAACAAATTGTTCGAGAGTGTCAAGAAACCGGTAATGTGGCGTTAGTGGCCCGCCGAAATGAAGTGTCGGCAAATACTATTCATAGTTGGCTTAAAAATTATCGGCAAAGGGGTACTGTAAAAGCTTTACCTCGAGATGAAGCTGCCCGCATTAAGGCTATGGAAAAGCAATTGAAAAAAGTGAGTTTACAAAATGATCAATTGAAACGCCTTCTTGCGGATAAAGAACTAGAATTAGCTATTTTACGCGAAATTAGGGATCTTCAAAACCCTCTGTAGCCGACAAAGTAATTATTGCTAACAGGTGGATCCGGGAAGGTTATCCTATCCAAACCGTCCTGAATTTTGTCGGTATATCCAGTTCCACCTATTATGCTCAAATACATAAAAAGAGTGGCCCCAAATCAACTTCTAATGTCCAAAAAGGTCGTAAAATACCGGGGTATAGTTTAAATCAAAATAATGAACAAATTGATGATGAAACCATAAAAACTTGGCTAATTGAATTAATAGGTGGCGATGGCTATCCTTACGGATATAAGAAATTAAATAAGAGCTTACAAGAAGATTATGGACTTAAAATCAACCATAAAAAAACCTATCGACTCTGTAAAGAATTAAATATACTACGACCGCAAAGAAAAAGGAAACCTTATAGACCCACAAAATTAGCCAAAAAAGAAACTATCACCGGTTCTAATCAACATTGGCAAATTGACCTTAAATATGGATATATACCCGGTCGAAAAAGATTTTTCTTTCAAATATCAGTTATTGACGCTTTTGACAAAACTATTATTGATAGCCATATTGGTCTTCATGCCGAGGCAAAAGATGCTGCTAGAGTTGTAAAAAATGCCATCAAAAAAAGAAATATTAAAAAGACCGACAAGCTTGTTCTCAGAAGTGATAATGGACCACAATTTAGGGCAAAAGCTTTTAGCAAAGCAATGGATGAACTAGGAATTATTCATGAAAGAATTCCCATTAATACGCCTAATATGAACGCTTATATCGAATCATTTCACAGTATATTAGAAGATGAATGTTACAGTCGCTATGATTTTAATACCTTTGCTGAAGCTTATGAAGCTGTCACTGACTATCTATACTACTATAATCATAGGCGCAGGCATGGTAGCATTGGCTATATAGCACCAATGACCTTTTATCAGAAGAATTTGGATATTATAAGTAATACTAAAAAAGCGGCGTAAATTAACTTTCTCTGTTCCGGGCTTTACTTTTAATCTAGGCAAATATGTTAACTTGTTTTTATAAGGAATGAGAAGGGGAATAAAAAGGAGGATTTCTACAATAGCCTAAAAAGTACAAAGATATTTTCCGTAATTAGGGGTTCAAGCCGTTCCCTACTTCCTTTATATATAAAAAATTTGATTCTTTTTCAAAATCATCTTCCGTGATTTGACATTTGTTTAGCATGGAAAATATCATTCGTTCTCCAATCAAAGGTTTAAATATTTCCGCTATATCCAAACATAAGGAAAATCTTTTGGTTCCAGGTTCATGTAAATAACTTATTGTAGGATTTAATTGAGTTTTATATATTTCGCTTAATACGGTTGTATATATAAGACTGTTTACAAAAGAAATTAGTGAATTAATCATATTGTTCGGAGGATTTTTCACTCTTTTCTCAAATTTTATGTCTTGTTTAATAATGTCATTCCAAGTTGAATAGTATGTTTTTCTAATATTTCCCTCAATCCCCATAATTTCATTTATGCTCTTCCCATTATCTAGCATATTGCTTAGGCTCTGAATCTTTTTCATTGGTTTATTTAACTCTAACCCTCTTCCATTATAATATCTTAAATTTCTATATATATTATATGAAGCCGCCTTTAATATTTCTTTAGCAATTTTAATTCTTTTGGTAAAACTATTATAACATTCTACTTGCCGGACAAGTAAATATCCACTAACATTAGACTCCCGCGGATAGAAACTACCACTATAGAACCCATAATAATTAAATATATGCATTATTATACCTTTTTGGGCTAGAAAATTAAGTGTTTTAGTATTCATGCTAACTTCTCCAAAAAGATATATTTCATCAGTTACCTCTGACTTAAGATTCTTAGATTGACCATCTGAACCCTTAATAACAAGATTATTATCCTTTCTTTTTAAGTCTCCATCTTTAAAAATATAAAAAGTTTCTCCCATTTTCTTGCTCCTTTAAATATAGCAAAATTCATAATAAGCACATTTTTTACAAACGCCTTTATTTAAAGTATCCGAAGGAATTTTTGAAGATATTATTTTTTTTATATCTTTTACAACGCTTTCCAACTCCTGCTCATCCTTTTTATCCAAGAGAACCTCCTCTCTTTTTCTTAAAAGGGGATAGTCCAATATCCCCTTTTCAATTACCACTCCTTTATTTTTAAGAACCCACATATAATATTTTAATTGCCATTTTGATGCTTCATCCATTTTTCTAGACTTTTTTACTTCATGTACTATTTTCCAGTCTTTTAAAAAATCGATACTTACACTTTCATCTATTAATATATTTTTTCTTTCTCTGCTATAAGATGTTTCATCTATAAGTTTCCCGATACCAACTAATTCGCTATTAAACTCCATATTTAAATTATTTGAAAAAAACCATAGCTTTCTTTTGCAAACAAAATAATAATACACCATTACGCCTGTTACTTTTTTCATAAGTGTCACCTTCTTTAGAAAAAGTTATCCCAATTTACCATTTCCTTTTCTTCTACCAATTCTTTTTTCGGAGTCAATCCCTTTTTACTATCATAATTACATTTAAATATTTTCATGCTTTCATATCTATTTATTTCGAATTCTTGTATGTTATTGCGATTTACTAAATAATACGGTATAGATACTGTAAAACTTGCAAGTTTTGCCCTTCCTTTAGCCCTTCTTATCTTTAAATCTTCTATCTCTTTTTCTGTCATATCTTTTTTTCGCTTTTCATTTATAACTTCTTTAATGTTTTCTATTTCTTCTCTATTATTTTCAAATATATTTTCCGGAATTACTATTACCGAATTTATATTCCTAAACATCCTTTTAGCCTGTGACTTGTCCATTTCATTTGTATATAAGTTTTTAACATAGCTTAAAGTTTCAAAAACTTTTTTATAATATTCAGTTCCCATTAACTTTTGAGTTGTATATACACTATTTATTAATTTTATTTTTTCTTCTTCACTTATTTTCCCCTCTATATTTTTAATTGCCTCCTTGGAAAATTCAAATATTTTTTCATCTATTATACGACCTACTCCAGTGCATTTTTCATCCCCACCAATAAATACATAACAGTTATATCTTTCACCATCAAAAGGTCTGTTTCTATAGCATCTTCCCATCCTTTGGAATAACCCGTTTAAGTCTGAAAGCTCTGTTATTAACACGTCAAAATCTATATCCAGTGAAGCTTCAACTACTTGAGTGCATATCCAAATACCACTACCATTTTTATTGTCCTTTTTACCTAATTTAAGAATTGCTTCTTCTTTATCTCTTCTATCTTTCTTTATAAAATTACTATGAAACAAGTTGACCTCCTCTTTTAGTTCTGAGCTCTCTTTTATTTCTTCATATAATTCTTGAGCCTTTCTCACTGTATTACAAATTACTAATACTTTATTGTTATTGTAATTTTCTACTATAAGATCTACGTTTATCATTTTATTTATTACTTTTATACTGTGCCTTATTTTACTTTCATCTTTATCTATGAAAGGTTCAGGCATTTTAAATTCTACTCCCTCTTTTTTTAATAAATCCCCTATAAATGGCGGGAATGTAGCCGTTAATATTGCAAATTTCCCTCCTAAATTTGTAATATGTAAAAGCCCAGATATTAGATATGCAATTAAATCAGATGAATACATCTGAATTTCATCTATTATTATTTTTGAATATGCTAAAGTCGCAAGTTTTGGTTCAAAACCCTTATACCTATATATGAAGTCAAACAACTGATCTATAGTACATACTGTAAGAGGCATAGTTAATTGCCTTGTTCTTTCATGATATTGGCTTAACCCTATTTCTTCTAATTCAAGTTTTTCGTCTTCATCTTCTTCTCTTTTTATATATTCACCGAAAGCATCTGAATGAAGTAAACCTACTCTTTTTTCAATTTTATCTCCAACTACATCATTTCGCACTCTATCGTATATCGTATTTATTGCGGTCCTTAAAGGTAATGTAAAGAATCCCTTAGTGTTCCCTATCCACAAAAGTCCTGCTTCTGTTTTACCCATACCTGTTTGAGCAACAGCTATTATGTTATCACCTCTATTATCAATCATATACTTCTGCAATTCATTCCAAGAGGCGTTTTTATTTTTTTCTTTCCATTTATCTAGCAGCTTATCTAATGATTCTTCTAAAAAATCGTTTTCCCATTCTACTTTTTCATGTGCACTTGAAGCATAATCAATTCTATTTAAAAGCCCTTTTACCAATATATAGTTATAAAAAACATTTTCTCCATCTTCTTCTGTAACTCTACTGCCATCCATATATCTTGCACTAGGTAATCCAAATATCTTACAGTTTGGTATTTTGCTATAATTAAACTTTTGGGCTTTATCTTCTAGGTTTTTTATTTCCTCTGCAATTATTTCATCGTATTCAGAAAACCTAAAATCCCTTTCATGGTGATAAGCTATTGCATTTACTAATATTTTTATTTTTTCTCTCGAATATTCCTTTCGTAATTCTTTAATATCTAAAAATCCAATACTTAAAAAACCATGTGGGATTTCACCTTTTACTTTTTTCCCTTTTATCTTTTTTTGAAACTTTCCATTCATTTTCCCTAGATCATGGTATAAACAGGCTAATTTTAATATATCCCAGTCTACTTTTAAATCTGGATATATCCTTTTAAAGATATTATAGTTCTGTATCAACCTATCAGTATGTTGTTGAATAGTCTCTTCTTCAGGATAAGTTTTAGCTATATACTCATTTTTACTCATAAACACCCTCCCATCTATCAAATATAAAGCCCTGATACCAGGGCTTTATACTGCAAATATTATATTGCTGTCTTCATCCACTTTTACTTTTGCTTCAGCTAAAACTTGAACTCTACTTCCATAAACTACATCTACTTTGTTCCAATGTCTAAACATTTTCGGATTTCTTTTAGTTCCTTCGTTCACTAATACATAATTTTTAGTAAGTTTATATCTTGTCCCCGCAGTTCCTATTTCTTTCTTTATAATCGCATCCTTCTTTTCTAAAAATACTGTGGGAATATATGCACTATAATCGTTTGGTATATTAATATCATCTTCAAGCTTTTTTTTAAAAACGTTTACAACCTTAACTTCATTAATCAAGGCCAAGTCTTCTCTTCTACCTAACGAAGGATATTCTATTGGATATAAAAAGGCTTTTTCAATTTTTGTAACAATTGATTGGTCTTTAGGTATTACATGTAAAAGAAGTTCTACATCTGTCAAAAGTTCAACAGTTGCCGGACCTTCTATTATGCTTACATACTTTTCTTTAAAATGTTCTTTGTTTTTTTCATCAATTACTGCATCTTTTTTATATAAATCATCATATTTTTTTACTCCGGGCGCTACTATTCCTTTAACTAATGAGCCTCTTGGTATCCACACATATTCTAAATCTTTACCCGTACATTCCCCACATTCTTTAGACTTCGCACTATTTATTGTAAAACATTCTTTGCATCTTTGTTTCTTGTCATCTACCATAGCATTAGAGAATTCATACCTCGTGTATAAATCATTTACTTTAGAATAATGTTTCCCCTGAATACTAATATCCATTTCATGATATTCGGTAAATTCGCATAAATTATGAACCATACCTATTACTGTAGAAGGTGGGGGTAATGGATAAGTTTCCTTAAGTTGAAAGCTTGTGGGCTTTCTATAATTAACCATGTTTTGATATAACTTAACCCTAATTGCTTTCATAATAACTCCTTACCTCTTCCTTTATTACATCGAAAAATTTAGGCACAGATACCGCTTCTAACTCATCTATTATCTCATTATCATTATCAAATATACCTTCTACTAAACCACAACGAGTTTCATTTTTTATGTCTTCGGACAACACAGCTTTAATCCTATTCACATCTATTCTATTGTTTTTTACATCTAAAGCATTGTGAAAAATAGGATTCTTTATATCATATACGCCCCCTATTACAAATAATGGTTTTAAATCTTCTCTTCTTCCTTTAATATCTCTATACAAAAATCTAATTGCATCTAATAATTTTATAATTCTATCTGCCTTTTCTGTATTTTCTATCTTAATATCATCATTTTCATCTATTCCCACTTTATCTAAATCCACAGTTACGGTATAAACATAATAAGATCTATGAATTTCACTTTGGGCTATACTTCCACCTTTACATTTCTCCACTTTTATTTTCTTGTTTAGCATATCTTTCATACAATCCTTTATTTGTTAAAAAATCTAAATCGCCTTTAAATGTCTCTAATGATATTGCATGTGAAAGTCTTACTATTGCGGAACGTGTTTTTTGTCCTTCTGATGTTTTCATATACCCAAAAAGATCTATCTCCGGATACTTATCTATAGTTACACCTGGTGCAAATTGCACTACTGATTTATCGATATCTACTTCAGTATTGTCTATCCCCATTTGATTCACAATATTATATCGTAATGCTTGTCTAGATATATAAGTATACTGATCCCCTTTACCTCTTGAAAGTTTTTTAAGTGAAGCTACATTACCTATTGTTTCACCATAATTGGCACTCCCCGCCTCAAATATAATTGACATAGTTAACCCTTTAATCTTCATTACTTTCTCCTCCATTTTCTTTACTTTCTTTATATCCCCCACCATTCAATCCTGTAACAAAAGCATACCCTATAATTCCTAACATTTCTTCGCTCTCTAATGCTAATGTTAAGTTTTTAGGTATTGTTTCGCCTATGTACATATAGCTTGTAATTATATTGTGCATAAACAGCTCTATGTTTCTCGTTTTAAGCGCATTTAATAATCTATAAGATATTCCTCGTATCTTATTTTTGTCAGCTTCTGGATCTTTTTTTAAATATTCTCCTCTTAAATAATACCCATATGCCCGAGCTTTTCTCACCAATTCCCTATTTTCTTTAACTTTATCCACGCCTTCCACCCCTTTCAAATAGTTTACATTTATTAGATTCAAATTCATGACATGTCCCATATGATAGTAAGTAATTATGGATTGCGATTTTGTAATTTTATACATAATTAACTTGTAAATTAATGTAAACAGATTGTGGTTATTCAAAAGTCTATTAAGGATAATATCATATATATTAAAATAAACTCCCGCTTCTCTGTACCCGGTATTTATTAAGCTATCAATTTCTTTTTTCGACTCTCTAATTACTTTTAAAGCTTGTTTTGATAAAATATTAAATCTATATCTTTCATTTTGATTTTCATATCTTACTATTTGTATGTCCTGTAATTCATATTGTATCCCAGAACTGTGTTGTTCATTTATTGCCTTAACAAGTGCCTTATACGTCAATGACCTATAGTTACCATCATCTTTTTTAAGCACATCATCTCTGAGTCTTTCTATTGATTCTCAATAAATCAGCAACAGACGTATTGCTATTTATAAAAATTCCCTTGTCATATGCATATACAAACCCAGCCGGCAAACATGAATATATTAGCTTACATAAATCACATATTGCTACATCATTTATGAAATCCCAAATGTGAGATGCTTTTCTATTTACATCAAATCCTGTTTTATTTAAAAAACTTAAATCGTTATTTAAATTCTTTATTTTTCTATCACAAATAAAACAATTACATGTAAATTTTTCTTTATCTGCTTTAAGATAATCTATAGCTGCATCAACAAAATACTCTTTATAATCATTATAAACATCATGCTCCCTAGTTTGCGGATTTAGAAAACAAACACCATTCCAACCATTATTTATAACATTATAAATTACTCCCTTTGCTACTAAATACTTTTTCCCATCTTCGCTATTACAGTAGGCAATTATTTCATTTATTATTCTAAATCTATCTTTTACCTCGTCTATTTTTTCTTCTATTTTGTCTCTTTTATTAACACTAATTGTTTTTAATTGTCTTTCTAGAAATACAATATCTTTATCACTCTCTATAAATGGATATACTTTTTTATAGTTATTCCTAGACAAATAATCTTTTACCAGCCTAATATATTCATTTAAATAATCTAAAGATTTTTCATCAAAGTTTTCAAAGTTGTTATTTTTATAACTCTCAATTATCGGTTTATAAGACACTATTCTGTACCATGGTGTAGTTTCTTTATATTTCCCTATGAAATAATTTAAATATTTTTCTTCAAAATTCTCTAACATTTCTTGGTTAATTTCTACATATTGCCCCTTAATAATTACTTCGTCCTCCGCATATTCTTCTAATATATTGCAAAGGCCTACTATCCCTGCATTATACTGCCAATCAGATAAATATATTTTTATCTTTTCTCCCATAATCTCACCTCCTATACCAAATCTACCATCCCAAATCCTGTACTCCTTTGGCTCCCTATTCCCGCCTTATAAAGATAATCCAATATATATGACTTGCCTCTAATTTTTAAATAACATATATTCGCTAATACTTCTATATCATAATTTTTAACTTTTACTTCTTTATTATCTAATACTTCAAATTCTACTTCTTCGATATCTAATATTCTGTCTTCCCCAAACTCATCTTTCTAATTGATATTTTAAATTATTCATAAATACTTCTTGCCCTTTTAGATCATTTAATGAATGATACCAAGTCTTCTTATTATCTCCAAAATGTTCTCTGACTGATACTGGACTAAGCGTCTTATATATTGCTTCATTTTCTGTTATAGCTCTTTCTTTATTTAAATTTATTTTACTTACTTTTATAGAATTGTTTTTAATTGGATACTCTAATCCTTTGTTTTCCAAAAAGGCATTATAAAACATTATTCCATCTTTAACATCATAAGTAGAAAAGTTAAGAATTATCTTTTTTCTCGGAATAAAAATTTCTTCTCTTAAAAATTTACAACTCCCCATATATAATGCAAAAGTAAAACTTTTAATTTTAGGAGTTCCTCCATAAAGTTCTAAATAATAATCTTTGTCATATGAATTAAAATTATGCTTTATTAATGATAAGATTACCCGGTTTTTATCTTTAGGTATAATTTCATTACCTAAAAGCAATTCTACATTAAATCTCATTTTATCTCGTTTTCACCTCTTTTCAATGATTTGAGTGCTCTAAAAAACTCAAAGAGCTTAAGTTTTGTATATTTCAAAGTTTAGCTTTCATACTTACCCCCACTTTTTAAAGATTTAACCTTCTAATTGTACCATTGATACTTCTACTTCCTAATTTATTCATAGCTTCGCTATTTGCTCTAAAACTTTTTCATTTTTAATCCAATGTTTTGCACCTACACTATAATCATACCAAATGACATGGACAGACTATGGGCAATAATATAGTTCGTTCATTTTTTTTATTTCTTTTTGCACTCTTTCCCTCAAAAATATTGGTTCCAAGACCTTTACCTCAGCCCCAAAATTCAGTACCCATTTGAGAATTTCCGGGCTCATAGCTACTGTACGTTCAAATAACAAACCATCGTTTTTTCTCTGAAGAGAATCAGCTTTAGACGATTCATATTCCTCAATGAACCTTGCCGCTTGTCCGGTAAATAATAGTCTTAAACAAACTTTTTCTTCACCTGATAACTTATCAAAGCGATTCTTTTTATAATCTTCATAAAAGTATTTAGGTCTATTAAAAACTTCATTAGTAAGCTTTAACGACTTGATTCTTGAAACTCGCAAATCTCTAAAACTTTTTCTTAAACGGCAATAACCAATTGCATGCCAACAACCTTCATAAATTTCTAAAAGATAAGGCTCAAACTCTCGCTCAGTTATTTCATCACTATAAAAAGAATAATACTCTAATCGCACACACCTGTTTTCTTCAATCGCATTTTTAAGCAACTTTAGATATGCTGAATCTAATTTGTTTTCTTGATTAACTCCTATTACATTTACCTTTATCAAATTATTTAAAGTATCAAGATAATTTCTGTTAATTTTTGGTGTAGAAGCAATTATCTTCTCAATAATTTTAGTTGCTGTAGAGCCAACCTCTAACCCACTATAAAAATTTAATACTTCTCTAGCAAAATACAGAGAAATCAATTCAGAAATTGAAAAAGTAACATTTTGCACTTTATATTTTTTAGCTAAATAAACAGTCTTATTATTCCTTTTTTCTTCATACACGAAAAAATTTTTAGTAATGCAATCAATATCCCTTTTTATCGTCTTGCAGCTTACATCACCCCCAATTTTACGAAGGTTATTCAAAACTTCTTCAATAGTAAAACCTTTGCTGTTTTCAGATAACATTGAAAAAATATATAACTGACGTTCCACTTGGGAAACATTCGACATAATATCCCTCCGCCGCCTCAAAAAAATGTAAAAGAACCCTCGGTAATCTTAAAATATCTCCCTTTTAAGATTTATCTCAACCAAAGAAAGTAAATCTACTAATTTATGACACTATTCTATAATTATTTCTACGAAATTTTTCTTTTTCCTGCAAAAAGTTTCAAAACGAGGGCTTTTCCCATAACAATAACAAAAGCATGACCTATCATTTAATAGGTACATGCTTTTTTAAGCTTTTACTTTTAAAATGGATATTTATATGAAAAAGAGGAAAAGTTTTTGATATTAGCGAACTCGAATTTGCACTATTAGAACCTAATGGGAAATTAAGTTTCCTAAAGAAAAGCCAGTATGCAAACGTTACGCCTTTCGACTTAAATATCCCTACCAAATATAAAGGCTTAAGTCTTCCTTTAATTATAGAAGGAAAAGTTAATCATAAAATGTTAAAAAGTGCTAACCTCACAGAAAAGTAGTTGCTGGAACAACTAATACACAAGGCGTTACCAATGTTCAGGATGTTTTTTTTGCCATGTTAAATACACAAGGTGATTTATATCTTTCTAAATATGAGGATCCGCCCAACATCCAAAAAATTGACCACTTGTTTATATTAAACTAAAAGTACCCCAAATAATAATTGAAAAGTACCCCACATTAAAATATACTTCCACATGTTATTAATAAATTTTTAACATGTGGAGGGTGAGGGGAGATTGATAAAGCTAATGGAAAAACAGGACATTTTACTTATGTTTTTACGGGATGGCAAATCCCAACGAGCCATTGAGCGTGAAACGGGTATTTCAAGAAAAACAATCAGCAAATACATCAAGAAATATGAAAAACAAAGGGCCCAATTACAAGAAGGAAATTCGAAAACCTTTGGTGATATTAAGGAGCTCACGGATAACATCGTTACACCGCCTAAATATGATTCTAGCGGTAGAAAAAAGCGTAAAGTAACTAAGGAATTAGTAGATGCTATTAAAGCCCATTTGGAAGAAAATGAATTAAAAAGACATAATGGACAATCCAAAATACAGAAAAAGAAAATTGATATTCATGAAGCACTTGTAGATGCAGGATTTGATATTAGCTATTCCACCGTCTGTAATACGGTTAGGGAGTTGACTAATCAAGCCCAAGAGGCCTATATTAAAGCCCTTTATGCTCTTGGTGAGGTATGCGAATTTGATTGGGGTGAAGTAAAATTAACCATCGCTGGTCGATTGATAAAATTACAGATTGCGGTTTTTACCAGTGCCGCCGGAAACTATCGTTATGCAACTCTATTCCTAAAGCAAGACACAGCCTGTTTTTTAGAATCCCATGCTAAGTTTTTTGAACATTTGGGCAATGTGTACAAACTGATGGTGTACGATAATACTAGAGTGGCTGTTAAAAAACTTGCCGGTGCCGAAGGAGAACCAACGGAAGCATTGCGCCAATTATCGCTATATTACGGTTTTAAGTTCCGTTTCTGCAATATAAATGCTGGAAACGAAAAGGGTCATGTGGAAAGAAGTGTAGAGTATGTGCGGCGCAAGGCTTTCGCCCATAAAAGTACATTTAATTCGTTTGCAGAAGCGAATGAATATCTGGCTAAAACTTGTTCTCGGTTAAATGCAAAGCCACAAAAGGGTCTTAATGATAAAACGGCAATAGATATTCTAGAACTGGAAAGACCGCATTTATTACCTAATTTACCCCCATATGACGCGGCACGAATTACGGAATTACGGGTTAATAAATATTCAGTCATAACAGTGGATAACTGCTATTACTCGGTTCCGGATAAATATGTTGGCAAGCTGGTTTTAACCAAAATCTACTCTAATGAGATCCGTTGCTTTTACGAGGGAGATTTAATTGCTACCCACACTAGGAAGATGGGCTCAAATGCATGGAGTATTCAATTAGAACATTATTTAAACACATTAAAAAAGAAGCCCGGGGCATTAGCTACCAGTGTTGCACTCCACCAAGCTAATCCAAGGCTCAAAAAAATCTATCATCAATACTATACCACAAAAGGGAGGGATTTTATCGATTTAATATTTTTTGTTTCAGAACATGGGTTAGAAAAAGTTGAAGATGCTATTAATTTACTTACAAAAGTTTCACCGCTAGAGGTTACAACGGAAACCATTAAGGCTATTTGCAATCGCAATACAGTGGATAAATCTAAATTTACTGTGCACGATAGTGCAACCTTGCAGATTAAAAACAGCTCATTAGCTATGCTTAAGCAATTTGGGCAACTAATTCCTTATGGTAACGAGGCATTTGCGAAAGAGGTGGTTGTAATATGAGCAAAAACATTTACCAAGACATTGAAGATTTCGCACTTTATTTAAAAATGCCTGTTTTAAAAAGTAGCTATCGCGAAGCAATTCAAGAAGCCAATTTAAAAGAAGTAAGCTATGATCAGTTTTTGTGGGAGTTATTACAAAAGGAGTGTGATAGACGACAGGAAAATGCTAAACAAGACAGGGTGCGTAGGGCTGCATTTCCTTACAAGAAATATCTCGAAGACATCATCGTGGATGACCTACCAGAGGATGCCCAAAGAAAATTTAAAACTCTTTCTTCATTAGATTTCATCCAAACCGGGCAGAACATTATTATGGCTGGAAACCCTGGTACCGGTAAAACTCATTTTGCCATAGGGTTGGGGATAAAAGCGTGTTTAGCCGGTTACAAAGTGTTTTTTTCCACGATACCATCTTTAATCAACCAGCTTAAGGAAAGTCGCTCAGAAAAGACGCTAAGGGCATTTGGGAACAAATTCGAAAAGTATGATTTAGTCATTGCCGATGAATTAGGTTACATCTCATTTGACAAGGAGGGTTCGGAACTTTTATTTACCCATTTGTCTTTAAGGGCAGGGAGAAAATCTACAATAATTACCACAAATTTATCTTTTGAAAGGTGGGATGAGATTTTCCTAGATCCCGTTCTTACAGCAGCCATGGTAGACCGCTTAACTCATAAAGCCTATATTGTGAACATGAATGGTAATTCATTTCGTCTTAAAGAAACAACTGAATGGGCAAAAAATAATTAATTTTTTTGTCCCAAAGTGGGGTACTTTTCAATTAAAATGTGGGGTACTTTTCACTTGACAAATACACCACTGAATAATCTTGAAAGTTTTAAACATCTGAACCAATTGCCCTTACGCTTTTAAGCCCTAATATACAGGCTATTAACCAAAAACTTCCCGCCGCAAACCCTGCTAAAACGTCACTAGGATAATGAACACCTAAATATATTCGGCTTATGCCAATCAACAAAATTAATAGACCTAATAATATGGTTACAACATACTTCAAATATTTATTTTTAATATTAAGCCAAACCAAATAAATAATAAGGCCGTAAAAAGCATAACTAATCATTGCATGACCACTAGGAAAACTAAGCCCGGTTACAGGGACAAGATGTTCTAACATTGGTCTTTGTCTATGAAACAAAACTTTCAATATATTATTGAGTACCGTAGCCCCTATAAGTACGATTGGTATATTTAGGGACTCCCAAAAGTGTTTTTTTATAAATAAGAAATAACCAAAAAATAATACGCCCAAGCTTGTAAGCGTTACAGATGAACCCAATGCTGATATATAAATCATGCTTTTTGTTAAAGATGGGGACATTTTAATACGTACTAGATCTGTAACAAATTGATCAAATTGTTGTAGTTCGTCAAACAATATGCCATCTGAAATTTCAAGAAATACTAGCAATGATATAACACCTAAAATAAAACCAATAAAAAGTCTCAGTGAATACGACTGAAAAACTTTACGCCAGGCACTTTTATTACTATTGATTCGCTTCCAATTAAACATCCACGCATCCCTTTTTTCCTAATTAATTCTACGTTCCATTATAGCCCATAATAACTACCTGTAATATATTTTAAACAAAAAAGCAAAGGGAATGACTCCCTATTTATTTCTGCGTCATTCCCTTTGTTAATTTTCTTTTATGTACTTACTATTTATCTTTAGTCTTGTTATCTTCGGCTACTTCTTCATCATCTTCTTCATCGATGTCTTCATCTACATCTTCATCTACATCTTCCTCATTTTCTTCTTCCTCGCCGACGTCAATTTCCCCGGTGTCTTCGTCATAATTGACCTTTTCTCCTAAAGTTTCCGAGAGAAACCGCAATGGAACAAAAGTCCTATTGCAAATCAATTGTGCCGGCATATCTATGGTTACGGTTTTGCCATTAACTAAAACTTCGTTAACGTCTAATTTGAAAATAACTTCTTGCTTGTCCTGCTTAATCGTAACTATTTTCTTTTCCTTATCCCAGTCTACCTTAGCACCTAGTCCATTCATAATCGCCCGCACCGGAATTAAAGTACGACCTTCTTTGATTACAGGTGGCACATCATATTTAAGATAACGCCCCCGCACCCTAATTCTTTCTTCTAATTTTTTCGCTTGACCGTAATTTTTAACTTGCTGACCGGTTTGCTGCCTAATTTTTTCAATCTGGGCTTCCTTTTCTGCTTTTTTCGTTTGCCCACGATTTTCTTTTACTTCTTGCCTGCTTCTTTCTCTATCTCTTTCTTGTTTCTGTTCTTTAAGTAGTTTTTCTTTAGCTACCACTTTAACCTTGTCTCCCTGACCATCCTGTGTAGCAGAAGGATTCTCCTTCGCCCACACACCACTTGTTAAACATACGGTACAGAAAAGAACACTTAATAAAACTGCTAACGTTTTTTTCATCTTTCTCCCCCCAAAAAGGGGATCACCTCCTTTATTTTGGTCGATAAGATTGTTACTATTTTTTCGACCTCGCTCTTATTAATACTTTACGAAAAGAATCTTATTTTTTTAGGGGGTAAGTAGTATCATCACCCACCCTTTATAAAAAATAAAAAAACAGGCAATAAAATATTCTCCTTCCCATTTTATTGCCTATCTATTAATCCTTTTTTCTTTTTTAGAGAAGCTTAGCCCGGTCTCAAAACCAAGCATAAGAAAGCATCAGTACAAAAACAATCGCCCCCATTAACACCGCTACCCCCACGGGTAAACGATATTTATCCTCATCATAAATAGCAGAAACTGGTCCTTCAATCGTCTGCGGTAACCATTTCACAGGATTTTTAAAAAAGGGAATCACTTTCGCTAAAGCAATATTACCCTGTACACCAAAACCATCTTTTATCTTACAAATCACACGAACCAGCCACACCATAAAGGCGGCAAAGGGTTCCCGATAAAACCAATCAAAGTCTAAAGAAATCGCATTGTGAGGTAGTAAGCGAGAGCGTAAAACCCAAAAAACCATAAATACAGCTAACACTAGCTGGAGCGTCGAAATCACATGGTCAAAGGTATAAGGCACATAATCAATGGCAAAAGGCAATCTGTTATAGAGAAGTTGCGGACAAACCCCATACAACACACAGAGGAAAGACAGCCCCGCCATGGCGACAGACATATTGAAAGGTATTTTTTTAACTTTAATCTCTCGTTCCGGTCCAAAAAACATAAAATAATTTAATTTCAAAGCTATAGAAAGAAATGTCCCGACACTCGCTAAAGTAAGTAGAAGTTCTGCCGCCGGCATCTGGTTTATCGCCGCTGCACTTGTAATTATAGATTTACTAATAAAACCATTAAACAAAGGCAGCCCGGAGATGGAAAACGCTCCTATGCTAAAGAAAATCGCGGTTAAAGGCATCTTACGATAAAGCCCTCCCAGCTCTGTCAGCTTTTCGTAACCCGTAGCATAAATAACTGCACCTGCTCCCATAAACAATAAAGCTTTATAAAGAATATGGCTATAGGCATGAGCTGCTGCCCCGTTCAAAGCTAATTCTGTACCAATTCCTACCCCAGCAACCATAAAACCAATCTGACTAACTATATGATAAGACAAGAGACGCCTGATATCATTTTCTAAGATGGCATAAATTACCCCATAAATAGCCATAATTACTCCCAACCACAACAAAAGACGAGTCCCCGGAAAAATACGAATCAAACAATAGACAGCTGTTTTCGTAGTTAAGGCACACAAAAATACACTTCCGGTCAGTGTCGCTTCAGGATAAGCATCAGTCAACCAAACATGAAGCGGAGGAATCGCTGCATTGATAGAGATGCCTAACAAAATTAACCAATAAGCCCATCCTTGCATTCCCGTAAGTGAAGTTATCGCTAATTGCCCTCCGGAAACTTGCAAGAAAATTCCTGCTAAAAGTAAACTGCCCCCTAAAAGATGAATCAAAATATATCTAAAACCGGCGGCTAGAGACTGTGGTCTTCTTCTATTCCAAATTAGGAAAACAGAAGATATTGCCATGATTTCCCAAAATAAAATTAAGGTTAGCCAATCACCGGCGAAAATTACGTTTAAAGAACTTCCGGCATAAAACAAAGCAGCCATCGTTTCACCAGGACGGTCAATATGCAATGCATAGATACTTCCCAATAAAGCCAGAATGCTAAACACAAAAGCAAAAAGTAAAGATAGGCGATCCGCCTTTAAAACAATTAACTCCATATTATTAATAAAAAGATACTTCCACTGTGTACCAACCTGTAAACTAAGAGTAGCGATAATTGCTAAGAATGGTGTACCCACCATCACTACTTGACGGAGACGTTTCGGTACAAGTGCAGCTATTAACCCTCCTAGCAGAAGAATAAAACCCGGATGAAATTCAAGCATGACTGTCCTCACCTCCGCCATGGTCATAATAGTCTTCTTTACGCTCTACCAACTTATTTACCAAACCCTTCGCCAACCCTATTAAAAGCAGAGCACCTAGAAGCCCGAAAATAAAATCAAAACCAAGCAACCCATGCCACCAATAAAAAACATGAGGATGCGCAAAAATCGTTTCCAGAGCTATCATCAACAATAATACTATCCCACAATTAATTAAAACACGTTTCGTGGACATTCTTACCACCCTCCCACCATAAACTGACCACTAACAATGCTTTGGGCTGACATTGTTGCTAAATCGTACAAACTACCTCCCGCATTGGGGAATACACCCAAAACTATAGAAACAGCAGCCGTAATCAGGAGAGGTATCAACATCATCTTGTTGGCCTCACCACAATGATGTTCAGCCACCTGTACTTCAGGCTTTTTGAAGAATGCCGCATAAACAATTGGTAAAAAATAAGCCGCACTTAATAAACTACTAAGTAGCAAAACACCTACATAAATACCTTGCCCACCTTGTAAAGAACCCAACGCCAAATTCCATTTACTAATAAACCCTACGATAAAAGGCATTCCCGTAATTCCTACCGCTCCAACCGTAAAAGCCCCCATTGTATAAGGCATCTGTCTTCCAATGCCATTCAATTCACTAACTTTAGTCAACTGTGTTGTCGCAAAAATAGCCCCGGCACAAAAGAACAGTGTTATCTTCATCATGGCATGAGCAGCAATATGATACATACCCCCCATTATTCCTAACGGTGTTAAAAGAGCTGCACCTAAAACTACATATGATAATTGACCAATCGTAGAAAAAGCCAATCTTCTTTTCAAATTATCCTGAGCCATAGCGATCAACGAAGAAATGATAATCGTAAATGCTGCAAACCAAGCCAGAATTTGAGCGACACCTAATTCTGCCAAAAGTTGAGGACCGAAAACATAACCTACAATACGAATTATCCCAAAAGCCCCGGCTTTAACTACAGCTACCGCATGAAGCAAAGCACTTACCGGAGTAGGAGCTACCATGGCGGAAGGAAGCCAGCCATGTAAAGGCATAACCCCCGCTTTTACTGCTGTACCTAAAATCATCAACAGAAAGAGTTGTTTGTAAAGCACCTACTGATGCCTTCCCGGATAAAAATCCACCTGGCTGAAAGTCTCCATGACCTACCATAAACTGAACCCAAAGAATCCCCACTAAGAAAAGTTGCCCGGCAATAAGTGTATAAGCTAAATATTTACGACCCGCCTTAATTGATTCTTCATCACGATGATGAACAACTAAAGGATAAGTAGCAATCGTCAAAATCTCATAAAAGACGAAAAATGTTAACAAATTAGCGGCAAAAGCTATGCCCATCGTGGCGGATAGACATACCGCAAAACAAGCAAAATAGCCGGTCTGATGTTCTTCTTTTAATTTCCGCATATAACCAATGGAATAAAAAGAAGTTACTACCCAAAGAAAAGAAGCTAACACTGCAAAAACCATCCCGGCAGCATCTGCCCGCAAATGCAGGGAAATACCTTTAGCAATATAAAATGGTTCTATTTCTATAACTCCCCCCGCCAAAACAACAGGCAACATTGAAAAGACAATGAGCATCTTCCCAACAGCAGCAAGAATTGTCCATGTCTCCCGCAAATTAGGACGTTGAGCACTCAACATAATTAATGCTGCCGCCACTAAAGAAATCAAAACTGCCCAGAGAGGACGATAAGCAAGCAATAACTCCAACGACATTTATAATCCACCTCCCGGGAACGCACTTAGCAAAATATTAGAAACAAGCGGTTCGTTTAATATTCCAACCACCAGAATACATGCTCCGAGAACGACAATCGGCACCAACATTGTTGCAGGAAGTTCAGCTTTTTTATTTTCTACGCCTCTTTCTCTTTCTGTAACAGGCGCTTTTTTCAAATAAGCTTGTTCAATTACCCTGAAGAAATAAATCGCATTTAATAAACTACTCAAGATAATCACAACCACATAAATCCACAAATCTTTCTCCAAAGCACCTAAAATTAAATACCATTTACTAAAAAAGCCTGCCGTAGGCGGAATCCCCACCATAGAAAAAGCACCTAGCAAAAAAGCCCCCATTGTTAATGGCATCCGTCGACTCATCTCTGCATACTTTTCAATTAAATGTTCCCCTGTTTTCCATTTGACCCCACCGGCCACTAAAAAAAGACAACATTTCATAATGGCATGGTTAATAATATGGAAAACGGCACCGATAAAACCAAACATATTACCTAAAGACAACCCTAAAGCAATATAACCTACCTGAGCCACACTTGAATAAGCCAACATCCGTCGAAAATCTGACTGAGCAATGGCCATCACCGAAGCCAAAATAATCCCTAAAGCAGCTAACCAGCCTACTACTTCCAAGACTACGGGGACAAAACCATTAATAATTCCAAAAATAAAAAAGAAATATCTCAAAAGCACATAAGCCATTACTTTCGTCATTACTCCCGCAATAAAAGGAATTGCCGCAGGTGACGCATCCGTATAGGCATCGGGCAACCAACCATGTAGAGGAAAGAGAGCCATTTTAATACCCATACCCACTAAAATTAAAACCATCGCTACTAAAACAGCCTGTGAAGCCATCAAGGGTTGCAACTGTACGGAAAGATCCGCCATATTCAAAGAACCTGTTACCGCATAGAGATAACCAACCCCCAAAAGATAAAAAGAAGCCCCGACAGTACCTACGAGAACATAACGAAAAGCCGCTACTGTCGCTTTATATCCTCCCGAAGCAATTAACCCATAAGCGCTTAATGATGATATTTCTAAGAATACATAGAGATTAAAAACATCACCCGTAACCACCATTCCTAAAAGACCTGAAGTCAGCAAGCAGATACAGGGCATAATAAATCCCTTTTTTCAGCCAACCATCCTCACGCAAGAAAGGACCTGTATAAACTAAAACAACAAGACTAAGAAAAGAAACTAAGACCGCCATCAGCCCACTTAAGGGATCGATCACATATTCAATACCCCAAGGCGGAACCCAATTACCAAAATGATAATGCCAAGCTCCCTCGGTAAGTGCGTGCCCTAAAGCACCGACAGCACTAAAAAGTGACACCGCAACAGCTGTAATGCCTAGCCCCCGCAGCACCTTTGTCGAAAAATAAGCTACTAGAGGGGAAAGCAAAGCTGTTAATAGTGGTACAATTACAATTAAAGCAGGAAGTTGTTCCTTCATTGATTCATCCTCCGTAGCAATTCATCTTCTTCTAATGTTCCATAACGTTTTTGCACTGTTAAAAGCAAAGCCAAAGACACACCTAAAGTAGCCAAACTTACCACAATCGCCGTTAGCATCAACGCATGTGGTAAAGGGTTAATATAATTTTCTGCTCCAAAAAGACCCGGTACCTCTATAGGAATTGTTCCCCCGGCTTTTTGGCCTAAAGCTAAGAAAAACAAAATTACAGCTACTTGCATAATGTTCATCGACATTAACTTTTTCACCATATTCTTTTTAAAAATTATGCCATAAGGTCCCAAAATAAACAGGATAAAAATTAACCAATAAATAAAATGTTCGGTAAAAAATTCTTTCATCATCTTTCTTCCTTTCTCGTCAAAGCATCAAAAATCGCAATAATCGTCGCCATTACACAAAGTGTAACTCCAATTTCAATACCAAGTATTCCTAAAGAATGTTTTTCCGCTGCTGACATCAAAAAGGGAGAAATCCCATACTCTAAAAAATTTCCACCCCAAAAAAGAGTTAGTAGGCCAACAAGACCATAGCAAAATGTACCTATCCCGGCTAGAATAAGCGCCATATTCCCTGAAATATTAAAAGTAGCCTCTTCCCCATGCACTAAACGACTTAAAACAACTGCTATCGCTAAAAGCGCACCGGCTTGGAAACCGCCACCCGGACTACTCTCCCCATTAATAAGTACATACACGCCATAAAGCGTAATAAAAGGAACTACAAAACGGGAAGCAGTATTTAAGACTATCGTACCAAAACGTTCATTCATTCCTGTCCCCCCTCGCTAGTACTATCCCTTTCACCCTTAGGGGCTGAATTTTTCGAAGCCCGTAACAACAAGACCGTAGCTAAACCGGCCGTAAAAATCACTGTTGTTTCACCTAAAGTATCATAACCCCGATAATCAGCTAACACCGCCGTAACAAGGTTCGGTGATCCTGTCTCCTCAACAGCTTTTTCAATATAGCGATCTGAAACGTGAGTCGCTGCCGGAGATTGTGGGTTATAGATTTGGGGCAAAGCCCCTGCACTAATAAACATAAACATAGTCATTATTAAAACTACTAATAAAGCACTAGCTCGCACCAACTTCATTTAGAACTCCCCCTCTTCATTCGTTTGAGAGCTACAATAAAGAAAGTCGTAGACACAACGCCTACCACAGCTTCCGTAAAAGCAACATCGGGGGCTCCCATAGTTAAGTAAGTAAGTACTGCAAAATAACTAAAGGCACTGAACATGATAATAGAAGCTAAAAGGTCGCGTGCAAAAAGTGCCGAAAGTCCTGTTATCACCATCAAAAGCACTAGAAATCCTAATAAAAAAGCGCTCTGCATAATTTATTCCCCCTTCCTCGTCCAAGGCTTAAGCCCGGACTTGAAAGCAGCCCTACTCAAAACATGTCCGCCAATAGGGTTAGCTAAAAAAATAAATACCACAATTAAAAGAAGCTTTAAACTAACTAAATTAAAACCATTATAAACTGCCAAACCCATCACAAAAAGGGCTATCCCTAATGTATCACCCTTTCCGGCAGCATGTAAGCGTGTATAAAAATCAGGGAAACGAATTACACCTATAGCAGCTACCGCAATAAAGAAAAAACCGCTAAATAATAAAATAAGTGCTAACACTGTCACTGGTTAACGTCTCCCTTCCCTTCAAAATACTTAGCAATAACAACTAAACTAATAAATCCCAAAACTCCATAAGAAATAGCAATATCGATGTACATATCTACTCTTTTTTCTAAAAAACCAATCAGAATTAAAATGACAATAGTGTCTGTACCAATAACACCAAGCCCATTCAAACGATCAAATACTGTAGGACCCTTTAAGACCCTAAATAACATTAAAAAAACGATAAAAACAAGAGCTAATAAAAAAACCGTAAGCAATTTATCTGTAATCATTTTATTTCACCTCATCTTGTTCATTAAAGAGGCGACCTACACGAGCGGGCATCTCGCCTTCCCCCTCTTGGGGGGCTAGAGAAAGAGCAGCGCTTTCCGTCAAAGCATGAATTGTATAAACATTATCCTCGACGTCCATAGTTATTGTTCCCGGTGTCAAAATAATCGATTTAGCAAGAAGTGTTTGGGCTACCGGATTATCCAACTGTTTTTTAAATGTTCTGACTTGCGGACTAATTGGCATTTGCGGATTTAAAACAATTAAAGCTACTTCAATATTTGCTTTGACTAATTCCCAGAATAGCCATAACAAATAAAAAAACAGCTTAATATAAGGAAGGTCAAAAGCAGCATAAGTTTTTTCCGGGAAATTCGCCCCCGGCAAATATAAAATAGGTCTGCATAACCAAGAAATAATGAAAACGGCTATCAACCCAATTGTTAAATTCCCCAAATCAAGCCTCCCCGTAAGAATTATCCAAAAGACAAAAAGAGCTAAAAGAGGCACAACAAATTGTTTTAATCGTGCATTTTTTGTAAGTATCTTTTTCTTTTTCGTTACCATAAATATACCACCACTTTTTTCACCCATTCTAACTAAAACAGGTGTGTAAATGTTCCATATAAATAATTTAATTTATCACAATTTATTTTATATCTTTACCAACAACCTTTTCAACAATTTTTTTCATGAATACAGTATTCATCTTTTTCCTAAAACATATTGAGCAATGTTTACCGCATGGTCACCAATACGTTCAAGATTACTTAAGATATCTAAATAAATAGCTCCCGCATCGCCACTACAAGTTCCTTCATTAAGACGTGCAATATGTGTACGGCGAAGTGTCTTTTCCATTTCATCTATCTCGTCATCATTTTTTATAACCTCTTGGGCTAACCAAGAATCGTGTTTTTCGAGACATTTAACAGCTTGCTCATACGTTTCTAATGTTTTGTCAAACATCTCACGCATATCAGTCATTGCATTCTTAGAAAAATAAACATTTTTCCTTATTCTGGCTTCCGTCAGTTCTACTATATTTTCCGTATGGTCCCCCACTCTTTCTACATCAATAATTGCCTGCACATATGTATAAGCACGATTGTTATCTTCCTCCGAAAGCTTTTGCTCTGAAACTTTTACCACGTAATCTGTTATTTTTCTTTGCAAATTATTAATCACTTTCTCTAACTGTACTGCTTTTTCAGCTTCTGTTTTTAATTCCGTAAAAAAATAGGCAATTGCATATTCCAATGACCTTTTTGCCAAATTCCCCATCCGGACAACTTCCCGCCCTGCCTGTCCTAAAGCAACAGGTGGATTAGTAAGTAACCGCGGTTCAAGATATTGAGGTTCAAACTTCGCCACAACATCTTCCCCCGGAATTATTTTTGTAACTATCGCCGCCAAAACAGAAACAAAAGGCAATTGAATTAAGGTATTACTGAGATTAAAAACACCATGTGTTTGGGCAAGTTGCATTTTTATATTAATGACTTCCCAGGTACCCTCAAACCCGGGTAATAAAAAGCAGATGTAATCTGTAAATAAACGCACCATTTCCGGAAAGATGCCTAACATAAATAAAGGAAGAAAGATTAGTGTTCCTAACAGATTAAACAAACAGTGAGTCATCGCCGTTCTTTTCGCGGCAACCGATGTCCCAATCGCAGCTAAAAGTGCCGTAATCGTAGTTCCAATATTATCTCCGAAAAGAATCGGTACCGCCTGATTATATGTAATTGCACCTTGATAAGCTAATTCTTGCAAAACACCAATAGTAGCACTACTGCTTTGCACAAGAGCTGTAAAAATTGTTCCTACTAATACCCCCAACAAAGTGCGACCTTCAATATTTGTCATCAGATTAATAAAAAAGTCCGAGTTTCGTAAAGGAGAAAAACCTTTACCCATTGTCTCCATTCCATAAAAAAGCAAGCCCAACCCAAAAAGGACTTGCCCTATACTAATTGCTTTTTTATTTTTAAAAAAGAATAACAAAAAAACACCTATAGCTAAAACGGGGAGAGCATAATGTTCTAATTTAAAGCCAATTAAATACGCCGTTACCGTTGTCCCGATATTCGCACCCATAATTACACCAATAGCCTGACGTAAAGTCAAAAGCCCCGAATTAACCAGCCCTACCGTTAATACCGTAGTCCCGGAACTACTTTGTATAATCGCGGTGATCAAAGTCCCCAACAAAACACCCCGTAAAGGAGTTTTTGTCCCTTTTTCTAAAAAAGAGCGCAATCTATCCCCGGCCACATTTTGTAGCGCATTAGACATATATTTAACACCAAATAGAAAAAAAGCTAACCCACCTAAAACATAAAACACCATCTGTTGATAATTAATTATCATCTCTCCAAACCCCTTTGGTAAAAAAATTCCTCTCTGTGTTATCTTACTATTTTTTATGCGCAATGAACAGCCTTTTCTAAATACCTTTATTTCCCCTTAACAAAAGAAAAAACCGTCCCACGCTATTATGCATATAATAAAATAACAATAAACGATCAAATTAAAATGAGGTGATCTGTTTTGTCTCCAAGCAGTGTCTCTATCAAAATTATTTTACGAGAAAGACGGCTTTACCTCTATCAAAGACAACAGCTTTATAATTCTTATCCTATAGCTATTGGTAAACCCGGCACCCCTTCACCCGTTGGTACATGGAGCATCATCAACAAAAAAATTATGGATGGGCGTCAAGTCTATGGCACTAGATGGCTGGGACTTAGTAAACCCAACTATGGAATTCATGGTACCAATAATCCCTCTTGTATTGGCAAAGCCGTCTCTTTAGGCTGTATCCGCATGTATAATCATGACATTGAAACACTCTTTCCCCTCGTTCATTTAGGCACACCTGTTAAAATACTTTAATTTTACACCTATTAATAATAAAAGGCTAGTATCATACTAGCCTTTTATTATCCTTTTAACTTCTAAAACAAATTATACCATATTCTTAAATAACAAGTTCTACTTTTTACTTTTTTCACCAAAAACCTTTTGCCAAACTTCTGCTACTTTAAAAGCTGGCTTTATTTGAACCTCTCGCCCTTCCAACTTGCTCTGTTCTAAAACTTCCGCAAAATCATTATCTAGACACAGACTTTTTTCCCCTTCTACAAAACAAAGAGGCGGGAAAAGCACACACCACCAATTAGCTCCCTTCCCTTCACCAATAACCAACCTTAAGGCTTCATATTTGCCAGCCGGAAGAACGAAATTACCATAGTCCCTAAAAGGAAATTTAAACTTACCATAAACAGCCTTCACTGTATAAGAAAAACCCTCTTGAGCTATATATTCTTCAGCCTGCTTTTCTAAAGATGATAAATGCCCTAATAAAATAGACCTGGATTCCTCTAAACTTTGGGACTTACTAAATTCTTTCTGCATAACCTTAAGTAATTCATCTCGCACTTTATACTTTAGCTCCTGGTCCTCTAAACTATCACTATTAGCAAGAATATGTAGCCTAATTAAAGGTGGTGTTTTTGTTTTTACTGTAAATAAACAAAGAGCAACTCCCAGCAGCAAAAAAATAGCTCCGCAAAAAACAATCCTTTTTTTCATATATTTAATGTCTCCTTTACTTTACTCTTAAGAGCTTTTCAGTAAAACTAACTTCCTTATCAGTATTGCCCCAAGGAGACTGTTTTAATCATCTTTATTTTCGTAATAAAAAAAGGGTCTTAGAAGACCCTTTTTAACCCATTCCCGAAGGACATGGTACTTTAATCGTTTGTCCTACAAAAATCAGATTAGGATTAGTAATTTCCGGATTGACAGCAAGGATTTGCTGCACCGTAACCCCATACCTTGTAGCTATAGAAAACAATGTGTCTCCTCTTTGAATCACATAATCAAATGTTTCGCCCGGAGGGCATACAGGGGGAGCAACAGCTCTTACTGCTGTCACTACAGTAATTTCCTCTGTTTCTGTTACTTTCGCTTTAATCTCTAAAACTGCTGTCTGCCGCCAATTTGTAGTGGGAGTAGTAGCTTTAGCCTCCACATTCACATATTCTATTCTACCGGAAACATCCACTACATCACCTTTTTGCGCCCCTTCAATATGAATAAACTCTGTAAAAGGTTCATCTATAGACAATTCGCGTAGCTGGTCATCAACAGCGGAAACATAATAAACTTGTTTATGCAAAGTACCTTTAACAATCACCTTATTGGGAATAGCCTCACCTTCTAAGTCTCTAAGCTCGGCATCCACTCTAGCCACTTTACGAGCTTCTGTCGGCGTAAAGATATCGGCTAAAATATTTACCTGTCGCCGTGCTACACCGATAGCGCTTTCTATCTTTAACGTTCTCGTTTCTACCTCTGCTCCTAATACTGCTGTAACAATATTAATCGTCAGACGTTCGATAACCTTAGCCGTTACCCTTAAAACTATAGTTTCGCGAATAAATTTTCTCCCATTTCTGGTCACAAGTTCACTATCAATGTATTCTATCTGTACATCTGTCGTGACACTAGCCCCTTCTTGTGCTCCTTCTACAGGAACAAAAACACTAAAAGGTACATTTGCTGATGTTTCTTTCACTTCTCCGCTAGGTTCAAGCACATAATAAATCTGTTTATGCAACTTCCCTTTCACAATTACCTTCCCGGGAATCACCTTTTCTTCTACACTACAGATTTCGGCATCAATGCTTTTAATCTTTTTCGTCGCAATAGGGAGTTCAATAAAATTATCACTGAGATTATACTGTTCCTCTCCTGCTCCAATAATATTATCAATAGTAACAGTAGCAAAAGTAGGCGTAATTCCTTCTCCGGATACACTTGTAATAACTTCGATTTCAACCATTTCAATTACTTTTGCTCTAATTTTGAGAATGCAAGTCTGTTGAAACCTCCGATGACATTGATTATCTCCCGCCATATCAATTGCTTCTACATCACAATACTCTATCTCTACATTTACTTTAGCATCCATACTTTGTAAAGCGCCTTCTAAATGCACAAACTCCGTAATTTTTTCCGTAGGAACCGTATATTCCTGAACATCACCTGTAACACATTCTACATAATAAATTTGTTTTTGTAAGTCAGCCTCCACCACAATTTTGTTATCAATAATTTTATACTCAACATTATTAATTTTTGTATCAATACTTTCTATTTTCTTTGCTAAAACGGGAAGAGTAATCTCCCTTACTACATTGACCTGCTTAATAGCTTCCCCAATTACATTTTCCACCTTAAGCCTTCTCGTCGTAACTGTAATTGCCATCACCCCACGACCTCCTTTCCTCTTTTCATATTAATTCACTTAAGTATATGCACAACTTCAAAATATGTGCCATAAAAAATCCCCTCGTTATTAATATGATATGAAAATTCGTCCGTGGTTGTGTCTAAACGTCTTTATTGTTCACTAATGAAAAGTTGGGTAAACATCTGACCATAAGGGCCACCCTCAACTATACCTATCCCCACATGAGTATAATTAGACTTAAGAATATTCTTTTTATGTCCGGGAGAAGCCATTAAACTCTTATGAGCATTTTCTATCGTCTGATTACCGGCCAAATTTTCTCCGGCATACCCGTATTTTATCCCAAATTTCTTAAGCATCGTAAAAGGGTCTCCATATGTAGGTGAAACATGATTAAAATAATTTTTATCAATCATTTCTTGCGATTTAATTCTGGCAACTTTTACTAACTCCGGTTTCATCACCAATGGTTTAACTCCAACTTTAGCCCGCTCTGCATTGATTAACTCCAGCATTTTTAATTCCTGTCTTGTAGCAACTGTAGTTCCCTTTACCTCCTCTTTTTTCGGTATTTCCACTAGTGTTTTCTTGGCGGTGTTATCCTGTGTAGGTTTTTGCGCTTTTCTAAGATTTTCGGCCCACACTTTAGCCAACCCTTCACCTGTAGAATTATTTGCTTTAAAGTCGTCTTCCGTAACCGTAATAAAAAGCTGGTTCCCAATCGTAACTACAAAACTCCCCTGAATACAATTAACCGCTACTGTTCCTTCTTTTAGCGTTTCTCCTAATCTGGTAGTCCTTGCCCAAATAGCTAAAGCTCTTTCCCTGGCACTTAAACCTTTTGACATAGGGCGATAACGCATCACAACTTGGTCATTTAATAAAAATTCATATATCTGACTTGCCTTTTCCATCGGCTTTATCTTCACCACATCAGAACCCATTGTCATTACGCGATATGTAAGTTCCCCCGCCTGTGCCTGTGTTGCTTGTGCTCCTAGAGTTTGTACAGGGAACACAGACACGCTAAACAAAAAAGTAGAAAACAAAAGCCACGTTAAGAACTGAAACCTAATCTCCATCTTTTTTTTCATCCAGAATCTTCCCCCTTATAATTAAATTTACCAAGGAACATAACTTTATTTTACTTTGACCCCTTATCTTTTTACAAAACCCATAATTCTTCATCGTTGTTACTTCAACCTTTTATGGTTATTTAAACATAAAAAAAAACCTCTTTTTACAATATTAAAGGGCTGTGGGAATTTCTTCATATTTTTCTTAAATAAAAAAAACTGCTGAAACCTCAGCAGTTATGAACCGTTAGCCGTTATCCTAATGTTCTCATCTCCATCAAAAACAGTTAGCTGAACAGTATCTGTTAATATATCAGCATAAGTAAAAGAAACACGACGTTCAATTTGTTTTTCATCTAAGCGAATTACGAAAATATTGGGATAAGTGCTTTCAAGTACGCCTACTTTTTCAATAATTTTTTTTCGTCCCCTATTCGCCTTGAGCTTAATTTTATTACCAACAAATGGTTCTAAATCACGTTTAATATCGGCAAAAACTTTCTTTGCTAACAAAACACCACCCTCTTTCTACAATAACAACATAATTGTATCACGAATAAGGTGTTCTGTCAAATAAATAATATATTATACTAGACCTACCCTCGCCTGTCAACAACAAGAAAGTGATTTAAACAATTCTTTTTGAGTATTTCCCCCTAATTAAAGGTAAACACCTTTTTCTCTTATTAATAAGCCTAATACGGCGATTTTGGATAGCCCAAACGCAAACAGCCTCTTGTTTCAATCCCTCCTACTCCATCTAAGCCTGTTATCGTATTATTTAAAATGTCCTCAACACTTAACGTTTCATAAATAGAACTATACGCTAATTTCTCCGCTATAAAAACGGGGTCAAAGGCATGAATTAAAACTCTTTGCGGCGAACTGGCAAAATTAGCTCCGGCCGCAATCAAAGCCTCGTAATGCGACTGACAAGCTCCGGCAAAAATAATTAAGTCATCACGCCCCGGCTCATATTCTCGAGCTTTACGCACCGCTTCAATAAAATAAGCAGAATTTCTATAATTACGTACATTTTTAAAGTCTGTAACCTCTTTAAGTAAACCATCATGACCTGTTAAAACAAGAATGTTGGGGGTGTATTTTTGTAAATATTCGTGCACCAGCTCGGGCTGTTTTTCCTCCGGAACCTCAAAGCCATTCATTTTAATATTAAGCTGAGCATAAGTTGTTTTACATAACTGTAAATATTCTTTATCCCCATCTAAATGCAGTACTTCCCCCGGAACTTCATAATGAGCTACTTCCTCAGCCCTCATAGCCTTTTTTAAGTTTCCCCCCCCCCTTAAAAAGAGCCTCGTTTTATCCTCCAGCCTCCGTTCAAAGATACGGCGCAAACAATCACTGTTTTTTTTTATATACTTCTGCCTATATTTACTTATTTCTGACAAAGTCTTTTTTTCTAAATCACGCATAGGGGCATCAGCATATAATCTTACATCCAACCCCCTTAAAAGAGCCTTTTCCTCCTCTGCCCCATTTACGATCTCTGTTATCCGAAACAAAATATCACTGCCATGGGACTTTCTTCCCACAATATCTCCTATTTCTAAATGTTCCTTCATCCGGCATCTCTCCTCATTTTAACTGCACTTTATTCTATGTATTTCTATAGCCCTTGGTTAAAGAAATGCACCCCTTTATTTCTCTCTACATAACATAGAACAAGCATCGTATAAAGGAGGAGAAAAAATGTACATCGCGGTAATACCTGCACACAACGAAGGTGAAAACATTGAAAAAGTTCTGCAAAACTTAATTCCTTGTAACTTTCAACACATTCTCTTAGTCGCTAACGGCTGTAATGACTTCACAGAAAAAAAAGCTTTACGATTAATGAATAAATTAAATCTGGAACTGCTTTCCTTCCCTGTTCCTTTAGGACTTGATATTCCCCGGGCCATCGGTGCAGCTTATGCCAAAAAATATCGCCCTGCAGGAATTATTTTTATTGACGGAGATATGACCGGAGAAATTACTCCCTCCCTTCACGAATTATTACAAGGTCTCAAACAAGGGCTAGATCTTGCCCTTACTAACTGTTACCCTACACCCCCTCTCTCTTCTGACCTAGCCGATATAGTATTTAAATACCGAAAAAAAGTAAATGAAAAACTGGGGTTGCTCCAACAAATAGGTCTGGGCACTCCCAGTCATGGACCTCATGCCATCTCTGCTCATTTGTTATCTCAAATCCCCATAAAAGCTCTCGCCATCCCACCCCTTGTCCTTGCTTTTGCCGCTCAAAACAACTTCCACATCGATATTGCGACCACTATTTCCCATGACCTACTCGGATCCCCCATGCGTAGTACTGAGCATGCGGAAAACATTGCCGCCACTATTATCGGCGACTGCCAACAAGCCCTCTCTTATCTGGAGGGAACTCCACTAGAGAATGTGCTCCAATCTTCCGGCAGCCCTTCAGTTTATAGAGATGCACGCCGTTTTGACCTTTTAGAACACTTTTTAAGCTTTTTTCATTAATTTCCTTGCTTGAGCAAACTCTTCTTCATAACTTAATTTTTTGCGGGCTACACCCGACTTAACAGCAGCTTCGGCTACAGCAGCAGCCACCCTTGGTCCCACTCGTAAATCAAAAGCTTGGGGCAAAATATAAGCGGATGTTAATTCTTCCGCCGTAACCATCTGAGCCAACGCCTGGGCTGCCGCCAGTTTCATTTCTTCATTAATATCTATCGCTTGAACATCTAAAGCCCCACGAAAAATACCGGGGAAAGCTAAAACATTATTAATCTGATTAGGATAATCAGACCGCCCTGTCCCCACAACTTTAGCTCCTGCTGTTAATGCTTCCTCCGGAAATATTTCCGGCAAAGGATTGGCCATCGCTAAAACGATAGCCTCCTTTTTCATTTTACGCACCATCTCAGGAGTGAGCACTCCTGTTTTCGAAACCCCAATAAATACATCGGCACCTTGAATAACATCCTCTAATGGTCCTTTTTTCTGCTCAAGGTTAGTCCCCACTGCCAAACGAGCTTGTTCACTATTCATTTTTTCAGGACAGCCTTGATGAATAGCACCCCAGTAGTCACATAAAATCACATCTTTAATTCCTGCCGCTTTTAAAAGCTTCGTAATACTGATTCCTGCCGCTCCGGCACCATTTACTACAACTTGCATCTCTTTAAACTCTTTGCCTACTACCTTGCCCGCATTAATTAAACCAGCTAAAACAACAACGGCTGTACCGTGCTGGTCATCATGGAAAACGGGTATGTTTAACCTTTCTTTTAATTTTCTTTCAATAGCAAAACAACGGGGACTACTGATATCCTCTAAATTAATCCCCCCAAAAGTAGGTGCCAATTGTGCTACAAACTCTACTATCTCCTCGACATCCGTCGTTCCTATACATAGGGGAACGGCATCCACCCCGCCGAACTCTTTAAAAAGAATACATTTCCCCTCCATTACAGGTAACGCTGCTTCCGGCCCAATATTCCCCAGCCCCAGTACTGCGGTCCCATCAGAAACAACGGCAATAAAATTTTCCTTCATCGTATACTCATAAACTAAAGACTTATCTTCGGCAATAAGCCTACAAGGCTCTGCTACTCCTGGTGTATAAGCAAGAGCAAGATTCTCTCTATTTTGTAAAGAAACCTTGCTTTGAACAGCTAATTTCCCTTTTAACTCCTTGTGCAACTCTAAAGCCTTCTTAGCGTAATCCACCCTTTCTTCCCCCTTTTAGTATCTTAGACCATATTTTCCGGCTCGAGATACCGCTCAAACTCCTCTTCTGTCAACAACTTTAATCTCAAGGCCGCTTCTTTCAATGTAAGCCCTTCCCTAGACGCCGTTTGTGCTATCTTCGCCGCCTTTTCATAACCTAGATAAGGACTTAAAGCTGTTACCAACATTAACGAATTTTCAAGATGACTTTGCATCTTCTCTCGCTCAGGCTCCATCCCTTGTACACAATTTTGATTAAAAGAAACCATTGCCTCTGTTAATAAGCGTACTGACTGCAAAAAATTATAAGCACATACCGGCATAAATACATTAAGCTGAAAATTGCCTTGGCTTGCTGCCAATCCTATCGTTACATCATTGCCTAATACTTGACAGGCGACCATCATCAAGGCCTCACATTGTGTAGGATTAACCTTACCAGGCATAATTGAACTTCCCGGTTCATTAGTAGGGAGCCTTAGCTCCCCCAACCCACAACGTGGACCACTCGCTAACCACCTTATATCATTAGCTATCTTCATTAAATCTGCCGCCAATGCTTTTAAGGCTCCATGGGCAAAAACAAGTTCATCTTTACTAGTTAAAGCATGGAACTTATTTTCCGCCGAAATGAACTGTTTTTCTGTCAGTTTATTAATTTCCGCAACAGCCCTTTTAGCAAACTCGGGATGTGTATTCAAGCCCGTTCCCACAGCAGTGCCGCCTAAAGCTAATTCCCTTAGATGCATAATACTTTCCTTAATCATCAACTCTGCCTTTTCTAACATCCGCTCCCAAGCACTTATTTCTTGCCCAAAAGTCAGAGGAGTCGCATCCTGTAAATGAGTACGACCTATCTTTAAAACATCCTTATATTCCTCACTTTTTTGCGTAAACGTCTTTTTCAATTGCGCAATTACCGGCAAAAGATGATCCTCTAAAGCAATTACAGCTGCAAGATGCATTGCCGTAGGGAAAGCATCATTAGAACTCTGCCCCATATTAACATGATCATGAGGATGAACTTGCTCTGCACCTAAAATTTGATTAGCTCGCCGCGCAATAACTTCGTTAACATTCATATTTGTTTGTGTCCCACTTCCTGTCTGCCAAACAACTAAAGGGAAATTATCTATATACTTACCTGCCAAAATCTCTGCACAAGCTTGAACTATTGCTGTTTGCTTTTCCTCAGCCAATAAACCCAACTCTCTATTAACTTTAGCCGCTACCCTTTTAATTAATACTAAAGCCCTAATTATTTCATTCGGCATTTTTTCTTGACCTATTTTAAAATTTTCAAGACTCCTTTGCGTTTGTGCTCCCCATAACTTCTCGCTAGGTACCAAGACCTCACCTAAAGTATCTTTCTCTTTCCTATATCCCATTAACCTCCACCTTCCCAATTTTCTTATCCTCTCATACCATTATTACGCTTTTCTTCTTGTTTTTCCTGCAAAAAAAGTGAGCCTTTCCCCAAGATTAGTTGAGAAAGACTCACCTTTTTTAAATCCTGACAACAAACTTTTTAATTTAAATTCCAAAAACATGATTACCGATACGATTAATGATCGTCCGTGACCAAATCCACTTACTCGTAGCTTTCGCCGGGTTCCAATAATAAAGTGCACCCCCTGAAGGGTCTGCCCCGGCTATAGCCTCACGCACAGCTCTATATGCGGTCGTGTTTGGTGTTAAATTAATCTGCCCATCGGCAACAGCCGTAAAAGCACCTGACTGAAAAATTACCCCTTTAACCGTATTCGGGAACTGCCTACTATCTAAACGATTAAGCACAACAGCTGCCACTGCTACCTGCCCTGTATAAGACTCACCTCGTGCTTCCCCATGTACGACCCGAGCTAACCAATTAATATCTTCCTGGCTGAAACTTTTCCCACTTCGAGAAACATTATTCGTCGATGTAGGTATCCTTAATACTTGTCCTATTATAATTAAATCTGATTTTAATCCATTAGCACTTTTAATACTGGCAATAGACACACCATAATTTCTACTTAACCTAAATAAGGTATCGCCCTTTTTAACCTTATGTGTAACAGCAGCAAAAAGGGGAGAAGCCATTACCATCATTAAAACAAAAACCATTAAAGTCACAATTAAAAAACGTTCCTTCTTCATTAATTCGCCTCCTCCGGCAACTTAGTCACATTGTTTTGTAGCAAGTTGTCAGTTATAACGCTTATTATAATTTGTCCTTTTTTAGTTTTCCAGTAGTAAAAAAAACCAAAAAAGGTAACAGCGTAAGTATACCCTGTTACCTTCTTTTTTATACTTTCTTACTAACTTATACCATTGTTTTTAAGTTTTCAACCCAAACATTAGATAAAACAGCGAATTGTTCTAAGCTTAATCCTTCTCCCCGTGTCTGAAAATCTATCTCCGCCTGAGTCAATACTTCCCTAACCGCTTCTTTCTCCACGCTCGGTTGTACTTTCAAAAGCGAATTAAGTAATGTCTTACGCCGTTGACCAAACGCAGCTTTAATAATTTTAAATAAGATTACCTCATCCCTCACTTGTACAGGAGGTTCTTTTCTAGGTTTTAAACGAATTACAGTTGAATCGACCTTAGGAACAGGTCGAAAAGCATGTCGCGAAACCGGAAACAACATTTCTATTTCCGCATAATACTGTACTGCCAGGGTAATCGCTCCATATTCCTTCGTACCTGGCGCAGCCAGTAATCTTTCCGCAACTTCTTTTTGCATCATCACGACAATATCTTCAATCTCTTTTTCTTTTTCCAATAATTTCATCACTAAAGGCGTAGTAATGTAATAAGGGAGATTCGCCACCACCTTATAAGGATACTTCCAGCCATAACTATATGTTAATTTATCTAAATCCATTTGCAAAACATCACCTTGTACAAAAACCACTTTTTCACCCGGGAATAAACTTTCTAAAAGAGGTAATAAAGTATGGTCAATTTCTATCGCCAATACTTGTGCCCCCTGAGCTAAGAGTTCACGTGTTAATGTTCCCGCACCGGCTCCTATCTCTACCACCCGATCTCCGGGGACAATTCCCGCTTCTCTGACTATCCGTTGTAATAAGTTTTGCTCAAAAATAAAATTCTGTCCCCATTTTTTTTTAAAGCGAAAATTATGCTTTTTTAAAATCTCCCTCAATTCTAAACAACCTCTTTCCATTAACTAAAGTGGCCTGAGCTACTTCTTCTACTGATATACCCTTAATCTCCGCAATCTTTTCCGCTACCTTAACCACATAAGCAGGCTCATTCCTTTTGCCCCGATAAGGCTCAGGGGTTAAATAAGGGCAATCTGTCTCTAGCAAAAGACGTTCGAGAGGTATTTCTCGCGCTACTTCTACTGCTTTGCGTGCATTTTTAAAAGTTACCACGCCACCTAAAGCAATATAAAACCCGAGTTGCATAATTTCCTTAGCTAAAGACCAACTTCCTGAATAACAATGAAAAACACCGCCTACTTCACTTGCCTTCTCTTCCTTAACAATCCGTAAAACATCCTCATGAGCCTCACGGTCATGGATAATTAGCGGTAATTGTACTGCTCGTGCCATTCGAATCATTTCTCGAAAAACTGTCTGTTGAGTAGCGCGTGGTGAAAAATCATAATGATAGTCAAGCCCAATCTCGCCTACGGCTACCACACGAGGGCTTTGAGCTAATTTATATAGCTCGGCTAAGCTTTCCGCATTAAGGTCTTGTGCCTCATGAGGATGTACCCCTATCGCACCATAAATAAAGTTATATTTCTGCATTAATTTTAACATCTGCCCGGCCGCAGGGTCACTACAACCCGCATTGACGATTAATTCCACCCCAGCTTCTTGGGCACGCTTAAGCACTGCCTCTTGCTCTTCGGCAAACTGAATATCATCTAAATGGGCATGAGTATCGAAATACATAGAAAACCTCCTTACTTAACCTTACTACCTGTCGGTAAATCCTTCTCCACAGTTAAAACTTCCAAAACATCACCATGAGAAGCTGCTAAAAGCATACCTTCAGATAAAATCCCTCTCAATTTAGCTGGTTTTAAATTAGCGACCACAACAACTTTTTGGCCCACAAGGTCTTGAGGAGTATAATGCTTAGCTATGCCGGAAACAATTGTCCGTGCCTCCTCACCTATTTTTATCTCTAATTTTAAGAGTTTTTCTGTATTCTCTACTTTTTCACAAGCTATAACCTCTGCTACTCGTAAATCTAATTTAGCAAAGTCCTCAAGCGATATTTTCTCAGGCTCGCTATTTCCCTTTTTATCTGTCTGTTTTGGTTCTTTATCCTTTTGCTGTTCTCCCTCATTTTTCGCTTTTCCTTTTCCTTCTTCTTTTACCTCAATTCGAGGGAAAAGTGCCTTACCCTTCGTTACCACCTGTCCGGGGCAAGTTTTACCCCATTCAGTATCCGCCCAAGTTGGCTGTGAAACAACATCAGCACCAATCTGCGCCCATACTTTCTCTGGAAGAGCCGGTAGTGCCGGTGCAATCATTACTGTAACTATTCGAATAACCTCGATAAGATTATATAAAACTGTTCCCAGCTTTTCTTTCTGACCGGGGTCTTTCGCCAAAAGCCAGGGCATTGTTTCATCAATATACTTATTAGCCCTCTTCACCAAACGCCACACACTATCTAAAGCATTGGCAAAGTCCATCCGATCATAAAACTCCGCCACTTCTTGCGGGATAGCAGTTGCCAAAGCAAGCAACTCACGCTCAAAAGGACCTTCTTCGCCTGCCGAAAGTGGTACTTTGCCCTCAAAATACTTTTCAATCATCGCTACACTACGCGAAACAAGATTGCCAAAGTCATTAGCTAAATCAGTATTAATCCGCTGAATCAAATTATCTTCAGAATAATAACCGTCTAAACCTAAAGGAATTTCCCTCAATAAAAAGTAACGAACCGCATCCACACCATATTTTTCAATAAGGACAACAGGGTCAACCACATTCCCCTTCGACTTTGACATCTTCCCCGAGTCCAAAAGTAGCCAACCATGACCGAAAACCTGTTTAGGCAAAGGAAGGTCTGCCGCCATTAGAATTGTTGGCCAAATTATCGTATGAAAACGAACAATATCTTTACCTACCAAGTGAATATCTGCAGGCCAATATTTTTGATACAACTCATCATGCTCTGTTCCATAACCTAAAGCACTCAGATAATTCGTTAAAGCGTCAAACCAAACATAAATTACATGTTTTTGATTAATCGGTGCAGGAATGCCCCAAGTAAAAGTTGTCCGTGAAACACATAAATCTTCTAAACCGCTTTTAATAAAATTAATCATCTCATTCCGGCGAGAGATGGGCTGAATAAACTCAGGATTCTCCTCAATATGTTGCAGAAGGCGCTCCGCATATTTGGACATTTTAAAAAAGTAACTTTCTTCTTTAATTAATTCCACAGGACGCTGACAATCAGGGCATAACCGCTCTTCCCCTAATTGCCTTTCCGTAAAGAAGGTTTCACAAGGTGTACAATACCAACCTTCATAAGTAGAAAGATAAATATCACCTTTGTCATATATTTTCCGAAAAATGTCCTGTGCTACCCGCTTATGTCTTGTTTCTGTTGTCCTAATAAAGTCATCATTAGAGATCAGCAGTTTTTCCCAAAGGGACTTAAAGCTGGCTACTATTTTATCTACGTATTCCTTAGGCTCTTGACCTACAGCTTTAGCACTTCGTTCAATTTTAAGTCCATGTTCATCAGAACCTGTTAAAAAATAAGTATCAAAACCCTGCATTTTTTTATAGCGTGCCATGGTATCAGCCATCACCGTAGTTAAAGCATGCCCAATATGCAAATTAGCACTCGGATAATAAATCGGCGTCGTAATGTAAAATGTCTTTTTCTTCATTCTAAAACTATTCCTCCTTGAAAATAAATTAAAATAATAAAAACCTTTCATCCAATCAGGGACGAAAGGCTTTGCCTTCGTGGTACCACCCTGCTTCAGCCAATAAAAAGGCCCTCAGCAAGTCACAAAAAGACTTCGGTGTGTTAAAGGGCACCAGCCTGTATAAGAATCAAGGTTCATCTTCAGCCTAGTCTTTTTTGGGGCTTCCACCCTCCCCCATTCGCTGTAAAAAAACTAAAGCTTACTCAGCCTATCATTTTCTCATATCTGATAACTTATAAATATTATTTACCAAAAGTATAATCACCTACCCCATCTTTGTCAAGTTTCACCTTCCTTTTGTAAAATTTTGTTCTAAAATTATAAATAAAATATAAATTTGGTATTGACTTTTAATGGCATAATTGTTATCATTTAGTTGTGCTGTTGTCGAATTTTGGCGAAGAAAGGAGATGTTTGTATGAGGTCAACAGGTATTGTAAGAAAAGTAGATGAATTAGGTCGCGTAGTTATTCCTATCGAACTTAGAAGAACCCTAGGTATTGAGGAAAAAGATGCCTTGGAAATTTACGTCGACCAAGAAAAAATCATTCTCAAAAAATATGAACCGGCCTGTGTGTTCTGCGGAAGTGCAGACAATGTTCAATATTTTCGTGGCAAACTAGTTTGCAGAGAATGTGCTCAAGCTATGGCGGCTAACGCTTAATTTAATACCTTACATAAATTTAAATTACAATAATGCATATCTTCTAATGAAATAAAATCGGGATTCATTTTTTATGAGTCCCGATTTTACTTAATCATCATCAATTTATATACTTCACGCTTCGGCACTCCCAACAACCTAGCCGTCTCCTTAATTGCTTCCTTTTTCTGAAATCCCCTGTCTATTAATTCCTGATAACAAGCCACCATTTCTTTAGAAGTAATCTCTTGTTTCTCCTCACAACATGCTCCGGCAATGATAAGAGTAATTTCTCCTTTGACGGAACGATTTTGCCAATACTCAATCAACTCACTTAAAGTTCCGCGCTGATATTCCTCATATACTTTTGTCAATTCCCTTGCCAAGCAACAAGACCTATCTCCCCAAGTCTTCTTAATCTCTGACAACGTTTTCGGCAAACGATAAGGGCTTTCATAAAAAATGACTGTTCTTTTTTCCTCTTTTAATTCAGCAAGTATTTTTTCTCTTCCCTTTTTTGTTCTAGGAAAAAAACCTGCAAATACAAAACCACTACAATCCAGCCCTGAAGCAACTACAGCCGTTAAAACAGCTGAAGGACCCGGAACTACGATTAACGGTATTTCTTCTTTAAGACATTCTTTAACTAAATCTTCCCCCGGATCCGAAATTCCGGGCATACCTGCATCAGATACCAAAGCAATATTTTCCCCTGCAGATAATTTCTCAATCAACCGTGGACCTTTCAAACTTTTATTATGTTCATAATAACTTGTTAGTGGTTTATGTATTTGATAATGGCTTAAAAGTTTTTGCGTATGACGTGTATCTTCAGCTGCAATCAAATCAACTGCTTGTAAAGTCTCTAAAGCTCGTATGGTAATATCTTTTAAATTGCCGATAGGGGTTCCCACTAAAAACAATGTTCCCTTCCCCTTATTTTTCACAAAGAACAACCTCTTTCCCATACCAAGATAAAATCTCTGCACCATACTGCCCGGGCTTTTCATAAATTATTAATGGAGGCAAGACCTTAAGTTCAGCCGGGGCACTTTTTCTCGCTTCTAATAACAACAAACGGGCAGGCCGTTCACGAAAAGAATGGATAAAACGAATTTTACGCGGCTCTAAATGATACTTACGTAAAAGAACAAACAGATTTAAAAGATTGTCTACAGGATAAATAATAGCAAAACGGCCTTGATAATTTAACAATTTACCGGCGCTAGCTACTACATCTTCTAAAGTACAAGTTAACTCATGTCGAGAAATGGCTCGGTTCTCCACCGGGCTTATCTTTCCTTGACGTGATGACCAGTAAGGAGGATTCGCTGTAACTAAATTAAATTTACCGCCTCCGAGAATCTTATGAATCCCTCTCAGGTCTCCCTTTACTATGCGGATAGCATCTTCTAAGCCATTTAATTTTACCGAACGCTTAGCCATTTCCGCAAGTTCTTCTTGAATTTCCACACCTATAATCTGCGTGTTTTTAGCCCGAGCATGCAAAATTAAGGGGATCACTCCTGTACCGGTTCCCAAATCAATAATTTCATCATTTTGTTTTAATGTAGCAAAATGAGCCACAAGAACAGAATCTAAAGTAAAACGGAATCCTTTTTTCTTCTGAATAAGCTGCAAATTATTAATTATTAACTCATCTAAAGTTTCATCCGCTTTCAGCACAACAAAAAAGCACCTTCCCCCTATAATTTACGCAAAAAACCTACACAAAAAAGACAATCTCCTTGCCGTGCTTGACCAAAATGTAAGTGACAAATATGAAATCCTTCACCATACAATTTTACTAAATTGTCATATCCTTGCCCCTGAATTTTTTCTACATTCCTTTCTACTTTAGCCTTATCCTCATCAGTATAACTGCATAGCAAGCGTCTTAGCCTTTCGTTTTCCTCTTCTAAGGCGAAAGCCATCATTTTTAATGCAGTTATTTCTTCCAGCATGGCTTGATATTTTTCTTCGAGTTTAATTAAACTTTCCGTCAACTTCATTAACAATTACCTCTTCTTCTTAATTTTCATCTTTAAACTCTCCGGGAACTTGGTCTTCACTGTTAAAGTCCTGTAAAAGATGCTCTTCCTGTTCCTTTTTCTTACATTCATAACATACACTTTCATAATTCAAACAACACATCAAACGGCCACAAATCCCCGATATTTTGGTAGGATTAAGCGATAAATTCTGCTCCTTTGCCATTTTAATGGAAACAGGCTCAAAATCCCCTAAAAAAGTGGCACAACACAATTCGCGTCCACAAGAACCAAGCCCCCCTAACATCTTCGCTTCATCACGCACTCCTATTTGCCGCAATTCAATTCTAGTTCTAAAAACAGAAGCTAAATCTTTAACAAGCTCCCTAAAATCAACACGTCCTTCTGCCGTAAAATAAAAAATGATTTTACTGGCATCAAAAGTATACTCGACATCAACAAGTTTCATCGGCAACCCATGTTTCTCTATTTTTTTTAAACAAATTTCTTTCGCCTTCTCTTCTTTAGCTTGATTGGCCTTCATTTCTTCTAAATCTTCCAGAGTAGCTATACGTAAAACCTTCTTTAAAGGAAGAACGACCTCCTCTTCTTCTACCTGACGTAAACCTAAAACAACTTGCCCCAATTCTACCCCTCGCGCTGTTTCCACAATTACAAAAGTATCAACAGGCAAAGTAAAATCACTGGGATTAAAATAATAAATCTTTCCTGCCGGTCTAAATCTAACACCAACAACCTCAATCATTGAGGGTACCCCCCCTTTTCTTTTTGCTCTATATTTCTTAGCTTAATAAATAACACCTCTAAAGCAAGACGAGAATTAACATTATTTTTTAAGAAATAAACTGTTTTGTTTATTTCTTCAAGGGCAGTAAAACATCCTTCTAAATCTGCATCTGAATTGGTTTCTAATCCCGAACTTACTCCAGTAACAAAATCCTTTTCACTTATAGAAAGTTGAACTAATCTATTACGATAGAAAACTAGTAGCCATTCTAAAGTTATGGCTATTAAATTTTTCTCCTTAGCCAATCTTTTAGCCCAAGAAAACAATTCATAATAACCTCCGGTTTTTATCGCCTTAAAATCTTCTTTTGCCTTAACCCAAAACTGCCGGCAGTCAACATCTTCAATCATCTCCAAAGCCTTACTTAAAGACCCTTGAGCCAAAGCAAGAGAAGGAGGCACTTCCTGCCCTATCTCCCGTAAAACCTTACTAATAACCGTTTCATCAAGATAAGCAAAAGAAAGTAATTGACAACGTGACTGGATCGTCACTGGAAGTTTATTTAAATCATCTGCTAACAAAATAAACACTGTCTCAGCAGGCGGTTCCTCCAAAACTTTTAACAAACTGTTCGCTGCTGCTGTTGTTAACAAATGAGCATCATCAATAATTATAACCTTAAACTTACCTTCATAGCACTTAAAATAAACTTTTTCCTGTAAAGCACGTATCTGTTCAATTTTAATTGACATCCCATCAGGAACAATCACTTCAAGGTCAGGATGATTGCCTGAGGCGAACTTCCTACAAGACAAACAACTACCACAAGGTTCAGCATCTAAAGGATTATCACAATTTAATAGCTGAGCAAAAACTACAGCTGTCTTAAACTTACCCACACCTCGGGGACCATAAAATAAATAAGCATGACTTATTCTTTCAGCATTAAAACCCGCCTTTAACATGGAAATAACTCGTTTTTGACCATATATTTTTGTAAAACCCATTTTCTTATCCACCCTTATGAATATATATCGATTAATAAACCACGAATACTATCCAATTTTTTCAACAACTTTACAGGGTCCCTTTGTTTCTCTAAAACAAGCTTCGTTAAGTCTTCTACTTCTTGATTCAATAACTCAATTCGTTGATATAACTTTGGGCGTCCTGTTCTTGACCAACCTGTTTCTTGCTTTAACCCATAAATCTGCTGTAGTGATTCATCTAAAAAACCCCTCAACAACTTTTTATAAGCTAGCAAGTCGTAAACAGAAAAAGTCTTTACTAAACGCTCGCCGAGTTCATCTAAATTACCTAATAATAAATCGAACTTTTCCTGCCAAAAAATAAAGTTTTCTTCTTGCAAAACATCTTTGAATTTTTGCTGTACCGGTAAAACTTGTTCTTTTTTAGCCACAATACTTTTTTGTTCTGACTGAGACCATAAGCTTTTTCTTAGTTTTTTATTTTGTATTCGCATTTTTCTTTACACCTTTATACTTTTTCTCGATCATCCTTATCATTAACTACGCTGATTACAACTTCAAGGTCGCCCCGCCTTATTCCTTGTTATTTCTATTATTGTTTTTAGAGTTTTTCCCTTATCATTCATTTTTTCTCCTGAACAATTGTTATTTCCCCATTTTCACTTACTCCCTGAAGCTCTAAATTATTACCTAAGACCCATTTTAAATACTCTACATGTTCCTTTTCAATTAACTGCCCCGGCCACAAGCAAGGAATTCCCGGTGGATACACAGTCAAAGCCTCTCCACAAATCCTGCCTTCCACCTCCGTAATTTTTTTTGCTTCTTTCCTATTATAGTATACTTCACGCGGAGTCAAAACTAAATGAAGAGGCTGCTCATAAATACAAGCCGGATAAGCACAAGCAGATAACGGTTTTTTCCTTTTCTCCCGCCTTATTTTCCATAAAGCACTCCTTACCTTCTTAATATCTTCATAAGTATGACCAAGCGTAATTAGAAATAAGACGGAGAAATAATCACACATTTCTACAACGATACCCTGTTTTTCTTTTAACAACTCCGCCAATTCCCAACCCGTTAAACCTAGAGGCGCTGCCGAAACTAACACTTTGGCAGGGTCATAATACCACCCCGGTGGTAACTTTTCTTCAGGGAAAACACGATAACCGGGTATTTTTCTAATTTCCTTTCTTAATAAATCGGCTAATTCCAAAACTCTGTCCACAAGGGAAGGACCCCTAAACCTCATTTGTGACTGTACACTATCTAAAGAAGCTAATAATAAATAGGAAGGACTTGTTGTCTGTAAAATATTTAACGCCGCCCTAACCGGAGCAACAAGCTGATTATTATTAACGTGCAACATACTAGCTTGTGTTAAAGCAGATAAGGTTTTATGGGTACTTTGAACAACTACATCAGCATGTTCTTTTTGTAAAGAAAGTGGCAAGCATTCTTGAAAAAATAAATGTGCTCCATGAGCCTCATCAACTACATGAGACACGCCTTTTTCTTTAACCAATTTATTAATAGACCCCGCAGCAAACCCTACTCCCTGATATGTTGGCTGTACTGTAAGTACTAAATCAACGTCCTCCTCCTTCTCTAACCAAAAGGTAAGTTTTTCGGGAGAAACTCCCCAAGGAATTCCCCAAGTCTTCTCCAGATGCACAGGAACAAGCAAAGGAGACCCTCCACTTAAAACCAAACCATTTAATACAGAAAGATGAGCATGACGAGGAATAATCACCTTACCCCCGGGAGAATTCAGAGCTAATAGAGCCGCCTGTAACCCTACCGTAGAACCATTAACAAGGTAAAAAGTTTCTACAGCACCAAATAAATTTGCCGCCAGACTTTGGGATTCCCGCAAACAACCACGAGGGTTTTTTAAATTATCCAAACCCGGCAACTCCGTAAGGTCCATCTTTAAAAAAACCTGCTGAAAAAGTTGCGAAAAGGACTTTTCACTACCCTTACCTTGCTGATGCCCAGGTGTATGAAAACCTAGGTATTTATGTTGCAAGTATTCTGAAATTTCCTTTAATAATGGTTTTTTTGACATATAACTTCATTCCTCTTAGCAAAATTTATAGTGCTATTAGTTGCATATTACATATAATTTTATCACAAGTCTTACTCTGCGAACAGAAGGCTGCGAAATATATTTTGTGACTTTTTAATACTTTTTTAATTTACTTTTAAAACAGAATGTGCTACCATATTTTATATAGTAGGCTATTAATGTTACAATATTGCGGGACATTTTTGTATTAATGACATCATAATTTAATATTACAATAATAAAATTTGATTATTTAAATCAGGGGGGAACCAAATGGTAACAAAATTAGGTATTAACGGGTTTGGTCGAATTGGAAGAATGTGTATGCGAGCTTCTTTAGAAAACCCCGAAGTAGAAGTCGTCGCCATTAATGGAACGTCAAATCCAGAGTCTTTAGCTCATCTTCTAAAATACGATTCTGTTCATGGCAAATTAAACAATCAAATTGAAACAACAGACAACGAAATAATTATAGACGGACATCCTATTCAGATTTTATCTGATCGCAATCCAGCTAACTTGCCTTGGGGTGATTTAGGAGTAGATATCGTCATCGAATCTACCGGGAAATTCAGGTCAGGCCAAGATTGCCAAGTACATCTAAAGAATGGTGCAAAAAAAGTTATTATTACTGCACCGGCTAAAAATGAAGATATTACCATCGTTCTAGGCGTAAATGAAAAAGACTATGATCCGGCACGACACCATATTATTTCTAATGCATCTTGTACAACTAACTGTCTTGCACCTATTGCTAAAATATTAAACGATAACTTCGGAATAAACTCCGGCATTATGACTACAGTGCATGCTTTCACTACTGACCAACGCAACCTTGACAACAGGCATAAAGATTTACGAAGAGCCAGAAGTTGTGTTCAATCTATTATTCCTACAACTACAGGAGCAGCCAAATCTGTAGGCATAGTTATTCCGGAACTTGCTGGTAAACTTAATGGTATTTCTGTTCGTGTTCCGGTAGTTAATGTTTCCTTAGTTGATTTAGTTGTCGAATTAAAAAAAGAAGTAACTAAAGAAGAAATTAACAGAACTTTAGAAAACGCTGCCCGAGGACCGCTAAAAAATGTCCTGGATTACTGCAGTGAACCATTAGTCTCTATTGACTTCTTAGGCAATAACCATTCAGCAATTATTGACTCTCTTTCTACTATGGTTATGGATTCTCATCTTGCTAAAGTTATGGCTTGGTATGATAATGAACGAGGTTATTCGTGTCGTGTAATTGACCTAGCCGCTTATATTGGCAGAAAAATACATACTGAAAAAAGCCCTGGTACTTCTCAAAAAATAGCTGGTTAAAACTTAAAAAGGCCATCCGGCCTTTTTTATTTTATTAAGTTTCCTTAAACTAACTTTTAAAAACTGTAAACAAAACATACTTATCGGGAAAAATAAAAACAGTATAACTAAAACAAAGCAGGAGTGAACTTAATAATGAAACACAAGAAAAAAAACCCAGTAGATACTACCGCTTTAAGCAAAAAATATAAATGTGATGTAAATAAAATTATCAGAGCTTGGAAAAAAGAAATAACAGACCATGAATTGTCCAAAAAACTAGGCATAAACAAACTAAAATTAATGCAAATTCGGCAAGAAATCGCGTCTATTCATGAAAGAGAACGTCAACGCAGCCTCCAAAAAAAATTTTCCACAAAAACGTCACTACTCTTTAAACCCTGGTAAATACTAACACCATATTAAAGACCCCCTCTTCTATAGGGGGGGTTCACCTAGTCCTGATAAACATTTACTAGGGCTTTTTTTAAATAATATTTCTCTTAATTTTTCTATCGTTAAACTATATTTCATTTGATTATCTGTATTACAACTGATTAATTCATTTTCGCATTGCCCACAAATAAAAGCACCCTTAAGAAAAAAACCACAAGCAATACCTTCGGCTGGAACCAAATTACATAAAAAACAGACAGGCAATACTTTTCGATTAACAGATACTCTACCGTTTTCTACCATTTATCATTACACCCCAAACTTATTCATTTACCTATAACATATTCTGTTCATCTTGTCTGGGTTATAAACAATTGTAAACCTCCCCCACCTACCTCTTGCTAAAACAAGCATGAAGGGTTAAGGTGGCGGTCTTCTCCTGGGCATTGATAAAAAACATAAAAAATAAAGTCCTGGCAACGACATACTCTCCCAGACCTTAAGGTCGAGTACCATCTGCGCTGAAGGGCTTAACTACCGTGTTCGGGATGAGAACGGGTGTGACCCCTTCGCTGTTGTCACCAAGACTTTAAATTGCTAGGTAAAACGTTATCAACTTCGTATTACTACGTTGTTCTACTCGCATCTAACGCTTTACCTAGCAATTTAACTACATATCTTTATCGTTAGACTACAAATACAAAAAATATTTTACACTTTATCTAGATTAATGTCAAATTAAATTCTTTCAAAAGTACACAGAAATAAAGAACTAGGAGGAAATATTTAATTAGGTCAAGTCCTCGACCTATTAGTACCGGTCAGCTCAATACATTACTGCACTTACACCTCCGGCCTATCAACCTGATCATCTCTCAGGGGTCTTACTTTTCTTACGAAAAAGGGAAATCTCATCTTGGGGTGGGCTTCGCGCTTAGATGCTTTCAGCGCTTATCCCTGCCAGACATAGCTACCCAGCAATGCCCCTGGCGGGACAACTGGTACACCAGCGGTCTGTCCAACCCGGTCCTCTCGTACTAGGGTCAGATCCCCTCAAATTTCCTACGCTTGCGATGGATAGGGACCGAACTGTCTCACGACGTTCTGAACCCAGCTCACGTACCGCTTTAATGGGCGAACAGCCCAACCCTTGGAACCTACTTCAGCTCCAGGATGCGATGAGCCGACATCGAGGTGCCAAACCTCCCCGTCGATGTGAACTCTTGGGGGAGATAAGCCTGTTATCCCCAGGGTAACTTTTATCCGTTGAGCGATGGCCCTTCCATACGGTGCCACCGGATCACTAAGCCCGACTTTCGTCCCTGCTCCACTTGTTGGTGTCGCAGTCAAGCTCCCTTTTGCCTTTATACTCTACGCGCGATTTCCAACCGCGCTGAGGGAACCTTGGGACGCCTCCGTTACTCTTTAGGAGGCGACCGCCCCAGTCAAACTGCCCACCTGACACTGTTCCCAACCCCGTTTGAGGGGCTTGGGTTAGAATTTCAGTACCTCAAGGGTGGTATCCCAATGGTGACTCCACCAAGACTAGCGTCCTGCTTTCTAAGTCTCCCACCTATTCTGTACATGACATACCAAAATCCAATATCAGGTTACAGTAAAGCTCCATGGGGTCTTTCTGTCCTATCGCAAGTAACCGGCATCTTTACCGGTATTTCAATTTCACCGAGTCCCTCGTTGAGACAGCGCCCAGATCGTTACGCCATTCGTGCGGGTCGGAACTTACCCGACAAGGAATTTCGCTACCTTAGGACCGTTATAGTTACGGCCGCCGTTTACTGGGGCTTCGGTTCAAAGCTTCGTAAGTTTGCTCACTAACTTTTTCCCTTAACCTTCCAGCACCGGGCAGGCGTCAGCACTTATACGTCAACTTTCGTTTTCGCAAGCACCTGTGTTTTTGATAAACAGTCGCCTGGGCCTCTTCTCTGCGACCACTAGAATACTAGTGGCACCCCTTCTCCCGAAGTTACGGGGTCATTTTGCCGAGTTCCTTAACGAGGGTTCTCTCGAACGCCTGAGGTTTCTCACCCCACCTACCTGTGTCGGTTTGCGGTACGGGCACTTTCTCGCTCGTTAGCAGCTTTTCTTGCCAGTGGGAGCTACATTGCTTCGGTACTTATTTTCCCTCCCCATCACGACTCGGTATTTTTGCAGGACGGACTTTCCTATCCTGCTACCTCGTACGCTTGGACGCACCTTTCCATTCGTGCGCGCAATTTGCCCTCCTGTGTCCCTGCTTCACTAAAAACGCGTAAAAGTGGTATCGGAATTTCCACCGATTAGCCATTACCTACGCCTTGCGGCCTCGGCTTAGGTCCCGACTTACCCTGGGCGGACGAACCTTCCCCAGGAATCCTTAGGTTTTCGGCGAACAAGATTCTCACTTGTTTTTTCGTTACTCATACTGACATTCTCTCTTGTAGTAGCTCCACTACATCTCACGATATAACTTCGATGCCACTACAATGCTCCTCTACCCCGTTTGATAAATCAAACAGACGAAGCTTTGGTGTCAGGCTTTAGCCCCGGTACATTTTCGGCGCAGGATCCCTGGACCAGTGTGCTGTTACGCACTCTTTAAATGGTGGCTGCTTCTAAGCCAACATCCTGGTTGTCTCTGCGACCCTACATCCTTTCCCACTTAGCCTGAACTTGGGGACCTTAGCTGTCGTTCTGGGCTCTTTCCCTCTCGACCATGAATCTTAGCACCCACAGTCTGACTCCCAAGGTTAATTGGTGGTATTCGGAGTTTGAGAAGGTTCAGAAATCCGTGAAGACCCTTAGCCCAATCAGTGCTCTACCTCCAACAATCTTTTCCCTTGAGGCTAGCCCTAAAGCTATTTCGAGGAGTACCAGCTATCTCCGGGTTCGATTGGCTTTTCACCCCTACCCACACCTCATCCACCGTCTTTTCAGCGACGGTTGGTTCGGGCCTCCGCGCAATTTTACTTGCGTTTCACCCTGGACATGGGTAGATCACCCGGTTTCGGGTCTGCAGCAACAAACTTTCGCCCTCTTCAGACTCGCTTTCGCTTCGGCTCCGGCTTCTCACCTTAACCTTGCTTGTTACCGCAACTCGCCAGTTCATTCTGCAAAAGGCACACCATCACCCGGTTTACACCAGGCTCTGATTGCTTGTAAGCATACGGTTTCAGGTTCTATTTCACTCCCCTCCCGGGGTGCTTTTCACCTTTCCCTCACGGTACTATGCGCTATCGGTCACTAAGGAGTATTTAGCCTTACGAGATGGTCCTCGCGGATTCCCACGGAATTCCACGTGCTCCGTGGTACTCGGGATACTCTCCTCGCTAAATCGCCTTTCATCTACAGGGCTGTTACCTCCTATGGCCAGACTTTCCAGTCTGCTTCGATTAGGCAATTCTTTGATCATGAGAGTCCCACAACCCCGCAATTCCATAGAATTGCGGTTTAGGCTCTTCCCGCTTCGCTCGCCGCTACTAAGGGAATCGAGTTTTCTTCCTTTTCCTCCAGATACTTAGATGTTTCAGTTCTCCGGGTTGTCTTCAAACAGCTATGAATTCACTCTTTGATGTCCGAACATTACTCCGGACAGGTTGCCCCATTCGGGTATCTACGGGTCTAAGCCTGCTTGCTGCTCACCGTAGCTTTTCGTAGCTTGCCACGCCCTTCTTCGACTCTTAGTGCCTAGGCATTCGCCGTATGCTCTTAATAACTTGACCTACGGATTGTGATCAGCGGCGCAGCCCTACGTTCCCATTTCGTCCTCCGTACTCACATACCATATGTATGCTCCGTGCGTCGGACTTCATGGTGCCTTGGTCTGCTTGCTTCTAACAATCCTCTTACGAAACGTAATAAGCATTTACTTCTTCCGTTTCTTTTACAGATTGAGAAAAGCAATTTCTTGCTTTTGACAATCCTCTTTGTGATGTGCAGAACATCACAAAGATATTATTTCTTATTTCCTCGGTTTTTTCTTTCTCTCTGTGCACTTTTCAAAGAACAATTCTGCTCTTCCAAGCAGGAGTTTTATCTTATCATGCCCATCGCCACTTTGTCTTTAGGTGGTTACTGGAAACATGATTTAATTTTTTCAGGTTCCTTTTGAAAATGTATATCACATTTTTTCAAAATGCATTAGAAACAAGGAGTACTAGGCACTCAAGGTGAGGTGCGCGGAGCGTACTTTTAGTACGTGAGCACACCGAATCCGCAGAGTAACGACGTAATCCGCCGTTTATAATGCATTTAGTGGTCCCTGAAAACTAAACAGTTGAAACCAAGCGACCGACCTAGGATTTCGAGTCTGCTAAACAGACTACGAATATCTCCCTAGAAAGGAGGTGATCCAGCCGCACCTTCCGATACGGCTACCTTGTTACGACTTCACCCCAATCATCAACCCCACCTTCGACGGCTCCTTCCATAAGGTTAGGTCACCGGCTTCGGGTGTTGTCGACTTTCGTGGTGTGACGGGCGGTGTGTACAAGGCCCGGGAACGTATTCACCGCGGCATGCTGATCCGCGATTACTAGCGATTCCTACTTCATGCAGGCGAGTTGCAGCCTACAATCCGAACTGAGACCTGCTTTGGGGGATTGGCTCCACCTTGCGGCTTCGCGTCCCGCTGTACAGGCCATTGTAGCACGTGTGTAGCCCAGGACATAAAGGGCATGATGATTTGACGTCATCCCCACCTTCCTCCGGTTTGTCACCGGCAGTCTCCTTAGAGTGCCCACCTTGACGTGCTGGCAACTAAGAATAAGGGTTGCGCTCGTTGCGGGACTTAACCCAACATCTCACGACACGAGCTGACGACAACCATGCACCACCTGTCTCTCTGTTAATCCGAAGATTAAATTCGCAATCTCTTGCGATAGCAGAGGATGTCAAATCCTGGTAAGGTTCTTCGCGTTGCGTCGAATTAAACCACATGCTCCACCGCTTGTGCGGGCCCCCGTCAATTCCTTTGAGTTTTAGCCTTGCGGCCGTAGTCCCCAGGCGGGATACTTATTGCGTTAACTCCGGCACAGAAGGGGTCGATACCTCCCACACCTAGTACCCATCGTTTACAGCGCGGACTACCAGGGTATCTAATCCTGTTTGCTACCCGCGCTTTCGCACCTCAGCGTCAGTTGTAGGCCAGACAGCCGCCTTCGCCACTGGTGTTCCTCCTAATATCTACGCATTTCACCGCTACACTAGGAATTCCACTGTCCTCTCCTACCCTCAAGATATCCAGTTTCAGATCCAAACTACAGGTTAAGCCTATAGATTACACATCTGACTTAAATATCCGCCTGCGTGCCCTTTACGCCCAGTAATTCCGGACAACGCTTGCCACCTACGTATTACCGCGGCTGCTGGCACGTAGTTAGCCGTGGCTTCCTCCTATGGTACCGTCACTTTCTTCTTCCCATAGGACAGGGCTTTACAACCCGAAGGCCTTCTTCACCCACGCGACGTCGCTCCGTCAGGCTTGCGCCCATTGCGGAAAATTCCCCACTGCTGCCTCCCGTAGGAGTCTGGGCCGTGTCTCAGTCCCAGTGTGGCCGGTCACCCTCTCAGGCCGGCTACTGATCATCGCCTTGGTGAGCTGTTACCTCACCAACTAGCTAATCAGCCGCGGACTCATCTGTAACCGCTAAAGCTTTCTTCTTCTCAACTTATGTTCAAAAGAAGGTATCCGGTATTAGCACCATTTTCACAGTGTTATCCCGGTGTTACAGGCAGATTATCCACGTGTTACTCACCCATCCGCCACTATCCTTAAAGCGACTACTTAATAGTAAACTATCAGTTTGTTGCCTCGCGGACCGTTCGACTTGCATGTGTTAAGCACGCCGCCAGCGTTCGTCCTGAGCCAGGATCAAACTCTCCGTAAAAATTTATTTTACAGAGCTTGACTTAGCTCGTAATTACTTCTTTTGCGGATTGTGATAAGCAGTTTGCTTCTGACAATCCTTTTTCGAAGTATAATAAATACTTCTTTACTCAATTGAATTTCAATTGACTTGATCATCTTGCGATGACCCGCTTTTTTCAAGCTTGTTACGCTTGGCTTTTCAACTGTTCAGTTTTCAAAGACCGTGTCGCCATGAATGCGACATTCTCTATCTTAGCAACTTCATCTTCGCCTGTCAAGGGGTTTTTTCTAAATTAAATTCTTTTTTTATCTTTCTTCCTAGTTCCTTCGGTTATTTCACAATTTTTTCTTATTCATTAGAACAAACAAAAGATAATTATGAAAAAAATTGCCGGAACATAATTCATTATTTTAAGATTCGTAACCTTGAGCATATTAAGCGCAATACCGATAATTAATAAGGAACCTACACAAGTTATTTCGTTGATCATAGAGGTAGTCAAATATGGTTCAATTACTTTAGCTAAAAGAGTAAGCCCGCCCTCATAGACCAATAATAATCCTCCTGATAACAATACACCGACTCCTAAACTTGAAGCCAATACAAGAGCCGCAATGCCATCAATCAAAGACTTAGCAAATAACGTTTCATGGTTTCCGGTCAAGCCGCTCTGTAATGACCCGACAATAGCCATTGCCCCTACACAAAATAATAAACTTGCCGTAATAAAGCCCTGGGCAATCATGGAATCAACCTGCCACCTTTCTCCTAGCCGCTTTGTTCTTCCATCGAGGTCAAGCCATTCACCGCAAAGCGCACCAAGCGCCATCGCTAATATCGCAAGCAAAATGTGTTCTCCTGCTAGGGAACCGCTAATCCCGATATATAACACGCAAAGTGCCAAACCACCCATGATTGTCTCGCCTACCTTTGCAGATAGACCTCTCTTCAGTAAAAGTCCGATGCTTCCCCCCATAACAACCGCCAAGCTGTTTACTACAGCCCCCAACAACAGCATAGTTATACTTCCCCTTTCAAAGTCCCGCTAAAAAGCAAAGCACAAGCTTTAGCCTAAGTAAGAATTAGTTTAACACAGCTTGCGGTTGGAAACAATCTCCCTTAAAAAGATAACGGGAAGTTTTGTTTTTAACAAACAAAGCTTCCCCCCCCCGACTCCTTATAACAATAGTAAAAATTAACGTGCTATTTCGTCATTAATTTTCTGCAAAGATGACTTTTCTTTTATTCCTTTTGTCGTCTTATCTGCCTGCCCCCACTCCTCCAATGGTCTTTTAGCCTCATTGTCCCTAAACCGAACATCGCTTTCAACATCACGTTCAAGCCTGTCAAGGTTTTTCAAACCCCAATCATTATGCAAATCCTTCTCTAATTCCCTTAACCTATCTATTATGGGCTTATAATCAGAATCGACACCCGAGCCCCTTCCATCATCAACTTTATCAAGTGCAAGATAAAGGTCTGCCCGTTCCCGAATTTTCTTTCTGGTTTTATCTATTTTTTCCATCACATCTGACCTTACTTTTATGCCAGTATTGTCTATCCGACGTTCCAACCAAGAAAATTCATTGAAAATCAATTGCTTATTCCTTGGTGCAGCATTAACTTCTTTACATATTCGACCCAAATGCCCCTTTACTATGCTTTCTGCATTTAACTTATCATAGTGCCAATTCTCCCAAAACCTAATTTGGCTCTGAATTTTACGTTCAATCCCGTCAAGGTCATTTAATCCCCAGTCATTATGCAGATCTTTCTCCAATTCCCTTAACCTATCTAAATATGGCTCATAATCCAGAAAATGCGGCTCATAATCCGGGTCTTTAACACCTAAGTCCCTGTCATTATATGCTTTTCTAAGCACATCATAAATTCCTGCTCGTTCTTCGGCTTTTTGTTTAGTTGTAAAGAATTCATCTCGGAATTGCGGACATTTTTCCAAAACGAAGTCCAGCTCTTTTGCCAATTTATTAAATCCGTCTTCAATCATTCGCATTTCATTGCTATATAATTTTTCCTTATGGTGATCATAATCAATATCACAAATTAAATTGTATTTATTAGACGAAAATTTATATGCGCTTTCGTCATATCCTCGTGGCTCCTTATTAAGTTTTTCACATAATCTTTGTAACTTATTTTCCGCCTTTTGTAACATGCCCTCCGTGACAATAACTCTAGAAACGGTTCTATCTGCCATTAGCTGTAGTTCATCTGCTTGTACAAAAACTTGAGTAATAGTTATATTTGCCATTCGTTGCAGTTTATCTACTTGCGGTGACATAAAATCAGATATCATTTTAACTCCCGGTATTAAATCATATCTTTCCTTTAACCGCCTGTTCGTTTCCCTTAATTGTTCATCCGTTTGGTTTAACTGTGCTTGAGCCTCATATATATCTTTCGGTAAAGATGGAATCCTATCATATAATATTGCAATTGGCTTCACCTTTTTTCTTAACATCATTACTGGTGGTATAATCATATAGTACTGTGCTATCCATTGCGCCTTTTGTGCCGCCAACGTGAGCTTTTGTCGTCTCCTCCGTTTCACTTGTTCTTTCCGCAACCAATGATTCTCTCTCATAAATTACCTCCTCGTTTCTTCCCCTAATTTACTGAAGAAACTCATTATTATGACAGTTGTGGCAACTGTACCCTGCTTTCTAAATGTTTTCAAGACTCTAAAGTAAACTTTCTCTTATACTGAATTAATTCCCTTTTAAGTATTACAAAAAATCAGTGCGCTGGTTCGTCATTACTTCTCTGCAAAGATGCCTTTTCCACAGCTCCCTCTTCGACAACTAGACTGTTTTCCTGTGGTTGTGCTCCTTTTTCCAGAACTACGAAATCCTTAAGTGACTTCCTATCCCGTTCCGGGGTTATTTGCTGCACCTCTATTTGTGGCAATAGTTCCTCTGCTCTTTGTAATTGTTCCTCTGCAAGTTGCGATAATTTCTCTACTTGCGAGAAATCTTCTCCCCGTATAAGCCGATATAACGTTTTAAATCCCGGGATCAAAGATAAGCCTTTCTCATATCTATCAAGTAACCGCTTTGTCGATTCTCTTAATTGCTCAGACGTACGTCGTAACTGTTCTCTGGCTTTCCATATATCTTCCGGCAAAGGAGGTATCTCCTCTATCACTAACGCTGACCTCTTCTCATCTTTTATTAACCCCAATGCTGTTGGTATCCCAACATATAAATTCTGTTGTGCGAACCATTTCTTTTGCTCCTTCAACGTTTTCTTTTGCATTACCCATATTCCCACCTGATATCTTCGTAAGTCCCTCATAAGATTACTTCTTGTGGGATGGTCTTTGATTCCACACTCCTGATCGATCTCCCCCATAAAATTGCCCCCTCTTTTTTCTCCTCACCGTAAACACTCCATTATTATGACAATTATAATTCATTTTCTAAATATTTTCAAGAGTCTCTCAAATCCCTTTTACGTTGGATTAATTCCTTTTAATCTGTCTTTCAGGCTAATAATTGTTTAACTAATTCCGCTCCCCGTTCCAATGCCTTGAAATTCAATTCCCTTAGCTTCGGGTTCTGAGCAAACTTATAGCCTAACCTCTTTTCGACCGCTTTTTTCGCCTGTTCCATCTCCACAATTTTCGTCGCCTCAATTGCCGCCCCCATAATGATAATATTAAAGACACGTGGATGTAGTTCTTTTTTAGCTATATCTAAAGCCGGAATAGCTAAAACTTTCTTGGCATTCTGTGGTAATTCATCTTCAATTCCTTGGAGGGAACTATCATAAATAAATAACGTATCTTGGTTCACATACTGTTTTGTCCGACGAACAGCCCGATCCGATAAAGCAATCACCAGGTCGGCATCGCGAAATTTAGGCGCACCCACCTTTTCATCTGAAATTTGACAAAAAGCCAGTGACACCCCACCTCGCTGTTCAACACCAAAGTTTGGAATATATAAAGCCTCTCGTCCTTCATCATTAGCCGCTTCCACCATAATCCCGGCTACCGACTGCACACCCTGTCCACCTTCTCCGGCTAAAGCAATTTTTACAGTCCCTTTCATAAACCTATTCGCCCTCCTTTGCCGCTTTTTTCACTTCTCCCACTTTGAAAAACTCAGGCATACTTTCCTCTAGAAAATTCCACGTAGCTTTAGCATTAGTACTCCAGTTGGTCGGGCACGCTGAAAGTGCCTCGACAAAAGAAAATCCCTTCCCCCCTAACTGATTCTGTAAAGCCTTTTTTAAATAATTTTTCAATTGGCGCACATTAGCTACAGTCCCTCGTGCCGTATAGGCACCTTCTCTCGTAATCGCCGCTACCATTTCTGGTCCCTGTGTCGGATACCCTGTTTCCTCCACATCACGACCATATGGTGTTGTCTCCGTTTTCATTTCCGGTAAAGTAGTTGGAGCCATCTGTCCACCCGTCATGCCGTAATTACAGTTGTTCACCAAAATAGCAGTGATTTTTTCATTCCGGGTCGCCGCATTAACTAAATGCTGTGAACCAATCGCATACCCACCGCCATCCCCCATATAAGCAATACAAATCCTATCCGGACGCGCCCGTTTGACCCCTACCATGACCGGTGTTGTTCGCCCGTGATGAGTCTGGACGATATCCACATTAAAAAAATCCCAGGCTAAGAGAGAGCAGCCAATATCACAACCAAAAACAACCCTGTCCTGAATACCCAATTCATCTATCGCCTCACCTAGTGCTTTTAAAACTAAGCCATGTCCACAACCGGGGCAAAACTTATGAGGCTTTGTTTCTACCCGCCATGACTTTGGCATATTAGGAACTACAGCCATCAAGATTCCTCCTTATTGTTTTTTAATAAACTCCACTAATTCTTCTCCGGTTATCCCTTGCCCGGGCTTAAAATAAGGTACGAGAGGAACTGCTTCTCCATAAAGAGCCTCTTGTACTAATTTAAGCAACTGCCCTTGGGCTGATTCCGCAACTATTAACTTTTTTACCTTTTGAGCAATTTCCCTCAAAGGAGCGATAGGAAAAGGACGTAAAGTCACCGGGCGAAAATACCCCACTTTCCGACCCTCACTACGTAAAATGTTTACCGCTTCCCGTGCTGCTCTAGACACAATCCCATGGGCAAGCACAACTATCTCCGCATCCTCAAGGTCACTAGCCTGATACTCCACTACTTCCGGAGTCATCCGCTTATAAGCCTCCACAATTCCCGTAATAACCTGATAAAGTTCTTCCTCTGTATTATAAGTATTTCTTAAATGAGAGGGCTCTCGCTCTACACCCGGCATTCCTTCCTGACCTAAAAAAGGAGAAGACTCTGCCAGCGGAATTCCTTTCTCCACAGGATTATAAAGATAAAGGGACTCACGCATTTTCGCCTGATAACCATCACCTAACACAAAAGTAGGAAAACGATATTTCCAGGCAATATAAAAAGATTTAATAGTATAATCAAATAATTCCTGATGAGAACTTGTAGAATAAACAATCCGCAAACCTTCGCCATTCCCGCCGAAACAAGTTAAAGTAGTTTCCTGCTGTGAATAAATCACCGTTGCCGTAGACGGACCTCCCCGCTGTTGTACTACCACCACAGTGGGAATTCTCATCATCTCAGCCATACTCATCGCTTCCTGCATTAAAACATTACCTGGACCTGCTGTGGCCGTAAAAGCCCGCTTCCCGGCCAGCACACCTCCACAAGTGGTAAATCCTGCCGAAATTTCATCTTCAGTTTGTAAAAACTTGCGCCCATATTTAGGAGCTAACCTGGTCCAATAATGCATAATCTCATTTTGCGGAGTAATCGGGTACCCATACATAATCTCCGCTTCCGCAGCTAAAGCCGCCCACGCCACCGCTTCATTTCCCGTCATAAAAACACGTTTTTCACCCACGATTGCTTTTTCCGCCATTAAAACACCGCCCTTCAATTCTCTTTAAAATCACCATAAATAGCGATTCATCTGTCGCTCTAGAAAAAATACCGGATTACCCATCACGTCATATTCCTTAATTTGCTCGGCAAACCTTTGCTCTACGGTTGTTCCTATTACCGATAAACCTAATCTTTTAGCAGCTTTCGTAACAATCTTTGCTCCTGCCTGAATAAGCTCGATATCAGTATCATCTCCACAATGAGAATTATTAATTACTCCCTGCACAGTCCCCAATGTCTTCACATAGTCCACAATCCTCGCCACATCAGCGGTAAGCGGTCGCGCAATGTTAAGTACAACATATACCTTTAATTCCGGACACTCGTGGATATTAGCTAAAAGAGCTAATTTCCCAGCTCCTGCCACTCCATAGCCTACATCAATAATGACATCGCCTTCCCTTTTTAAAGCCCACCTTACCTCCGGCTTAAGTAAAGTTCCCGTTTCCCCCAAGCCAATCATCTTTTCCGTTTCCCAAGTTAAAACTTGTAAACCTTGCCTTACTAATTCTTTTTGTAAAGGACGTAAAGTATAAAAAGGTTCCACCAAATCAAAATCAACTAATGTTACTGGTTTATATCCCCTTCGCACAAGCTTTAAAGCACGATTTAAAGCTACCTCACTTTTTCCACTAGCATATTCCCCTACATAAGCCTCTACTATCCGCTCTTGACCTTCCCCTACTCTCACCCCCTCCCTTAATAAAAGGTGATCATATTTTGTCCAGATCAATACCCTTTTATGAAAAAAGGCACTACCCCTTAACAATAAAGGAATAATGCCTATGTTTCACTCTTTCGCACTACATTCAGCTTAGATAAATAAATAACTCAAAAAAACTAATAGAATTAAACCGGGGAAACCTAAAACACCTACCCCCATTACACTCACCGGATTTACAGGCAAATGGAAACCGGCATAAAACCCTACAAAATTAAGCCCCACCAATACTAACAAAGCGATCACGCAGTGCACAAAAAACCGCGTAAGCACTTTTAAAGGTCCTATAGTTAAACGAACTATCAAATATAAAACGATTAATAATAAAAGTGTCGCTAAAATTACCCCTACCTCCATACTCTCTCCACCACCACTTTTTTCTTAATCTCTTTTTTTAATATTGTATTGTCCACTTTTCTTCTTTAGAACATAAAAACATTATCCTGCTCTACAGCTACAGCGAACTATTATGAAAAACCGAATAAAAGTCTTCATGAACCACCCTTTCTTTACGAGCCTCTTTTAACAAATACATATATTTTCTTTCCGCCGCTCCCATCGCATAAATCGCATGGTCAATAAGTTCAGGATCTTGAGCTTCATTAAAAAGTACTTGCGACTGTTCCCATTCCAATTTTGCCTTTTCCACTAAAGTTACCCAAGAACGCTTTTTTAATCCTTCATCTTTTATAGGACTTTTCCAAATTAATAATGTACGTATGTATTGTCCAAATTTACTTCCATAAACTTTCAAGGGACTAATCTTTACTGAAATTTTAGAAAATCTCTCTTTGAGCATCCGTTATTCTTCCTCTCTTCATTTATTGTTATATCGTATCCAAATGAAGAGCATCTTATTACTATTTATCCAAAAGAAAAGAACCCCAGATCACATTAAAGTGACACGAGATTCTTTCGTTTTACCTAGAACAGCCTATCTAATATATTGCCGCCACAAAAATTTTTCTTGAACAAGGTTAGCGAATTCTACCATTTTGATATTTCCTTCCTTTTTCCCCCAACCTTTTTAATGCTTGCCTATGATATAAGTCATAAAAGATACCCGCCTCTCGACAGCCCTATCCAAAACAATTTCCTTATGTAACATTACTTGATGGATAAAATATAAATCAGCATTAAAACTTGTTCTTTATCATTCTTCATACTTCTCTTCTCCCGGAAATAGCCCTCGTTAAAGTAGCGATATCCGCATATTCCAAGTCGCCCCCTACAGGGACACCATGAGCAATACGGGTTAACTTTATACCCAAAGGCTTAATCAATTTGGAAAGATATAAAGCCGTAGTTTCACCCTCTACATCGGGGTTTGTGGCCAAAACAACCTCTTTAACCTGTTCATCTTGTAAACGTGCCAAAAGTTCCTTAATCCTTAAATCTTCAGGTCCTTTGCCCTCCATGGGGGAAATACAGCCCTGTAAAACATGATAAAGCCCTTTATATTCCCTTGTCTTCTCTATGGCAATAACATCTTGAGCATCTTCCACAACACAAATTTGGGTATGATCCCTTTGTCCATCTTGACAAATTCGACAAGGGGTCACATCAGTTAAATTACAACAAACCGGGCAAGTGGTAATACTCTTCTTTACCTCTAAAAGGGCATGAGCGAAAGCTTTGACCTGCTGTTCACTCATATTATTTAAAACATAAAAAGATAGCCGTTGGGCCGTTTTCGGTCCAATACCGGGCAAACGGGCAAATTGTTCAATTAATCTGGTCAGAGATTCTGCATACTGATACATTGTCTTTTAAAAAAGCCCCGGAATTTTAAGCCCACCGGTGGCTTTACTCATTTGCTCGGTAGCAAGGTCCTGTGACTTACGCAAAGCCTCATTAAAAGCAGCAATTAATAAATCCTGCACCATTTCACTTTCCTCGGGATTTAAAATCTCCGGTTCCAGAACAATTTCTTTTACTTCCTGTTTACCACTCATCACAATTTTTACAACTCCGCCGCCAGCTGTTGCTTCTACCGTCATTTCTCCAAGGGCATCCTGCATTTTAACCATATTAGCCTGCATTTTTTGTACTTGTTTCATCATCTTATTCATATTTCCGCCGCCAAAACCCATCTCTACTACCTCCTAATTTCCCTTTTTATTTATCTTCCTTGACAATTCTTCTTTTGTCAATCTTTTATTGATACTACTTCCTCACCAAAAATCTGACGTGCTTTCTGGATTGGGTCATCTTCCTTTTCCTCTTGTTCCTCTGCCAAAAGATATTTAATCTCCAATTTTGCTCCGAAGAATTCTTTTAAAACTCCTTGCAGTAATTTTTTATTCTCCGCTTTTTCGGCCCCTGCTTTATGAAATGGATACCCGCTTTTAAAAAGTAAAGCTATTTCATTACCATTTATTTCATAAGGGATGCTTTCCATTAAAAACGCATATAACGTCTTCTTTTTTTTATTAATTATTCCCATAACTTGAGGCCATTTTTCCTTAACTTGGGCAAAGGTTACCACTGGTTTTTGAAATGTAGTCTCTTCTTCCTTCACCTTCTTGGACTTATCAGTCTTCGTTAACTTAACTGACTCAGCCAATTCACCGGTATTATTTTTTAACACCGTTTCAGTTGTCTTGGCATTATCCTGGGGAGAGACTGTTTTATTAAGCATCCCTTGCATTTTATTTTCTACCTGCTGTTTATGGGAGTTAGCACAATTATCGGCGGTAGCATCAGTGCGATAAATTAAATTAATAAGCGTTGTTTCCAGGACAATCCTTAGATTTTTACGCCAACGGCTTTCGCTTTCAATTTTCACTAATAACTTTGTAACCTCGGCTAACCAAGCTACCCCTAACTGTTGCCCCTGTTTAATCATCTGTTCCTTTTCCTTCTCTTCAGCCAAAACCAAATCCGATTCAGGACCACAAACTTGTAATAAAAGCAAGTTATGCAGGTATTCTAACAAATCCTTTAATACCTGTCCCGGCTCTATTCCTTCCTGTAAAATTTCATCAATTAGCCCCAAAGCGTTAACTATATCTTTATCTATAACAGCCTGAAGTAAAGAAAACAAAACCTCAATTCTTACTAAACCCATTACTTCATAAGCAGTTTGTAAAGTAAGGTGTTCATTCCCTGACGAAATACATTGATCAAGGATACTAATAGCATCCCGTAACCCACCCTCAGCTTTTTTGATAATTAGCGTAAGTACTCCTTCTTCTGCCGTAATTCCATAAGTTTTCAAAATTTCTTGTAGTCTCTCGTTCATCTTCTGTGAAGTTATCTGTTTAAAATCAAATCTTTGACAACGAGACAAAATTGTGGCCGGAATTCTCTGCGGTTCTGTTGTCGCCAAGACAAAAAGAACGTGTGCAGGTGGTTCTTCCAAAGTTTTTAACAAAGCATTAAAAGCTTCCGTTGTCAGCATATGTACTTCGTCAATAATATAAACCTTATATTTCCCTTGACTAGGAACAAAATTCAACTTTTCCTTAAGTTCACGAATTTCCTCAATCCCACGATTAGAGGCCGCATCTATTTCGAAAACATCAAGTGAACGTCCTTCCTTAACATCCACACAATTTACGCACTCATTACAAGGTTCCACTCCCTGAGGATGCAAACAGTTAACTGCTTTGGCCAATATTTTAGCCGTACTAGTTTTCCCCGTTCCTCTAGGTCCGGTAAATAAATAAGCATGCGCTATTCTTCCCTTTGCCAAAGCATTGCATAAAGTTTCACGAATATGGTCTTGCCCCACTAAACTGGCAAAATTCTCCGGTCGCCATTCTCTGTATAGAGCTCGATAAGTCAACTTATTTCCTCCTCCTTCCTCTTTAGCATATACAAAAAGCGACCCGCAAAGCAAGTCGCTTTTTCTGCAAATTAAAAATAAATTAATGACCGTGCACCTGCCTTTGAATGTACCTTCCAAGCGTTACTCTGATAGTTAGCTCTAATCAGGTTTCCCCACGGCACACGAAAGATTTTGCTTACCGCTGCTTTCTTCCGAACCTGACGGGATTCACAAATTTCCGTTGCGCAGGACCCAATCTTCATCACCACTTGCCAGAGCCAGACCTTACAAGGCTAATCCTTAGAACAGGACTTCCACCCCGCTATAGCGGTTTGCGGGTTACAAGGCACCGCTACCTCCCCGTCTAGCACGGTCAAAACTATTAACCTTCACACAAAAATTTTCTCCAAAGATAAATTTAACGGGAGATTTTCCCGTCTATTTAACTAATTATGGCGGAGAGAGAGGGATTCGAACCCTCGGTAGAGTTTCCCCTACACACGCTTTCCAGGCGTGCACCTTCAACCAGCTCGGTCATCTCTCCTTGCTACAGTCTACTACCTGATAATACTTGAATCTGTGCTAATTGTCAAGATTGCTCACTCCAAAATTTCATAGCTCCCGGCAACAACAGGCAGATTTAAACTTGCTAACACCCGCTCCAATAAAATCCCTTCCCGACGCGGATACTCATAACCATAACTCGCTCTAATACCGGTAGTAATAAATTGTACCCCTCGTTCCAAAGCAATCGGCAAACTATCTCCTTGTAAAATACTACCTACAACCACACTAGTAAAAGTATCTCCTGTCCCCGGGAAATTAGCCGGAATGTAGACACAACTAACCTTCCAAAAACGCCCCGCTAACCTGTCATAAGCCATCACACACGTATTTTTAGCCGCCTTACAATCAGGAACACTGGTAATAATCACTATTTCCGGTCCCATCTCTGACAACCGCACCAGCCACTCCTTAATTTCCTTAACCGAAATATCCAAATAAAACTTTTCTCCTAATAAATATGCGGCTTCGGTAAAATTAGGTGTAATAATATTGGCCTTACCAATGAAGTCCTTCATTTCTTTAACCATTTGCTCACTCATTGTTTGATATAATTTCCCGTCATCTCCCATTACCGGGTCGATGACGATAAGAGGTTTTTCTTGAGAAAAACCATCTATAAACCGGGAAATTATCTCCACCTGTCTGGGTGAACCTAAAAAACCGGTATAAATACAATCAAACTCTATCCCCAACTCCTGCCAATGTTCAATTATGGCTTCCATATGTTCTGTCAAATCCACAAAATGATAACCTTTAAATCCACCTGTATGTGTTGATAATACCGCCGTAGGTAAAGAACAAACCTGTACTCCCATCGTCGATAAAATCGGGATAACTACGGCTAAAGAAGTACGACCAAAACCGGAAAGGTCATGAATTGCAGCTACCCTTTTTACTAAACTTTTCATCAAAACAAGCTCCTTTAAACTAATCTATAAATATGATAACCCTTATAAGAAACTACCTCTACATCTTTACTTTGCTCTAGTTTTGTCAAAACACTTTCGGGGTCCGGACATTCGCGCGAAACAAGAAACCCATTCAACTCATGTTGATTCATGGGATGCCGCCTAATAATGCTTAAAACTGCTTCATAGTCATCCTTAACTTCGCTATAAAAATTACCCGCAGACAGAGAGTTAATCGCCATCCCTCCCAAAAGCTGTGTCGCTTTTTGCACAACTACCGCTGCAGGCTGAGTCACCCAACTTTCTGCGGGAGGACGAACCGGTGTATTTAAATATAATCTTTGATAATTAAGCCCCTGTAATAACCCTTTTAACTTTTCCAAAGACTCTTCATCATCATTCAAACCTTGCACCAACATCATCTCTAACCATAACTGCCCCTGATAGTTTAGGGAAAAACTTCGTAAGCCCTCATAAACATCCTTAAATTTGATCTTCCCCAAAGGTCGATTGATCTTCCGAAAACTTTCCTCATCATAAGCATCTAGAGAAGGTAACACTAAATCTGCCCTCTTTAAAGCAGACCTTACTTCTTCCTCCGCTAACAAAGAACCATTCGTAATTACAGCTACAGGCTTGTCCGTAAGATTCTGCAAGACACTAATCAACTGTCCTAATTTTAAATATAAAGTAGGTTCTCCTTCCCCTACTATAGTGACAACATCAAAAGAAACCCGACTTTTTAAAAAATGACGGAACTCTGCCACCATTGTTTCCAATGGTAAAAACTCTTGCCGTTGATTGGTCATCCGCCTCGTTCTGCCCAACTGACAATAAACACACGCGTAATTACAAGTTTTTTTCGGAAGTGGACTTATACCTAACGAAAGCCCCAACCTGCGTGAAGGTACCGGGCCAAAAACAGATTTAGCTTCACTCATCTTCATACTTCCCTTGCTTTTAAAAATTTGTCCACTCAATTATAACATAATTCTACACCTGCTTTGCAAATAAAAAACCTCTCGTTATTTTAACAAGAGGTTCCCTTTTATTCATTTAACTTTTATCTTAACCTTAATTAGAAGTTGCCGAAACTATAATATTACCGGTAAGATTATCCCCTGCTTTAACACTGTTGGGTAATTCAATCTTAAAATTAAGAGGTTCCGTATCATTCTGATTCATCATTAAATTTTTAAGTTCTTTACCTTTGCTATCTGTAATCGTTAAATACTCAGTAGCTTCACCATCTACAGTAAGATTTACTTGAATTTTATTCTGGGAATTATTTTTCAACGTTACTAGCTCCTGCCATTCATACGTACTTCCCGGCTGCAGTCCGGAAAAGTTCCCTTCATTTCCAATGCGACCAAAGTCAAGAACAAGATTGCCATTCCCATCTACATAAGCAGTTCCATCTGCATCCTTATCATTAGGAACAAGTGCCAATAAAGCCTCATTCGTATTAACTACTCTAACCGTATAACCGGCCTTCACTTCTGCGGAAGTATACGCCATCGCCGCCATTAAACTCGCCATACATAAAAGAACAATCACCAATACTAAACCTTTCTTTTTCATTTTAACAAACCCCTCCTTAAGACACATCAAGAAAAATCTTCTCTTGAGCTAATTTTTTAACCATTTATATTATTTCTTTTAAAGCTTTCTTTTTCAGCACTCTAAAGAGGAATTTATTAAAACATAAGTTTCCTTTTCTCTTATCCTAATGACATATCCCTTATATCCTATAGCCTCCCCTGCAAGTTCTTTCCTATACTTTTGCCTACCACTTTAGTACCACGGTCTTTTCTCTCAAAGAGGGGTTCACTCCACCTACACCATTATTTACAATTAAAACAAGGAGGAGATGCGGCAATGCACACTTTATCCCGTATAGGCAATTTCTTTTTTTATTTATTGATTATCCTGGTCCTTATAGCGTGTTTAGGTTCTGCACTTAATCATACTCCTTTTCTTTTTTCCGTAATCCGTTCCAACAGCATGTATCCTCTTTTGACGAGAGGAGACCTTGTTTTTGTGCTTCCCCTTTCTCCTACCGCCCCCATAAATATTGGCGACATCGTACTCTTTAAAACAGAGGACGACTCCCTCGCCCAAAAAGGCTGGATTATGCACAGGATTATTGCCGGTGATACAAAAAATGGCTTTATCACTAAAGGAGATGCTAACGAAGATTCAGACCAAATCAGAAGAAACGCTCGCCCGATCAAACGCGAATGGGTCACGGCAAAAGCTATTACTTGGGGAGAACATGTCCTGAAATGCCCTCTACTCGGCTATCCTTCTCTTTGGACTGAAAAATATCAACAAACCCCTTATCTGCTACCTGGTTTTGCGCTTGTCCTAACAGTTATTTTAATCACCACTGAATGGCAAAAAGATAAAACAAGAAGAAAAAAAAGTAAGCTTGACCTATCTCTCATCTACATTGGTAGTGGCTTAGTAATTAGTTTATTGTTATTAGCCAGTATGCTTACTACTAGTCAAAAAATAACCCTTGAATATGAAGTTGCTGACAAACAAGGTGTCCTACAAGGAAGTGAACTCGGTATTTTAAAAGAAGGAGAAACAACGAAACATTTCCTGGCCGAACTTAAAAATAAAAGCTTTTGTCCTTTTCTCACGATTATCACTTGCCCTAACCCACAAATATCTTTCAATCACAATTACCTCACCCTCAAGCAAAACCAAAAAAAAGACCTTTACTTTAAAGTATCGGCTCTACAATCAGGCTCCTACCAATTTCCGATTTGGATCGGGATGTATTACCCCTTTCTGCCCTCCCAAATTCTTTATCAACTACAGGCAAAAAGTATCTGGCTAGCTCTTATTATTGTTTCTTTACTTCCAGCCCTGCCCCTCTTTCTCTATCCTTTTCTTGATCTAAAATTACGCCGTAAAACAAGAAAAGAAATCCGTCGCCTCTATCGACGGATCAAAAGGTCAATTCCTCTCAAAAATTAATTATTCCCGATCAGCCCTTGACAATACGCATAAAAAGCAGCTTTGGTTCGATCCTTTAATTCTAACTTAGCTAAAACCTGACTGACATGTTTTTTGACAGTAGACTCACTAATGTAAAGCTTTTCTGCAATTTCACGATTCGTTAAACCTTCAGCTAATAATAATAATACCTCTTGCTCTTTGGTTGTTAGTTTTTCCCACAAATGTTCCTTCTTACAAACTACTGTTTCCATTATATTAGGGTCAAAGTATTTTCTTCCTTTTCCTACTAATTTAATGGCAAGCAGTAACTCTTCCGGGAAAGCCTCTTTAAGTAAATACCCTTCGACATCAACTGCACACGCCTTTTGAAAATCTAATGTGCTTGCCGAAGAAGTTAAAATTATAACTTTGCAATTTAAACCCCGTTCGTGACAAAACTTTACTACATCTAAACCCGAACCTTCTGAACTATTCCCTAAACGCAAATCAACTATCGCTAAATCCGGTTGCTGTTTTTCAATAAGTTGTACGGCTTCACTTAATGTTGCCGCTTCTCCGACCACTTCCATCTCTTCTTCTAGTGATAAAAGTGAACGAATCCCCTGCCTAACTAAAGGATGGTCATCCACTATTACAATTTTCATTATTTCAAACTCCTTTTAAAATCAACTTAAATCTAACGGAAGCTCTATCTTAATTTCCGTACCTTGCTTTTCCTGACTATTAATCTGAAATGTACCTTTTTCTTTCAACACAAGAAAGTGCATATTACTAATTCCTAAACCTCTTTTTTCCTTATCTTGAAGCAAAGCAAGGTCAAAGCCTTCTCCATTATCCCTAATTAATAAATCGACCTTTGTCTTACTTATTTCTAATCTTACTTCTAACCTTGTACACTCCCCATGATGCAAAGCATTACCTGCCGCTTCACAAACAATTCGATAAAGAGCTTCTTTCATCGTCTTCGTTAATCTTTCTTCTTCACCGGTAAAAGTTGTAACTACTTTTATTTGATTAAGGTAAGCCAAACTCTCTAAATATTTTTTAATACTAACAAAAAGTACTCTTTCACCATCCTTTTGCAAACTATAACCATAAATAGAAGAACGCAATTCTTGAAGAGTGGCCGCAGCCATTTCCTCTAGCTTACCTAAAATTTCCACTAACTCTTCATTGTTCCGACGTCGACTTTTTTCTTTCAGTGTATATAAGGCACAAACCATACTATAAATTCTTTGATTAACACTATCGTGAATTTCATTAGCAATCCTATTTTGCTCTTCGGCTACTAATAATTTTTCATTTACCTCGGTCAATCTAAAACGTTTAAAAACCATAATATATAACTCTACTAAAAAGAGCAGCAACTGTTTTTGAAAAGCGAAATCTTCTTCAGACATTACTTCTTTAATTTCAATCCCAAATAAACCAAATTCCTCCACCGGAGTTTTTACTGCCGCCACCAATAAGTCTGTGTTCTTTAACTTAATTCTTAACAAATTTTGCTTTTCTTTAAACAAAGCTTCTGCCTCTAGCAAATAATCTATTAACTCCTCTTTTCTAACATTATCTGCTGTAGAATTAAATACTAAGTAGCCTTTTTTCTCTTTTCCCCAACGCCAAAAAAAAGCTAAATTCCTTTCTGCCAATCTCGAGGCATAATCAGTAAAAGCTTGAGCTAAATCTTTCTCCTCATCTTTACTATTAAAAGCTTCTACCGCTTGATAAAGAGAGATTATTAAATTCATTGCTTTCTGAATTTTCCTATTGGCAATTTTTAATTTTTGATTAGCCTCGACCAATTGTTCACTTTGCCGTTGCAAAATAACAGCCTGCATACCTAAATTTTTAATTAAATGTACAATTAACTGAGCGGCTAAGATTATTAAAATAAAAACTATTAATAATTGATAATGAACACTAAGTATAGTAGGAAGAGAGATGTGTTGCTCAAAGACTAGGTCTTCCCCGATTATCGAAATAAGGTAAAGAACAAAAAGAAACCAAGGATAAAAAACATTCAAAAAACCGGCAGAAATAAAAATAGGAGTCAAGGCATACCAAAGGAAAGGACTAGCAACTCCGCCGGTTGGAAATAGCAATAAACCAATACCGATTGTCTCTATAACAACTAAAGCCTTTATTAAAGATATCTTTTCTATCCACTTTAAATATAACTTATTAACAGTTAGTGCCTCTAAAAAAAGAGCTGTGGTTACACCTATTTTTAAGAAAATTGCCGTTTGAGACCACGCCCAACAGTAAAAGAAAGAAGTAAGTGCCCAAGATAAATAACGATAAATACTCATTATTCTAATAAACTTATATTTATGATGGAGAAAAAACATTTCCCTAGCCATAAATATTCCTACTTTCCACTGGCCTTTTAGCTCTAACTGCAACCTGCTTTGTTGTTAACTGCTCCTCCACAAGATAATAATAAAGATAGGCACTATCAGGAACAAAATAAACTACTTTAAAACTGGTAGAATAAGCTCTGCAAAAAATCGGGACTTCCCTTTCCTCGGCTATTTGTAATAACGATTGAAATGATTTTAAACGTATTTTTGTTTTCCCGGCAATGTTCACTTTTTCTACTACATAAATTAAGCGAGAGCCATACTTTTTATCTATTTTTTGACTTTCCCGCCAACCTTTTTCAATTAAGTGATGTTGCCGTATTTGGTATACCCATAACATTAGAAAAAGTAAAGATAACCCGGGGAACAATCTTCTTGCCCCGACTAAAGAAAAACTATGCCCCGCCAAAACAAAACTTTGTAGTTTTTTTTCTTTTTTCTCAAAAAACAAATCAGTAGAAAAATTCTGTTCCCCTACTAAATTTATTTCATTAGCTTCATAAGCAAACTGTAAAGCACTATCTTCCTGCAAAGGAAGTGTCTTTTTATTATAGGTAAGTGTCCCTGTTAGCTCCGGTTTTACCGTAAAATAATATGTACGCCTACTATTTCCCGTCTCTTTTTCTACTTGTGCAATAAATTCATTAATTTTCTCTAAGTCTAAAACAACTTCTTCCTGAATTGCTTTACCTCTTTTCCCTTGAATTACGTAATTTTTCTTACTCGTAAGGGGAAAATCTTTTGTCCATAAATCCTCTGCAGTTACTTGGAAAAGTAACTGATAACTCCCTTGGGCACTTACAGGTTTTTCCGCACTTAACTCAGTTTCTACGCTAACAATTATCTTTTTAGTAAGTGTCGGAAAAATTGCATCGGTGACGTTTCGTGCTCCTCCCTCAGGATATAAAATACAAGGGTTCACCTCCACCACATAATCATAATTGCTTGTCCAAACAAGAGGATTTTCCTTAATTATTTCTTCTTGTACTAACGGTTTTTGCCACGTCCGAACAGTTAGCACAGAAAAAGCTATCCAAAGTATAAAAGTAAACCAAAGTAATCCCTGTCCCCTTTTCCTTTTAATATGTTTGCCCACTTGTCCTCATCCTTTGCCCTATTATTTGACATAGTAAGCTATTCTTTTATTTTTCCCTTCTTCTTACCTACAGCTTTCTATTAATATGCTTTTCTGATATTATCATCTTACAAACAATAAAAACATTCCGTCACCATACAGCAAATTATGCTAATATATTTTATTATATACTATTAATATATCAATTAAAAGGATGTTCATATGTTTGAAATAATTGCCATGTTAACTATGTTCATTGACCATCTTGGTGCCGTCTTCTTTCCTGAACAGATTTTGTTCAGAATTATCGGCAGAATAGCTATGCCCTTATATACTTATAACCTTGTTCAAGGCTATAAATATACCCATAGTTTTAAAAAATACCTAACACGGCTTTTCCTGATCGCCATAGTAAGCCAAGTTTTCTATATGCCACTTTTTAATACCGATAAATTAAATATAGTCTTTACCTTTCTAGTCTGTCTGTTATTACTAAAATGTCTTAACCAAATAGAACATAAGCTAAAGTACATAATCATCCCCATAATTGCTTGCTACCTAGAAATCTTAAACTTTGAGTATGGTCTATATGCCTTTCTCTTAACGCTTATTTATCTGCTTAACAAAAAAATTATTTGGCGACATAATCTTTTAAATATTATTTACCTCTTCCTTTATAATTGGCAAACGCAACTTTTTAGTTTTCTGCCCACTGTTCTGATTAAAAAATATGAAAACCGCCCCTTAAAAGGAAAGACCCGGAATTTTTATAGAACCTTTTATCCTTTGCACTTAGCCCTTCTCCTCCTTCTCAGCAAAATTATTTAGTGAAACAAAAAAACAATCGTGTACGAATACCTTATTCGCCCACGGTTGTTTTATTATCACATCATTATTAATGGCGGAGAGAGTGGGATTCGAACCCACGGAACGTTTCCGCTCACGCGATTTCGAGTCGCGCGCCTTCAACCGGACTCGGCCATCTCTCCATATTTTATACATATGGCAATAATTTACACTTTATTTCCTTTTTTCTTCTTTCTTGAAAAAATTCTTGCAAGAGGGCTACCGCTTGTTCTGCTAGTATGCCTCCCTTTATTTTGACAAAATGATTCCAGCCCGGAAACTGAGGAATATTCAACCGACTGCCCGCTGCACCTGCCTTAGGGTCATCGGCTCCATATACTACCCTGTCCAAGCGGGCTTGCACTAAAGCACCGGCACACATAGGACAAGGCTCTAACGTCACATACAAAATAGCACCTGCCAAACGCCAAGTCCCTACTTTTTTACCTGCTTCCCGCAAAGCAACTATTTCCGCATGTGCTGTAGCATCGTGTTCTGTTTCCCGTAAATTATGACCTCTCCCAATAATTTCATCATCTAAAACAACAACAGCACCAACAGGTATTTCTCCTTTAGCTAAAGCTTTTCGCCCTTCTAAAAGAGCTTCTTGCATAAAAAACTCGTGACTTCTCATTTTACACACCATACACGAACATAATATTTATCTAGAAAACAAATGGTGCGCCCGGCAGGATTCGAACCTGCGGCAGACGCGGATTAGGAATCCGCCGCTCTATCCGACTGAGCTACGGGCGCAATATAAACATCGGCAAAATCATTATAAAATATAAAAAAGCTTTATTGACTTAAAAATGGTCAGAAACTGACCATTAAGAAGTTAGCATAAATGGCGTGCCCGGCAGGATTCGAACCTGCGACCCTTTGATTCGTAGTCAAATACTCTATCCAGCTGAGCTACGGGCACATTAAATTTTGATGGCGGAGAGAGAGGGATTCGAACCCTCGATACGGTTAAAGTCCGTATAATCGCTTAGCAGGCGATCGCCTTCAACCTACTCGGCCATCTCTCCCCACAGGGCTGACTTTATTATTATACACAATAAAAAGCACTGAAGTCAAACACCAATTTCGTGAAATATTAATCTTTTTCTTGCAAAAAAAGATTAATTATGGCGGAGGGGGTGGGATTCGAACCCACGGAACCCGCAAAGATTCAACGGTTTTCAAGTTGGCTGAACAAGTCTTGGACTATATTTGAGAATGTTCGTTAAGGCTGATATGACTTGCTTAATAAGCTTCTTCAATTTGTGCTAATTGGTTAAAACTGGTGGAAAAGTGTCACCATTTTTTAAAACTGTCACCTAAACTGTCACCTAAGCTATCACTAAAAATATATCACCTAATAAACCGCCTCTCACTATTTTGCCTTGAATGAGTGATAATGTCAATAGGTTAATGTTGGCTCGTGCAATACTGGTCTACTCTTGCTTTTAAGGCTTTAACATTCTCCTTAGCGTCAAAAGCATAATCGGCGACCATCTCTGCAAAAATACCGTATCTTGAATAGTCATGGCATATACAGAATCGGTCTTCCTCGTTACCCTTGTCATATTTCTCAAAATACTCTTCCAGCATCTCTTGTAGCAACAAGCAAGCCTTTTCTAGATTGTCCTTGATATCCCAAATCTCATCAGACAATTCTCCCGCAGCCTGATTTAGCTTCCGCTCCTCGTCCATTTCAATAACGTTTGAAGCCGATACCACACCAATATTATTACTCATTATGTTTCCTCCAATTCGTTTTTTGTACCCTTGAAGGAAGCTGCATTATTGATTACAATAATATTGAGCTTCCCTTTAGGGTAGTTCGTACTTAGGAAGTCGCCTCCGACAAGAGTGAACGGCTTCCTTTTGCTTTTGAATACCTCTTTAATTTTTTTCTACCCAGTTTATTACCGCCTCCCTTTCGATTCTCCACTCTCTGCCAACTTTAAAACCTTTTAAAGCTCCTGCATTGAGTGCTCTCCTTACTGTCAATTCGCTTACCTGCAAAAATTCTGCTAACTGCTTTACTGTCACAATGTCCGGCAAGTTGTCTAACCCCACTTGCTCACCTCCTCATTTATATCCCTATGTATCTAATAGTATCATTATATATCTAAAGAGTCAATAGGATTATTATATTTATCTTGTAAATGGTTCTGCAATATAAAAGCAAACATAACACTTCCACTCCGCTCCATATAAACAAAAAACCTTTCCCGGAAACCCGAGAGAGGTTTTGCTGTATATGGGGAAAACGAGGCTCTAAAATGCCCCACAATCGACGAATGAACCGCTCCTAATGGTATTGTATGTCTCGAATTCGGCTTTAGCCTTAGCTTCTTCTTTTTCCCTTGCTTAAGTAAAAAATAAAGTAATGTCCATAATGTTTTCCCCTATAAGAAAACACCCGGGGCTTGAATTCCCCGGGCATTTTTATGCCCATTTATTGACGATTCTTTAATTAGCTTGTACTTCCCTCTCTCTCCCCTCGAATATGCTGTTCATCTTCTCTGCTGATTTGCGGTCACGCTCATCAGAGCTATGCACATAAACTCGTAATGTTGTATTTACGTCACTATGCCCTAGCCGTTTGCTAACTGCCGCAACATCTTGACCCATAGCAATCAATAAAGATGCACAGGAATGACGCAAGCCGTGGAATCTAAGTTTCGGAAGCTCATTCTCTTTTAAAAACTGGTTCAGCCATTTACTTGGCATATTGGGATTCAGAATATCTCCGAAGCTATCAGTAAAGACCCAAGGGGTTTTCTTCCACCTATCAGCCAGTTTCATTCTTATAACCTTCTGTTCGTGCATATACTCCGCAAGTAGACCCATAACAAAGGGGGATATTGCTATCGTACGGTTACTCTTTTTTGTCTTTGGCGGGGTGACAACAATCCGCCTCTTTAATAAATCCTCGGGTGTATTCGGATACTTTTCCAACACTTCTTCTTCGCTTATGCTTTTCCCTATTTCAGATATGTACTGCACAGATTTGTTGATATGAATTAAGTTCTTTTCAAAGTCAACGCAATCCTCGGTTAGCCCGGCCAATTCTCCGGACCTGACCCCGGAATCAAGGGCTAAATATGTTATAGCCTTGTATTTCAGTGGAGCGGATTCAAGGGCATTAAACAGTTTTTCGGCTTGAGCCTTACTGTAAACTTCCGGCTCTTTTGCTTCTACATAGACTCTTTCGGCTTTCACCATTGGATTCTTCGGGATTATGTCTTTAATATAAGCCCAATTAAAAACTGAAAACAATAGCCGCCAGTGATGTTTTATGCTCTGCTCGCTTAAACCACCTTCTTTACCATCAAGCCGCTCCGCTTGCCTTAGCTCTGTAAAGAAGTCATCAATCACCAAGGCAGTTATTTTCTCGGGCTTATACCTAGCAAAGAAATCCTTGATTCGCAAATTATACATTTGCCTATAGCGGGCTTCCGTCTTTATACTAAGCTGCTTCTCTCCCTGATGAGAAGATAAGTACCTATTAAAAATTTCGTCAAACGTGAGCTTTGTGGGCCTCCTGTATTCTCCCTTTTTGTACTTATGTTCTATTACAGCGGCTTTAGCCCTTGCCTTTTCCATGTCCTTTGCTTTTATTACTTTAAAAGCCTTCTGTCTTTTGCCTGTAGCGTCAAAACCTAAACTAATCGTGACCTTATACTTGCCGTTTCCTAAATCCTGCACATAAGCCATTTCTTGCACCTCCTAATAATATTGGCATTGCGCTTGTGTGTGTATGCCATGTTAATCAACCTCCCTTTTGGCTACAAAGTCTTTAAAATGCGAATTTAACAATATGTTCCCCCCTTTTTTCTTTAGCCGTTCGCACATTCGCCTTATAACTCTCCAATCGCTTATATTTTCGCCAGTCATTTCATTCCATTTATGCCTAAGCGGTTCACAAAAATTCTTCTTAGGCTTATTAGGGATATTTGCCACATCGACAATACTCGAAAACCTTTTCATTCTAGGGCTTAGCCGCTTTTCGTGCTTTTGCTTAACCTCTTTTCGATATAAATCATACACTTTGAGCCATTCTTCTCTTGTGACGTCAATAGAATTTATCTGAATTGAAAAAAAGGTATTAAAAAACTCATATTTCAAAACAGATATTCTAGTGAATTTAGGTTTTGTTCCGCAAAAAAAGTAATGCAACAAATCAATAGAATCCAGCCCTGTGTATTCGTGCAATGTTTTAATTACACCTCGCAATTCTCTTAAGAAAGGCGAAGAATTGCATATTAAATCATTAATTCCATTTCCCAATCTTTCATAAGGCAAGCATAAGGGGCTTGCCTTATAGACACCACCCAAATCAGCTTCCCAAAGCTCTTCATCTCCATACATAATTTTTATTCTTGGCGTAGCCAAAACTCCAACCGAGCTTTCTTTTCTTAGCCATGCACGCGCTTCTCCCCACGTTGAAAAGGGCACCTTTAGCCCATACGGCTTATATTTTTCTTTTAAGTATGTGTATTGGAAATCAACGTAATAAAGCAGCTCTTCCGGTGTAAAAACCATGTCTTCTGCTATGGTTTTGGGACGGTAACGCCCATAAGTTTGCTGGGCTTCTTTAAGCTCTTTTATTGTTTTTTCAGCTACGCTCCAGTCAATTGTTTTTTTTGTCTTATCCCCGTGTGCTTGAATGATTCCCAAAGCATATTCCTTAGGAATGCCTTCACGAGCCAAATCTTCTTCAAGTTCCCGTAATGTAATAGTAACCAACCTTCCACATCCTTTTTAATTTTCTAAGTAACAATCTTTTTCGTATATATGTCACCATTAATTATATTTTATACTGTGAATAGACACGTGTCAAGAGTTCACATGAACGGAGGTTTTAAAATGTACTTAGAAAAAATTCTAGCGGAAAAGGGAATAAGCAAGAATGCAATCGCAATGAAGGCAAGAATTCAGCCAAGTGATTTTTATCAAGCCATTAATGGAAAAAGACCTTTTTTCCCAGCATGGCGCCGTCGCATTGCTAACACCCTGGGTATGCCAGAGGAAGCGGTTTTTCCGGAATTTCATCAAGGGAAGGGGGAGGCTGAAAAATGACTCAAAAGCTCATGACTGACAGGGAAGTTGCCGAGTACACCGGCCTCTCAATCTGGTCAATTAACGAACTTCGGAGGCGCAAACGAATCCCTCATTTAAAACTGCCCTCAATTAGGCGGTACTATTACGAAAAATCGGCAATCGACCGTTGGCTTACTAATTTACAAATGCAGTCTACACAACAGAACGACGGCAAAGTTCGGAGGTGAAGCGGATGGAACGATGGGGCCTATTCGAAGCACTACATGGCAGAAATTTAAGTGCAGCAACAATCGTTGCCATCGACGAAATGAATGTCACGGAATTACGCGAAGGGGTTGCTGAATTCCTTTTAAAATTGCTTCGGAGCGGAAGGTGATTTAAATTGGCTAACCCACAAAAAGAGAACGGCTATACACCAGTGGCGAATGAAATAATTGAGCAATTAGTAAAACTACCGCTCAACGGAACACAACTTCGCATCATTCTTGTGGTATGGCGTTACACATACGGCTTTAGCCGGAAAGAGCATGAGCTATCAGTATCTTTTTTGGCAAACGCTATAGGCATACATAAAAAACAGATACAACGAGAATTAAAAGAGCTTATCCAACTAAAAATTATTTATATCGCCAAAGAAGCCACTTTCAGCTCATCAAGAATCATCGGCTTTAACAAGGACTATGATAGCTACCTGGTAACTAAAAAGCTACCTGGTAGCGTAAAAGATACCCATACAGGTAGCGAATTAGTTCCCTCCCCAGGGAGCGAATTAGCTCCCCAAGATAAACAAGTATATAAAACAAATATTAAAGCAACATTCGATGTCGATAATGAACAATACCAACTAGCCATTCTACTAAGAACTGGAATCCTAAAAAACTTACCAAAGGCACGAGTGCCGGATGATAAAAACCTAACCAAATGGGCTGCCACAATCGACAAGATGATTCGCCTAGATAAACGAACCCCGGAGGAAATCAGAGAGGTAATAAACTTTGCGATAACCGATGAATTCTGGAGCACCAACATATTATCTGCAAGCTCACTTCGGAAGCAGTTTGACCGCTTAACAGCCCAGAAAAACAGGAATAAAAAACAAACACGGGCTTCTAGCTCTAGATACTCACAGAAAAGACGTGTAAGCGACGAGGGGGTGTGGGAGTTTTGATTGCCTTGACCGAGCCAAGCAACTATCAAGCAGAACGAGAAATATTGGCATCGGCACTCATAGACACCGATAGAGCTAAGGAATTAACCCGCCAGCTAACCGTAAGCGACTTTTATTCTAGCCGTCATAAAAGAGTATTTAGTGCAATTAGCATCCTGATTGACAAAGGAGAAGAGATAACAGCTGCCGGAGTACTAGAAGTCCTCAAAGATAATTTGATGCCATCGGATTTAGTTGAAATTACAAACAGCTTTATGCCCTCAAACGATAGGGCAAACGTAAAAATACTTAAAGATAACTCGTATCTAAGGCAGATTATGAAAGCCACAAGATTACTTTATGAAAGAGCGGCTTCTAAAGATTATCAAGATATAGAAACTTTTGTCTTAGAGGTTGAATCTGCTTTAAATATAAGACCAGGCGGGATAGTTGATATTAATACATTATTACAATCATCAGCGGAGCGGATAGAAGAGTTTTTCGACGAAAGCATAGCTCGAAAAGCTGGTCCGCTTGGGTATAGGTTGGGCGAAGAGTTTCGTGCTACAGAAACTCGTCTTGATGGAATACAACAGGGGCTGTATCTATTAGGCGGCACGCCCAACACAGGAAAGACATCTTTTTTAGTAAGCATTTCTAGAGCGCTAATAGAAAATAACCCCGATTTACATATTGCCTTTTTTAGCGAGGACGACCACAGCAGAAAAATTTATTTCCGGCTGCTCGCCGGAATAAGCAGACTCCCAATTAACTATATTGCCAATATTGGGACTAGGCTGCTAAATAACGACTCCTTGACTGAAAAACAAAAGACCGAGTACTTTCGTGTAATAGAAAAGGCAAAAAAAAGGCTTGATGCCATTTTAACTAGGTTACACATCTTTGATTCAAACAACGGCGGAGAAATTGGCTTTATCGATGAAACAGTTAGGGCTTTGAAACGAAAATTCGGTAACTTAGCGGTTATCGTGGACGGATTATCTAAAGTCCAAATAAAAGGATTTAAAGGCGAGGCTACAGCAAGGGTTGGCGAGTTATCAGCAAGATTAAAACGAATTGCAAATGAGAATAATTGTCCTTTACTTACAACGGCGGAATTGAGGAAACTCAATCACCAAGGGGCGCCGGTCATGGATGACCTGCGAGATAGTAGTCAGCTTGGCTACGACGCAGATATTATAATGCTTTTGCACAATCCCTGGAGTGCAGCAGGAACCGATTCCGATATGTATAGGATTACCACAGCAGAGGTAAACAGAAAAAGGGTTGAGTTTACAAGCCCGATACTAGAATTAAACTTTTCGAAAAATAAACTGAGCGGATTTAGAGGCACTGTTGACTTAGTACTAGTACCGGACTTGGCAATAGTAAAAGAATTGGAGTACTGGGACGCACTAGCTCAAGCAGAGAAAGCATTTAGAGGGGGTGATAAACATGGAAAGACTTGCCGAGATTAAGCTAACAAAAAGCCTTCTTCTGATTCCGGAGCGGGTGTTATGGAAACACCTGCCCGTTGAAGAAATTGAAAAAGGAATGTTGCGGGGGAAAGCACACAAACGGGGACTAAGGATTGAGGGGTTTGAAAATCGGGAGCGGCAAAGAGCTTATGCTGCCGAAGCGAAACAAATAAGAGAAAGGGTGAATTGGTAATGATGAGAGGTATTTATAGGATTTTCAAGCAAGAGATTCAAAAAGCGATTAAGGAGATTGCAGAGAAACACGGTGTAAGCCCAATGAATGTGCTTACAACTTTAAAAGGAGAGGTATTCAGCGAGTACACGACAAAACTTGAAGAGATTGCCGAAAGGTTAAGCGGTGATTTTGACATTGACCCCGAAAATATTTATCAGATGGCCGAAAACTTTAATTCAGAAACAGATGAGTTTATCTGCCCTGATTATAATTGTACGACGGGAAGTTCCTTGGCATCGCATCTTAACCGCCAGCTTATTGAAGCCGGGTATCAGACAGTAGAAGCAGACGCCTTAGACTTGCTAACCGATGAGATTAGAAAACTAAATAAGAAAATTGACCTTTGGTAAGGAGCGGGTCACTGTTAACTAAAAATCCTTTTTAGTATTATCTACCGCTAGAGGCATCTCTTCCGCTCCCTGTCTCTACCCCCACATAACGAGCTAAAATGACCGCTAAATTTAACGCCAGTTGAACGTAAACCATCTTTCTAATACCTAGCATGTCGCAAACTAAATAAGCCCGTCCTGGGTGAAAATAGAGGCTCAAATAGGAGTATTGAACAGGAAGGAGGTTTTAAACAATGAAAAAAGACAATAAAGCCCTTGCTCCCTCTGTCAAAAACAAGCCCTGGTCTAAAATCTCAAAAGCGGAAACGCTAGAACAATTCAAAGAAGAGGTCGCTGCAACGGCAGAGGTTGCTGATTTAGTAAGAATTAAGAAACTAGATGACTTGATTGTAGAAGTCTTGAACTACCTATCTGACCCGGAAAGGCTTAAGGAAACAAAGTCTAAAGATTTAGCAGTAATTTTAGGCATTTTAGTCGATAAGCGGCAACTTGCCCTAGATACTTACGTAAAGAAAAGACCTTCAAACCTTCGCTTGCGAGCTGTCTTTAGAGGCGAAGGAACGGTTGAGGTAGAAACGCAAGAATAGCGTGAAAGGAGAAAGAAAAAATGACTATAATAATGACTGCCGTCGTCCCCGATGGCATTGTAATGGCTTCCGAAAGCCGAAGCATAGCCGTAAATTCGCTATTAGAAGCGACAACCTTTAAGCAAAAGGTAAATCCGATAAACTACGAGATACAAAGTGACAATTCCTCAAAAATCTATCGCATAGCAGATTATTGGTTGGCTTACTCCGGCTCTGATTTCGACTCCCGAGGTTGGAACATCACAGAAGAGTTTGCCAAGATTAACGCCGCCGCCAAAGGCATGAAAATTCAGGAGGTTGCGAATCTAATTGTCGATACCCTGAAAAACACCCCGCCGGGAATGGTTGGCTATGCCTTCCATCTTGCCGGATATGAAGACTACTTCTACCCTAAAACGATTTACTATAGTCATGGTGAATTTAAGCCTTCCCCCGGTTATAGCAATGGATATACTAGGTGCGGGCTGATGATGGACGGGGAAACCACCATTATACGAAAGATTTTCAAGGATGAAAAAATACTATTCCACTCACTATCGCTGAATGATGCTATTGAACTTCTAGAATTAAGCATAACGGCAGGAGCCAAATATCTGCAGTTTTTTGAGGGCTACCAAGCAGTATCGGGTGGGCCTGTTGATATTGCTGTAATAACCCCAGATTATAACGGATTTATTAAACATAAAACACTTTCACTATTGGGGAAGGAGCTGAAAATATGAAGTATGGTCACAGAATAATTGCCGCTGATGGTCAGACGGTAATACTAGACGATAGAGGAATAATGCAAACATGGGAAGTATCAAAAGAGGATAATGTCGACGCAAACAATCCGCTAGTGCTTGATGTATATGTTCCCTCTAGTGCAGAGAAAATAGTCAGAGGCAGATTAAGACTAAGGCTAAAGCCTTTTCGGGTTTATTCTAAAGGGAATTCAAGCGGAGGAGGCAGCACAGTAACAAGCACGAGCGGCGGCGGAGTTTCTACGAGTACGGCAAGCGGGGGCGGAGCATCACAGACATCAAGAGAAGATTTTTGGTATTTTGGCACAGGTGGCTCCGGAGGAATAGCGGTTACCCCGACATTGAACAACCATAACCACGGAATCAAAGACGGCACTGTTTTAGTTGACAAAGATGGTAATTGGATACCCTTTTCAGCTAGCGGCAAGCATGCCCATCCCATAGATTCTGCACACACTCATAAGGTTGACATCCCTTCCCATGCACATAACTTTTCCGTTCCTTCCCACTCGCACAGTGTTAGCGTGCCTTCGCACACTCACGGCATAAACTACGGCATTTACACTTCAACGACCGCAGCAGGCGTTACTATCAAAATCAATGGTACAGACAGAACAAGTGCTTTAGGTGGTCCGTTTAACTCCGGCCAGGCTGGGCTCGACTTGGTCCCTTATTTAACGCAAGGGGATAATGTTATCGAGTTTAGTAGCACTAAGCTAGGACGGATTTCTGTCTCTCTGCACATTCAAAGCTATTGGGCTGTTTGATAACGTTGCTTTGTGTATAATGAAATAAAAATAGAGATAGGGGGTTTGCAATATGCCGGCCTGGAAATGCGATTACTGTGGAAGTAACGTTTTTACCCAAGATAACGGAACGCTCGCTTTGGCAGATAGACAAAAAGAAAGCATTGCGGTGCATTGTGAAATATGTAAGCAATGCGGACACATAAGACTGTTTTCAAAAGACATAATAGCGCAAGATATTAAAAAGGTACAAGAAAAGCACTCATAAGGAGTGCTTTTGCTATGCTTATTCCGGCATCAACAAGAGCGTAATTTTACTATTGGATTAATCCGAAAGAGCAAATTCTTCTTCATTTTCAGTTAGCGATACAGGCTGTGATGCCGATTTTTTTGAAATAGTAAGCCCCATACTTCTGTCATCATAGGAAAAACTAAGTTCAGGAATATCTTTTAAAGAAATAAAGTACCAAGCATTAAACCATATGTCAGGAGAAGGATACCTGTGTTGAATAGTAGACAACCCCATATCTGAAAGAACGTTATTTAAAATTGATTCTTCTAAGTAGAAATTATCTGGTGTCACAAATCCCATAGCGTGAATTCCCGGGGTGTCAATAGTACTTCGTGTTTCAATGCGATTACCATTAATTCTGAACCCTTCAAGCCATGAAGCATTTCCAGGGGGATTGTTGTCCCTGGCATCCATTTTGCGTGTTTTCTCTACTCCTTGTTCCCCCACAGGCTCTAAATCCGTCGGCACAGCTCCTGCTTGTACCCCACCTGTAACCACCACGGCATAATTCTCTTCATCCCATTCTACTTTTGCCCCTAATGCCTCTGCAAGTGGACGAGCGGGAACCATTGTTCTGCCGCCTATAATTTGCGGTGGTACGTCACTCTCCACTACGTTCCCGTTGACGATGAGCTTAATGGGGCTATTTGCTATGGCTACTGCCGATACGAGCATTGTGCAGACGATAAAGCCTGTAATTACGCCAAGAAAATACTTTTTCATTTAAAACAGCCTCCTTTTGGTATATTTATTCCCATTATACGCCAAGAGAAAGATAAAGAAAAGTTACCTAGCTTGTCCAATTTTATAAAACATAGTAAAATTGGCAAAAGGGGGTAATCGTATGAAAAAAACCGGGATGGAGTTAATATTACCAGTCATCTTCTTTTGCATATTTTTTACTGTGATTGTTATCTATGCAAGCGTAACCACACCGCCGAAGGGGATAAGAGAAAGCACTAATATCGAAATTGAACAAAAAAAAGAGATAGTATTGAAGCCTCGAATCATAGAACGAGAACCAAACGAAGAAGAGAAAAATGCATACTATAAAGCCGGAGATATATGGGATGGTAGTAATTATTTGCAGTGCTTAAAGGCACTTGAAACATACATACAAAAATACCCTAATAGCCCTTTATGTGATGACGCTCTTATATCTATTGGCTTTTATTATGACCGTCTGAATGAATACGATAAGGCATTAGAAACATTCAAGAAAATAAAAGAGTTCTATCCAAATTCAAACAGTGTACCGCTGTCATTGTACGAAACGGCCCATATATACTTTTATAGATTCAGCGATTATGACAATGCTAAATTATATTATACTCAATTTATCGAAGAAGCTACAGAGGAAGAAAAGCATTCTGTTGGGCTAAAAAGGTCTATTGGTATGCTAGAAAATTGGGACGAAGAAGTAAAGGAGTGGGAAGAAATTAAAGTAAAAGAAAGCTCATCTTCGTCAACAGAAAGCGACAACACAAAACTACCTGCTACAAGCGAATCGGACGTTAGTCTTAACCTTTATCAGTCTGGAGATTATTTGATTGTCTCTGGAAGAGTCGAAAACGCCCGTTCATACAAAAGGACTTTATATATTTATGTAACCGATGCTGTAGGAAGTAAGCATTTTGTGGATGCCGTTTATGCAAAAAGTTATGAAAAAGGAACAGTTAAATCAACAATCAAAACATCAAAGGCGGGTCCACCACCGTATCGAATATCTTATGAATGGAACGATTAATTCATCTCGGATTAAAAAGCCTTTTTATATTTAAAAATTCCGAGGTCAATCTCTACCGACCCACGGGTCAATGCCCCCCCCAGGGGGGTGAGAATAAAAAAACAAGCTCCCACAATCCCCTTGTGAGAGCTTTTATTTATGCCTCCGGTATCACTAAAAAATAATAGGTGTCACCAAATTGTCACTTTTCATGTATTTTGACCTTTGAACGAAAACTCTGTAATGGCGGAGGGGGTGGGATTCGAACCCACGGAACCCGCAAAGATTCAACGGTTTTCAAGACCGCCTCCTTCAACCGCTCGGACACCCCTCCTTAAACCAAGACAGCAAAATATAATATAGCACGTTGCCCCGCGAAAGTCAATCATTCTAAACTCTTTCAATCTCCATGCATATCAAAATAAACCATAGACAGTTATCTCCTGCTGTAATTGGTTTTCTTTCAGCCTTTCATTTAAGCAAGCAAATATTTCCAAAAGCCTCTTTTTATCCAGAAAACCTATCTCTTTGGACTTATCCATATTACACCTTCCAACCCTTCTCCTAATTATACCACAGTTTGCATAAGTAAGGATACGGACGGCCGGTTACGCCTCTTCTAAACCTTAGAACTCTCGCCACTGATAAAATTTAACAGAAAGCAAAGAAGAGAGATACATCATTATTAATAAGAGCATAACAATCATGCCACCAATTAACCAAGCAGGATGGTTATCTAAAAAAATCATAGTCTGGCTAAACCATTCCTTTGTACTATTTTCTTGATAATAATTCATCACATAAGCAGGGATAAAGAAAAATAAGAAAAAAACGAGCAAATTAACAAGACGAGCCCGAATATAACCAAACTTAAAATAGAACGGCAGATAGAGAGATGTCAAGAGAAGAGAACTAACAGCAACGCCCATAACATCAAACCAACTGAGATACCGTTGCGGAAACGGCAACCCAATCCCTTTCATGACTGCTCCGGAAAAGCCAATAATAACCAAAGACAAAAACATAAATACAAAAACCGATAAATACCGTGCTCTAACCACGTCTTTACGGCGCAAAGGGAAACTGTTTAAAACAATCTCACTGCCGCCTTTACCTTCATATGCACAAGCACCTAAAATTAAAATGTAAGTACTTGCCATCGCCCCTATTACATAAACCATCTCCGCTAGATCAGGGCTTTGAAAAACAAACAAAAGGAACATACTATACCCTAAAATAAACCCCAACGTCTTTTTTTGAATCAACAAATCTTTCAAGATCAGGCTATACATCTTTTTTTGCCCCCCTCACCAGATATAACATTATTTCCTCCAAAGTAGGCCGCTCCACCATAATTTCCGGATAATTACGGCGCAGACACTCCGCCTCAGCGGTTAAGGCTTCAAAACCGAAATTACCCTCCCGCAGCCCAATCAGGTGCGAACTCAACTCCTGCTGTAAATACTTTTTTTCACCTTTAACTAAACCATAATCCTCCAGAATTTTCTCCTTGGAAGAGCTGAGAACAATGCACCCTTCATTGATAAATGTAACGTAATCAGCTATCTTATCCAGGTCTGAAGTAATATGGGTGGAAAATAAAACACCTTTCTGCTCATCCATAAAATCACGAATAAGATCCAAAAATTCCTGCCTGAAAACCGGATCCAATCCTGAAGTCGGTTCATCCATAATTAATAACTCCGCTTGATGGGATAAGGCTACCGCCAACGCAAATTTCATCTTCATCCCTTTGGAAAAATCTTTAACCTTTTTCGACCAGGGCAAGGCAAAATCTTTTAGATACTGTACATATGCTTTACTATCCCAACTCCGATAAAGGGGAGCAATAATCTTTTCTACCTCTCCTACCTTTAATTCATCATAGAATTCTTGATTATCATATACAAACCCAACCCTTTCTTTAATGCTTCTTTCATGACGCAGATGATCCTGATTAAAAATCCTGATTTCTCCCCCATCTTTTTTCAATAAATTCATCATCAATTTAATGGTGGTCGTTTTCCCTGCCCCATTAGGACCAATAAACCCCATAATATCGCCCTTTTTCAAGTTGAAGCTAACTTCTTGCAGAGTAAACCCGGCAAACTTTTTACTGACCTTTTTTAGCTCAATTAGATTATCCTGTTGCCCCGCAAGATTATCCCGCAACTTCTCCTGTGAATCATGCTCTAGCTTTTTCATCCTTATTCCCCCTCACTTAAAACTTCCAGCATTTCGGTTAGCTCCTGACGGCTGATTTGCAAAAGCTTTGCCTCCTTAATCACTTCCGCTAGTTTTTCTTCTAAAATACTAAGACGTTTCTCCCGCAAAAGCTCTTTATTTTGTCCGGCCACAAAAGAACCTTTCCCTCCTACTGTTTCAATCAAACCCTCTCTTTCCAATTCCGTATAAGCTCGTTTAGTAGTAATTACACTAATTTGCAATTCTTTAGCTAAACTCCTAATTGAGGGTAAAGCCTCTCCCTCTTGCAGTTCCCCCATCAGTATTTCTTTCTTGATCTGTTGCACAATCTGCTCATAAATAGGATCTGCTGATGAATTGCTAATAATTATATCCATGAAGTCCCTCCTTCTGCCAGACACCTTAACTGTGCATACCGTATATACCCTATATACACAGTATAGACATAAAAAAACCTGCTGTCAAGTAAAACAGCATCTAAGATAAACCGTTTTTTGCTATCCTTACTTCCGAAATACAAACAAATACTCATGTGCAATCAACAAAAAATTATACTTTACACTATTGGTTTTCCAATAACCTGTAGCCTTACAATTGTGTTGCTCTTTAATAATAAGCTCTTTCAGCTTAAAACCTGCTCCCTCAAAAATTTTCATAACCTCAAAGCTCATGGGAATCATATGCCCTTTTTGCCTTGTATCTCCCATTAAAATTGCACAAAACTTATCCTTTTTTAAAACACGATAGCTTTCAGCAGCTACCTTTTTCATCTCCTCTAGAAACGCAGGGACCTTTAAGTGTGACAAATCGCCTTCAAGATCTTCGCTATACTTAATAATATTTGCATATGGCGGATGCGTACAAATAAAATCTATCTGCTCATCGGAGATAAAATTGAGGTTACGAGCATCACCCTGCTTTATATTTACCTCACCACAGTTTTCTTTTGTAAAATCAACTGCCTTGTTACATAATTCAAGAGATTCAGGATTAATGTCCACACCAATAATCTTACGGTTCAAAAGTTTCGCTTCAACAAGAGTAGTCCCACCGCCTGCGAACTGATCAAGTACCAAATCTCCCTCTTGAGAGTACCTCAAAAGTAGGTTACGAGGAATATATGGCGACCAGTTTCCTCTGTATTTTGAATTGTGTGTTGCCCAATCTCCACGTTCGGGAAAAGACCACACTGTTGTCATCTGTAATTCAAAATTATCAGGTTCCCATTTTATTTCCTTTTTTCTCCCCATCTCATAATCCCCTAGTAATAATTTCTTCAAGTAACCCATTTTCAATCATTTTAATATTTATAACATAATCCGTCGCGTTAAATGTTTCAAGAAGTGGATGTTGGGCTGTCAGCCAACCAGGACCATCAGTAACCCAAATAAAACCAACTTTCGGCTCTCTTTTCACAAGTTCAAAAAGACTTTTAAACTCACCCGCAACAGACTTCAGTTTAGTACCTCCACGGCTATAATAGTTAACTTCAAGCAAATAAATATTTTCTCCCGCCTTAATCGCAAAATCAAAACGCCGATTCGATTTATCCGTAGGAACATTCCGTCCCCACTCGGCTTTAATTTCAGCTACACTTGCCTGGGCTATGTAATTATAACCGTGTTTATTACAAATCTTTCTTACATATACTTCTGTTAATTTTTCCATTGCTTTCCCACTCCGATTTTTGCGAGCATTAGTATCCAAGCCGACTTCAACACCAAGATAATAATCTACAAGATTTTTAATACTCTTATCTGCCAATATTTTAATCAATCCGCTTTTACTTGCAAAATAAACAATTTTATTAATTTCTTCATCAGTATACTTCCCACGTTTTACAAAAGAATACTCAACAGCTCTACCCATGTCATCCACTTTAATGGAAGTTTCTCTAACAGCAATAAGCAAAGGAATTACAGAAACAATCTCCGGATAAGACTTTATGAGTTCTTTGAGTTTATTTTCAAGATCATCTTTCCCAATCAAGCTGTTAAGGATATTTAATGGCACCTCAACCTCTGACACATTACCAAGCACCTTTTCCCACGCTACAAAAAAATCATATGTACGAATATTATCTTTTAAATGTGTCATTAGATATTCAAACGCCGCTTCTTCAGAAAAGACACCAATTCCTTATATTTATCTATCATTTTCATATGCCATCACCTCAATAATTACTGATCAGCAGTTCACTTATTTCTCCACGACGTCCACTATTACAGTTAATCATCCGTTTCGCTGTGACTCTCTCTATGTTATATTTTTTATAAATTTTATCAAAAAAATGATCATTCTTATCCGTGTTCTTTGGATCAGAATTACTAATAACTGCCTTAGCCCCTTTCTGATGAATCTCATCTACAAATTTACCCAAGGCAATCTGCTCCTTGTCATCGAAAACCTTTTCTGAATAAGCTGTAAAACTTGCGGTTATAGAAAGCGGACGATAGGGAGGATCAATATAGACAAAAGTATTTTTATCAATGAAACCGGCACACTCTTTATAATCACCACAACGAATCTGTATGCCTTGCAACAGCTTATTAATAGTAAGTAAATTTTCTATATCACAAATAAGTGGTTTTTTGTATGCCCCCATCGGAACATTAAACAGCCCTTTCTTGTTAACTCGAAAGAGACCATTAAAACAAGTTTTATTCAAGAATATAAACAAAGCTGCCTTTTCTAAATTGGCCTGTTCATTACCATTTACTTTCAGGTAATTAAAACGCTCGCGTATTGCAAAATACATTTTCTTTCGTTCGGCTTTAGCCAGAGGCCAATAAACGTTTTGTAAATATTCAAGTCGTTGCAATAAATCTTCCACATGATTTTTTATCTGACAATATGCGTTGATGAGTTCCGCATTGATATCATTAATCAAGACTTCTTTAAAGTTGTATGTTGAAAGGAGGTCAAACAAAACAGCTCCTCCGCCAACAAAAGGTTCGCAGTACCTGTTTATACTTTTCCCTAAATCCTCAGGATATTTTGTTCTGATCTCGTCTAAAAGTTGTCCTTTCCCACCTGCCCATTTGACAAAAGGCTTAACTCTTACTTTTCCCTGATTCATATTATTAAACCCTTTCTTCCTGCATGCTCATCTTGTACTTAATTAATAAAATGTAATTCTTTTCACGGGTGCTCAAAAAGCTACCTCTAATTTATCATATTGCATCACCTATAATAAATCAATAAGGGTGGCCATCAAACGTGGCCACCCTTGCTATTACTTTATCCGTTCTATTCCACCCAAGTAAGGTTGTAAGACTTTCGGTATCCTAATACTACCATCTTTCTCCTGATAATTTTCTAAAATAGCAGCCACCGTTCTACCCACGGCTAAGCCTGAGCCGTTCAATGTATGCACAAATTCAGGTTTCCCCCCACCCTGAGGACGGAACCTAATATTGGCTCGACGTGCTTGAAAGTCTTCAAAATTACTGCACGAAGATATTTCTCTATACATACCCGCACTAGGCAACCATACTTCTAAATCATATGTCTTCGCTGCAGAAAAACCTAAATCTCCTGTACTAAGAGTCATCACCCGATAAGGCAACTCTAACAATTGTAATATTTTTTCTGCATTAGTAGTCAGCTTTTCTAGTTCCTCATAAGAAGCAGAGGGATGACAAAATTTTACTAATTCCACTTTATTAAACTGATGTTGGCGAATCAGTCCCCGTGTATCCCGTCCATGTGCTCCGGCCTCTGCCCTGAAACAAGGAGAATATGCCACATGAAGCAAAGGAAGCTGTTCCTCCGCTAGAATTTCCTCCCGATAATAATTAGTTACCGGGACTTCTGCTGTCGGAATCAGAAAATATTCCGTATTTTCCAAATGAAACATATCCTCGGCGAACTTAGGTAATTGTCCTGTCCCCGTCATACTCTCCCGATTAACCATAAAAGGTGGTAATAATTCTGTATACCCATGTTCACGTGTATGCACATCGAGCATAAAATTAATTAAAGCTCTTTCTAAACGAGCGCCCCAGCCTTTGTAAAAAACAAATCGTGTCCCTGTTACTTTAGCCGCCCGTTCAAAATCGAAAATATCTAATTGTTCTCCTAAGTCCCAATGTGGCTGTGGTTTGAAGGCGAATTCCGGCAGTACCCCCCACTGACGTTCTTCTCGATTAGCACTTTCATCAGTCCCCTGTGGTACCGACTCGTGAGGAAGATTAGGAAGAGCAAGTAAAAGCTGAATTAATTTTTCTTCTATTTCCCGCACTTCTTTATCCACTTCTTTAATTTTTTGCGAAGTTGTCCGCATCTTTAAAACTAGTTCTTCCGCATTCTGCCCCGTTTTTTTTAAGCGCCCAATCTCTTCCGAAACAGTATTTCGTTCCTTCTTCATTTGTTCCACAAACATTATTTTCTGCCGACGCACTTCATCAACAGACAGAAATTGCTCCACAAGTTCCGTACTACTGTTTCTTTTTTTTAGACCTTCTTTCACCAAGTCGGGACTTTTACGTACAAATTTCATGTCTAACATATATCTTTACTCCTTTACCCAAAACTAAAAGGCTACATAATTCGCCGTCTTAATGTCCTTTATCATTTTAATCTTCTCGATAACTTCAACCCCTACTTCATGGTCAATAGTTAAAATCATCATCGCACTACCACCGGCTTCCGCTCGATCCAACTGCATTCCGGCAATATTAACTCCTTCTTCACCCAAAATCATTCCTACCTGTCCCACTAATTTAGGCCGATCTGTATGCGTGATCAGTAAAATATGGCCGGTAGGCTGTATATCTAAAGAAAAGTCATCAATACTCAAAATACGCAGTTCGTTTTTCCTAAAGACAGCCCCGGCAATAGTGTGTTCCCACTTGCCATTTCCTTTAATCGTTACACAGATTTTATTTGTATAATCTTCTGTTTGCGAGCTTTTAATCTCCCGCACCTTAATCCCTCTATTTTTAGCAACGAAAGGAGCATTAACATAATTAATCGCATCATGCAAATAAGGTCTGAGTAATCCTTTAATAAAAGTATTCGTTAAAGACCCAAATTCTAAATTAGCAATTTCCCCTAAATACTTGATTTCCAGAGAATTAATTGGACCTTCAGCAAAAACACTAGCCAATTTACCTAATTTCTCCGTCAGTTCCATATAAGGTTGAGCTACCGTAAGATGTTCCGGTTTGATAAACGGTATATTGACCGCATTTTGTACCGGTTCACCCCGCAATACCCGTAAAATTTCGTGAGCAACATCAATGGCAACATTGACCTGTGCTTCCGCTGTTGAGGCCCCCAAATGTGGAGTCACAATTACTTCCGGTAAAGTAAACAAAGGGCTTTGGGTCTGGGGTTCTTTTTCATAAACGTCTAAAGCCGCTCCCGCTACTTTTTTATCAACGATCGCTTGATGAAGTGCCTTTTCATCAATAATGCCCCCACGGGCGACATTAAGAATTCTTACACCATCCTTCATCTTAGCAAATTGCTTTGCACAAAGCAGATGTTTTGTTTCGGAAGTCAAAGGCATATGCACAGTAATAAAGTCACTCTCTTGCAGCAAAGTATCTAAAGATACAGCTTCCACCCCTGCTCTTTCCGCTACTTCTTGACTAATATAAGGGTCATAAACTAAAATTTTCATGCCGAAAGCTTTACTTCTTTTCCCTACTTCTGAACCAATTTTGCCATAACCGATAATTCCTAAAGTTTTATTACGCAATTCTACCCCCACAAATTTAGAACGATTCCACTCCCCTTGCCGTAAAGAATGATCGGCCTGCGGAATATGACGAGCTAAAGCTAGCATCATTGCCATCGTATGTTCAGCCGCCGAAATCGTATTACCATCGGGAGTATTAACAACGACAATACCTTTTAAAGTAGCTGTTTCTACATCAATATTGTCAATCCCTACCCCTGCTCTACCTACAACCTTTAACTGTTTGGCCTGTTCTAATATTTTTTTCGTAATTTTTGTTTGACTACGCACTACAACAGCATGATATTCAGGAATAATCTTACAAATCTCCTCTTCCGACAACTTTAATTTCACATCAACTTCTATCTCCGGGTCTTGCTCAAAAACCTCAATTCCCTTTGTTGATACTTTATCACAAATAAGTATTTTCACCTTACTTCTCCCCTTTCACCAATAACTCCTGAACTGCAGCTACACCACGCCCTAATTGAAACTCCCAACCTAATTCTTTTAAAGTTCTTTCTAGAGCAGCAATGGCCACAATAATATCATTAACATCAACATAACCTAAATGACCAATCCGGAAAATCTTGCCCTTTAATTTATTTTGTCCACCCGCAATAATTACCTGATGTTTTTCGCGCATAATCTTTGTAATCTGTTGTGGATCAAGATTACCCGGTTTTTTAATCGCGGTAACTCCGCTAGAGGCTGCTTCTTCACTAGTAAGCAATTCTAAGCCTAAAGCTTTAGCCGCCGTTCTAACTAATGTTTTATAATAATTATGACGTTGGTAAATATTTTCTAGTCCTTCTTCCTCAATCATCTTTAAGCTTTCCCGTAAAGCGAGAATTAAACTAGTCGAGGGCGTATAAGGTGTAGTATATTTCCCATTATAAGATTTACGTGCCGCCTGCAAATCAAAATAAAAGCGAGGTGTAGTCACCTTTTCACTAACGTCCCAAGCTTTAGGGCTCACACTAATAAAAGCAAGTCCCGGTGGAATCATAAATGCTTTTTGAGAACCACTAACCACTACATCAAGTTGCCATTCATCCACAGGCAAAGGAGATACCGCCATCCCACTAATAGCATCGACAATAAAAATAGCCGGATGGTCACCTAAAGCCTCTCTTAGCGCTTTAATATCATTTGTCACTCCTGTCGAGGTTTCATTATGGGTGACAAAAACTACTTTAATTTCTTGCTCTACATCTTTCTCTATTCTTTCCCGCAAAGCTTGCGGATTAGCCCTTTCCCCCCATATTCCGGAAATTACCTCTACATCAGCTCCATAGCGAGTATTCAGCTTCACCCAGCGTTCCCCAAAATTACCATTTTCCATCACTAAAACTTTATCACCAGCATTAACAAAATTTGCTACTGCTGCTTCCATGGCTCCTGTCCCGGAAGAAGTTAAAATAAATAAATCATTTTTCGTCTGATAGATAGCTTGTAGACGTTCCGTGACTTCTTTAATAACTTGTGAAAATTCTGGTGTACGATGACCCACAGCCGGAGTACCAAGAGTATGCAAAACTTTATCAGGTACATTCGTCGGTCCTGGAATCATTAATAATTGTTTTTTGTGCATTTTTCTTCCCCCTTATTTACTTTAAAAATTTTTATAATTAAAATTTATTTCCATAAAACAAAAAACTCTCGCCTCTAACCTTATTCTCAGGTTAGGGACGAGAGTTTATTCCCGTGTTGCCACCCCACTTGGTTTTTAAAACCCACTTCATTATTCTGGATAACGGACAGATAACCGTAAGGCTCTTCACCTTCTGCTCCAGGGCGGAATTCAACAATTAGTCTTACTGGTTTGCACCTAACCACCAGTTCTCTTATCAAGACTTAATCGTTTACTTTTCCCTTTCCTCGCACATTACTTTAACATTTTTATTCTATTCTATGACAAAAAAGTCTTTCTGGCAAGTGATTAATTCATCTTTTTTGCTTCAGATGAATTTACTTATTTTTCTTTACAATTTCGTAGGTATCACGAGCAATCATCAGCTCTTCATTCGTAGGAATAACTAAAACCTTAGTTTTTGCCGTATCACTAGAAATAAGGGCTTCTTGCCCACGCACCTTATTCTTCTCTGCATCAATTTCTATTCCCAGATAATTTAAATCCTGGCAAATTTTTTCGCGCATACTAGCTGAATTTTCACCTAAGCCTGCCGTAAAGACCAAGGCATCAGCACCGTTTAATACTGCCACATACGCACCTATATATTTTTTAACGACATAGGCAAACCGGTCTAAGGCCAGTTCCGCCCTCTTATTGCCTTTTTGGGCCGCAGCTTCAACATCTCTAAAATCACTGCTTACACCGGAAAAACCAAGCACACCACATTTTTTATTTAAAAATTCGTTAGCCTCATCACAACTCCAACCTTCTTTTTTCATTAAAAACGTAACAACGGTAGGATCTAAATCTCCGGAACGTGTACCCATCATTAAACCTTCTAAAGGCGTTAAACCCATCGTCGTATCCACACACTTGCCATCCTTAACGGCAGAAATACTGGAGCCATTTCCCAGATGACAAGTAATTACTTTAAAGCCCTCCGTAGAACGTCCCAAAAATTTTGCGGCTTGAGCAGAAACAAAGCGATGGGAAGTTCCGTGAAAACCATATTTACGTATTTTATATTTTTGATAATATTCGTAAGGTATTCCATATAAACAAGCCTTTTTCGGCATTGTTTGATGAAATGCGGTATCAAACACACATACCTGCGGAACCCCCGGCATAAGACGCTCACAGACCTCAATCCCCGTAATATTATGCGGGTTATGAAGTGGCCCTAACTCTATATTTTTCCTTATGGATTTCATCACATTTTCTGACATAAGCACAGAATCTGAATAGTCCTCACCGGCATGCAAAACACGATGTCCAATCGCTGAAATTTCATTCATTGATTTAAGAACTCCGTATTCCGGATTTACTATTGCTTCCATCACCAGAGAAACTGCTTTTTCATGATTAGGTATTTCGGCTTCAATTACCTTTTTTTTGTCACCGACTTGATGATTTAAAACAGAACCAGGTAAGCCAATTCTTTCTACCAAGCCCTTGGTCATTACTTGTTCATTCTCCATATCAAATAATTGATATTTAAGCGAAGAACTACCACAATTAATTACTAAAACTTTCAACTCGTTTTCCTCCTATATCCTGTATGATGAATTTATGTTGTATCTTACACTATTTTTAAGAAAATAACAATAGTCCTTCTTTTTATTCATCCTCATTTTTTACAACTCTTGCTAAAGCTACAAAATTATCATCTTCACTCATGCGCATTACTCTTACGCCTTGTGTTGCTCGTCCCATCACGGAAATATCTGCCACAGAAATTCTAATCATAATTCCTTCTAAAGTAATGAGCATAATTTCATCTTCTTCATCAACAATTCTAATCCCTACAAGAGCACCGGTTTTAGGAGTTAAATTCATCCCAATTACTCCTTTACCACCTCTCCTTTGTGTACGGAATTCCGTAAGTACAGTTCTCTTTCCATAACCTTTTTCCGTAACCGCTAACAAAGTAGCCTCATCTCTACAAATATCCATTCCAATAACATAATCACCTTTTTGCAAAGTGATTCCCTTAACACCACGAGCAGTACGTCCCATACTACGTACATCTTTTTCCGAGAATCTAATCGCTAAACCTTGTTTTGTTGCTAAAATAACATCATCTTCACCACTAGTAAGTTTTACACCAATTAATTCATCATCATCATCTAAAGTGAGAGCGATAATGCCATCTTTTCTACTCGTATCATATGCCGGCAAACTTGTTTTTTTCACAATACCCTTTTGTGTAGCCGTAACTAAATATTGTTCCTCCTCAAATTCACGCACGGGAATAACGGCAGTAATTTTTTCTTCTCCCGTGATAAATAACAAATTAACAATAGCCGTCCCTTTAGCCTGACGACTCGCTTCAGGTATTTCATACACTTTTTTCCGATATACTTTTCCTTTATTCGTAAAGAAAAGCAGATTTTGATGAGTAGTTGTAATAAAAAGGTGTTCCACAAAATCTTCTTCTTTAGTGGTAAGTGCTGTAACACCCTTACCCCCACGTTTTTGATTACGATAAACACTAATCAATTGGCGTTTAATATAACCACCATGAGTTATCGTAATTACAACATCCTCATCAGCAATTAGATCTTCTATTTCTAGAGAGCCTTCGACCAAACTGATCTGTGAACGTCGTTCATCTTGATATTTATTTTTTACCTCTGTTAATTCTTCTTTAATTATTTTAAAAACTAATCTTTCATCAGCGAGAACACTTCTTAAATAAGCAATTCGAGCAACCAATTCATTATATTCTTCTTCTAATTTTTCCCTTTCCAAACCGGACAATTTACCCAATTTCATATCCACAATCGCTTGAGCCTGTTTATCAGAAAGAGCAAAGCGAGCAATTAAATTTTCTTTAGCCGTGGCAATATTAGGAGACTGCCTAATAAGGCGAATAACCTCATCAATATGGTCAATCGCTATTTTTAAACCTTCCACAATATGCAATCTATCTTCAGCTTTACGCAATTCATAACGTGTACGGCGTACGACAATATCTTTTTGATGTTCTAAATAATAATAAAGCATTTCTTTTAAATTTAAAACCTTAGGTACACCATCCACTAAAGCCAGCATAATTACACCAAAGTTATTCATTAACTGGGTTCGTTTATATAATTGATTAAGTAAAACTTGTGGGTTGACATCTTTTCTTAATTCAATCACAATGCGCATCCCCGTACGATCCGATTCATCTCGTAAAGCCGTAATTCCGTCTATCTTCTTTTCCTTAATTAACTCCGCCATTTTTTCGATTAATCTAGCCTTATTCACCAAATAAGGAAGCTCTGTCACCAGTATCCGCATTTTCCCACTTTGCATTTTTTCAATCCGAGAAACAGCTTTAACTTTAATTGAACCTCTACCTGTTTCATAAGCTTTTTTAATTCCGGACCTCCCCATAATAACTCCTCCTGTAGGGAAATCAGGTCCTTTAATAATTTTCATCAACTCAGCAATAGAAATTTGTGGATTTTCAATCAGGGCGATAACTCCGTCAATAACCTCTCCCAAATTATGAGGCGGAATATTAGTAGCCATTCCTACCGCGATACCGGCTGAACCATTTACTAATAAATTAGGCATCCTGGAGGGTAAAACAGATGGCTCTTCTAATGACTCATCATAGTTAGGCACAAAGTCTACTGTTTCTTTCTCGATATCCTTTAAAAGTTCTGCCGTAATTTTAGACATACGAACTTCTGTATACCTCATCGCCGCCGCCGAATCACCATCAATAGAACCAAAGTTACCTTGTCCATCAACCAACATATATCTTGTAGAAAAGTCCTGAGCTAAACGCACCATTGCATCATAAACAGCTGTATCACCATGAGGATGATAACGTCCCAAAACATTCCCGACCACACGAGCCGACTTTTTATGAGGTTTATCAGCGGTCATACCTGACTCATGCATCGCATAAAGAATTCTTCGGTGAACCGGTTTAAGACCATCTCTTACATCAGGAAGAGCCCGCCCCACAATAACACTCATCGCATAATCTATATACGACTTTTTCATTTCTTCTTCTAATTCCACAGGTACAATCTTACCTTCTTTATATGTTTCCACTAATTCACACCCCATTCAAACAAATAACTAAAAACAATTTGCACCTTAAATATCCAAATTACGAACATGCTTGGCATGAAGATAAATAAACTCACGCCGTGGTTCTACTTTTTCTCCCATTAAAATAGTAAAAATTTCATCAGCAACCATTGCATCTTCTACACTTACTTGCAAAACTGTTCTCTTTTCCGGATTCATTGTTGTTTCCCATAATTGTTCTGGATTCATTTCCCCTAAACCTTTGTACCTACTAATACTGTAATTACTTTTACCTAAACTTTCTGTTGTTTCTTCTAATTCCCGGTCGGAATAAAGATAAACTTCCTCTTTTCCTTTTTTTACCTTATAAAGAGGGGGTTGAGCAATATAAATATATCCTGCTTCCACTAAAGGACGCATATAACGATAAAAAAACGTAAGCAAAAGTGTACGAATATGTGAACCATCCACATCCGCGTCAGTCATAATCACTATTTTATGATAACGTGCCTTACTAATGTCAAAATCTTCACCAATTCCCGCCCCAATTGCAGTAATCATGGCCCTAATTTCTTCATTCGCCAAAATTTTATCTAAACGTGCTTTTTCCACATTAATAATTTTGCCGCGTAAAGGAAGGATAGCTTGAAAGCGACGATCTCGACCTGATTTAGCAGATCCACCAGCCGAATCACCTTCCACTAAATAAAGTTCGGACATGGCTGGATCTCTTACTGAACAGTCAGCTAATTTACCAGGAAGAGTAGTTGATTCTAAAGCATTTTTCCGACGTGTTAATTCCCTTGCTTTACGTGCGGCTTCCCTAGCTTTAGCTGCATGAATAGCTTTTTCCACAATTTTTTTAGCTACAGCAGGATTTTCTTCTAAAAATATAGTCAAACCTTCACTAACTACAGTTTCCGTTAAACCTCTTAATTCACTATTGCCTAATTTTGTCTTAGTCTGACCCTCAAATTGAGGTTCTTTTACTTTCACGGAAATTATAGCTGTCATACCTTCCCTAACGTCTTCCCCAGATAAATTTTCCTCGTTTTCTTTCAGTAAATTTTTTTTACGAGCATAGTCATTAATTCCCCGTGTCAAAGCTGATTTAAAACCAGCTTCATGAGTTCCGCCTTCTGTGGTATGAATATTGTTTGCAAAAGAATAAAGATTTTCAGTATAACTGTCATTATACAGAATAGAAACCTCAAACTGTGTGTCTTCTCTTTCACTAGCTAAATAAATAGGTTTAAGATGTAACACATTTTTATTTTTATTTAAATATTTAACAAAATCAATAATTCCGCCCTGATGATGAAAAACTGTTTCTTGCCCAGTACGTTGATCTTTTAAATAAATTTTTAAACCTTTATTCAGAAAAGATAATTCACGTAATCTATGACTTAATACATCAAAGCTAAAATTTACTTCCTCAAAAATTAAATCATCTGGTTTAAAAGTTATTTTAGTACCAGTTCCTTTGCTTTTACCTTTTTCTTGTAAATTAGTAACAGCTTTTCCTCGTTCATATTTTTGATAATAAACCTTCTGGTTACGTCTTATTTCTACCTCTAACCATTCAGATAAAGCATTAACTACGGAAGCACCAACACCATGAAGTCCTCCGGAAACCTTATAGCCTTCGCCACCAAATTTACCACCGGCATGTAAGACAGTTAAAACTGCTTCCACAGCTGGTCGACCTGTTTCCGGATGTATTTCGACAGGAATTCCTCTCCCATTATCGATAATAGAAATAATATTATCAGGATAAATATTAACTTCTATTTTATCACAATATCCAGCCATCGCTTCATCAATACTATTATCGACGATTTCATAAACAAGATGATGTAAACCCCGAGGACCTGTACTACCTATATACATACCAGGACGTAATCTTACTGCTTCCAAATCTTTTAATATTTGTATTTGGCTAGCATTATAATTTTCTTTATTATTTTCCAACCTTGCCACTCCTTCAATCACTAAATACATTCATAAAAATATTTAAAGAACACGTTTATAATTATTTAATTATTTTGATAAGAAACATCAGACGCTCTTTTTTGTAATGTTAAAGAAGAAATAGGTGACAGAAAAACCTTATCTTTAGTGATTATAAAACTTTTAATTTCTTTATTTTTACTTATTTTTTCTATAACCATTTCATCGGTAACAATTTCTATAAATTCTTTAGTATCCCTGCTTTTTTTTACTAAATTGTAATCAAAAATACCAATAATATCTTTACTAAGTACTAATTGTTCCTCACCAAGATGTAAAAACACTTTTTAACCTCCTTCTTTCAAACACCTTATATCTTATCATTGTTTATTTTAAAACGCCATTTTTTATATAAAAACTAACAAAATTGTTTTTATTTTTTAAAAAGGGTTTAATATCTTCAGTTGTCGTAATAAAACATTGAATTGCTTTACTTTGAATTATATCAAATAAATATTCTCTTCTTTCTTGATCCAATTCTGAAAGAACATCATCCAAAAGTAAAAGCGGATATTCACCTGATTCACTTTTAAAAAATTCTAATTCAGCCAACTTAATAGCTAAAACAGCAGTACGTTGTTGACCTTGGGATCCATATAATTTAAGATTAATCCCATTTAAAGTAAGTAAAAAATCATCACGATGGGGACCCCATAAAGTTATTCCTCTCTCTAATTCTTTTTTTCTAACTTTTTTAATTTCCTCACTAAAGATGCTTTTTAGATTATCACCATTTTTAATTTCTTTTACTCTATTAAAAAAATATTTAAATTCTAAATTTTCACGACCACCGGTTAATTTTCTCTGCATTAATCTAGTTAAAGGAGTTAATTTTTCTAATACTTGTAATCTTTTTTTAATAATTTTTTCTCCTATTTTTTTTAATTGAAAGTCCCAGATTTCTAATTCATCAAAACCAAGTCCAGATTTAATAATTTTTTTAAGAAGATAATTACGTTGTTTTAACATTTGATTATATTGCTGTAATTGAAGAAAATAACTTGGACTTACTTGAGAAATATCATTATCTAATAATTTACGTCGTTCTGTGGGAGCACCTTTAACAATATTTAAACTTTCCGGGCAAAAAAGGACTGCCGTTAAATTTCCAAAAAAATCAGCCATTCTTCTGATTTTAATTCCATTTACTTTTAATTCCTTTTTAATCTTTTTTACTTTTTTTGTTTTATTTAATTGTTTAGAACCATATAATATTACTTCTAAATTAACATGACCCGCTTTATTTTTAACTTTACCCTTAATTAAAAAATGGTCATTCCCCCATTTAATTAATTGATCTTCACGAATAGAACGATAAGCTCTACCAATAGCTAAATAATATATTGCTTCTAGCAAATTAGTTTTTCCTTGGGCATTCGAACCACTAAAAAGATTAATTTGTTCAGAAAAATTAATCTTTAAACTTTCGTAATTACGATAATTAATTAAAGAAAAATTTTCAAGATACAAGAAATAGTCCTCTCCTCTTTAAGACCTAACCGGTAAAATTAAGTAAAGAAAATTATCATTATCTACAGGTCTAACAATCCCAGGACTTAAAGAACCCGTAAACTCAATTGTTAAAAATTCTTCATCAAGAACCTTAAATACATCTAAAAGATAACGAAAATTAAAAGCGATTTCTACTGGTTCACCTTCATTCTCAATAGCTATTTGTTCATATCCTTGCCCCAATTCAGATTGTGAAAAAATAGTCATTAAATTATTTTCTATCTTAATCTGAATTGTATTTGTATCACTATTTAAAGAAAAAAGAGATATTCTTTCTACTGCTTTAGATAGTAAATCGGTTTTAGTTTTTATCTTTAAATTATATTGAGTAGGTATCACTTGTCGATAATTAGGAAATTGACCTTCAAGTAACCTACAAATTACAAGAATATTATCAATCATGAAAGTGGCCAAGTTTTTAGAAATATTAAAATAACAAATATCTTCTTCATTTTGAATCAAACGACCTAATTCTGATAAAATTTTAGCCGGAATAATAAAACTACGCGATTTTTGCACACCTTTTTTTAATTTTCCTTGTTTTAAAGCTAAACGATGTGTATCTGTACTAACCATTCTTAATTGTTCATTTTCTATTTCACAAAGAACCCCGGTAAAAAGTGGCCTTCTTTCGTCTATACTACAAGCAAAAACTATTTGCTTAATCATTTGTTTAAGTTCAGCTGCAGAAATTTGTAATTTATCACCATCATCAACATTAGGTAATTTTGGAAAATCGTCAGCAGATAAAGTTTTAATATTCAGTTGAGACTTTTCATATTTTATAACAAGTTCATTATCATTGATCGTTTCTAAAGTTATTAAGGAATTAGGTAATTTACGTACTATTTCAGTAAAATATTTTGCAGGTATTATTGTTATTCCTTCTTCAATTACTTCAACGGGTACATAACATTGAATACCAATTTCTAAATCAGTAGCCGAAAAATATAGTTTTTCATTTTGTACTTCTAATTTAATACAAGTAAGAATTGGTAATGTAGTTTTGTTACTCACGGCTTTTTGTACAGCAGAAACCCCAAATAAAAGGTTTTCTTTTGTTGCTGTAATTTTCATTATGGTTACCTCCCTATTAATTAATAATAATATAAAAATAGTAGTAGTAGTAATAGAGGCTGTGGAAATGTGGAAAACTTATCTTATAGTATATCGTATAAAGTTATTTTTGACTTAATAAAATGTGGACAAGCAATTTAATCTGTCCACATTATCCAGTTCAAAAAGAGAAATAAAAATATATACACAGTTTAAGCACAGGTTATACATAGTTTTATACACAATTAACCTTTTTTAATTGTTTCAATTAATTTATTAATAGTCATTTCTAATTGCGGATTTTTTTTACTATCAGAAGCTATTTTTTCGTGAGCATGAATTACTGTAGTATGATCTCTACCTCCAAATTCGTCACCTATTTTAGGTAAAGATAAATCTGTTAATTCACGACAGAGATACATGGCAATTTGACGGGGAAAAGCGATATCTCTGGTTCTCCTTTTTGTTTTAAAGTCATCTAATTTTAAATTATAGTGTTCACCAACAACAGTTTTAATTAAATCCGGAGTAATTATTTTAGGTTGAGCAGTTGGAATGATTTTTTTAAGTGCTTCTATACAAAGGTCCATCGTAATATCTCGATTACCGAGAGAAGAATAAGCAATAACCCTAATTAATGCCCCTTCTAATTCACGGATATTTGATTGAATACGATTAGCAATATAAAGGATAACTTCATCAGGAATTTTAATATTTTCCATTTCGGATTTTTTTCTTAAAATTGCAATACGAGTTTCTAAATCCGGTGGTTGAATATCAGTAATTAACCCCCATTCAAAACGAGACCTTAATCTATCTTCCAAAGTAGGAATTTCTCTTGGTGGACGATCACTGGAAATAACAATTTGTTTATTGGCTTCATGTAAAGTATTAAAAGTATGAAAGAATTCTTCTTGAGTACTTTCTTTTTTAGCCAAAAATTGAATATCGTCAATAAGTAAAACGTCAATATTACGGTATTTTTTACGAAATTCGATTGTCGTATTATTTTGGATAGCGTTAATAAGTTCATTAGTGAATTTTTCTGAAGTAACATATAAAACACGGTGATTTTGATGATGCTCTAAAACATAATTACCAATAGCATGCATGAGATGGGTTTTTCCTAATCCTACCCCTCCATAAATAAATAGTGGATTATAAGCTTTAGCAATAGATTCGGCAACAGCTAAAGAAGCAGCATGTGCAAAACGATTATTATTACCAATTACATAAGTTTCGAAAATATATTTAGGATTTAAAGTACTTAAACCATAATTATTTGATTCATTTAAACTATTCACGGAATTTTTTAGTATTTTATTATTATTCAAAGTTTGATAATCATTTTTTCTTTCGGGTGTAACAAAAATGAGAGATACTTCTTTATTTAAGACAGCACTAGCTTTTTCTTTAATAATAGAATAATAGTTATTTTCTAACCAATCTTTAGCAAAGTCATTAGGGACAACAATAGTTAATTGATTATTATTTATAGATGATAAATATGTAGATTTTAGCCAAGTGTCAAAACTCGGTTTGGATAATTTATTCTGTAATTGAGTTAAAATTGCTTGCCATGTTTCAGTTAAATAATCTTTTACCATATAAAGGAACCTCCTGAAGAACATTATGTTATTTTTTTTATTGATAAAAAAAACCAGTTTTCCTGGGTTGTGTTGGTGTTATTTAGAAAATAACCACAGCTTATCCACAGTATTATCCACAAATTGTGGACAACTCAAGTTAAAAAATCCTTAATTACTAAATATATTATCAAAATACAAGAAAGTTATCAACAAAAAAATAATTTATCCACAAGAAAAATTGTTTATAAAAACAGAAGCCCCTACTTTTTTAGTAAGTGAAGAAAATTTACTGAGTATGTTTTCTTGACAAGGAAGTTTTCCTGTTTTATAATTTAGGACACATGAAAAGCTTTGCTATATAAAGTAGCAGTTAAATTATTAAATAAAAAATAGCATAGTCTTATTTTAAGGAGGGTTAAAATATGAAAAGGACTTATCAACCGAAAAATCGTAAACATAAAAGATTGCATGGATTTTTAAAACGAAATAAAACACGAGGTGGAAAAGCAATCATCAAGCGTAGACGAGCAAAAGGAAGAAAAAAACTATCTGCATAAGGCCGCTTAAAGTGGCCTTATGATTATATTAGGAGGCAATTTTGTTACCGCAAAGATATCGTTTGAAAAAAAATGATGATTTTCGGAAAATATATAAGTATGGGCGTTCAATGGCTGATTCTTATTTGGTACTTTATATTTATTTTCGGGTAAAAAAACAATTTTCCGGTAATCCTAGAATAGGTTTTTCGGTTTCTAAGAGGTTAGGTTCTGCTGTTAGCCGTAATAAAATAAAGCGAAAAATGAGAGCCGCATTGATACCATATCTTCAGTTTATTGTGCAAGATGTAGATATTATTTTTGTAGCACGTAAAAAAATTAAAGGAATTTCTTTTCGGGATGTGGAAAAGAGTATGGGTAAACTTTTAAAAAAAGCCGGTTTAATCGAAAAAAAATATCAAAGTAGTGATATCAAATGAAAAAACTAGCTTTGTTTTTGTTAAAAAGTTATCAAAAGTATCTTTCGCCACTTAAAGGAGCAACATGTAGATTTTATCCTTCTTGTTCACAATATACTATAGATGCTATTAAAAAATATGGGGTTGGACAAGGTTGTTTTTTGGGAATAAAAAGAATTGTTAAATGTCATCCTTGGCATCCGGGCGGATATGATCCTGTAAAGTAAAAAGGAGGTGAGCCTGTTACAGCTTTAGCTTTGTAACAGGAATTAATTTGTGGCAGTCTTTAATAAATGGTGTTGTAATATTATTAGAATTTTTATATAGCATTACAGTAAGAATAGGAATACCTAGTTATGCCCTAGCTATTTTAATCTTGACATTGTTAATTAGGTTGATTTTATACCCTCTAAATAATAAACAATTAATTTCGACCAGGAAAATGCAAGAAATACAACCACAGATTGCAGAAGTTCAAAAAAAATATAAAAAGAATCCCGAAAAAGCTAACCAAGAAGTAATGAAATTATATCAGAAAAACAATGTAAATCCGATGGCCGGTTGTTTGCCTTTATTGATTCAAATGCCAATTATCATTGCTTTATTTCAAGCATTACGACAGTTTCAATATACTGATTTAGGAGCTGCTTTTTTTTGGGTTCCTCATTTAAAAAATCCAGACCCTTATATGATTTTGCCTGTGCTCGTAGGAATTGCAACTTATTTACAATCAAAAGTATCTATGGCTAGTGCTAATAATAAAAACAATCCTCAAGCTAAGGCAACACAAAATACAATGCTTTATTTTATGCCCATTTTAATTGGTTGGATGAGTACAAAGTTTCCGGCGGGGCTTTGTTTATATTGGATATTTTATAGTCTTACCGGGATAATACAGCAAATTCTTATTAATCGTCGACCAGGATTGCTTAAAGGAGGAGTTGGTGAAGTAAATGAATAGTATTGAGATATCTGCTCGTTCCGTTGAAGAAGCGCTAGAAATAGGTTTACAAAAGTTAAATTTAACTAAAAATGAAGTGGAAATAGAAGTTTTAGAGGAGCCGAGTAAAGGGTTTTTAGGGATTTTAGGTAATAAAATGGCTAAAATTAAAGTATTACCTAAAATAGATTCTCTTTCTCTAACAAAAAAATTTTTAGAAGAAGTAATACAACAAATGGGTCTTACTGTAGAAATGGATATTGTATCGGATAATGATTATATTAAAATAAATTTTGAAGGAGAAAAATTAGGTATTTTGATAGGCAGACGTGGTGATACTTTAGATGCATTACAATATTTAACTAATTTAGTTGCTAACAAGTATAATTATCAGTTAGGAAACAATAAAGAAAGAATAAAAATAATTCTTGATGTAGAAGGTTATCGTCAACGGCGAGAAGAAACTTTAACAAAACTGGCTCATAAAATGGCAGATAAGGTGCAAAAAACCGGGCGGAAGGTAGTGTTTGAACCTATGAATCCGCAAGAAAGACGAATTATCCATACAGCTTTACAAGATGAAGAGTTTGTACAAACTATAAGTGAAGGCGACGACCCTTTTCGTAGAGTTATAATTAAAAAAATTTAAATTATTTAAAAGGTATTACATCCGAAAATGGATCTGTAGAAAGTTAGCTCGGTTAAAATTAGGCTAACTTTTTCTTTGCTTTAAATAATTTAAAATAAAGTTCTTGGTTAAAGATAAAGGTGAGGTATGATTATTTTGGAGGTGAAAGAATGGGGGAAGAGACAATTGCGGCAATTTCTACAGCTTATGGACCCGCAGGAGTGGGGATTATTCGTATTTCAGGGATTGACGCTGCTGAAATCGCGGATAAAGTTTTTAAAAGTAAAAGTGGTGAAAAAATAAAAGATAAAGCAACATATAGGATAACTTACGGTTATATTTTTGATGAAGAAAAACAACTTGTAGATGAGGCCTTAGCTTTAACGATGTGGAGACCGGGCAGTTTTACGGGAGAAGATGTTGTGGAACTACAATGTCATGGTGGAAGCATGATTCTGAAAAAGGTACTGGAGTTGGTTTTAAAGGCAGGGGCTAGACTTGCTGAGCCTGGAGAATTTAGTAAAAGGGCTTTTTTGAATGGACGTCTTGACTTAGTACAAGCTGAAGCAATTATGGAAATGATTAATGCTAAAACAGAAACGGCAGTAAGTGCTGCAGCTAGTCATTTACAAGGCCTTTTGTCACAAGAAGTCGAAAAATGTAGAAAAATAATTTTAGAAATAATCGCTTATTTAGAGGCAGACCTTGATTTTCCTGAAGAAGATTTTGTACGTTTAAGTCAAGAAGTAATAATAAAGCGTTTGACTAAGGTTCAAGAAAAGATTAAAAAGATTCTCCACTCATTTACTAGTGGTCGTATTATTCGAGAAGGCTTAAAGGTTGCTTTGATAGGCAAGCCTAATGTGGGTAAATCTAGTTTGTTGAATACACTTTTAAAAACTAAAAGAGCAATTGTTACAGATGTTCCGGGTACAACAAGGGATACAATTGAGGAATATTATAATCTGGGTGGTATTCCCCTTTTGTTAATTGATACAGCCGGAATTAGAGAACCTGAAGACCTGGTGGAAAAGATTGGTGTACAAAAAACAAAAGAAATTATTGCCCAAGCAGATTTGGTTTTATATATTTTAGATTTAAATTTAGGTATAACTCCGGAAGATCAAGCTTTTCTTAGTGAACTTTCACCTGAAAAAGTATTAATTTTAGGGAATAAAATTGATTTGGTAGAAGAGGAAGAAAGGAATATTATAGAAAAGGTTAAAGAAAAACTGGTTAATTATAATGTTTTGTTAATCTCAGCTACGGAAAGGATAGGTATTCAGGAATTAGAAAAGGAGATAAAAAATATATTTTTTAGAGAAGGCTGGGAGATAAAAAATGAAGTTTTATTAACTAATCTTCGGCATAAAACAGCACTTGACAAAGCCAAACAAGCTTTAGTAAGTGCTCAACATAGCCTTTTAAAGGATTTGTCTTCCGATTTTGTGATAATTGATTTAAAAACTAGTTTAGATTTTTTGGGTGAAATTACAGGAGAAACGGTAGACGATGAGGTAATTAATCAAATTTTTTCTCAGTTTTGTTTAGGTAAATAAAAAATTGGGAGAGGAGGTTTCATATGAATTATGAGGCAGGACATTATGATTGTATTATTATAGGAACGGGACATGCAGGTTGTGAAGCTGCTCTGGCTACAGCTCGTATGGGTTGTAAGACAGTGATATTCACTTTAAATTTAGATAATATTGCTTTAATGCCTTGTAACCCTTCTATAGGGGGACCGGCGAAAGGGAATTTAGTTAGAGAAATAGATGCTCTTGGTGGCGAAATGGGTAGAAATATTGATGAGACTTATATTCAAATAAGGATGTTGAATACGGGAAAGGGACCGGCCGTTTATGCTTTACGGGCTCAAGCCGATAAAGATGCATACCAAAGGAGAATGGCTCATGTATTACAAAAGCAAGAAAATCTTACGGTAAAACAAGCTCTCGTGGAAAAAATTCTTGTCGGAAATAAGCAGGAAATACAAGGCATTGTTACAGAAACAGAGGCAATTTATAAGGCTCCCATGGTTATTTTGTGTACAGGCACATATTTAAGAGGAAAAATTTTTTTAGGTAAACTTTCTTACTCAGGTGGCCCGAATGGACAGCGAGCCTCAGTTAACCTTGGATATAATTTAAAAGAATTAGGTCTAGAGATAGGACGTTTTAAAACAGATACACCACCGAGGGTGGATCAAAGGACTCTTAATTTTCATCAAATGTCGGCACAATATGGTGACGAGGAAGAAAACTTTTTTTCTTTTCTTACAGAAAAGGGGAATGATTTAAATGTACCTTGTTATCTTACCTACACGAATGAAGAAACACATCGCATTATTAGAGAAAACCTACATAAATCTTCTTTTTATAGTGGAGCAATCGAAGGTGTAGGTCCAAGATACTGCCCGGCTATTGAAGATAAAATTGTACGTTTTGCCGATAAAGAGCGTCATCAATTATTTTTAGAACCCGAAGGGTTAAACACTACTGAAATGTATGTTCAAGGTATGTCTACTAGTCTTCCGGAAGAAGTGCAATTAGATTTTTTACGGACAATCAAAGGTATGGAAAAAGCAGAAATGATGCGTACCGGTTATTCTATAGAATATGACTATCTTATCCCGACACAATTAAAACCGACTTTAGAAACGAAAAAATTCAAGGGACTCTTTTGTGCAGGACAGATTAATGGCACTTCCGGCTACGAAGAGGCGGCTGCTCAAGGTTTACTTGCCGGGATTAATGCAGCTCTTAAATTAAAAAACAGAGAACCACTTATTTTAAAACGGTCGGAAGCTTATATTGGTGTTTTAATTGATGACTTGGTGACAAAAGGGACAAATGAGCCTTATCGGATGTTGACTTCACGAGCTGAGTATCGTTTATTACTTCGTCAAGATAATGCGGATTTACGCTTAACTCCTATAGGTTGGAAGATTGGACTTGTTTCCCCGGAAAGATATGCTCGTTTTCAGGAAAAAAAGAAGCAGTTAGAAACTGCTTTAGCTTACTTACAGAAAGTTGTTGTTACTCCGACGACAAAAAACGTAGAGCAAATGTTAATAGCGAAAAAAACGGCAAGTTTACGGCAAAGTACATCTCTTTATGACTTATTAAAAAGACCGGAAATAAATTATAGTGATTTGGTTTATTATGGGTTGGTGGAAGAATTAAATAAAGAGGTAAGTAGACAAATTGATATTCATATTAAATACGAAGGTTATATTAAAAAACAATTAGCTCAAGTAAAGAGATTTAATAAATTAGAAAAAAAATTACTACCTCAAGAAATTAATTATTTAGAAATACAAGGTCTTTCTGTAGAAGCAGCCCAAAAGTTAAGTAAAATCAAACCTCTTTCCGTGGGACAGGCCTCACGAATTTCAGGTGTTTCGCCAGCGGATATTTCTGTGCTGTTGATTTATTTAGAGAAAAAAAGGAGAATTGAAAAAAGAAAAGGTGAAAAGAAAAATGATTAATGAATATTTGCCTAATTTATTTCTTGAGTTAGGGCTTTCTCTTACTACACAACAAACAAGCCAATTCGCTATTTATAAAGATGAATTACTTAGTTGGAATAAAAAATTCAACTTAACAGCACTTATTGCGGAAAAAGAAATAATGATTAAGCATTTTTATGACTCTGTTTTAGGGATAAAAGCTTATGAGTGGACAGGCCATGAAAAAGTCCTAGATCTTGGAACGGGAGCAGGGTTCCCCGGAATCCCCCTTAAAATTATTTACCCTTCTCTAGCTATGGTTTTGGTTGACTCTTTACAAAAAAGAGTCGGTTTTTTAAAATATCTTTTAAAAACACTTGGTTTAGAAGAAATCAAAGCTGTTCATGGGCGTGCTGAAGAACTAGGCCAGGCAAAATTATATAGAGAAAAATTTGACTTGGTAGTTTCTAGGGCTGTAGCTCGTTTGCCGGTACTGGTTGAATATTGTTTACCTTTTGTTAAAGTTGGCGGAACTTTTTTGGCTTATAAAGGGACAGAAGGTCAAAAAGAAGGGCAGGAGGCTAGTATGGCTATAAAAAAACTAGGAGGCAAACTTTTAAAGATAGAGTCTTTTGTTTTGCCGGAGCAAATGGGGTTAAGAACCATTATCGTTATTCAGAAGGTTAATTCAGCTCCCAGAACATATCCGCGTAGACCGGGAATACCAAATAAAAAACCGCTTTAAAAAATAATGACAAAAAAGTAAATTTTTAGCAGGAGATTTCATTAACAAGGTCGAAGAGTTTTTAAAGAGAAAAAGGAGGGGGCATTATGGTTCGTGAGTCCTTATCAAGAATGTGGAACCTTGTTAATGAAAAAAAATGTGAACAAATTAAGGAAATAGAGATTGATTTAATCAGACCTAATCCTTATCAACCGAGAAGATATTTTGATTCTTTTCAATTAGAAGAATTGGCCAAATCGATTAAAGAGTTTGGCATAATTCAACCTATTTTAGTACGTCAACAAGAAAATTACTATGAACTAATTGCGGGTGAAAGACGTTTAAGGGCTTCACAAAATATTGGTCGCCAAACTATACCGGCAATAGTTAGAGCAATGTCAGATCAAGAAATTGCCGAAATAGCCCTAATCGAAAATTTACAAAGAGAAGATTTAAATTACTTTGAAGAGGCCGAGGGTTATAAAAGACTTTTTCAGGAATTTAACCTCACTCAGGAAGAAATGGCACGTAGAATTGGGAAAAGCCAATCTACCATTGCTAATAAGCTTAGACTTTTAAAACTTCCTCCGCAAATTAAAAATGATATTAATACCGATATTATTACAGAAAGACATGCTCGGGCTCTTTTGAGATTACCTGATATAGAGAGTCAAGCTTATGTTCTTAAATTAATTTACGAGCAGAACCTTAATGTGCGCGAAACGGAGCTGTTTATTGCGGAACATCTTACAGCAAAGGAGGGCTTATTAAAAAGTAAAAAAAAGAAAAGAATAGTGGGTGTAGTAACTGATATTAGAATTTATCTGAATACACTTAAGTCGGCAGTTACAGCAATCAAAGAAGCAGGTATTGAGGTAAAAATGCGAGAGAAAAATTATACTAATTATGTTGAGATTTTGCTTCAAATTTATAAACCACAGAACAAAGGCAAATAGTAGGTTATTAATATAGATATTAAACAAAGTAATGTTTCACGTGAAACATTACTTTGTTGCATTTATCACTACTCAGCAGAAGAACACTGCCTCAATCTTAAAATTCATGCTAATGGCAAAATAAAACTATGTTTTAAAATTACCCTTAAATGGCGGTCATCGAGATAGCATAGTGCTAAATATCCTGACGAAAAAAGGTATGCGAATTTCGAGACCTTCTCGTGGACGAAATCAAGTATCTGCGGATTGCTTAAAGCAAGAAGTAGTAGATGTCCTGCTTTAAATAGGTCAATTTTGTCAAAAAGGTTCCAATTTAAATAGTTCGGGATGTCCTTAGTAGACAAGGATTTCTTAACCGGAAGACTGTCCGGATTTAGTATGGTGATATTTTTGAATCTTCTACAAAGGGGAGAGGTCCCCAGGAAAGGGTTTCTTTGTTCCACGTGAAACATTTTTGAAATAAGGGGGACATAAATTTTTCATTAAAGATAATTTATAATTTAAGCAGGAAGAAAAAGATTCACGTGGAAATAAAAGAGTGACGGGGAAATTTGTACTGGGGGTAACTAAATGGGTAAAATTATTGCAATTGCAAATCAAAAAGGTGGTGTCGCTAAAACGACTACAGCAATAAATTTGAGTGCTTGTTTAGCGACTTTTGGGCAAAAGGTTTTGGTCGTAGATACAGATCCGCAAGGGAACACCACAAGTGGTCTAGGTATAAATGAATTGGAGGCGGGACGTTGTATTTATGATTGTTTAATTAATGACCTGCCTTTGAATAATGTAATTCAAACTACGGCTATAGAAACTTTGTTTGTTATTCCGGCGACAATACAGTTGGCGGGGGCTGAGGTGGAGTTAGTGCCGGCAGTGTCTAGGGAATACAAATTAAAGCGAGCTTTACAGGCAGTGGAGGCAGAGTATGATTATATTATCATCGACTGTCCGCCTTCTTTAGGTTTACTTACTTTGAACGCAATGACGGCTGCCGAAGGTATCCTAATTCCTATACAATGTGAATATTATGCTTTAGAGGGTTTAAGCCTTTTAATAAATACAATAAATTTGGTTAAGGGACATTTAAATCCTGATTTGGAGATTTTCGGGGCGGTTTTGACAATGTTTGACGCTCGTACTAATCTTTCTATCGAAGTAGTGGATGAGGTAAAAAAATTTTTCAAAGATAAGGTGTTTAGTTCAATTATCTCTCGTAATGTAAAATTAAGTGAGGCACCTAGTTATGGATTGCCTGTAATCTTATATGACCCTAAATCAAAAGGGGCAGAGCAATATATGGATTTGGCCAAGGAGGTGTTGGAACGTGAATAAGACAGGTTTAGGGAAAGGATTGTCAGCTTTAATTCCAACAGCTACAGGCACATCAGAGGATGAAGAGGTAGTTACTGAAATTGAAGTAAGTGCTATTATCCCCAATACTTTTCAGCCGCGCAGGGTTTTTGATGAAGAAAAATTAAGAGAGCTTGCCGCTTCTATTAGAGAACATGGTGTTGTGCAACCTATCGTTGTTCGACAGCTCCCCGAGGGGAAATATGAGCTTGTAGTTGGAGAAAGAAGATGGCGTGCTTGTCAACTCCTGGAATGGAAAAAAATACCTGCGGTGATAAAAGAATATACAAATAAACAAATAATGGAAATAGCGCTTGTGGAAAATATTCAACGGCAGGATTTAAATCCTTTAGAGGAGGCCAAAGCGTATAAAAGGTTATTAACGGAATTTAATTATACACAGGAACAAGTCGCTCAAAAGGTTTCTAAAAGCAGGTCTTTTATTGCTAATATGGTGAGGATACTTAATTTGCCGGAGCTAATACTTGAGCAAGTTGGCACTGGTGAGTTAACGGTAGGACATGTTCGACCTCTTTTGACAGTTGAGGGTAGTGAAAAGCAAATTAAGGCGGCTGCCGAAATGATCTATAAAAAAATGACGGTAAGAGAAGCGGAAAGTTTTGTTAAAGAGATAAACGAGGGGAAGAAGAAAAGGACTGGTAGGAAAAAGCCCAGGGCTAAAATTTCACCTGAACTTATAGATATTGAAACACAACTTCGGGAAATATGTGGCACAAAAGTAAGTATTAAATCTAAAGGTAGTAAGGGGAAAATTGAAATAGAATATTATAATCATGATGACTTCAATAGAGTTTTAGCTATATTTTTTCAAGAAGAAATATAGCTAAGGGCTGTTTTAAATATAATTAGTTGTTTGTATCTGCCAATACAGAGTAAAAGGCTACTCTATCAATACATGATGGGGTAGCCTTTATATGCGTGCAAGGATTTTCTCTATTGAAAACTTTTCTGAAAGTGTTACTATAAATAAGAATAGGATTGCAATAATATATTTTAATGTTTCAGTCTTTTGTTATGTAATATAAAGTTGTATAATATTTATGTGTGCTGTTAGTTTGGCTAGAGTGAGATTAATTGTGCAAAGGCTATGTTTGTAAGAGTTGTTAGTTAAATTAAATTAATTAAGATAATAGTAAGGTAAGGAGGTCAAAAAATGGGTTGCCAATGTCAAAGCAATTGCGAAAAGAAAGAAGATAAGTTTGAGTTTATCGACCGTGTTATCGAAAGATACAAGGGTCAAGAGGGTTCAATGATTCCTATTTTGCATGCGATCCAACAAAAGCTGGGATATTTACCTGAAGATGTTCAGGCTTATATCGCCGAAAAGATGGAGGTTCCCTTGAGTGAAATTTATGGCATAGTCTCGTTTTATGCTCTTTTTAGTACTCAACCTAAAGGAAAGCATAAAATTAGTGTTTGCATGGGAACAGCTTGTTATGTAAGAGGTTCTGGCTTAATTTTGGATGAATTGGAGAAACAATTGGGAATTAGGGTAGGAGAAACAACAAAAGATGGTTTGTTTACACTGGAAGCTTGCCGTTGTTTAGGAGCTTGTGGTCTTGCCCCGGTGTTAACGGTGGACGAGCATGTTCATGGCAGATTGACTACTAACGATATAGCCGAAGTGATTAGCAAATATAAGGATAAACAGTAGGGAGGAGGGTGTGTTAATGCGTTCCTTAGAAGATTTAAAAAAATTAAAATCTAAGGCTGAAAAAGAATTATCTCTGAGGGAAGATACAGGGAAAGCAACGATAACTGTTCATATGGGTACCTGTGGTATTGCCAATGGGGCCAGAACAGTTTTAAATGCAGCGTTAAGTGAATTGCAAGCTCGCAATCTTACTGATATTCATGTTACCCAGACAGGTTGTCCGGGATTATGTCATTTAGAACCGTTAGTAACGGTTACGGAACAGGGTAAGAATCCTTTTGTTTATGGTAAAGTTACCCCGGAAAATGTTAAGAAAATAATTGTACAACATATTATCAATGGTCAGCCAATTACGGAATGGTTAGTTAATTTAGAGAAATAAGAAGCCGGTAAGGCTAGTTAGGAGGAGTAACATGGAATTCTATCGTTCTCATGTACTGGTATGTACCGGTACTGGTTGTACCTCTTCAGACAGCCGGCTTGTAATAAGCGGGTTGAGAAAAGAACTTGCAGATAAAGGTCTCGAAAAAGAAATACAAGTTATTGAAACAGGTTGTTTCGGATTTTGTAATCTGGGACCAATTATGGTTGTTTATCCTGAAGGGGTTTTTTATTGTCGGGTTAGTCAAGATGATATAAAAGAAATTGTTGAAGAACATTTTGTAAAAGGGCGTGTCGTTCAACGCCTGCTTTATCGTGAACCTGGTGCTACGGTTAAAACTCAGGAATTTAATGATATTGAATTCTTTAAACATCAAAAGAGAATAGCACTAGCTAATTGCGGGATTATAAATCCGGAAAAAATCGAAGAGTATATTGCTCGCGATGGATATTTTGCTTTAGCTAAGGTTCTTCATGAAATGACACCTTTAGAAGTTATTGAGGAATTAAAGAAAGCAGGTTTAAGAGGACGTGGTGGCGGCGGGTTCCCTACAGGGAGAAAATGGGAATTTGCTTATAATGCTAAAGGAGATCAAAAATACGTTGTTTGTAATGCTGACGAGGGTGACCCCGGTGCGTTTATGGATAGAAGTGTTTTGGAAGGAGACCCTCATGCTGTTTTAGAAGCGATGGCTATAGCCGGATATGCAATTGGTGCTAATCAAGGTTATATCTATGTACGTGCCGAGTATCCTATCGCTGTGGAAAGATTGAAATTAGCGATTAAACAGGCTCGTGAGTTAGGGCTTTTAGGTGAGAATATTTTTGGCATGGGCTTTGATTTTAATGTGGATATTCGTTTAGGTGCCGGAGCATTTGTCTGTGGTGAAGAAACAGCTTTGCTTACCTCTATTGAAGGTAAGCGCGGTGAACCGAGACCTAGACCACCTTTCCCGGCGAATTCCGGTTTGTGGGGTAAGCCTACTATTATTAATAATGTAGAAACTTATGCCAATGTTCCCCACATCATTAGAAATGGTTGGGAATGGTTTACTTCTATGGGTACTGAAAAGAGTAAAGGAACAAAAGTTTTTGCTCTTGCCGGGAAAATTAAAAATACCGGTTTGATTGAAGTCCCGATGGGAACTACTCTAAGAACGATTGTTTATGATATTGGTGGCGGAATACTCAATGATAAGAAGTTTAAGGCTGCTCAAACCGGTGGACCATCCGGCGGTTGTCTCCCTGCTGAATTACTCGATACACCGATTGATTATGATAACCTTATAGCTGTTGGTTCGATGATGGGTTCAGGTGGACTAATTGTCATGGATGAAGATACTTGTATGGTGGATATTGCTCGTTTCTTCTTAGAATTTACGCAAGATGAGTCCTGTGGTAAGTGTCCGCCTTGTCGTATTGGAACAAAACGGATGCTAGAGATTTTAACAAGAATTACAGAAGGAAAAGGTACCCCTGAAGACTTAGATAACCTTGAAGTTTTGGCGAGAACTATAAAGAGTGCTGCTCTTTGTGGACTCGGTCAAACAGCTCCCAACCCTGTCTTGAGTACTTTGAAGTACTTCCGTCATGAATATGAAGCTCATATTTATGATAAGAAATGTCCTGCAGGTGTTTGTAGTGCTTTATTATCTTATAAGATTGACCCGGATAAATGTCGTGGCTGTAGTTTGTGTGCGAGAAATTGTCCGGCTGATGCAATTAGCGGTAAGGTTAAGGAGCCTTTCGTTATTGATACTGAAAAATGTATCAAATGTGGTGCCTGCATGGAAAAATGTAAGTTTGGAGCTATCTCGAAAGGATAAGCTAATACCAAAAAAGGTAAGGAGTGTGACCGGAACATGGAAATGGTAAATATAACGATAGACGGTCAAAAAGTGCAGGTACCGGAAGGAATAACTGTGCTGGAAGCTGCACGTATGGCCGGGATAAAAATTCCCACTTTGTGTTATCTTAAGGAAATTAATAAGATTGGCGCATGCCGTGTTTGTCTGGTAGAAGTAGAAAGGGCGAGAGGTCTACAGGCTTCTTGCGTATATCCCGTAGCTGAAGGGATGGTTGTCCGGACAAATACACCTGCAATTAGAGAAGCACGTAAGGCTGTTGTGGAATTAATTCTTTCTAATCATCCTATGGAATGTTTAACTTGTGATCGCAATACTAAATGTGAGTTACAGGCATTGGCGAAACAATTCGGGATAACAGATGTTCGTTTTAAAGGCGAAAACACCGAATTTATACAAGATGTGTCTTCACCGGCAATTGTTAGAAATCCTGATAAATGTGTGCTTTGTCGTCGTTGTGTTAGTGTTTGCAACGAAGTGCAGGGTGTTGGTGTTTTAGGTACAACGGACAGAGGATTTGAAAGTATTGTTGCTCCACCTTTTCATCATCTGTTAGATGAAGTTGACTGTGTTTACTGCGGTCAGTGTGTGAATGTTTGTCCTGTAGGGGCACTTACAGAAAAAGATGATACCGACCTGGTTTGGGAAGCAATTAATGACCCGGAAAAATATGTAGTAGTACAGACTGCTCCTGCAGTTAGGGCAGCTCTTGGCGAAGAATTCGGGTATTCTGTTGGTACCTCTGTTACAGGCAAGATGGTAGCTGCTTTAAAAAGACTTGGTTTTGATAAGGTCTTTGATACAGATTTCACTGCAGATTTAACGATTTTGGAAGAAGGAAATGAACTTTTAGATAGAGTAAAAAATGATGGTAAACTGCCGTTAATAACTTCATGCAGTCCGGGTTGGGTTAAATTTTGTGAACACAATTACCCTGAGTTTTTAGATAATCTGTCTACAGCTAAATCGCCACAACAGATGTTTGGGGCTTTAGCCAAGACTTATTATGCTCAAAAAATAGGTGTAGACCCTGCAAAGATTTTCTCAGTGTCAATTATGCCTTGTACAGCCAAAAAGTTTGAACGTCAGCGTCCTGAACTTCGGGATAGCGGTTTTGCCGATGTTGATGCTGTTTTAACGACAAGAGAACTGGCAAAAATGATTAAAGTAGCGGGAATAGATTTTCCTACTCTTACTGAAGACAAATTTGACGAACCGATGGGTATCTCTACCGGTGCAGGATTGCTTTTCGGAGCAACCGGTGGGGTAATGGAAGCTGCTTTAAGGACTGTATATGAAGTAGTTACAGGAAAAACCTTAAAAGAATTGGATTTTGTTGCTGTTCGTGGTCTGGAGGGTGTTAAAGAAGCTAGTGTTGATTTGGCACCTTTAGGAACAGTTAAAGTTGCTGTTGCTCATGGTTTGGCTAATGCGAGGAAAGTTTTAGATAAAGTCAAAGCAGGAGAGGCTGATTATCAGTTTATTGAAATCATGGCTTGTCCCGGTGGTTGTGTTGGTGGTGGCGGACAACCTCTCGTTAGTGGGCCGGAAAGAATGGCTTTAGAAGAAGACTATCGTGCTCTTAGGGCAAAAGCAATTTATAAGGAAGATGCAGGGATGCCTTTAAGAAAGTCTCATGAAAATCCGGCTGTGAAAACTCTTTATGAAGAATATTTAGTTAAACCCTTAGGGGAAAAATCTCATCATCTTCTTCATACAAGTTATACCGCTAGAGTTAAGTATCAGGCTTTAGCATCTAAAAAATAAGGAATAACGTTTTTCTGTTGTTCTGCTAGGAACGGACTCTTAATTTGAATTAAGAGTCCGTTCTTTTTATTTTGGCTGTTTTGTTTATACTTTCTATATGTGGTTAGGAGTTGTTTTAAGCTTAAAATATTTCAGGGTTTCTTTTTTTAGCAAAAACAGGTATTATATTAATAATACAATTGTTTTTTAAAGGAAGTATTTGTCGAATAGACAAATATACAAGGAGGTTAGGAATATGGAGGAAATATTTAAGTGGCTCTCAGTAAATTCCCCCGTAGTTATTTTATCTTTGGCTGGAGCTTTTTTTGTTTTATTGATCGTTTTTTTGATAACTATCACTCGCTTGAAGAAGGCTACAAAAAAATATAAGGTGCTTGTGGACGGAGTAAAGGGGGAAAATTTGGAAGAAAAAATTTTGGAAAACAGCAAGAAGCTACAACAAGTTTTATTTGAAATGAATATTTTCCGTGAGCGTTTAGAGGTTGTAGAAGATGTAAGTAAAAAAAGTATTCAGAAAGTGGGGCTATTACGTTTTGATGCTTTTGATGATACCGGTGGTGAATTGAGTTACGCCTTGGCTTTATTAGATAAGGAAAATAACGGTGTTGTGATAAGTAGTATTTTTGGTCGTGATGATGCACGTACATATTGCAAATACATCAATAGAGGTAAATCAAAACATCCTCTTTCGGCTGAAGAGCAAAAGGTGATTAGAAATGCTTTGGGTTTTGTTGATTAAGTGATTATTTTAAGGTAAAGTTTAAAAATTTTTAATTTGGGCAGGATTTAGGCAAAGTATAGCGAATATAATAATTCCATCGAATTTCCTATTTTTTGATAATTAAGAAGACGGAGGCTCCTAGAAGTCAATGAAATTCGTTAATTATTTAAAAAATGAGTTTTATTCTAAACTAAAACAATTAAAGAAAAATAGAAAACGGAATAAGGCGACACATTTAACAATGATGGTGATTCCCCATTGCCAAGGGAAAGAAGTTAAAAATATTAGTTTCCCTTTGTGGCTTGTTAAAATTAGTGCAGTTATCTGCATTACTTGTGTTTTGACTGTAGGGTATTTCGTTTGTGGTTATTTTTATTTGCATTACATTGCTAAAGAATATCAAGAATTACGGCAGGTTAATGCGGTACAAGCTGTGCAAATAAAAGAACTAAAAGACATGACCGGTGATATGCAAAATAAATTAGAGGGCTTAATGCAAATTGATCGCGAAGTAAGAGCAAAAGTGGGTTTAAGTAAGTCCCCAGAAAACGATACTTTAAAGGCCTTGCAAGCCTCTCGTGGCTTAGATAATTATACTTTATTAACCATGGGTTTGTCTGCTCGACAAACAAGATGTTCCTATTGTCAAAAAGACGTTTGTTTAGAAAGTGTTTCACCTGTAATTCAATGTAAGGGGCAGAGCAAGGAACTTTCTATGTTTAAAGAAAGAGATACGCTTGAAGATTTAAAAGCAGAATTAGTTAAAATGGACCTTCTTTTAACGTCACAGGCGAAGGCTATAGATAAGCTTAAACTTGATGTAGAAGAACGACTTGCTATACCCGAAGCTTGGCCTTTCCATGGGTATATTACTTCACATTTTGGTGTGCGCAAAAATCCATTTGACCATAGTAAGGAGGAATTTCATGAAGGTATAGACATAGATGGTCCTTATGGAGCACCGATACGGGCTGCCGGTAAAGGTGTGGTAACATTTGCGGGAAGTAAAGCTAGTTGGGGAAATGTAGTGCTTATTTCCCACGGGTTTGGTTATGTTAGCCAATACGCTCATAACTCTTCTTTACTTGTGAAAAAAGGTGATAAAGTAGATAAAGGACAAATTATTGCCCGCTTAGGCAGTACGGGGCGTTGTACTGGGGCACATCTTCATTTTGGTGTAGCCAAAGAGGGCGAGTGGGTCGATCCGCTCACCGTATTAAAAAAAGAGGAGTAAAGATAGGGGTGGAGAGATTGTTCGGTAAAAGAAGCCAAAAGATAGATGATAACGTGGAAAAAATGAATACGATAATTGGTAAAGGAACGACCTGTGAAGGAATTATTAATACTTCCGGTTCATTTCGTGTGGATGGCGATTTTAAAGGGGAAATAAAAGCTAAAGGTAATTTGATTGTGGGGGAAAATGCAACTATTGATGCTAAGATTGAAGCTCAAAATGTGTATGTTGGTGGATATATTAGAGGTAATATTCAGACGGAAGGGAAGGTTGACTTGGCTCCTACTGGAGCATTTTTTGGTGATATGTTAGTAGGACACTTGAATGTAGAAGAGGGTGCTCTTTTTAAAGGTAATTGTCAGATGCATGACCCGAAGAGTACAGATAAGTCCAGCCTAACTACGGAAGATGTTGCTACTGAACAAAATTAATGAGAAATGAAAAGAGGTTATATAATCAAAAAAACTCGACTTAAACAAACAGTCGAGTTTTTTGTCTTGGCGTATTGTTTCTTTTTTTATTTAAAGGTTAATGCTAGGTTATCGATTGTTGAGTGCTAAAAAGATACTGTGCGCAATAATCCGGGACATTTTTAAAACAATACTTAAACGCGTATTTTGGATAATTTGCATTTCCATTAATCCACCTACATTGACGGTTCCCGTGATCCCCACATCTCCGACTTCGGGAAGGGATTTTTTTACTGCAGTGCCTGGTTGGAGGGGACTATTTTGAAAAACGATTGTCCCGACATTGGAAAAATGACCTAGGCAAGCATCAATGGCGATTAAAGGATGTGTAGATAATTTAGGGGTAAGAGTAGCGTATATTTCTTTTAAATTGCCAGCATGAACAGGAGTATCAATTGTCCCCAACACTTCAGCTTTTGTTCCACGCAGCAAGGTTTGTAATTGCCATCCGGTCAAAGGTCCTAAACTATCTCCGGTTGCCCGATCGGTTCCTATACAGAGAATAAGGGGCTGTTTTGTTTTGGGAGTAGTTTTTAAAAAATTTTGTAGATGAGTAGAAAGATGGAACAGCGCGAGAGGCTCGTTCATATGTATACGGGTAGAAACTTTTTTTGGCTGTGCAGAAAAAATAGGAAATATTTTATTTGTAAAATTAATGAGCCTCACCCCCCGCTTGTTAAAAGGTAGTTTGTGCAAAAGGGAAAAATTTTATCCGGATAATTGGTTTTCTCCAACATAAATTAAGTTTAAAGGGATTTATGGGAGGAAAATTAATGGATAAAAAAAACACCTTAAATGTTTGTCAGGTGGCTTTTACTTATATCGGGGCACTTGTCGGGGCGGGCTTTGCTTCCGGGCAGGAATTATTAAAGTTTTTTACTGTGTTTGGCGAGAAGGGTATCATCGGGGCAGTTTTATCCGGCTTTTTCTTTGGCTTCTTTGGTTTATTGGTGATTAAGGTGGTTGCTCGTAAAAACATAGAGAACTATGGTCAATTATTGTGTTATCTTTTTGGTAGGAGAATAGCTTTTTTTGTCGAAGGCCTATTAAGTATTTTTCTTTTATCATCTTTAGCTGTAATGTTAGTGGCAGGGGGAAGCCTTTTTCATCAATTATGGTTGTTCCCTTTTTGGTGTGGCTTTTTTCTAACTGCTGTTATAATTGGGATAGTACTTTTAATAGGAAGAGAAGGAGTGCTTTGGCTGAATACTGCTTTAATTCCCGGTTTAGTTATTTTATCTTTAATTATAGTGCTTTTAAATTTGTCACAGAAAGTATTAGTAGTAGCTACAATTTCTAAGCTTAATTTGATAGGGGGGAATTGGTTATTCGCAACTTGTTTATATGTTTCTTATAATTTTATTTTAGGTTCGGTAATTCTTTCTTCTCTAGGGGATTTGAGCAAAAGAGGTGGGGAAAAAGGAGTTTTGTTGGGGGGCATTATTCTTGGCTTAATGGCTGCTTTAATTAGTTTTTCTTTGCTTAATCAATCCCCTCATGTTACGAATCAGGCGATACCCTTGCTTGTTCTTGCTTACAGAGTACATCCATTTTTAGGATGGGCTTATTTTTTTGTTCTTTGGATAGCTATTTTAACGACAGCTTTAAGTATAAGCTTCGGATTATTAAAACGGTTAGAACACTTGTTGACTATACCTAAGTATTTAATCATTATCTTGCTTTTTGCTCCTACCCTTCCGTTCTTATACTGGTCTTTTCCTCAGATGGTGACTATAATCTATCCTTTAATTGGTTATAGTGGACTTGTTTTTTTAGGAGTGCTTTTATTGAAGGTATTGCCTGAAGAGATTTTGTTATGGCGGAGGAGGTAGTTAAGTCGTAAGATGTATAAAGAGCTTGATTTTTATAGAGATTTAGGATATTATAAAACCGTTAAATGAGGCTTGAGATGCTTATTAAGAAGGGACTTATCATGCAAATACTCAAAGAAAAGATTTGCCAATATGGGCAGGTTGTTGATAATAGGATTATTAAAGTAGATAGTTTTCTTAATCATCAGTTGGATATAGACCTTTTTAATGAGATAGGGAAAGAGTTTAAAAAGAGGTTTCAGGATAAAAAGATAACTAAGATTCTTACAATTGAATCTTCAGGGATCGCGATTGCTTGCATTACAGCTCAATATTTTTCTGTGCCAGTTGTCTTTGCTAAAAAACATGAGGCGGCAAATTTAGATGTACATACTTATCAAGCCGAAGTGTATTCTTTTACTAAGGGCAGAATATATAAAGTACGTGTTGCTAAGGAATATCTAAACCCCGAAGATAAGATTTTGCTTATTGATGACTTCTTAGCTCATGGACAGGCTATCAATGGTTTGTTGGAGATTGTTCAGCAAGCGGGTGCTGAAGTGGCAGGAATAGGAATTGTTATCGAAAAGGGTTTTCAAAAAGGCCGTACCAGGATTAAAAGGCCTGATATTCAGTTGGAATCTTTAGCCATCATTAAAGCAATTGAAGATGGCAAAATAATATTTCAATAAAAGAAAAGGAAGCAAAGGGAGGAAAAAGCATGAAAAAGAAAGTATGTCTTTTTTTAGCAGTGATTATGTGCATGGCTCTTGTCTTAACGGGTTGTGGTCCTAGTGATGAGGCTAAGGAAGAATACAAGGTAGGTTTTGTTTATGTAGGACCTATTGGGGATGGCGGTTGGACTTATTCTCATAATGAAGGACGTTTATATTTAGAAGAAAAACTTAATGTACCTACTATTTATAAAGAATCTGTCCCCGAAGAAGCTGAATGTGAAAAAGTTATTTACGACATGATTGATGAAGGTTGTAATATTATTTTTGCAACAAGTTTTGGTTTTATGGACTGGGTAGAGAAGGCAGCTAAAAATTATCCCGATGTTACATTTTTACATTGCTCTGGGTTTAAAACACATGAAAATATGGGGGCTTACTTTGGCAGAATGTATCAGCCCAGATATCTTTCCGGGATAGTAGCCGGTTTAAAAACGGAAACGAACAAAATTGGTTATGTAGCCGCTCATAGTATTCCTGAAGTACTTAGAGGAATCAATGCTTTTACTCTTGGTGTTCGTTCAGTTAATCCTGAAGCTACCGTCAGTGTTAAATGGACAAAGACTTGGTATGACCCCGCAAAAGAAAAAGAAGCTGCAAAAGCTTTATTAGCAGAAGGTTGTGATGTTATTACTCAGCATCAGGATACTGCCGGACCACAACAAGCGGCCGAAGAAGCGGGTAAGTGGTCTATTGGCTATAATACCGATATGGCAGCAGTTGCTCCCAAGGCGTATATGACTGCTCCTGTTTGGAATTGGGGCCCCTATTATGTAGAACAAGTTAAAGCAATTATGGATGGCACATGGAAATCTGAAAATTATTGGGGCGGTATGGAAGACGGCATTATTGCTTTAGCTCCTCTTACCAAGAATGCTCCGGCAGAAGCCCAGGCGGCTGTGGAAAAGGCTAAAGCGGATATTCTTTCTGGTAAGAATAAAATCTTCACAGGTCCTCTTAAGGATAATACCGGAGAGTTAAGAGTTCCGGAAGGGGTTACGCTTACCGATCAACAGTTAACTAGTAACGAATTTAACTGGTTAGTGGAAGGAGTTATAGGTACAGTAGAATAAGTAAATTAAAGCAACAAGCAATATAAACAGGTGAGGACTAAAATAATGAAGTTTATTTCGATGGAAGGTATCACGAAAACGTTTGGTAAAGTCCAAGCTAATAAAGATATAGATTTTCAGGTTAAATTTGGGGAAATTCATGCCTTGTTAGGTGAAAATGGTGCCGGAAAAAGTACCCTTGTTAATATGCTGTCAGGAATTTATACTCCTGACAGCGGTTCTATTTTTATACGTGGAAAAGAGGTAAAACTTACCTCTCCTCGTGTGGCTATTGCTGCGGGCATTGGCATGATTCATCAGCATTTTAAACTGGTAGAGGTAATGACTGCCCAAGAGAATATTATGTTGGGGCAAAAAGGCAGTGGTTTTTTGCATTCTGCTGCTTTAACTAAAAAAATCACAGAGCTTTCGGAACGCTTTCAGTTAGGAGTAGAACTCGATAAAAAGGTTTATGACATGTCTGTAGGTGAAAAGCAGACCTTAGAGATTTTGAAGGTACTATATCGAGGGGCTAATATTTTGATTTTAGACGAGCCGACAGCAGTTTTAACACCTCAAGAAACAGCAAAGCTTTTTCAAATTATGAAAAGAATGAAGGACGAAGGTTGTGCTGTTATTTTTATTACACATAAAATGAATGAGGTTTTGACCATTTCTGATCGTCTTACTGTTTTAAGAAAAGGGGAAAAGGTAAAAACTTTAAAAACAAAAGACACTAATACTCGAGAACTGGCTGAATTAATGGTGGGACATCCTGTGGATTTAGCAATCAAAAGGGTAGAAACAACTATAGGTGAAACATTGCTTGAAGTAAAAAACTTAACTTGTGTTAATGAAGAAAGAGTACAAGCATTAAAGGGCTTAAGTTTTACCCTAGCCCCTGGAGAAATTTTAGGAGTTGCCGGAATTGCCGGTAGTGGTCAAAAAGAGTTGTGTGAAGCTATTGCCGGGCTTTATCCTATTAAAAAGGGTGAAATTTTTTTTGCAGGTGAAAACTTGGTAGGATTAACTCCACGGGAAATTATTATTAAAGGAATTAGTATGAGTTTTGTGCCTGAGGATCGTTTAGGGATGGGCTTAGTTGCCTCTATGGATATGGTTGATAATATTATTCTTAAAGATTATCAAAACCAGAAAGGTCTTTTGATCAACAGGAAGCCGGCAGCGAAAAAGGCCTTAAAAATAATCGAAAAACTAGATATTAGTACTCCTAGTATTTATCACCCGATTAAAGAGTTATCAGGAGGAAATATTCAAAAGGTTTTATTGGGGAGAGAATTAGATTCTCATCCTAAACTTTTGATTACGGCTTATCCTGTACGGGGGTTAGATATTAATGTTAGTTATAAGATTTATGATTTAATTAATGAAGAAAAAAAGAGAGGTGTCGCCATACTTTTTGTGGGCGAAGATTTAGATGTTTTACTCGAACTTTGTGATAAAATCATGGTGCTTTGTCATGGAGAGTGTACCGGTATTGTCGAAGCGAAAAAAACTACTAAAGAAGAACTAGGCTTATTAATGGCGGGAGAAAAGCATGAAGGTTTAGGGGAGACTACACATGATTAGGATGGTTAAAAGAAGCAAAATGTCTAAAAGTAAAAGTGCAGGAATTAGATTGTTGGCCGTTTTCCTAGCCCTGCTTACTTCAGCTATACTTATTATGGCGTTATCTCTTCACCCATTAGATGTTTATATAGCTTTATTTAAAGGTGCTTTTGGTTCTGCCTATCGAATTCGTGAAGTGGTTGTTAAATCTACAGCCTTAATTATTACTTCTTTAGGGATTGCCGTTGCTTTTAAAATGCAATTTTGGAATATTGGTGGGGAAGGGCAAATCTGTATGGGTGCCTTTTTCGCTAGTTTTATCGCTTTAAACTATCCGGAATTACCAAGACCTTTACTTTTAACCTTAATGACTCTGGCAGGGATGTTAGGGGGAGGTTTATGGGCTTTAATTCCTGCTTATCTCAAAGCTAAATGGAAAACAAACGAAACGATTATTACATTGATGATGAACTATGTTGCTTTGAAATGGCTGATGTATCTACAGTTTGGTCCATGGAAAGATCCACAGGCATTAGGCTTTCCTAAAATAGCTAATTTTTCCCTTAATGCTATTTTGCCGAAAGTTTTCGGTGTGCATATGGGCTGGATTTTTGCTTTAATTTTAATTGTTTTGGTAAGTATTTTTCTTAATCATTCTAAAAAGGGTTATGAAATTGCTGTACTTGGCGAAAGTGAAAATACGGCGCTTTATGCTGGGATTGATATAAAAAAGACAATCATTACTGCTATTTTTATCAGTGGGGCACTATGTGGTTTGACGGGGATGATTCAGGCTTCCGCTGTTAATAATACTCTTTCAGTGGAAGTTTCAGGCGGAATAGGCTTTACGGCAATAATTACAACTTGGTTGGCTTCTTTAAAACCGTTTCTGATTATGATTGTTTCGGTGCTTTTCGCGGCTTTAGTACAAGGAGGTTCTTTTATTCAAACTGCTGTAGGTATACCTCAAGCGGTTGCCGAGCTTTTACAGGGTATGATTTTATTTTTTGTTCTAGGCAGTGAGTTTTTTATTCGATATAAATTAATTTGGGAACGCCCTCTCTTTAATATTGTGAGAAAGGGGGCTAAAAAATGAGTACAACAGTTGTTTCTTTTTTGGCGGCATCTGTTGTGGCCGGGACACCATTGCTTTTTGCTACCTTAGGTGAAATTATTACTGAAAAAGCGGGAAATCTTAATCTGGGTGTAGAAGGCATGATGTTAATGGGGGCTGTAGTCGGTTTCTATGTAGGTTTAAGGACACAAAATCCTGTGTTTGCTTTATTGGCAGCTATGTTTGCCGGGGCAGCCGGTGCCTTGATTTATGCTCTTTTAACGGTAAGTTTAAGGGCGAATCAAGTGGTAACAGGTTTAACTTTAACTATTTTCGGGACAGGCTTTGCCGGTTTTATGGGGCAGAGCTTAGTAGGCGAAATAGTTCCTGAGACTTTAAAATTGTTTTTTAAACCGCTCGCTCTTCCTTTTTTAGGGCAAATACCTTTTGTGGGTGAAATCTTTTTTCAGCAAGACATTTTTGTTTATTTAGGTTATCTTACGGCTGTTTTACTAGGTATATATCTGTATAAGACCAGAATGGGGTTAAATTTAAGAGCAATCGGGGAAAATCCTGCCGCAGCTGATGCGGCAAGTGTTAATGTTACTTTATATAAATATGTGCATATTTTATTAGGGGGAGCGCTTTGTGGGCTCGGAGGAGCATATCTTTCTTTAGTCTATGTTCCGGCTTGGCAGGAAAACATCACCGCCGGGCGTGGTTGGATTGCGGTAGCTCTAGTTATTTTTTCTGCTTGGAATCCTTATAAGGCGATTGTTGGTTCTTATCTTTTTGGTGGATTAGATATAATCGGTTTTAGGATTCAAGGGACGGGCTTCCCTGTTTCACAGTATTTTTTAGATATGCTGCCCTATTTAGTGACGATGCTTGTATTGACAATTGTTTCGATGAAAAAATCTAAGGAAAAGTCTCCACCGAAAGGTTTAGGCATACCTTATTTTAGGGAAGAAAGGTAAGCAGAAATGGGATTAGGAACATTTTGGGCCCGGTAAAACTTGCGATAGAGATTAATTTATGTTAAAATAAAAGTGTTGTAAAATTAAAGATTCATTTTATATCGCGGGATGGAGCAGCTGGTAGCTCGTCGGGCTCATAACCCGGAGGTCGAAGGTTCAAATCCTTCTCCCGCAACCAAGAAAATTAGTAAGAACTGCTTCATAAACAAACTTATGGGGCAGTTTTTTTTGTAGGATGATTTTTCGCACATTGTTAAAGAATATGGTATAATTTGCGTTAGATGGAAACTATCCGGTAGGTGAAGGTAAATGAAAAAGTACTGTTTTGTTTTGCTTACTTTATTTTTGCTTTTAATCCCTGTTTCTTTAGGTGCAGTTGAATTAGTTAGTTTAGAAATTAATGAGGAAATTATTCCCGGGGAAGAGTTGTATCCTTTGACGGTTACAGGGATACTTTCTAATGGTATCAAACAACAGATTCGCGAAGGGTTAGTTTGGAAAACTTCAGACACGGAGATAGCCAATGTAACTCCGGTGGGAACGCTTTATTTTAGTGGAAAAGAAGGTCCGGTAACTATCTCTGTTTATAAAGGACAGGCTAGTGGTAAAAAAACACTTTATGTTAAACCTTGGCCGAAAAGCTTGCATATAGAATCTTCACTTGTTTATAGTGAAAAGCCTTATCGTCTTTTGGTTAAAGGAAAATTCAGTGATGGAACTGAACGTTATTATGGTCCCGAAGAAGAAGTGATTTGGTCTAGTTCTAACCCCTGGGTAGCGTGGGTCAATAGTGAGGGAATAGTTACTTTTACTGGCGAAGAAGGCTATGTTTCCCTTAAGGCTATTTCCGGGAAGTACTCCGATTCAGTTTATATAACAGTAGATAAAAAACGAGAGGTCACGGCTTGGCGTAAAGGGATTAAAATTAAAGAAGAAGAGATTAAATATTCTTCTAAACCTCAACAATTAACTCTTGTTGCCTTACTATCAGATGATACAGAAGAAGACATCGAAGCTTCTAGTGCTGATTGGGCTTCAAGTAATATGGATATTGCTTATGTAAATCGCGAAGGAAAAATAACTTTTACGGGCAAACCTGGTTTTGCTACGATCAAAGTTTCTTTTGGTGGTTTTCATGCCGAAACATTAGTTAAAGTTGACCGCTTTTTGAAGGAAATAGCGATTAATCAAAGCTTGAACTATACGCCTGTTTGGGCTAATACTCCCCTACCTCTTTCTGTTACTGCATTGTATAATGATGGTTCCCAATTAATTCAATCCACAAATTTAATGTGGGCGACTAATAATAAAGAGGTAGCGTCGATTACTGCAGACGGGGTGCTTACTTTTACGGGTGAACCCGGCACTGTAAAGATAACGGTATCCGGCCAAGGGGAGGAAGATAGCATAATAGAAGATGAGGTAATAGTAGATGTTCCTGACATAGAAAAATCAAATCCGCGTAGATTATATATTGATTATAATCCAATTAATGCACAAGGTTTTTATACTCCCCAAGTATTTTGTATCTTTGATAATGGAGAAAAAAGAGAGGTTACGGAACAAGTGCAATGGTCTTCTTTAACACCACAAATAGCTAGTGTTTATAAAGGAACCATTTATCTTTCTCCTAACCCCGGTAATATAAATATACTCGCGAGTTATCGCGGTTTAACTGATACCTTATCAGGCTATAATAATGGGTCTTGTTTTAAGGCTAATAGAGTTTGTCAAATAAGGCTTAAAGAACATTATGTTCCTTTTAGTTTTACCCCGATAAGATTAACGGCGCTTGCTGTGAGGGGGGATGGGAGTGTGCAAGAGGTGAATAGCGAATTGCGGTGGCATTCCAGTGACCCTTTTGTAGCTCGAGTAAATAATGAAGGGGAGTTAACGTTTACCGGCAGAATAGGGCAAGCGACTATTACAGCACAAGGTTTTGGTTTTCGTAATTCCTTAGTTGTGGAAGTTTTCCCTGAAGATTTACAACCGCGGGTAGAGGTGGTAGTTTTAGAAGGGGAATTATCCCAAGGCACTAATCAGTTAAAAGCGATTGCTTATTTTAATAATGGAACAAGTAAAGATGTAACCAAAGAGGCTGTTTGGAATACAAGTAATAAAAACAAAGCAATCGTAACTGAACAAGGTAGGGTTATGTTTCTTGGCGAGTTCGCTCCGTTGACGATTTCTGCTCATTATGGAGGTAAAGGTGCCGAAATAACGAGGTTCTAATTGGGACAAAATATTATGAGTAAAAGAACCAATAAAAACTATAGTAATAAGCGTGGAGGGTAAAAAAATGCAAATGCGTATTGATACAGGAGAATCACGTTATGAGCAAATAGCGGTTGATATTGCGCGGCGAATAGTACGTGGTGAATTTACTGTAGGACAAAAACTTTCAGGCCGTTCTTTATTAGCGGGGACGTATAATGTATCTCCGGAAACAATTCGTCGGAGCATTGCTCTTTTACAAAATATAGAGGTAGTTGAGTCCATTACCGGCAGTGGAGTTTTTATAAAATCAAGCGAATTGGCTAGGAAATATTTAAAGGAATATAAGGAACGTCAAGAAATATTAGATCACAGAAATAGAATTATTACCTTAATGAATCAACGGCGTACCTTAGATCTTGAGTTAGAGAAAGAGCTTACTCGTTTTTTAGAATTTTCCTTTCAAAAAGCCTCTATTTTACAGCAGGTCGAAGAAATTATCTTACCGGCTCACTCATGGATTATAGGTAAAACAATTGCTGAAACAAATCTTAGGCACCGTACTGGAACGACAATTATGACGATACATAGAGGTGGCAAGGAAATATATTCTCCTCCGGCCGATATGAAGTTAAAGGTCCAAGACGTTTTAATTATTGTCGGAACAGCTTCTTCCCGTCAACAGTTTAAAGAATTGATTAAAGAAAAAAGCTTAGATTGAAAGCCTTTAAATCTAGCTTCAGGACGAATTAATAGCGAAGGAGTTAGTCCAGCATGAACCTTATTGATTTGTTAATTATAATTTTTCTTTTATTCGGGCTATTAAAGGGTTTGAGGAAAGGACTTTTAAATAGCTTAGTAGGTTTATGTGGTACTGTGATCGGTTTGTTTGTAGCACTTAACACTTATTCATATGTAGTGGGCTGGTTAGATGTCAGATTTCAGCTTACGGATAAAATTGCACAGTATTTTGAGAAACGTTTAGTTCTTTCCGAAACTGTTAGTCAGTTAAAAGTGGGGACATTACCTTATACCGAGGTCAATCCGTCTTGGGATATGTTGCAATTGCCGGAAATGTTAAAACTTCAGCTCCAGAGTTTTTCCCGGAACATTGGTGAGCAAATTGGTCAAACGGCAGACTTTTGTTTAGGAGATATTCTTTATTTATTTTTGGCGGGGATTGTTTTAAAAATATTAGCGATCATTTTTATTTGGGTTTTGGTTGATAAAGGGCTTTCGCTAATTTCACATTTAATAACCAGACTTACGGAAGATACATTCTTAGGTTCCTTAAATAAGCTGGGAGGGCTGTGTATAGGGATATTAATAAGGGGGCTTGTTTTAACTGTAATTATCGGCTTAATTAGTCCTTTCTTTAATATTGCCCAACATACAGAACCTTCGTTTCTAAGTGCAGTGCTTAAAACTACCGGTGAGGCTTTTCTGGTTCCCTGGTTTACGTTAGCATTTTCTGTTTTGACAGGGAAATTATTTTCATTTTGGCTATAAAATTAACGGGAGGTTTAGACTTGTGGCCTGGATTTTTAGAAAAAGGAAAATTCCGGAGTTATCGGTTTTAGAACAAGAAGTTTTAGCAAGTTCTGAGAAGTTTCCTAAGTGTTTAAAAAGAAATTTAAAATTATTAGATTTCAATCAGAGTTGGGAATTAACTAAAAAAACATTACTTCAAGTAGATAAAACAAAAGCGCGTAGCTTAGTTCGGTTGCTTCTTTTCGATAAGATTGCTCAAATTAAGGAACAGTTAGAGAATTGGCGAGAAGTAAATCATGCCATTTTATGTTTAGAATATCTACCTTCTCGTGAAACCGTGGAGATTTTAGTAGAATTATTATCACATCGGGATAAGACGATTCAATTAATTTCTGCGGGTGCTTTAAAAAATCATACCCCAAGACTCGTTGTTCCCTGCCTTATAGATAAACTTTTAAAGGGCGAAGTTCCACCGGCACGTGCCGGAGAAGTATTGTTAACTATGGGGTATTTAGCCCAAGATGCTCTTCTGGAGGCATATGAACGGGCGGAACCGCAGATTAAGGCTCAAATATTAGAGTTGTTAACCATAAGTTGTAATCCTAAGTGTCAATCATTTTTAAAAACGGCGTTACAAAGTGAGGAACCACTTTTAAAAAAGACTGCTCTTCAGGCGGTGTCTGTTTTTTTACTTCGCGATTTATGGCCGGAGGTAGCTTTATGTTTAACCGACCCGGTGTGGTCAATTAGGGTTAAAAGCTTAGAGATTTTAACAAAGTTCAAAGCAGTAGAGGCCTTGGAAATGGTGAGACCTCTTTTAGAAGACGAAGACCCTTGGGTACGGAAGGCAGCTACAAATTGTTTTGAAGTTTTAGAATTGGAGTAGGTGATGAAGGTGACCCAGTTTTTTGTAGGGGATATTATTAAAATGAAGAAAAAACATCCTTGTGGTAACGACGAGTGGGAAGTAATGCGTACGGGGATGGATTTTCGGATTAAATGTTTACAGTGTCAACGACAAGTTTGGTTAAGTAGACCTGATTTTGAAAAGTCAGTACGAAAAATCATCAAAAGAGCTTCTTGCTAGCTAAAATCTTATGTGCTATAATTACTAATTGCGTCGGGTAATATTCCCCGCTCCGTTTTAAAATAATGGGGCCGTTTAGTCCGAGGGGAGGAGGTGAATGTGCTCATGCGAAATTATGAAATGGTTTATATTATTAAGCCTGATTTAGAAGAAGAACAAGTTAATGAAGTAGTAGAAAAATTTTCTGCCTTAATTAGTAAAGATGGTGGAGAAGTAGTTACCGTAGATAATTGGGGCAAAAGACGATTAGCTTACGAAATTAAAGACTTTCGAGAAGGTAATTATTTTTTAGTTACTTTTAAGGGCTCTCCTGCTACGGCTCGTGAGTTGGATCGTGTTTTAAAAATTACTGATGAAATTCTTCGTTTTATGATTCTTCGTAAAGATGATTAATTTCTAATATTGTTTTTATCGAGGAGGGTGGTTTAGATGTTAAATCGTGCTATTTTAATAGGCAGATTAACTAAAGACCCGGAATTACGCTATACGCCTAATGGTGTTGCTGTAGCTTCTTTTACACTTGCGGTTAATCGCTCCTTTCTTAATCAACAGGGCGAAAGAGAGGCGGATTTTATACCGATTGTGGTTTGGCGCAAACAAGCTGAAAACTGTGCAAATTATATTGGCAAGGGCAGTCTTGTTGCTGTTGAAGGTCGAATTCAGGTTAGAACCTATGATGCCAAAGATGGTCAACGTCGTTGGGTAACAGAAGTAATAGCAGATAATGTGCGTTTCTTAGATAAACGTGAAAACAATAATAATACACAGGGTATCGGTTCTGTAGGTAGTGAAGTGGAATTTACGGAAGATGATATTCCCTTTTAACTAAAAATGAGAAGGAGGGAAATTAAGATGAGACGTGATCGCAATCGTCGTCCACGTAAAAAAATGTGCACCTTTTGTGCAGAAAAAGTTCAAGATATTGATTATAAAGAAGTTGCTCGTCTTCGTAAGTATGTTACTGAACGGGGTAAAATTTTGCCTCGTCGTATTTCCGGAAATTGTGCCAAACATCAGCGGCAGCTGACGGTGGCTATTAAGCGAGCTAGAAATATTGCCTTGCTTCCTTATACAGCAGAATAAAAAAATAACTAATTAGGGGAGCAAAGTTAGCTCCCTTTAATTTTCGGTAGATTATCTTAAAAATACCAGCTTATTAGGGCAGGACTTTACTTTGGCAAACGAGAATATGAAAAAGGATAGTGTGAAAACTGGTTAGGGAGGAGCATAGATGATGGTAGAGCCTCAATTAGATATTGTGCGTAAGATTGAAACACTCGATTGTTTAAAAGCGGACTTAGCTAGTTTTCAGGCAAACTTGTATCAAGCTTTGCGCAAAGGGGATTCTGGGGATTTTTTACAAGCTGCGGCAAAGATAACGATTACTTGTTTCCTTTTAACCAAACGATTAGGTTTAAACTTTGGTCATTTAGAAAAAGAAATTTATCATAATACTGAATTGCTTTTGGAGGAAAAGAACAGTGTAGAAGAGTGGTATGGTGATATTTCTGCTTTAAAAGACTATTGGGACTTAAAGAGGTGAGGGGAGGAGTGAGTAATTCATTACGTACTCAGGCTTTGGCGGAAGGGGCCCTAATGGCTACACTTACGGCCATATTGGGTTTAGTAGGAATATATTTGCCCTTTATCAGAGTTTTTACAGATATGCTTTGGACAATTCCCATTGTGATTGTGACAGTACGACATGGTTTGACTACAGGTGCGATTTCTTTAGGAGTAGCGGGAACCTTAATTTTGGTAATGGCTCATCCTCTCTCTGCTTTTTTTCTAGTTTTACAGTTTGGAGGGTTGGCACTTTTTTATGGTGTTGCTTTTAAAAAAGGTTATAAACCGGCAAAAACCTTATTAGTTGGTACAGGAGTAGCTGTACTCTCTTTGTTTTTAGTTATTGTATTGCTGATCGGGCTTTTTAGTATGGATATAGTAAACATTTCCAAACAAATGCAAGCTAGTATCGATCCAACTATTGAGTTATATAATAAACTAGGCTTTTTTAAACATAGTGCGCAAACCGGTTTGACGGAAGAGGTAGTCCGGCAAATGCTGGAAGCTTTTACAAAGACTTTAACATTGCTTATTCCTGCTCTTTTTGTTTTATGGGCTTTAGCTACGGCTTTTTTGAACTATGTTATTGCTCAATTGGTTTTGTTAAGGTTAAAAATAAAGATACCTGTTTTGTCGCCTTTTCGTGAATGGCAACTCCCTTGGTGGACTGTGTGGGGCTTTATTTTGGGGTTTGCTGCTTATTTAGTAGGGGATTATTTTGCCTTGGAAAAACTTTTACATATAGGTATGAATATCATGTTGATTTATGCTCCAATTTTATTTATTTTAGGATTGGCTGTAGTTTCTTTTTATGTAGGAAAATACTTTACCAGTACAGCTTCTCGATTGCTCATAATCATTACGGCCTTCCTTTTTTTCCGTTTTGTTTTTTTAGCTTTAATGGTTGTTGGGCTTTTAGACCTTTTATTAAATTATCGTCATCTTCCTAGTAAAAATTATTAAGGTGGTGTTTTTATTTGCCGCTTAGCTGGGTCGGGCCTCTTTTATTTATAGTATTGCTTCTTTCCGTTTTTTATTTGTTAGGGAAAAAAGGGCAAAGTTTACTTATTGCTCGAACTAGCAATAAATATGAGCTTCTTTTAAATAATCTTCCTTTAGGGTTATGTTTGCTTGATAAAACAGGGAAGGTGATTTGGACAAACTCTCTTTTTTCTTTTCTTACCGGGAAGAAGGTTGTATCCGGGGAGGATTACCCGGAGCTTTTACATACACCTGGACTTCATAATTTAGGAGGTAAACCTTTTTATTTTGTAACTCGGGAACTTTTTCTGGCTGAGGAGAAAACATATCTTTTAACGTGCCAAGATTTAAGTGAAGAAATTCGATTGTATACAGAACAGAAGGGTTATTTGCCGGTAATTGCTTTGGCTCAAATAGATAATTGGCTTGAAGTCTTGAAATTTATGCCGGAAGATGCTAAACCTCATCTTTTAGGTGCCCTGGAAAGAACTCTACGGGAATGGGTAGAGAGCTGGGGGGGGTATCTAAGTCGTCTTACTGAAGACCGTTATTTGCTTATCTTTATGCAGTGGGGTTTGAGGCGGGCGGAGCAAGAACGTTTTAAAATTCTCGACTTAATTCGTGCTCTGGATGTTGGTAATAAAATTCCTTTTACGCTTAGTTTAGGGATAGGCAAAGGAGAGGAACGTCTCAGCCGCTTAGGTTATTTGGCTCAGACTGCTTTAGATTTAGCGCAAGAACGAGGTGGGGACCAAGCAGTTATTAAGCTTCCAGGGAAAGTACATTTTTATGGTGGTAAGTCTTTGACGATGGAAAAAAGAACTAAAGTTAAAGCTCGTCTTACTGCTGATGCACTTAAGGAAATGATTTTACATTCTTCGCAAGTAATAATTATGGGACATGAAATGGCTGATTATGATAGCTTAGGGGCGGCTATAGGTGTTTTTAAAGCGGTTCGTGACTTAGGTAAAAAAGCCTGGATCATTCGGGATACTCGTAATCCTGCTTTAGATAAATTAATGGACTTAATTCCTTATGAAGCTAAGACTTATTTATATAAACCTAGTGAAGCTTTACGTAAGATGCCGGAAGATACTTTGTTAGTAGTGGTGGATACTCATAAGCCTTCTCTATTACCTGAGCCAACTCTTTTGTCAGCTGTAGCTAAAGTTGTACTTATTGACCATCATCGACGTGGTGAGGAATTTATTGAGAATGCCGCTTTGGTTTATGTAGAATCTTATGCTTCTTCTACGTGTGAATTGGTTACAGAGCTTTTACAGTACATGGGAGAAGAAATAACAATAGGGCAAGCAGAAGCTACAGCTCTTTTAGCAGGGATAACAGTTGATACCAAAAATTTTATTTATCAAACGGGAGTAAGGACTTTTGCCGCAGCATCTTATTTAAGAAGCAGGGGAGCAAATCCTACCGCAGTACAAAAACTTTTACAAGATGATTTGCAGACGGTGATTCAGAAAGCAGAAGTTATTAGTAGGGCGAGAATTCTTTATGGAGAAATTGCGGTAAGCTCAGGTAGTGTTCCTTCTGCAGATGCGCAGCTTTTGGCTGCTAAAGCTGCGGATACGATGTTGAATATCGCTGGAGTTAATGCAGCTTTTGTTCTTTGGCCTTTTGAGGTAGGAGTAGCTGTCAGTGCTCGTTCTAACGGTAAAATTAATGTACAAACAATTATGGAGAAGTTGGCCGGTGGTGGACATTTGACCATTGCTGCTGCACAAATGTCCTGTGCTTTGGCAGAAGCAGAAGAACAGCTTCTTAATGTATTGGAAGAAGTATTTCAAAAAAAGTAGGGAGGAGTTAACATGAAAGTAATTTTAAAAAAAGATATTAAAGGGTCAGGTAAAAAGGGTGAAGTTATTAATGTATCTGAAGGATATGCTCGTAATTACCTGCTTCCTAAAGGATTAGCAGTTGAAGCTACTCCAGGCAATTTGCAAGATTTAGCACAGAAAAAGAAAAATCAAGCTCAAAGGCAAGAAAAAGAATTACAACAGGCGCAAGAGTTAGGAACAAAATTAAAAGAGGTATCCGTGACTATTCCTGTGAAAACGGGAGAAGGGGGACGGCTTTTCGGATCCATTAGTAATAGGGATGTAGCAGATGTTTTAGAAAAAGAAAAAGGATTAAAAATTGATAAGCGGAAAATTGAAGTTGAAGGAACAATTAAAGAATTGGGGACTTACCCGGTAACGATAAAATTGCATCCTCAGGTTACTGTTACTATTCAAGTACGAGTTGTGGAAGCAGAATAAGAAAGGGGCTAAAATCAGCTTATGGAAGAATTGCTGAGTACCTATTATCAAAACAAGGAAAATGTTGTAGCCAAACAGACGCAAAAAGCGGCTGTAGCAGAATGTGGAGTTATAGAACGCGAGATTGTGGAACATCAAATTGCAGAACATCAGATTGATGCTCTTTTGAGTTTACTTTCAGGGATACTGGGTTCTGACAAAATGGTTCTTAAGGCGACGAAAATGGGTACAGGAAAACTACTTCGTTCTAAACGGGTTGAAGATAGAGCTTGGGCTTTAAAAAGGTTAGTTTACGAAAACCCGACAGTAGTTTTAACAGAAAAAGAAAAATCGGACCTTTCTTTACTTGTCAAAGAGGTCGAAGAGAAAATCACAGAAATTATTGCGAAGAAGTCTTTGGAAGAAGAATTAGAACAACGAGTTATGCAAAAAATGCAGGAACGGCATGACGAGTACATAAATGAAGTACGGTTACAAATTATTAAAGAAAAAGCACCTAACCCGGAAAATGCTCAGACTTTGAAAAGACTGGCAATTCTGGAGAAAAAGAATTTTGCTAGTTTAGCTCGTTCGGTAATGGAGGTCTTACGCCCACAAAAATTAGAGGAAGTTGTAGGACAAGATAGGGCGGTTAAATCATTACTTGCGAAAATGGCTTGCCCATATCCTCAACATATTTTGCTTTATGGTCCTCCCGGTGTAGGAAAAACCTCTGCCGCTCGTTTAGTTTTGGATATTGTCAAAAATTTAGCACAGTCTCCTTTTCAAGCTAAAGCCCCTTTTGTGGAAGTTGATGGCACCACTTTACGTTGGGACCCGCGGGAAATTACTAATCCACTTTTGGGTTCTGTCCATGACCCTATTTATCAAGGTGCTCGTAAAGATTTAGCAGATACAGGTATACCCGAACCTAAACTGGGGTTAGTTACTGATGCCCATGGTGGTGTTTTGTTTATTGATGAAATTGGTGAAATGGATCCAATTTTACAAAACAAATTACTTAAAGTACTAGAAGATAAAAGAGTATATTTTGATTCAGCATACTATGATGAACATGACCCGAATGTACCTCAATATATTAAGAAGATTTTTGCAGAAGGAGCTCCTGCCGATTTTGTTTTGATTGCGGCGACGACACGAGATGCTTCAGAAATTAGCCCGGCGATTCGTTCTCGTTGTGCGGAGGTATTTTTTGAGCCTCTTACTCCGCAAGAAATAGAAAAAATCATCTGGCATGCAGCTGATAAATTACAAGTAAAGTTAGAAAAAGAAGTTCCGGCACTAATAAGTGAATATACGATAGAGGCACGTAAAGCGAACAGTCTTCTGGCTGATGCTTATGGGCTAGCTCTTTATCGTCAGAATAATAGTGAGCAAGCGAATAGTTTAAAAAATAGAACACCAATAATCACGGTGGAAGATGTTTATGAAGTTATTCAAGTTTCACGGCTGTCTCCTTATGTAACCGTAAAAAGTTCTTCCCAAGCAGAAGTAGGTCGAGTTTTAGGTTTGGGTGTGGCCGGATTTTTAGGTTCTGTTTTAGAAATTGAAGCAGTGGCTTTTCCTGCTCACAAAAAAGGCGAAGGACAAATTCGTTTTAATGATACACCCGGTTCTATGGCTAAAGATTCAGTTTTTAATGCTTCTTCAGTTTTGAGAAAATTAACGGGGGAAGATTTGCTTAATTATGACTTACATGTCAATGTAGTGGGAGGCGGAAGAATCGATGGACCTTCTGCAGGCTTAGCCATTTGTTTAGCCATTTATAGTGCGGTTATGGATGTGCCATTGCGGCAAGATGTTGCTGTAACCGGCGAATTATCTATTCAAGGACGAGTTAAAGCTGTGGGGGGAGTTTTTGAAAAAATATATGGTGCTAGACAAGCCGGAATAACTAAAGTTTTAATTCCCCGGGAAAATCAGGCGGATGTTCCTAATGATTTAGGGGGCTTAGAAGTAGCTTTAGTTAAGACGGTGGAAGAAGCTTTGACTCAAATTGTTGCCCAGAGTACTATTTCAAAAGAGTGAGGACGGTTAAAATGCTGTTAGAAAAATTACCTCCTTATAATGCGGAGGCGGAACAAGCAGTTTTAGGCTCGATGATGATTGATAAAGAGGCTGTATATATCGCTTTGGAGATATTACAGGCAGAAGATTTTTATAAGGATGCCAATCAAATTATTTTTACAACAATGGTCAATTTAGAAGCCCAAGGCGCACCTATAGATATGATCACTTTAACGGAAGAACTTCATAGACAAAACAGTATGGAAAAAGTAGGTGGGGTTGGTTATATTGCTGAAGTTGCGAATATAGTTCCCACGGCGGCTAATGTACGTCATTATGCAGAGATTGTTGCGGAAAAGGCGATTTTGCGCAGATTGATTCGTGTTTCTACTAATATTGCTAATCGTTGTTACGAAAACCAGGAAGATACGCATGACCTTTTAGACAAAGCGGAAAGAATGATTTTAGAAATAGCCGAAAACAGAAATTTTTCAGGACTTGTCCCCCTGAAACAAGTTTTAGGTACGACCTTGGAAAAAATTGAGTATTTAGCGGGTAACAAAGGTAATATTACCGGAGTACCTTCTTTTTTCACTGATTTGGATAATATGACTTCCGGCTGGCAGCCTTCAGATTTGATTATTCTTGCTGCTCGTCCGGCTATGGGGAAAACCTCTTTTGGTTTAAATATTGCCCAAAATGCGGCAATTAGAGGTGAAACTTCTGTAGCTATTTTCAGTTTAGAAATGTCCAAAGAACAGTTGGTACAGAGACTGATGAGCTCTGAGGCCATGATTGATCAGCACAAATTACGGACGGGGCGTCTTTTAGATGAGGAATGGATTCGTTTAACTAGAGCTGCTCAGCCTCTCTCGACGGCAGAAATTTATATTGATGATACTCCTGCCATTTCTGTTTTGGAGTTAAGGGCTAAGGCAAGACGTCTCAAAGCAGAAAAAGGTTTAGGCTTAATTATTATTGATTATCTTCAGTTAATGCAAGTGGGAAGGAGACAAGAAAACCGTCAACAAGAGATTTCAGAAATATCCCGTTCTTTAAAGGCTTTAGCTAGAGAGCTAAATGTTCCGGTGATTGCCCTTTCTCAGCTTTCACGGGCTGTAGAACAAACTCAGGATAAAAGACCGGCTCTTAGTCATTTACGTGAATCAGGAGCTTTAGAACAAGATGCTGACTTGGTTATGTTTATTTTCCGTGAGGATTACTATAATCCGGAGAGCGAAAAGCCGGGGATAGCAGAAATTATTATTGCTAAACATAGAAATGGTCCTACTGGTTCGGTAGAATTAGGCTTTATTAAAGAATTTACGAAATTTGTAAATATTGATAAACACCATAGTCTTAATTAAGAGGGGAAGAGGACGACAACATGAAAAATAATTATGATGTAATTATTGTGGGTGCAGGTCCGGCAGGAATTTTTGCTGCTTTGGAACTGGCAAAAACTAAGAAAGACTTAGCTGTTTTATTAGTAGATAAGGGTAGGCTTTTAGAAGAACGTGATTGCCCTGCTCCTCGTGTAGGTCATTGTGTTCGTTGCCAACCTTGTTCGATTATTAGTGGTTGGGCTGGTGCAGGTGCTTTTAGTGATGGTAAGTTATCACTCTCTCCTGCTGTGGGGGGCCGTTTAACTGATTATATGTCGGAAGAAAAAGCTCGAGAATATATTGCTTATGCTGACCAAACCTATTTGCATTTTGGAGCAAGAAAGGAAGTATATGGGCTCAACTCTAGAAACGTTGATGACTTAATGTATGAAGCTTCTCGTTATAACATTAAACTTGTTCCATGCCCGGTAAGGCATTTAGGAACGGATTTAAGCTTAGAAGTATTACAAGGGATGTATCAGCACTTGATTACAGAAACCCGGACAGAAATTCTTCCGTTAACGACTGTAGAAGAAATATTAGTTACTGCAGATAAAACTGTAAAAGGTGTAATTCTTACTAATCAACACGGAGAAAAACAAGAAGTTTCTGCTCCATATGTTATTGTAGCTCCTGGTCGAGGTGGAGCACAGTGGTTATCTGAACAAGCAAATAAGCTATCTTTAAAGACGGAAAACAATGAAATTGATATTGGAGTAAGGGTGGAAGTGCCTAATTCGATTATGGACCATTTGACTAAAGAGCTGTATGAAGCTAAACTTGTTTATTATGCTGACACTTTTGAAAATAAAGTTCGTTCTTTTTGTATGAATCCCGGTGGCGTTGTTTCGGAAGAAAACTATGATGGAGGTATTGCGGTAGTTAATGGACACAGTTATGCCGATCCTAAGCTCAGGACTTTTAATACTAATTTTGCTTTATTAGTTTCTACTCATTTTACGGAACCTTTTAATCAACCGATCGAATATGGTAAATATATTGCTAAATGTGCTAATATGCTTACAGGTGGAGGAATTATCATTCAACGTTTAGGTGATTTGTTGAAAGGGAGAAGAACAGATGAGAGCCGTTTAAAAAAATCAACAACAATTCCTACTTTAAAGAGTGCAGTCCCGGGCGATTTAAGTTTTGTTTTACCGCAGCGTTACTTGACTTCTCTAGTCGAAACTTTACGAGCATTTGATCATATTGCTCCAGGTCTGTATAGTCGTAATACTTTGCTTTATGGTGTAGAAGTTAAATTTTATTCATCGAAAATGAAGGTTAAGTTAAATTTTGAAACAGATATTCAAGGACTATATACGATTGGTGACGGTGCAGGTATTACTAGAGGGCTAATGCAAGCTTCTGTAACAGGAATCGTTGTGGCGCAGGATATTCACCAAAAAATGTAGTTGACATCAAGTAATTCTTCATGTTAATATATATACCTGTGAGGAAAGAATAGGAGCCATTAGCTCAGTCCGGTAGAGCACCTGACTTTTAATCAGGGTGTCCCGCGTTCAAGTCGCGGATGGCTCACCAAACATGACCCCTTGGTCAAGTGGTTTAAGATACGGCCCTTTCACGGCTGTGACATGGGTTCGAATCCCATAGGGGTCACCAAATGGGCGATTAGCTCAGCTGGGAGAGCGCCTGCCTTACAAGCAGGATGTCGGCAGTTCAAGCCTGTCATCGCCCACCATTTTGATACTTCTTAAGGAACGGTGTCCTCACCGTTCCCTGTTTTAAACTTCGGGTTCCGAATTGCGGAATCTCGAGTACCGAGGAGCTGTGGTGTAGTGGTTAACATGCCTGCCTGTCACGCAGGAGATCGCGAGTTCGACTCTCGTCAGCTCCGCCATTTTATTTTTGTTAAGTAGGTTAATCGGCCTCGGTAGCTCAGTCGGTAGAGCAGTGGACTGAAAATCCTCGTGTCGGCGGTTCGATTCCGCCCTGAGGCACCATTTTTAATGTACGATTTCGAACCTGGAACGAAATTTTAGTATGCGGGTGTGGTTCAATGGTAGAACTCCAGCTTCCCAAGCTGGCAGCGTGGGTTCGATTCCCATCACCCGCTCCATATGTTAAAATTAAAGCAACAAGGTAAAACCGTGTTGCTTTTTTTGATTTTATTCCTTTACCTGATGGAAGAAAACGTGATATAATATAAGCGTTTAGAAAAAAGGGGGAACAAAGAAATGACGGAAAAAGTTCATATTAAAACTGTAAACAAACAGAATCTTACGCAAACAGTAAAAAAAGGAGGCTGTGGAGAGTGTGTTACCTCTTGTCAGTCTGCTTGTAAGACATCTTGTACGGTAAGTAATCAGGACTGCCAGCAACAACAATAATTATTAGTAAATAAAAGCAATATTTGACCCGTAAGGGTCTTTTTTTTGGAGGTGAGAGAATATGGGTTATGACTTTTCTCTTTTGCATAGATTTGAAATAGAAGGAACTTATCTGGTACTCGATATTAATAGTGGGATTATTCATGTTCTGAGTAAAGAGGCCTGGCACTTTTTAAATACCTGGGAAAAGTGTACCGGTGACCTTGAAAAGACGGTAGTTACTTTAAAGAATGTTTTAGCGGCGGAGGATTTAAGAGAGATAAGAAATGAGTTTATTGCTCTTTATACGGAAGGCTCTCTTTTTAGCAAGGATGCTTCACTAGAAAATTATCAGCCTCGACAAGAGAATATTGTGAAGGCCCTCTGTCTTCATGTAGCTCATGACTGTAATCTGCGGTGTAAATATTGTTTTGCGGGAACAGGACCTTTTGGTGCAGATCGTTCCCTAATGGATTTAGAGACAGGCAAAAAAGCACTTGATTTTCTGGTCACGGCTTCCGGTCCTCGCCAACATATAGAAATAGATTATTTTGGTGGGGAACCATTATTAAATTTTCCTGTGGTTAAAGAATTAATTAAATATGGGCAAGAAAAAGCTCAAAGAGCTGGTAAAATTCTTAAACAGACTTTAACGACGAATGCAGTTTTACTAAATACAGAGATTATTGATTTTCTAAATAAAGAAAATGTATATTTGATTTTAAGTATTGACGGGCGACCGGAGGTACATGACAGGATGAGACCGTTAGCCGGTGGGCAAGAAAGTTTTCCACAAGTAGAGCGACAGATTAAAGAATTTGTCAACAGGCAAAAAGACGAGACATACTATGTACGAGGAACATATACTCATTTTAATTTGGATTTTTCTGAAGACATTCTTTTTTTAGTAGAGCACGGTTATAATCGCGTTTCCATTGAACCTGTTGTAGCTGATCCGAAGCAAGATTATGCTTTAAGAACCGCAGATTTACCAATTCTAAAAGAACAATATAAAATATTAGCGCAAAAGTGGTTGGAATATTATCGGCAGGGGCGACCTTTTCAATTTTTTCATTTTAATCTTGACCTAGATAAAGGACCTTGTCTGTTGAAACGTTTATCCGGGTGTGGTGCAGGAAACGAATACTTAGCTGTTTCTCCCTCAGGCGAATTATACCCTTGCCATCAGTTCATGGAAAATAAAGCTTTCTTATTGGGCAATGTTTTTGACGGTATTCAAAAGCAAACTTTAAGAAATGTTTTTCGGCAAGCACATGTTTTAAACAAAGAAAAATGTCGTGAATGTTGGGCAAGGTTTTACTGCGGCGGTGGATGTCATGCTAACGCTTATAATTTTAACCGAGACGTGTATAAACCATATGAATTGGGTTGTGAACTACAAAAAACCAGGTTAGAATATGCACTTTATGTCCAGGTGAAAGCTTGGGAAGAAAAAAACAAATAGTTTATAAGTTGCTGTTTCTTGGCAAAAATAAAGCTGAGAACTATTTTGACTGATTTAATTGACTTAAAGAAGAAAAACGCCGGTTGAAACAACTAGGTAAAATAATGTATAATGACCATATTGTTCTTGCTTGGCATAGCACATGGAAGGAAGGTCTTTAGGGAGACATGAATAAAAAATTAGCTTTATGTTTAGGAATATGTCTATTCGTAGGTTGGTCATTCTTTTTGATAAAAAATTGGTCTACATTTTTTCTTACAGAAGGGCAAAGTAATGCCAAGAGAGTAGTTTCGTTTTTAGAAGAAGAGAAATTTGAGGTAGAGCTAAAGGAAAAATTAAATTGGTCTATCAATAGTTGGGCTATTTTGGCTAATGGAGAGCCTATATTATTTTTAGCTACAGAAGCTGAAGCTCGAGAAGTTTTAACAAGTTTGCAGACATATTATTTTCCTCAAGATAGTGCTCAGCTGAAAATAGAAAAAAGTGAGTTTCAGGAAGAGATAGAAGTACTTCCGGTACAAGGCGTAACACAACAAATATCAACAAAAGAGGAAGCACTGAAGATAATCACTCAAGGGAAAGAGAAAAAGGCAGAGCATACTGTTAAAAAAGGTGAATCTCTTTGGACAATTGCCCGTGATCATGATTTAACGGTAGCAGAGTTACGTGAAATGAATTCTTCTCTAAAAGGTACATATTTGCAACCGGGGGATGTGCTTAATTTAAAAAAGAGTGAACCTTTGCTGACGGTGGTTTCTACAGTAATACTCACTGCAGAAGAAAAGGTGCCTTATAAAATTGTTTATGAAAATGATGGAACACTTTGGCGTGGGCAGGAGAAAGTAAAAGAAGCCGGGAAAACTGGTGTAAGTGAAGTTACTTATCGGGTTACGAAGTGCAATGATTTAGAAATGGGTCGGCAGATTGTGGCGAAAAAAACCTTGTGTAAATCTGAACCTCAAATAGTACGTAAAGGTGCTAAAATAATGGTCGCATCACGTGGTAGTGGAGGTAATGGTGTATTGAGTTGGCCACTGCGGGGTCAAATAACTTGTCCTTACGGGAAAAAAAGAGGAAGTACAATTCATACAGGCATTGATATAGATGGTAATACAGGTGATCCTGTTTTTTCCGCCGGAAAGGGTAAGGTGATTTCCGCCGGTTGGAAAGGTACATATGGGAAATGTGTAGATATTGACCATGGTCAGGGCCTTTCCACTCGTTATGCTCATCTTAATAAAATAAATGTTTCCGTGGGGCAAAAGGTTTCTACGGGTAGCATTTTGGGGGAAGTTGGTTCTACCGGGCGTAGTACAGGTTCACATCTTCATTTTGAGGTTAGAGTTAATGGACGTTATACTAATCCTTTAAGATATTTAAATTGAAGAGTTTGCTAAAGAAAGAGACAGAAAGAGTTGATGGCTTTGCGTAAATATGATGTGTTGATTATTGGCGGTGGACCGGCAGGGCTTACTGCGGCTATTTATGCTTGTCGAGCCGGATGGAAGACCTTATTAATTGAAAGAGGTACTTTTGGGGGGCAGGCAGCTTCTACCGATATTATTGAAAATTATCCGGGGTTTCCAGCGGGTATTTCCGGGTTTGAATTAATGATGAATTTTTACAAACAGGCTCTTCGTTTTGGCTGTGAATTTCTTACGGCGGAGGTAATGGCTTTAAGTATCACGGGGAAAAGCAAAAAATTAGTAACAAGTGAAGGCGAAGTAGGAGGGGAAACAGTTGTTTTAGCCACCGGATCTACACCACGGGAATTAGGGGTTAAAGGGGAAAAAGAATTCCGTGGCAAAGGGGTCTCCTACTGTGCTACTTGTGATGGTTATTTTTATAAAGACAGAAAAGTTGCGGTAGTAGGTGGTGGTGATGCTGCTGTTAAAGAGGCTTTATATTTAGCCAATATGGTTCGGGAAGTAGTGCTTATTCATCGGCGTGCAACTTTACGTGCGGATAAAGTTTTGGCGGACAAAGCTTTAGCCACATCTAATATTAAAATATATTGGGATACTGTTGTTGATGAGGTTAAAGGTGAGCGTAAAATAAATTCTTTAAAATTACGGCATGTTAGAACTCAAGAAATGAAAGAAATAACTATAGATGGTATCTTTATATATGTAGGGACTAAACCTAACACCGAATTTTTAGGGGAAGATTTCCAAAGAAATAAACAGGGCTATTTGGTTACTGATGAAAATTTAGAAACTAGTGTCGCAGGTGTTTTCGCGATTGGCGATTGTCGGCAGAAAAATTCACGACAAGTAGCGACTGCAGTAGGCGATGGGGCCCTAGTTTTAACAGCGGTGGAAGGATCTTTACAACAAGATTAATGCCTCGTCCACTAGGCAAATTGTTAGTTTGCGGGTATAATAAAGGATAGATTGTCACTTTATAGTGGGGAGGGGTAATTGATGTTGCCCAAAGGGAAAAAGAAGAAGCTTCAAAGAGCGGTGACGGTTTTTTTGGCATTAACAATAAGCGCGGGGCTATTGTTATCAACTTTAGCCTGGTACTTCTAGGAATGAAGGGCTCGCTTTTTAAGCCTTAAATTGCCAGGGAAAAAGAGAAAAAGTCTTGCTATAATGAGGATACAGTGGCTAGGGAGAGGGGCTGTATCCTATGTTTACACAAATTATTTCTTTAAAATTAAAAATAGTAGTTTTTGTCTTAATCTTTGTCTTGTTTGTAAGTTGGCTTCTTCCTAATTTTCTTGTTGTTTGGAAGGAGATAACGCACAAGCTATTTCAACAAGGGATGTGGCTAGTTTTAAAGCATCAAACAAAAACTTATGAAACATTGACGAGTACGAATTTTATTTTGAAATATACGAAGGAAGACCAAGACTTAGCTTCTTCAGTTTTGCAATTGGCAGAAGATTATTTATTTAGGATAGAAAAGATTTTGGGAATTAAACAGCAAAAACATCTGATTCCTTTAGTTTTATATGGTGATGAGGAAACGCTTAATAAAAGTTTTGGTTGGTCTGGTGATAAAAGTGCGGTAGGTGTTTATTGGGCAGGAACAATTCGACTTGTTTCACCACGTGCCTGGAGTGAGAAAACTTCTGACTTGTGGGAAACATTTGAGCAAGAAGGTCCCTTAGCCCATGAGTTAACTCATTTGTTTATTGATGAAGCTACTAGGGGTAACTATCCTCGTTGGTTGACTGAGGGGGTAGCTCAATATGTGGAAGAGGAAATTACAGGATTTACATTAAGTGAACCATTAGAGGAGAGTAAAACAGTTCTTTATCCTTTTTCTAGTCTAGAGAACGACTTTGACCAACAACCTGATCAATTCTTGGCGTATTGGCAGTCTTTACAGGCAGTACGTAATTTACTTGAAAAATACGGTCTGGAACGTTTGACAGCTTTATTGGCAGAACTTCGTCAAGGAGAAAATTTCAAAAATGCTTTTGCTCATAGTTATGGGCTGGATTTTACAGATTTTGAACAGGAATTTAAGGAGTCAGGGTTAAAGTAAATTAATCAACACTGACTCTTTTCTTTTACTTTTTCGTAGAGATTATTTTTAAATAAGGAGTTAAAATAGATGAGATTTTGCACTTTAATGAGTGGTAGTTCGGGTAATGCTTTTTATGTGGAAACATCTCAAGTTAAAGTGATGATTGATGCCGGAAAGTCGGGAAAGGCTTTGGCTCAAGCTTTAAAAACAGCTTGTGGTAGGTCACCACAGGAGTTAGACGCCCTTTTGCTTTCTCATGGACATCGTGATCATACTTTAGGAGCAGGAGTGATGGCTAGAAGATATCAACAGCTCTCTTTATATGCTACAGAGGGGACTTGGTGGGAAATGGGTGAGGAGATCGGACCAATCAAGGAGGAGCAGAAACATTACATAAGCGATAATCAGGTTCTAGAGTTAGGTGATTTAAAAATTGAATTTTTTCCGGTATCTCATGATGCGAGCGAACCGGTAGGTTTTTTATTGACCCAAGGGGAGAAAAAGTTAGGCATAGCTACTGATTCAGGAGTTTTTACGCCTCGTATGGCTCAGATCTTACATAATGTGCATTGTCTTGTTTTGGAGGCTAATCATGACCCCGAACTACTTAAAAAGGGGTCTTATCCGTGGCCTTTAAAAAAACGTGTTTCTAGTGCCCAAGGTCATTTGTCTAATCAAGAAGCCGGAATAGCTCTTGTGCAAACTTTAGGGCCACAAACACGTCAAGTAGTTTTAACTCATCTTAGTGCGGAAAATAATAGACCTGCTTTAGCGTTAAAGACAGTAGAAAAGACATTAGAAAAAAACCACTTCTCTCTAGAAGAAGTGGAAATTACTGTTGCCCCGCGTTACAAGCCTAGTGTATATCTGTCAGTATAAACTTTTGTTAGTCATTTAATTTTACAGCTGTACCATAAACTAAAATTTCTGCAGCTCCTTGCAAAATAGCGGAAGTAGAAAAACGAATATTGATAATTGCATCGGCATTTAATTGTTCTGCTTCTTTAACCATGTTAGCAGTGGCTAGTTTTCTTGCTTCTTCCAGCATCTCGGCATATTCTTTTAATTCACCACCAATCAGATGGCGTAATCCGGTCATAATATCTTTGCCGATATGTTTGGCACGAATGGTGCTTCCTTTCACGAGCCCTAATGTTTCTACGATTTTTCTGCCTGCAACCTTATCAGTATTTGTTAAGAGCATCTTGTTCCTCCTTTCTATCCTGAAAACGTTCTTTAATTAAAAGAATGATAATTAAAATTGCACTGATGACCACTACAAAAAAAGCAAGCATAATACTTAGAGCAGCTAAGGTTTCACTGATAAAAGGGAATACTATAATACTTAAAAGAGATAAAATAATACAAAAAACAATAACCCAACTTAAGAATTTTAGCATAATATGACCCCTTAATATTTGAAATAATTCTAAAATAATTATATAGTGAGCATACAAATTTGTAAAGAAGGGGTGACAAGAGGTATTTCTTTGTCACTTTTGGGAGAAAAAATGCAAATTCGAATTATCGCAGTAGGGAAATTAAAAGAAAAATATTGGCAAGAAGCCATTCGTGAATATAGTAAAAGGATAAGACCATATGCTGTTGTGGAGATTAAAGAGGTTGTTGAAGAAAAAGTATCCGCTCGCCCTTCTCCCTTAGAAATAGAACAGGCTTTGCATAAAGAAGGAGTACGTATTGCTAAATTAATTCCCTCTTTTGCTTATATAATTCCGCTTGCTATTACCGGAGAAAGACTATCTTCTGAAGAATTAGCTAGTTTTTTAGACCAGTTAACCTTAACGGGAAAAAGTAAAATAGTCTTTATTATTGGCAGTTCTTACGGAATTTCCCGGGAAATACTCGCAAAAGGTGATTTTATTTTGTCTTTTTCACCGTTGACTTTTCCCCATCAATTGATGCGGGTAATTCTTTTAGAACAAATTTACCGCAGTATGAAAATTTTAAAACATGAACCATATCATAAATAAAACAAGAGCTATATTAATGTAGACCTGAATAAACAACTTAAATTTATTATACGAGGGGGATTAGCAGATGAACATCTGGAAAAGAAACAAGATAAAATTCAAGGAATCGGAAGGAAAAGCCAGTAAGCCCTTTAATAGAATATGGTGGCTCATTGGGCTTATATTACTCCTTGTTATAAGTATATTGAGAAGAAAGTTTTTTTAGTTGGTGCTCAGTATAAAAAACGCTATGGGTTTTGCCCATAGCGTTTAGTTTACTGAGCTGTTTTGAATCTATAGTTTAGTTGTACTAATAATAACTGTTCTCGTTGCCTCATCCCAGTCTACTTGATAGTCTAATTTTGTAAAGTCTCTAGTTTTAATATAGGTTCGTCCTTCAATGACTACTCCGGTCATATCAATTTTATCACCATTTCTTAAAACATAGGCTTGATTATTAGCACTATCCCAGCCTACTTCTTCTCCAAAAATTTCAGCGATTTGGCGCATGGGTAAATAGGTTTGATTCTCAATATTTTTTACTTCAAGATTGCCTTGGGTATTACCTTGGGCTGCTTTTAATGTATAGGCATTAGTATCTATTTGTATTTCCATAGTTTTATTAAGTTTGTTTAGCAATTCCGTATATGTCATAACGTTGGTTGTAGGTACGTTTACGGTAAAAGGTTCTGTTTTTTTAGTTTGAGACTGTCCTTTCATTTGTAAACCTAGTTGCAAATCTTCTTCATTAAAATTCATCGTAAAATCTACAGCATTGGTATAGACTTCCTGTTCGTTTTTACCCAAGGAACAGCTCATTTTAAATCCGTTCAAAAACTTTTTGATTTCCTCGTTTTCTTGTAGTTCAATTTTCAAATCATTTATTCCTTGTAGATATTCTTCTTTATTCATTTCAATTTCTGTTGTGACCATGTTGAGCAAGGTTTTATAGAGAGGTTTTTGTTGTGGGTCTAATCCTAATAGAGTTGTTTCTTCATCGCTAAGGTTGTCAATAAAGGAAACTGCCCATGTCTCAACATCTTTTATGTTATTGAGGTTATATTTCAGAAAATCCATCAATACTTCTAGAGCTTCTATGCCTTTTACTTCCCAAGAATAAATATTTCCGTTTTGTGTAACAAGTCCTGTACTATAATTTTGATAAGCTTTGGGAAGTTCTAACATAAATTTTTGCAATAACTTAGTTTGTTTATTATTCATAAAAGCATTTTGATTAAGTTTAGTTAAAGGTTGACCTTGAATTTCATCTATACCTAAAGATTTAAAATACTCCTCTTGGGTCATGGATAAATATTTAGCATTACCAAAAACTTCTTTTAATTTGTTGCTTGTTTCAGTATCTCCAAACACTTGAGCTAACTTCATAAGTTCATCTATTTGGACATAGAGGATATTATTTTTGCAGATAATTCTTGTTACTACTTGCTCAGTGTTTATAAGGTCGTTGCTAAGCGTAAAGGTACAATCAATAAGGTTGTTTTCCATATCGGTTTTCCCGGTAAATTTAACGGTAAGCCCTTTTTGGATCATATTATAAAGTAAGGCAGAAGAGGGGTCGGTACTGGAAGGTGCAGGAAGCCCGTTAAAGGAAAAAACGAAATCTCCGGAAGTTTCATACGTGTTAAGCTCGGTTAATTCTTTTTGTAGAGCAATAAACCCTTGCTCAGCTTGACTACATCCTGCGGTTAGAGTAACCGTCAACATCAGCAATAAAAATATAGTCAAGAACTTTCTTTTAAACATTTAACTCACTCCTTAATAATATTTTAAGTACATTTTGAAAGTTAATTTTAATTATATCATATTTATAGTCAATTAATAGTTAAAAAAATTAATTTGAAAGGACTACTTTGCTGTATAGGGAAATTCCTGCACTTGCATTGGGATGAATATGATCAATGAGATAATCAGAGGGAGGGTATTTTAGAAAAATTTCATTAATGCTAGGATTAGGATTAATATAACAGTACCCTTTTTGCTTGCAATATAATTCAAGTACTTTTCCGAATTCTTCTAATAATAAATCACGTTCTTTTATCGATATTGCAGTATAGGGGTCATTATCTAAGGCAAGCCAAGGACTGATTAAAACAAAATGGGCATTTTGTTTTTTACTTAATATTTTTGCTATAACCTGGTCTTGTAATAAAATTAAGTCCCCAACAAAAGCTATGGACATCGAGTCCCTTATTGCTGCTTCTTGTTCTTTGGTCATAATTTTATGGATTTTATCTGTTGGCTTATTTATGCTTTCCGGCGTTGGTTTTACAGTTGGTTTAATTGTGGTTGTAAGTATAGGAAGTAGTAAAAAGATAATTATTAATACTCCCGGGATTTCCCTGGCGATATTTCTCTGGTAGCTATTTTGCTTATGGAGGCAAAAGAGAATAGTATTTGTTGCCTTACTGATTATTAGATTAAATTTATCTGAAACTAGATCAGAACCCAAAATGCAAAGGGTTATAATACTTGCCAAAGAAGCCCCAATGATATAATAATCAGTATAATTATTAGCAGGAAAAAATTTAATAAAAACAAGTGTTATAAAGCGATGCAAAATAAAAATAGATAATGAATTTTTACCCCACTTACATAAAAATAACAATGCTTTGTTAGGTGTTAGAAAAATTATACTAGTTATCATTAGTCCCGCAATAATAAATATAATGATTCTAATATATAGGTCAAAGCTAGAGTTATAGCGGTTCATTAATAAATTTGCTGTATTTAACCATGTACAATGGTGTATAAAAAGGCTGGATAAGTAGATTGCAGATAATAGTAAAATAATACCTTGGCCATAATCTGATAACTTCCGGTTATTTATAAAATAATTGAGTTTCTCGGCAGATATCTTGTATCCGATAATAAAGAATGGGTAGAAGACAATTGTTCGCGAAATAGCGAGAACATTTGTTACATCGTTCCAAAAGCCGATAAAAAAAGCGGCAATGAAGCCGATTAAGAGAATATCCTTTATTTTTGCTACATATTTTATTGTCATGCGCCATACGATTAAGGAAATCAAGTACCAATATGAGTAACATGGTGTAATAAACTGAAACGATGTATTAAAATAAATAGAACTAAAGATCATTATAATCGTGTTAAAAATTATGTAGATAATCGCGAATTTAAATAAAGATAACCTCGACTTCGAACGGTCACTTTTGCTAAAAAAGCCTGAAACAAAAGCAAAGGCAGGCATATGAAAAAAATATATAAAACTAATGAGGGAGCTCGTATAGCCCCATCCCCAATAAGCCCATAAAAAGTGTCCGAATACTACTAAAGAGATGAGAATACCTTTTAGATTATCCCAATATGTGATTCTTTCTTTTATTGCTTTATCTTGTAATTCAGTCATTGTACAAATACCTCATAGCCCTTTTAGAAATTTAAGTTGACTAACATCTCTTACAAGAGGACTTTTCACATATAATTTTACCATATGGGTGTAGGCAGAGGAACAACAAATTATTAATTTTTCAAAAAATTTAGCACTAAAAGAAAAAAATAAATCACAGTATTTAGACAAAACTGTTGTTTTTTTATTCAGAATTTTGTTAAACTAAACAGGGGGGGAATCTTGAGTGAAATTAGCACGTTTTATGGTTAGGGGGCAAATATATTATGGAGAAGTACAAGGGGAACAGCTACGGGTAATTAAGGGTGATCCTTTTTGTGCGTATCAAGTTACAGAAAAAACTTTTGCCTTGGCGGAAGTAAAGCTTTTGGCACCGGTTGCTCCCGGTAAAATAATTTGTGTAGGTTATAATTATTTTGCTCATCTGGAGGAGTTTCGTAAAAATACGGAGATACCTGCCGAACCGGTGATCTTTTTAGTAGCCCCTTCGGCCTTGCTTCATCCGGAAGAAATGATTCAGCTTCCTTATACTGAGCATGAGACTCATTATGAAGCAGAATTGGTAGTAATTATAGGAAAAAAAGGTCGTAATATTCCTCCGGAAAAAGCGAGAGAATTTATTTTAGGTTATACTTGTGGTAATGATGTTTCAGATCGCGATATTCAGAAAAAAGATGGGCAGTGGACAAGGGCTAAATCTTTTCATACTTATAAACCGCTAGGTCCTTTCCTTGTTCGGAACCTTGACCCGACTAATTTGTTAATTCAAAGTAGAGTTAATGGTCAGGTTAAACAAAAGAGCAATACACAGCTGATGATTTGGTCTGTAGAGCAACTTGTTAGTTTTATCTCTCAAGTAATGACTCTTTGTCCTGGAGATGTGATCTATACTGGTACTCCCGCCGGAGTTGGTCCATTGGCGAAAGGTGATGTCTGTGAAATTGAGATAGAGGGAATTGGTATTTTACGCAACTCTGTTTGTTAAAATATTGCTAACTGGTCATAAGTTTTGTAAAATAAGATATAGTCGAAGTTTTAACGCGGAACGGTCATTATATCGTTAAGGAGAAAGAAGGGTGATCATTTTTGATGAGTGGTGAATTAAGAAAAGAACAAGTTCTTGAAATTATTAAGAGTAAAGGGAAGGCTAAAGAAGAATTGCTTACTATTCTCTTGGCCATTCAAAAGGCATCAGGATGGAATTATGTAGACAAGGCATGGGCCAAGTTGGTAGCTGAAGAACTGCATATTCCCTTAACTAAAGTTTATGATGTCTTAACTTTTTATGAAATGTTTTCCACAAAACCTCGCGGTAAATATGTTGTTGAGATATGTAAAAGTGCACCTTGTCATGTTTCTAATGCTAATTCAGTTGTGCAGATGTTTACCGAGGAATTAGGTATTAAAATGGGAGAAACGACTTTGGACAATCTCTTTACCTTACAGTACACTTCTTGTGTTGGAGCTTGTGACCTTGCTCCTGTAGCCAAAATTGGTGAAAAAGTTTATGGTCATTTAACTAGAGAAAAAGTTGCTCAGATTATTAAAAGTTACCGGGAGGGAACGAGATGTCTAAAATAAAGCAATTAATCTCTGCCAATTGTGGTAAGATAAATCCCACTTCGGTAGAGGATTATGTTCGTGCCGGTGGTTTTGTCGGGTTGCAGAAAGCTTTAAAAATGTTACCCACAAAAATTATTGCCGAGGTTAAAAAAGCTAAATTGCGGGGACGGGGAGGTGCAGGTTATCCGGCCGGTTCTAAGTGGCAGCAATTATATAGTATTAAAAAAACTCCCAAGTATATTGTTTGTAATGCTGACGAAGGAGAACCGGGCACTTTTAAAGATAAGCTTCTCTTAGAAAAAGACCCTTTGCGCATTATTGAAGGGATGACGATTGCCGGCTATGTTTTCAATTCTCATGATGGTTATATTTATATTCGTGGTGAATATGCGGCAATCCAGGATGTTTTTCAAAAAGCGATAGATAGTGCAGTTAGAGCCGGTTATCTTGGTGATAATATTTTAGACACTAATTATTCTTTTCATCTTCATATCATGACCGGTGCAGGAGCCTATGTTTGTGGAGAAAATTCAGCGATGTTAAATTCTATTGAGGGGAAAGTAGGTAGACCTAGGGTTAAGCCGCCCCATCTGGCGGAAGTTGGTCTTTTTCAACAGCCGACTTTAGTTAACAATGTAGAGTCTTTTGCTAACATTCCTACCATTGTGCAAATAGGCGGTCAAAAATATCTTAGTTATGGGACTGCGGAAAGTGGTGGAACTAAACTGCTCTGTCTTTCCGGTCATGTGGCTCATCCCGGTGTCTATGAGGTTCCTTTTGGTCTTACTTTACGTGATATTATTTATGACGAGGAATTAGGGGGAGGACCCTCTGGTAAGCAGAAGGTTAAGTTTTTTCATTTAGGTGGACAATCCGGACCTTGTGGTTTTTTGCATCAACTAGATACCCCTTATTGTTATCAAGCTTTGCGGGATAAGGGTTTAAGCGTAGGTTCCGGTGCTATTGTAGTGTTGAATGAATCAGTTTGTGTGATTGATTACTTGAAATGTGTTACGGAATTTTTTATTCATGAATCTTGTGGTAAATGTACACCTTGTCGGGAAGGGAACAAACAAATTTATCTTCTTTTAGATAAATTTGCGCAAGGAACGGCAACAAAAGAAGACTATATTTTAATGGAACGTTTGAGTAATCTTTTGGCGAAAGCCTCTTTTTGTGGGCTTGGTCAGGCAGCGACTACAGCACTTAATAGTTGTTTGAAAAATTTGCGGGCGGAATTTGATGCTCATCTTGAGGGGCGATGTCCGGCAGGAGTATGTTTCACTAAACAGGAAAGTGGTGAACAATAATGCAGAAAAAAGTAAAGGTAACTATTGATGGTTTAAAAATCACTGTACCGGAGGGTACAACTATTTTAGAAGCAGCTAAGGAGGCAGGAATAATTATTCCTACCCTTTGTCATCATCCTGCTCTTAAACCTCGGGCTACTTGTCGTGTTTGTCTTGTAGAAGTAAAAGGGCAAAGAAGGTTTAAGACAGCTTGTAATACACCTGTCGAAGAGGGTAATGAAATCTTTACTAATACGAAGGCAGTAAGAGAAGCTAGAAAAACAGTACTGGAACTTCTTTTGGCCGACCACCCTCAAGATTGTTTAAAATGTGTGCGTAATCAAAATTGTGAATTACAGAAATTAGCTGATGATTATCAAATTCGAGAAATACCGTTTGCCCTTTCAGCTAAAAACTTGCCTCTCGAAGATAGCAATCCGGCTATTGTCAGGGATATGAACAAATGTATTAAATGTGGTCGATGTGTTGAGGTTTGTCAAGAAGTACAGCAAGTAGCGGCAATTAACACGGCACATCGCTCGGTGGATTATGGAATTTCGACTGCTTATGCCGAAGATTTGACTGATTCTCCTTGTGTTTACTGTGGTCAGTGCATTAATGTCTGCCCTGTAGGTGCTTTAACGGAAAAGAATGATACGACTAGAGTTTGGGAAGCTCTTGCTTATGAGGAACTGCACGTAGTTGTACAAACAGCTCCTGCGGTAAGGGTGGCCCTCGGGGAGGAATTTGGGATGCCGCCGGGGAGTATCACTACGGGAAAAATGGTTGCGGCACTGAAACGGTTAGGTTTTGCTAAGGTTTTTGATACTAATTTTACAGCAGACCTTACTATTATTGAGGAAGGTCGGGAGCTTTTACAGCGGCTTAAAGATGGTGGTACTTTACCACTGCTTACTTCTTGTAGCCCGGGCTGGATTAATTATATCGAGAAGTTTTATCCGGAACTTTTACCTTATGTCTCTACTTGTAAATCACCTCAACAGATGTTTGGGGCTTTGGCGAAGACTTATTATGCGGAAAAGGCTGGTATTGCGCCGGAGAAAATATTTGTAGTTTCGATTATGCCTTGTGTAGCTAAGAAATATGAATGTACTCGACCGGAAATGAGAAGTAGTGGTTTCCAGGACGTGGATGTTGTTTTAACTACACGGGAATTAGCTCAGATGATTAAAGAGGCTAGTTTGGATTTATCTCTTCTTCCGGAAGCTGAATATGATGACCCTTTTGGAACTTCTACCGGGGCAGCCGTTATTTTTGGTGCTTCCGGTGGAGTGATGGAGGCGGCTTTAAGGACTGTTTATGAAATAGTTACAACACAAGAATTAAAAAACTTAGATTTTAAGATGGTTCGAGGGTTAGAAGGAATTAAAGAAGCGACTATTGATTTAGCGGGACAAAAAGTTAAAGTAGCCGTAGCTAATGGTTTGAGTAATGCTAAAGTACTACTCAAAAAAATCATAGCGGGTCAATGTGACTATCATTTTATTGAAATAATGGCTTGTCCTGGTGGTTGTATCGGTGGTGGTGGGCAACCTTTAGGAGCAACTAGTGAAATAAAGGAAAAGCGTCTAGAGGCACTTTATAAAATTGATCATAGTTCTCAACTTAGAAAATCTCATGAGAATCCGGCAGTTATTAAGCTTTATGAAGAGTTTTTGAAAAAAATTCTCAGCCATGAAGCTAATGAATTACTGCATACCTATTATTCGGAACGGAAGTATTAAAAAAAGTGATTTGAAGGATAGTTTTAATAAAGTCGGAAAAGAGTCGTTCCTGAAAAGAGCGGCTCTTTTTTACACTATGCTTGACTTACTTAAAGCAACTATATTTAACGATATTTTTCAAAAAATAGGGACTACTATATGATATAATAAAAGAAGTTAAATAACGTGGAGGTATGATATATGTGTTAATTCGTCAAGCTAAAGTTGAAGATGTGGAAGAAGCAGCTGAGTTAATTAGCTTGGCTTGGGAAGAATGTGCTTGTGTTTTAGCAGGTACTACTGATGGAGAAGAGGTTCAAAAAGTAATCAAAACGTTTTATCGACAACCTAATAATATTTTAAGTTATGAAAATGTTATTGTGGCTGAAGGTAAAAAAGGTGTAGCTGGTTTAGTTTTATCTTTTCCTTCGGATAAATGCACTTTTTTAAATCGTCTGGTATTGGAGAAATTACCTCAGGTTTATAATGCGGACTTAGTAAATTTTCAGCAAAAGGTGCTCCCGATGTTTAAAACAGAAGAAGCGAAACCGCAGGAATATTACATTGACTCTTTGGCTGTTGATTCACAGTATCGAGCTTGTGGAATTGGAGGCAGATTATTGAAAGTTGCTAATCGTAAATCTAGTCAATATGGCTTGAAGAAGACTTCATTAATTGTTAAACCGGGAAATAAAGCTGCCCTTAAATTATATAAGAAACATGGTTATAAGGTTAGAGGCAAATTGAAACTTGCTGGCGTAAATTATCTTAGTATGGTGAAGGCAGTTTAACTGTAACTGAAAAAAGGAGGAAGTGTTTGCGTGAAAAGTCTTGAAGGATTAAGTGCCTTATGTAAAACGGCTTATACTGTAATCCCGATAACGTTATTTTTAATTGTTTTTCAGATTTTTGTTTTTAAAAAATCAATTGGTGACACAAAAAGTTTTATTATTGGAATTTTGTTGACTGTTTTAGGACTTCATTTTTTCTTAAAAGGAATTTCTCTAAGTTTACTTCCTTTAGGGGAAAATGTGGGGAAAAGTCTTGTGCTTTTGGAACAAAAATGGTTAGTGATGATTTTTGCTTTTGTTTTAGGGTATTTTGGTACACTTGTGGAGCCGGCATTAAGAACATTAGCTTTAGAAGCAGAAGAAGTTTCGACTGGAGCACTTCCCCAAAATGTCTTGATTCATGCTGTAGCGATAGGTTTTGGTTTAGGTATGGCGATCGGTGTATTTAAAATTTTAAAGGGGATTCCTATGGCTCACATACTTCTTCCACTGTTGGCAATTACTTTTATTTTAGTTTTTTTTGTTCCGGAACAGTTTATTGCCATAGCCGTGGATTCGGCCAGTGCTACTACCGGACCGGTAAATATTCCTTTAAATTTAGCGATAGCTTTAGGTTTAGCTAAAATTGTGGAGCATGCTGACCCTTTGTTTAGTGGTTTCGGTTTAATTGGTTTAACTTCTTTTGGGGCGATGCTTTCTGTGCTTATTTTAGGTATTCTAACTAAAATATAAAAGGAGGAAATTTTAATGGAAGAATCACTTTGTATTGTCGCGATCGTAGAAAGAGGAAAAGCGGATCATATTGTAGAAGAAGCGAAAAGGGCCGGGGCTAATGGTGCTACTATTCTTTATGGCAGAGGCACCGGTGAGCATGAAGCCCTAAGGTTTTTTAATATACAAATAGAGTCTTCCAAGGAAGTAATTTTAGTTATTGTGGAGCAGGAAAAGTATCGGTCTATTTTTGAGGCGATGATTCAGGCGGGAAAACTAAAAGAACCGGGGATGGGGATTATCTTTACATTGCCGGTAGCGAATCTAGTTGGGTTGCGCCATCGTCCTAAGGTTAAATGAGAAAGAAAAGATGACAAACGAAATGTCCCTTTGCTATGGTGCCAAGGGGGAAGGGATAGACGAGGGAAAATAGTTCTCTTGTCTATCCCTTTTTTGAAGTAAGCCCGGAATAAAATTTTTCTGCAGGGTTTGGGGGAAGTACTTACGTTTGTATTAAGGGAAGGGAAGGAGGGGAGTTATGGCTTCGCTTGAACAACTTATACAGAAATCCCGTGAAGGAGACCAAGAAGCTTTTTGTGAAATAGTAGATTTATTTAAAGCCTATGTCTTTGCCATAATTCTTCACTATACTCGAGACCATGAGGAAGCTGAAAATATAGCACAAGAGGTTTTTTTGCAGATATATCGCTCCCTTCCTCAGTACCGTTGTCAAAACTTTAAAGCTTGGGTGGGAAGAATTGCTGTAACCAAGGCGATAGACCAGTATCGAACTAATTTAAGGTTTAAACGAGAAAAGGCTTTTCCTACAGAAGAAATCCTAAGTTTAGCTTCCTGTAATACACGGGATGACCCGGAAACAATTTTTCTCCAAGGTGAACAAAAAAGAAGGATCGAGGAAATATGTGCAACCTTACCTAAGGTCTACAGTCGAACCATTCGGAAATATTACCTAGAAGAAAAAAGTTATCAAGAAATAGCTGCTGAAGAGGGAATTAGCATCAAAAGTGTGGAGTCGAGATTATATCGAGGCAGAAAATTATTCCGCCAGAAATGGGGGAGAGTGGAAAAATGAACTGTTTGACACAAGAAGAATTAAAACTTTATAAAGCAGGGCTTGTCGAGGAAAAATTATGGCAAGAAATTACTGAGCATCTTTATCGTTGTGAGCAATGTTCGGAAGTTTTTTTAACGTTACTTTCTTCAGAAGAAATTAGGCAAGCAGAAGACTTGCTTTCCTCTGATTTTACGATGAAAGTTAAGACTGCACTTCGAGAAGAAAATTGTAATTTACACAAAAACAAGGTCATAGACATGAATCTTGATGCTGGTAAAAAGAAGAATTATTCTAGGAAAAGGTGTAATGAAAAAAGGCAGAGTTTGCTTTTCTATTATGTGGGTGCCGCCGTGGTGACTTTGATTTTTATGAGTGGTGGAGTATTTCAAAAAGTTATCGATATACCTCCCCTCATCGCTTCTGCAACGGAAATAGAAAGAAAGGGGATGGCGGGAATAGAAGATTTTAGATTTAATCTGCCAGATCGGGTCTTAGATAAAGCGGATTTTTGGATAGAGAATTTAGAAGTAAAAGTAAAGGGAGGATTTCATAATGAAGAAAAAAAGTAAGTTTGTAGCGTTTATTTTATCTTTTCTTCCGGGACTTAGTCATGTCTATGTAGGTTTTAAGGAGCGCGCTGTAATCTTTTTCGGAATCTTTATAGGAGTAATTTTTTTGGGTTTAGGGATGAGTGTTCTTACTCATAATGGAAATTTTTCAATGTTGCTGGTTCTTGCTTTGCCTTTAATTTGGTTTGTTTCCATGGTAGATGCTGTTTCTTTAACAGAAAGGGAACAGAAAGGAAGTATTAACCCGGGAGAAAATAGTTGCCCTGAGCATGCGGGATTAATAGATGAAGCGTGGTTTAATTTGAATAATAAAAAGTTAATTACTATTGTCTTATCTATCATCCCCGGGGCGGGACACATGTACCTTGGTCTACAAAATAGGGGTTTTGTTTTGATGAGTCTCTTTTTCTTTTCTGCTTTCTTGATGGGTTGGTTGCATTTAAGCCTTTTCTTATTTATTCTACCCGTAATTTGGTTTTATAGTATGTTTGATGCTTTCCATCGTGTGCAGGATGAAGATTGGACTGGGGAGAAGGATGAACTTTGTGTTGTCAGTTGGTGTAACGAACATCCGCAATGGATTGGTTGGGGTTTAATTTTACTAGGTTGTTTAGTTATTTTTGAAAGAATTATTTCGCCACTCATAACTTGGCAGATACGGAGTTATGTACAGACAGGGCTCGTTGCCTTGATCTTAATCGTCGGTGGTATAAAACTGCTTGTGGGGAGCAGGGCTGTTTCCGAAAATGAGATTATTACGAAGGAGGAGCAAGACGTATGAAAAAGAGAAGGGTAGGAACTCTTTCCTTAGGTATTTTCTTAATCGGGTCGGGTAGCTTGCTTTTTTATGCTCAGTTTAATGGGAAAAACGCTCTAGAAATAGCTGCAACTTGGTGGCCGCTTCTTCTTTTTCTCTTAGGGATAGAAGTTCTCTGGTATGTTTATGCGGCGAAAGAAGAAGCACCTAAAATTAAATACGACTTTTTCAGTATTTTTGTTATTTTCCTCTTTTTGATTGTGAGCATGGGGGTTTATGGGGTTAGTCAAATAGGCTTAGCTCCTCATCTTCATGCCAGGTTATCTGCTCAGGACTTTCAGTTACAAACTTCTCCCGAGGAATTAGTCTTGGAGAAGGCAATCAAGAAAATTGTGCTTGATGTTCCCTCAAATCATTTGCGGTTACGGATAGGACCAGAAGATCTAGTGACTGCTTTTGGTAAGGCTTACGTTACCGCAGAGAATATGGAGATGGCTGAAAAATTGCTCGATTCAAAGTTATTGGAGAGTCGTCAAGTAGGTGATACTCTTTACGTATCTTTTAATCAACCTTTTTCCGCAAGTGATTCACCTTATTATGCCCGCATTGACGATCTTACCTTAGTTGTACCCGCAGACCGTTCTTTAGAAGTAAAGAGTAGTCGGAGGTTAGAAGTAGATGTAACAGGCTTAAAAAGTCAATTGCTAATTGAGGGAAGCGGTACTACAGAGTTAAAAGTTCCCGAACAGGGTGATTATGCTCTTACGGCTTATGTAGATGATGAGCATGATTTGCAGGGAAATGTGAAGTGGACCATCCAGGGTAAGCAGAAAGAAGAACAGGAGGAATATTCCTCTTCGCTAGAAGGTGAATTAATTTTTGGGAAGGGGCATTATAAAATAAATATTATGAGTAGCGGAACAGTGGTGGTGAACAAAATTTAAAGGAACATAAAGCCTCCTTTTTCAGCTATCTTTAATAAACATAAGCAGGAAAGAATATTTTTATGGCGAAAGGGAAAAAAGGAGGAGGTTATTGCTAAGGAGGAGCCTTGGCTTGAACAGGAAGGTGGGGATATTATTAATCCCGAAGAAAAAAGGGGGAACGAAGTGAAAGAGGTATCTTACAAAATAATAGACTATCCGCAATTACCTGTTCAGGTGCAAGCGTTTGTGGATAAGGCGAAGTACAATAAGATAACTGAGGTATTTAAAGGCGAAGATAACAGTCAGTATGTTTTTCTTAGTTTAGGAACAAGAAATACAGGTGGTTATGGTATTGAAGTTTCCCGTGTGGAAGAAGTAGAGGGAAAAATCGTAATTACTTATCAAGAAAGAAAACCTGCCCTTAATGACCTGGTGATTCAGGTGATTACGTATCCTTGGCAGGTTATTCAAGTAGATTCCTTATTACCGATTGTGGTACAAAAAGAAGGATAAAAGGTAAGGAAAAGCAGGAGGAGGAAAATTATTCGTGTTTCCAAAAATAAAAAGAGATGGACATACACATACACATTACTGTTTACATGCTTCAGGGGAACACGCTGAAGAATATGTACAAAAAGCAATCGAAGAAGGATTTACGGTATATTCTTTTACCGAGCATTTACCTTTTTCGGAGAGTTTTATGCAGAAGTTCCCTTATCCGGAAGAAGTAAAAAAGGGTTTAGGTTTCCTTAATGATGACTTGGATGGTTATTTTAGGGAGATGTTAGCTCTTAAGAAAAAATATAAAGATAAAATTCAGTTGTTGGTCGGCTTGGAAATTGATTATCTGCCGGGGGAACATGACTTTTTGCGTTTCATGTTAAAGGAATATGGACCATTTTTGGAGGACGGGCTTCTTTCCGTGCATATTATTGAAGGGCATAAGGGTTCGAGATGTGTAGATATGACCCCTGCTGATTTTACGGAAGGACTGTTAGATTATTATTCTACTTATGAAAAGGTGCAGTTAGCTTATTATCAAACGATTAAAGAAGCTCTGCTGGTAGATTTGGGACCATATAAACCAAAAAGAATTAGTCATTTTACCCTTTGCCATAAGTTTCAGCATTATTTTGAGCAAGCAGGAAAGGTGAGTAATAACATTAAAAAAACAGTAGTAGACTTGCTTGCTTATATGAAAGAACATGGCTACAGCTTAGATGTTAATATGGCGGGGCTATTTAAGGAATATTGTCGAGAGCCTTACCCTACCCCTTGGATTATTCAAGGAGCACGTCAGTTAAAAATTCCTTTAGTTTATGGTTCGGATGCTCATGCGGTAGAAGATGTGGGGCGGGCTTATGACTATTATCTTCAGTTAATGAATGGATAGTAGTAGTTAATTAATAAAAGTTAAAAAAGTGACCTGAGTACAATTTGTCTCTCAGGTCACTTTTTATTTATAAAAAGGTGTAATTTCGTGAATACTAATTGTACCTTAGGAGTTTTAGGAGGTTTAGGAAGTGAAACGGAAAGCACTTTTATTAATAGTTATTCTTAGTCTGTTAATAGCTGTAGGAATTTGGCAACAACGTTTAGAGGGCCAACCCAGGGAAAATGTTCCTTATGGGGCGGTGGAAGTGGCTGCAGCAAAAAAAGGTGGCACAGTATCGAGTAGTGATGTTTATGTTCTTTCTAAAATTATTACCGGGGAAGCACGTGGAGAAAGTTTTTTAGGTCAAGTTGCTGTAGGAGCGGTAATTGTTAATCGTACTAAAAGCCCTAATTTCCCTAATACTGTTTATGGTGTTATTTTCGAACCGGGTGCTTTTGATGCGGTCTCTGATGGGCAGTATTATCGTGCTCCCCTTTCTTCGGCTGTTAGGGCAGCACGTGCGGCCATCAATGGCTGGGACCCTACGGGGGGAGCTTTTTATTATTGGAATCCGGCCAAAGCTACTTCACGTTGGATTTGGTCGAGACCGATTATTGCGCGTATCGGTCGACATGTTTTTGCTCGTTAATGTAGAGGAAAGGTGGGGCTTGTAATGTTTAAAGAAAGAAGATGGAAGAAATGGCTGTTGCCCGTTATTTTAGTTATTGCGTTAGTAGGTAGCCTCATTTGGGGTTATCAAGAAATGAAAATAAGGCAGAAACTGCAAAATAGGGCTGAAAGTCAGTATCAGAAGGCTTTTCATGAACTTACCTGGCATTTAGATAATATTTCCGGACAGTTGGCCCAAATTTTAGTGAGCTCTTCGCGGGAACAGGCCGTATTATCGTTAGCTACCCTTTGGCGACAGGCTTTTGCGGCTCAAGCAAATATTGGTAGTTTGCCTTTAGCTTTGGTTCCTTTATCGCAAACAGAGAATTTTTTAAATAATACGAGTACCGTAGCTAATGTTTTGCTAAGTCGAACGGCCCAGGCGGAAGAAGGCTTACCTGAGGATAGTATCAAAACAGTCGAAGCATTATACGAGCGTTCTCAAACTTTAGCCGCAGATTTAAATAAATTAGGTGCTAAAATCCTGAATCATGAATTAAGCTGGACACAAGTAGAAACGGCTGCCTATGCGGCTAATCGTAATTTAGAAGATAATACGATTGTTGATGGTTTTAAGTTGGTGGAAAAAAGACTGGAGGAATATCCGGAAATTAATTTAGCAGAAGATTTTGCTCCGGTCGAACCACAAACTAAGAAATTAAGCGGGAAGGAAGAAATCAGTGTCCAAGAAGCAGAGAAGAAGGCTCTTTTTTGGTGGTATCCTCAACCGGGAAAACATCAAGCAAAATTAACTTATGAAGGGGTAGGTGATATTCCGACTTATGGGATTGAAATAGCGCCTTTAAAAGAAGAGGGGCCTGTATATATTGATGTAAGTAAATTAGATGGGGCAATCGTTTGGGCAATGAAAGCAAGACCGGTAGAAATAAGCAAATTAAAATTAACGGAAGGGGAAAGGGGAGCGCAAAAATTTTTAGAGGAACATGACTTCCTTAATTTTGTGGCGGTGAAGTCACAAAAGGAAGATAATACGGGTGTTTATACCTTTGTGCCGCGTCAGGGAGAAGTTTTATTATATCCTGACCAAGTTAAGTTACAGGTAGCCCTTGATAATGGGGAAGTTACTGGTTTTGAGGGTACACCTTATTATATGTTTCACCGGACAAGAGATTTGCCTGTTACGAAGCTGACGCGTGATAACTTACGTCCAATAATTAGTCCGCGACTCAAGGTGGAGTTGATTCGTCCCGCTTTAATCGTCAATACTTGGGGGCAAGAGGTTTTAACTTGGGAAGTACGGGGTTCTTTTGCACATGAAGAATTTGCGGTTTTTTATAATGCCCAAACGGGTAGTGAAGAAGCGATTATCAGAATTACGCCTCCTCCTGAATTTGCCTTTACAGTGGCGAGTTAAAAAGGGAGAAAGCATTGACATTAACTCAAGAACCAACATATAATTGTGTTGGTAGTAATTAAAAATAAGATAATTAATTGTTTGGGGTCATTAGGGAGGAGCCATTGGATGAGTATTCTTACTTCTAAGAAAGAGCAGATATATTTAGAAATAGTTAAAGCCCTAAAACAGGCTAAGGTTAACGCACAGTTGCAATTTACGGAAATGCCGGATTTTACGGTGGAAGTGCCGCGAGAAAAAGCACATGGTGATTTTGCTACTAATGTAGCGATGTTGTTAAGTAAAGAAGAACACAAAGCACCACGGCAAATCGCCCAAATTATTTTAGATAATTTTAATCATAATTTTGATCGGCTTAAAAAAACAGAAATTGCCGGACCCGGCTTTATTAACTTTTATTTAGATACCGGTTGGCTGTATCAAGTTTTACCACAAGTAATTAATGAAGATGAAAAATATGGTTGTTCTAATTTTGGTGGGGGAGAAAGGATTCAAGTAGAATTTGTGAGTGCTAATCCGACAGGTCTTTTACATATGGGTAATGCACGGGGAGCTGCTCTAGGGGATACGTTAAGTAATGTTTTGACGGCCGCCGGTTACGAGGTGACAAAAGAGTTTTATATTAATGATGCTGGTAATCAAATCGAGAATTTTGGTAAATCTCTGGAAGCCCGTTATTTACAACTTTTAGGGCAGGATGTTGAGTTTCCGCAAGAAGGGTATCATGGTGAAGATATTATTGAGACAGTAAAGAATATTATTGCAGAAGTGGGAGACAAATATTTAGAACTTGAACCTGCTTTGCGCCGAGAGTTTTTAATTCAAAAAGCTTTACGAGAAAAGCTGAGTAACATCAAAAAAGACTTGGCTCAATTTGGTGTAGAGTATGACGTTTGGTTTAGTGAACAAAGTCTGCATGATAGTGGGGCCATTACTCGTACGCTCGAGGTTCTTCAGCAAAAGGGGTTTGTTTACGAAAAAGAAGGGGCTTTATGGTTGAAAACGACTGAATTTGGGGAAGAAAAAGACGAAGTTATTGTTCGTTCTAATGGTTTGGCTACATATTTTGCGGCAGATATTGCTTATCATCAAAACAAATTTGAACGTGGTTTTGAGAAGGTAATTAATATTTGGGGTGCTGACCATCATGGGCATGTTGCGCGGATGAAAGGAGCATTACAAGCCTTAGGTTATGACCCGGAGAAACTACAGGTAATTTTAATGCAGTTGGTACGTCTGTTGCGCGGTAATGAAATAGTGCGGATGTCTAAGCGTAGTGGGGAATATATTACGCTTTCCGAATTAGTCGAGGAAGTTGGGCGAGATGCCGCTCGTTTCTTTTTTGTGATGCGTAGCCCTGATAGTCATCTTGATTTTGATTTAGATTTAGCGAAAAAAGAATCGGCGGATAATCCTGTTTATTATGTTCAGTATGCTCATGCTCGGATTAATAGTATTTTAATGGCGAGTACGGAAAAACTTGCTTTAGCCGAAGAAATAGATTTTACTTTATTAAAAGAGGAAGAGGAGCTTGCTTTAATTCGCAAAATTGCCGAATTTCCTGATGAAATTGTGGCGGCAGCCTCAAGTTACGAGCCACATCATCTGACGCGTTATGCTCATGAGTTGGCTTCACTTTTTCATAGTTTTTATAATAGTTGTCGTGTTTTAACTGATGAAAAGGATTTACGGCGGGCGCGTTTATTTCTTGTTAATGCTGCTCGTATAACTTTGCGTAATGTACTTATACTTTTAGGGGTAAGTGCTCCGGAGAGAATGTAGTGTTGTTGTCCGAAAAAGACGTCCCAAAATCGTATTGACGAGAGTGGAGCGTAAGTATAAAATTTAAAAGGTATGAAAAAATGAAGACATATAAAAATGAGTTTAAAGGGAGGAGGGGAAGGAATTGACGACAAAACATATTTTTGTTACAGGTGGTGTAGTATCTTCTTTAGGGAAAGGCATTACTGCTTCATCCTTAGGACGCCTTTTAAAAAGTCGTGGTTTGGAAGTTGTTATACAAAAGTTTGACCCTTATATTAATGTTGATCCCGGTACGATGAGCCCTTATCAGCATGGGGAAGTCTTTGTGACAGAAGATGGTGGCGAGACCGACCTGGACCTGGGACATTATGAAAGGTTTGTAGATATCAATGTAAGTAGGTCTTGTAATACAACTACAGGAAAAATTTATTGGTCGGTAATTAAAAAGGAAAGAAATGGTGATTACCAGGGAGGTACAGTACAAGTAATCCCCCATATTACCAATGAAATAAAAATGGCTATTCACCGTGTGGCGAAAGAAACTCATCCTGATGTCGTAATTACAGAAATAGGGGGTACAGTAGGAGATATTGAGTCTTTACCTTTTTTAGAAGCAATTAGGCAGATTAAAAGTGACGTGGGACGTGATAATGTGATGTATATTCATGTAACCCTTGTCCCTTATCTAAGAGCGGCCGGTGAAGTCAAGACAAAGCCTACCCAGCATAGCGTCAAGGAATTAAGAGGCATTGGGATTCAGCCTGATGCGATTGTTTGTCGTTCGGAGAGAGCTCTTTCTAAAGAAATGGAGGAAAAACTGGCTCTTTTTTGTGATATTGATAAGGATGCCGTTATTCAAGCGGTAGACGCAGAGACTATATATGAAATTCCCTTGATTTTAAAAGAAGAAGGGTTAGATGATATTATTATAGAGCGGCTCAATTTGCAGTGTGGACAGGCTGAACTTAGTGAATGGGAGGAAATTGTGCAGAAGATTAAAAACCCACAAGGTTCGGTCAAAGTAGCTTTGATTGGTAAATATGTAGACTTCCCTGATGCTTATATTAGTGTTTCTGAGGCTCTGTGTCATGCGGGGATTTATCATAATGTTTCTGTAGATGTACAGATGGTTTCTTCGGTAGATCTGGATAATGGTAAAAAGCCGGAAGAATTATTAAAAGATGTTGATTGTATTTTAATTCCCAGTGGTTTTGGTGATTGCGGTATTATCGGGAAAATCAAAGCAATTCAATATGCACGGGAAAATGGTATCCCCTTTTTAGGTATTTGTTTAGGGATGCAGTTAGCGGTTGTAGAATTTGCTCAGAATGTAGTAGGGCTGGTTGCCGGAAGTTCTGAATTTGAGCCTGATGTTGCTCATCCGGTGATTACTTCTCTTGCTGTTGGGGAAGACCTGGCGGAGCGAAGTAAAAATAAAAAGGTGGGAAGCTATCCTTGTCTTTTGCAGGAAGGAACCAAAGCTTATACGGCGTATCAGGAAAAGCAAATTGCGGAAAGACATCGGCATAGCTATGAATTTAACAATACTTATCGGGAAACTTTGGAGCAACAGGGGTTGGTAATTAGCGGGTTGTCTCTTGATGGAAAATCAGTAGAAATAATAGAAATACCCAATCATCCTTGGTTTGTGGGTTGCCAATTTCATCCTGAATTTAAGTCTAGACCTAATCGTGCTCATCCTTTATTCCGGGATTTTCTTGGGGCTGCTTTAAAAAGACGTTAAAAAATATATTATTGGTTAAATATAACAACAACAGGTGCGGCTAGAGCTGCACCTTTTTTCAAAAAGGAGGCTTTAAAAGAAGAAATTATGTATTATGCCAGATTACTTGAAACTTCCGAAAAAGAGTATTTTAATAATTTTGTACTGCAGGCACCTAAGAATCACATTTTACAAACCTGGGAATGGGGTGAAGTTAAAAGCAAAGGGGCTTGGGTACCATATCGCTTCATCATTGAAAATGAAGCCCAAAAACCTGTTGCTGCGCTTAGCATTTTGGCACGGCGTATTCCTGTTTTAGGGAAATTGATTTTTTATGCCCCGCGTGGACCGGTGGGTGACTTGCATAATCAAGAAGTAATGGACTTTTTATTTGCAGAGGTAAAGAAATTTGCTCACCAAAAGGGTGCTATTTTTTTGAAAATTGACCCTGATGTTTCGTTTGAAGATACTGTTTTACAGGAATATCTTGATTCGCGGGGCTTTGTTTCGGCAGGAAAAGAAGATGGGTTTGAGGGTATTCAGCCAAAATTTGTTTTTCGGTTAGATATCACGCCTGACGTAGAGACATTGCTAGCTAATTTTCATTCTAAAACTCGTTATAATATTCGTTTAGCAGGGCGAAAAGGTGTTGTTATCAAAGAAAATTGCGTGAAAGAAGACTTGCCGATATTTTACGAAATTTTGCAAGAGACAACAGAACGAGATAAGTTTTTAGTTCGTCCTTACAGTTATTTTGAGGAGATGTGGGATTGTTTGGTTCCTTCGGGTTATTTAAAGCTTTTTTTGGCTTATTATCAGGAGAAACCAATCGCCGGAACTTTAGCCTATCTATTTGGTGATACAGCCTGGTATATTTACGGTGCTTCTTCCAATGAACATCGTAATGTCATGCCTAATTATCTTTTACAGTGGACGATGATTAAATGGGCAAAAGAGAACAACTGTAAACTTTATGACTTTCGTGGTGTTTCCGGTAATTTATCAAAGGACAATCCTCTTTATGGGCTTTATCGTTTTAAAAAAGGTTTTAACGGTACGTTTACGGAGTTTGTGGGTGAATATGACTTAGTTTTTTCTCCTTTTTACTATCGCTTATGGACAACCTTAGAACCTCTTTATCAAAAAAATATCAGACGTCTCATTAATTTTAAAAAAGCTCTTATTGGTGATAAAGGAGGGGCTTAAAGCATGGTTGAGGAGACGGTTAATTCTAGTTGGGAAGCAAACAAGGACTTTCAGGGAAATATTGGGCCTCGTTGGGTCGAGGTAGATTTAGAGGCACTTAGGCATAATTATGAAATAGTCAGACAAAAAATAGGACCGGAAGTAAAAATGCTTGGTGTGGTGAAGGCAGATGCTTATGGGCATGGGGCAGTTCAAGTAAGTCGACTCTGGGAAGAAATGGGCATAGATATGTTAGGAGTTACTACTGTCGCTGAAGGGAAACAGCTGCGTCAAGCAGGAATCACAGTACCTATCTTAGTCTTTAGACCTTTTTTACCCGAAGAAATTCCGTGTTTTGCTCAATTTGATTTAACAGCAACAGTAGCCGGTAAAGAGGCGATAGATTGGTTAAAACAGTGGTTGGGGAAAAACGAAGCGACAATCAAAGTACATCTGAAAGTGGAAACAGGAATGGGACGTTATGGTTTTTGGCCAAATGAGGTTGTATCTATTGCTCAAGAATTGTTAACCATTTCCGGTTTAGAGTTGGAAGGTGTGTATTCCCATTTGGCTACAGCCATGTGGAAAAACAAAAGCTATAGTCGGAAGCAGTTTCGGTTATTTGAAGAAGTTTGCACCGAGTTGGAAGAAACAGGAATAAAGGGATTGATTAAGCATATAGCTAATAGTGCAGCGGTGCTGGGATTACCGGAAATGCATTTAGATATGGTGCGTGTGGGGACACTACTTTATGGTCAATATCCGTTGCCTCCTAAGAAAAGAAATGTCGAATTAAAGGATACTTGGTGTTTAAAAGCGAAGGTAGTTTATATTAGAAAATTACCCTGTGGACACACGGTAGGCTATGGGCGAACTTTTAAAGCGCGTCGCCCTACTCTTGTTGCTGTCTTGTCAATCGGTTTTGTGGATGGGGTAGAAGTTGAGCCTCTGCTTAAACCGGCTAATTTTTTAGATTTGCTTAAAGGGACAGCTAAACTTATTTTGCGTTATCTTGGTTGGGAAAAGTTTCTCCCACCGGTACTTTTTTCCGGAGGTGTGGGACGAATTATCGGCAAAGTAGGAATGCAGCTCACTATGGTTGACGTGTCCGGGGTTAAAGATATACAAGTCGGGACAATAGCTTGTCTTCCTGTTCGTAGAACGGCAATAGATTCCAGTATTCCTAAGGTTTATTTAGAAGCAGGAAAAATTGTCGCGATAAGTAGAGCCACAACAGAGGCAACTAGACAAAAGTATTTCATAACGGGCTGAAAAAAGAAGGTTAGTGAGTAGCCAAAAGGTCTAGGAAAGTGGAGGACGGTGGTTAGGATGAATATGAAGAGAACCCAGGTTTTAATTGTGGACGACCAAGAAGGTGTCCGCGAATTATTGCTGGAAACATGTTTTTTGTTAGGGTATGAAGCTATGGCGGTAAATTCAGGGCTAGAGGCGTTAGATTTAGTACAAAAACATGATTTTCAAATTGTTTTGGTAGATATGAAAATGCCGGGTTTGAATGGGCTAAGGACAACGGAACGTCTTTTAGCCACAGAAAAAAATCTTAACATTATTGTGATGAGCGGATTTTGTGAATGCGAAAGTGAAATAGAAGAAATTTATTCTCATTTAAATGTTGCTGCGGTGATGAAAAAACCTTTTAACCTTGAAGAATTAAAAAGTATATTAGATAAAATATCATAGAATAATCGAGGATTTTCGGCAGGATTTTTAAAGAAAATGAAGAATGTTTTTTAGAGAGCTTCTAATAAACGAACTTTTGAGTTCGGGTTTGAGAAAGACAGAGAGGAGGTTGAAAAATGCTTATATCTACCTATACTATCGTGGCATTACGTTGTTCTAAATGTGGTAAAATAGAATTGCATTCTTTGTCCCGGTTTAGTTGTGGTAAAAAAGGTCAAGTGAAATTATTTTGTGAATGTGGCAATTGTTTAATGGTAAATGCTCGTCATGGTAGAAATATGTATTACCTCCAAATTAATTGTTTGATGTGTGAAACGAGGCACATTTTCGAAATGCATGGTAAAGAAATCTGGAATAAGCATGTACTTTCATTAATTTGTGAGAACACAGGCTTAGAACTTGGTTATTTGGGAAGTAAAGATGGGGTTGTTAAAGCGATTAAGCAGGGGGAACGTTCAATCGGAGAATTAATTAAGGAATTAGGGTTTGACCAATATTTTACAAACCCCAGTGTCATGTCTCGTGTCTTGGATCGGTTACGAAAAATAATTAAAAAAGGGCATATTTCTTGTAGTTGTGGTAGTAGAAATTTAGCGACCGAAGTATTCCCTGATCGAGTGGAGCTAAGCTGCTCTTATTGCCATGCAGTAGGAATAATTTTTGCTGAAACTGCTCGTGATTTACAAAAGCTACAAGCGATGAAAGGTATTGAACTGGAAGCAAATTCTTGTCGTTACCTTGATGAAAAAAGGTTAAAAAAGAAAGGTAAAGTAAAAAACAAATAAAAAATTAAATATTATAGGGAGGTGCGCTAAATGGCATTAGTGACAGGAAAAGAATTATTAATGGCAGCAGAAAAGGGAAATTATGCAGTAGGAGCTTTTAATTGCAACAATATGGAAATAGTGCAGGCTATTATTGCTGCTGCCGAAGCAGAAAAATCTCCGGTGATTATTCAGGCGAGTCAAGGGGCGATTAAATACGCAGGTCTTGATTATATTGTGGGGTTAGTGACTACTGCGGCTAAAAATGCTAAGATTCCGGTTTGTTTACATTTAGATCATGGGACAGACTTTCAACAGGTTGTGCAGTGTATTGCCCGGGGTTTTTCTTCGGTCATGTTTGACGGTTCCAAGTTGCCTTTAGAAGAAAATATTGCTATCACTAGGAAGATTGTGGAAATAGCTTCTGCGGTAAATGTTTCTACGGAAGCAGAAATAGGGAAAATAGCCGGGACTGAAGATGAAATTGAAGTTCATGAAAAAGAAGCTATGCTTACTGACCCGGAAGAAGTTGAATATTTTGTAGAAAACACGGGGGTTGATTCACTGGCGGTAGCTATAGGAACAGCCCATGGTCAGTATAAATTTGAACCTCAATTAGACTTTGAAAGATTAGCCAGGATTCGCGCTCTTGTGGATATTCCTATCGTTATGCATGGTTCTTCCGGTGTACCGGATGCTGACATTAAGAAAGCAATTTCTTTAGGGGTGCGCAAGGTTAATATAGATACGAATATTCGTCAAGCCTTTGTGCAAGGGATTAAAGGAGCGATGGCTAAAAGTCCTCGGGAAATTGACCCGCGTAAACTTTTAGGACCGGCCCGGGAAGCGATGACGGCAATCGTGCGGGAAAAAATTCGTGTATTTGGTAGTAAGGGGCAAGCTTAACATTATGCTAACAGTAAAAGCGGGTAGAGGATATTATTAAATAACCGATACCCGCTAAATGTTGGAGGTGAAGACCTTGGAGATTTTTTTAGATTCAGCCAATCTAGCCGAAATAAAAGAGGTGGCCCCTTACGGAGTAATTACAGGGGTTACGACTAATCCTACTTTAATAGCGAGAGAAAACAAAAACTTCTTTGCCATAGTTGAAGAAATTTCAGCACTAATCTCCGGTCCTGTTAGTGCCGAAGTGTTAGCTACAGATACTTGGGGGATGATTGAAGAGGCACGGCAATTAGCGGGGATTGGTGCTAACGTAGTTATAAAAATCCCGATGACGAGAGAAGGTATAAAAAGTTTGCCTGTTTTATCCCGTGAAGGAATAAAAACTAATGTCACATTAGTCTTTTCTCAAAATCAAGCACTTTTAGCGGCCAGAGCCGGGGCCACTTTTGTGAGCCCTTTTGTAGGAAGATTAGATGATATAGGGCTTGAGGGGATGGCTTTAGTTCGCGATATTGTCGAAATGTATAAGTTTTATCAGCTACCGACTCAGGTAATTGCTGCTAGTATCCGGCATCCTTTACATGTAATCGAAGCCTCAAAAGTGGGAGCAGATATTGCGACAATACCGTATAAAGTTTTCCGGCAAATGTTTGAGCATCCGTTGACAACAGTGGGGTTAGAAAAGTTTAAACGAGATTGGCAAACTCGAGCACAGTAAGAGCCAGATATAATTCATTTAGGGTAGCATTCGGCCCTTGTTATTTATGGAGGAAAAGAGATTAAGAGGAGGAAAGAAAATGTCTACGGAAAGACTGTGCTCAGTAATGGAGCGAGAATTAGCTTTAGAATTTGCTCGTGTTACGGAAGCCGCAGCGATTGCTTGTGGCCGTTGGTGGGGACGTGGTGATAAAATTGCTGCTGATGATGCTTCTGTAGGTGCGATGCGCCGTATGTTTGATACTGTAAATATTGATGGAGAAGTAGTAATTGGTGAAGGGGAGATGGATGAAGCCCCCATGCTTTACATTGGGGAAAAAGTAGGTACAGGGAAACATGTACAGGTTGATGTTGCGGTTGACCCTTTAGAAGGGACTAATCTGGTAGCGAAGGGATTGACTGGGGCTATTTCCGTTTTAGCGGTTGCCCCTAAGGGTCATTTGCTTCATGCTCCGGATATGTATATGGAAAAAATAGCTGCAGGTCCTGCTGCAGTGGGAAAAATTAGTCTTGATGCCAGTGTTACTGAAAATGTAAAGGCGGTCGCTAAAAGTTTGGATAAAACGGTGCAAGACGTTACTGTTGTTGTTTTAGATCGCGAGCGGCATAAAAAGATTATTGAAGAATTGCGAGAAATCGGGGCACGAATTAAGTTAATTACTGATGGAGATGTTTCTCCGGCTGTAGCTACTTGTATCCCCGGTTCAGGTGTAGATATGGTCTTAGGTATTGGGGGAGCACCGGAAGGAGTGTTGGCCGCTGCTGCTTTACGTTGTACCGGTGGAGAGTTTCAGGGTAGACTTTGGCCGGAAAATAAGCAAGAGATAGAACGTGCACATAAATTAGGGGTTATAGACTTGAAAAAAATTCTGACGTTAGATGATTTAGTAAAGGGTGATGACGTAATTTTTGCAGCTACCGGGGTAACCGATGGTGATTTTCTTAAAGGTGTGCGTTATTATGGGAATTATGTTACTACACATACGGTCATTATGCGTGGAGCGTCGGGAACGATTCGTTTCTTAGAGGCGCGACATTGTATGGATAAAAAATCACAATATGTAGAAGTTGTTTAAATAGAGAAAAAACGACTCTTGCACACAGCGAAACGGTATGCTATAATAACAAATTGTAATGAGCTAAAAACTATAATTAAAATGTATAAGCTTAGGGGCAAGAGCTTGAAAGAAGGTGTAAGTATGAAAAAGGATATTCATCCGCAATATTTTAAAGCTACCGTTACTTGTGTGTGTGGTGAAACTTTTGAAACAGGCTCTACAAAGAAAGATTTGCGTGTTGAACTTTGTTCGAAATGTCACCCTTTCTTTAGTGGAAAACAGCGTAATGTCTACACGAGGGGGCGTGTGGAGCGGTTTAAAAATAAGTACGGTCTAGAATAAGTCAACAAGTAGCAGAGCTTCCGGCTCTGCTATATTTTTCTAGGGTTTTTGTTTCTGTTTAAGTTCTATTTGAGCTTCGAGTAACCGTTGTATTAGAAAGGTGGGCTACACAATGTCCCACTCCACTTATGGAGGGCAAGCAGTTATCGAAGGTGTAATGATGCGTGGAAAAAAGAATATGGCTGTTGCTGTAAGGAGAACTCCCGAAGAAATCGTTTTAAAATTACAAGATGTTCATTCGGTAATGGAACGTTTTCGTATACTCAAACTTCCTTTAATTAGGGGGTTTGTAGCGTTAATCGAGTCATTAATTATGGGGGTAAAAACATTAGCTTATTCAGCTAATCAAGTTGTGGAAGGGGAAGGCGAAGGAGAATCTATTACTCCTTTAGAAATGGGGCTTTCTGTTACTATTGCCTTGGTGGCGGGAACGGCTTTATTCTTCCTTTTACCTGTAGGTTTGGCTCACCTTTTTTTAGCTTATGTTCCGGGCCATTTTTTGCAGAATTTGTTGGAGGGTGTGTTTAGGGTACTTATCTTTCTTCTTTATGTTGTAGCTATTTCTGTGATGAAGGATATTCAGAGAGTTTTTGAATATCATGGGGCTGAGCATAAAACTATTCATGCCTATGAAGCAGGGGAAGACCTTATTGTGGAAAATGCGCGCCGCTATTCGACTTTGCACCCGCGTTGCGGAACAAGTTTTTTGCTTTTTGTGATGATTATTAGTATTTTAGTTTTTTCTGTACTAGGTGACCTTGATTTAGGAGCGCGCTTGTTATCACGTGTTCTCCTTCTTCCCGTAGTGGCAGGTTTTTCTTATGAGTTTCTTAAATTTACGGGAAAATATCAGCATCTATTAGTAATGAAAATTTTAAGTGCTCCCGGGTTATGGTTGCAAAAATTAACGACGAGGGAGCCGGATGATAGTCAGTTGGAAGTGGCTATTTGTGCTTTACAAAAAGTTTTAGAAGCTGAAGAAGGAGAAAAACTTATCAAAAAGGAAATAAGTCCATCTGTATATTTAAATGTTGAGAATAAGATGTAGTTAAAATATAGGGGAAGTGGATAATGATGTTAGCGAAATTAAAACAATTGGAAGAACGTTATGAAGAACTGACCCGGTTAATTAGTGACCCAGAGGTTATTGCAAAGCAGAGTGAATGGCAAAAACATACGAAAGCTCATGCCGCTTTGGAAGAGATTATTGCTGTTTATCGGGAATACAAAGAAGTTTTACAAAACATTGAGGAGAATGAAGAGCTATTAGAAAATGAGTCAGAGACCGAGTTTAGAGAATTAGTAGAAACAGACCTGGCAGAACTCGAGACTAAAAAAGAAGTCTTGGAAGAAGATTTGAAAATTCTACTTCTCCCGCGAGACCCTCACGATGAAAAGAACGTGATTATAGAAATAAGGGGTGGTACGGGGGGAGAAGAAGCGGCTCTTTTTGCTGCTGATTTATTAAAAATGTATAGCCGTTATGCGGAAAAAAAAGGCTGGAAAGTGGAAATGCTTTCTTCTAACTATACAGACATTGGCGGTTTTAAAGAGGCAATTATAATGATTGAGGGGAAGGGTGCTTACAGTCGCTTAAAGTTTGAAAGTGGTGTGCATCGGGTGCAACGCGTTCCTGTTACCGAATCAGGTGGAAGGATTCATACTTCGGCAGCAACTGTAGCTGTTTTACCCGAAGCAGAAGAGGTTGATGTAGAAATAAACCCCAATGAGATTAGGGTTGACCTTTTTTGTTCTAGTGGACCTGGTGGGCAGTCTGTGAATACGACACAATCAGCGGTACGGATTACGCATTTACCTACAGGTATAGTAGTTTCTTGCCAGGATGAAAAATCTCAGCACAAAAATAAAGACAAAGCGATGAAAGTTTTACGAGCACGGGTTTTAGAAAAAATGCAAGAAGAACAAACAGGGGAAATGGCTCATGTCCGTCGGATTATGGTGGGAAGTGGTGACCGTAGTGAGAGGATTCGCACTTATAATTTTCCTCAGGGTAGGGTTACGGACCACCGTATTAATTTAACCTCCTATCGTTTAGAAGATGTTCTGCAAGGTGAACTCGATGAATTTATTGAAGCTTTGATTACCACGGATCAGACTGAAAAATTAAAGCAGGTGGAATCATGATGTTAAACAGTCAAGACAGACCGCAAACTGGGGTGGAGGCTCTGCAGTGGGCGGTTTCTTTTTTAAGTGAACAAGGATTTACTCAAGAAGATGCCAAGCAAGAAGCTCGCCTTCTTCTAGCTAAAGCTTGGCAAAAAGAAGCTTGGAAGGTAATACTAGAATCTAAGGAAATTATTGATGAGGCTACTTGGGAGCAGTATGTGTTTTTTATAAAAAAACGTGGTTCTTTTACTCCTTTGCATTATTTGCTTGCGGAAAAAGAATTTATGTCTTTACCTTTTAAAGTCTCTCCTGCTGTTCTTATACCACGTTGGGATACGGAAATATTAGTAGAGGAAGCGATTAAGCTTTTGCGGGAACGAGATAATCCTAGAATCTTAGATTTAGGTACAGGTAGTGGGGCTATTGCTGTAAGTTTGGCTTACTATTTACCGAATGCTTCAGTGGTGGCTACAGATATTTCGGCAAGAGCGATAGAAGTTGCTCGTGAAAATGCGGAAAAACTTGGTGTTGAGAAAAGAATTCAGTTTCTGATAGGTAATCTTTTTACACCTCTTTCTCCGAGAGAAAAATTTGATTTAATTGCTTCTAATCCACCTTATCTCAATGCTGAAGAAATACAAGAATTATCACCGGAAGTTCAACAGGAACCGAGAATAGCCTTAGCCGGTGGGCAAGATGGGTTGGTTTATTATCGCGGAATTGCGGTTAAGGCTAGGGACTATTTAGCTTTGAGTGGGCATCTTCTTTTGGAAATTGGTTGGCAGCAGGCAATATCCGTAGTAGGAATTTTGCAGGATAATGGGTGGGGACCTTTGAGGATTGTGCGAGACCTAGAGGGACGGGATAGAGTTGTGGTATACTAAAATATGTTATATCGTTTCCCGTTTTGGTGCTTCGTTCAGAACCTTGCGAAAGAAAGAAGGAAAAATATTTGAAAACACAATTTTGGCAAATATCAGCTACTCAGCCTGACTCTCAAATAATTAAACAAGCAGCCACTTTGATCCGTCAAGGCGGATTAGTGGCTTTTCCTACGGAAACAGTCTATGGCTTGGGGGCTAATGGGCTTAATTCCGAGGCAGTGGAGAAAATATTTAAAGCTAAAGGAAGACCGGCTGATAATCCTTTAATTCTACATGTTGCTAACTTTAAAGATGTTTGGTGCTTAGCACGTCAGGTAGATAAAAGAGCGGAGAAATTAATGTCTACTTTTTGGCCTGGACCTTTGACTTTAGTCTTACCTAAAGAAAAAATAATTCCTGCTGTGGTTACGGCAGGACTGGATACAGTGGCTATACGTATGCCTCGGCATCCGGTAGCGTTAGCTTTAATCAAAGAAAGTGGTGTTCCTTTAGCTGCTCCTAGTGCAAATCGCTCCGGCTATCCTAGCCCGACGACAGGGCAACATGTGTACACTGATTTAGGTGGACGGATTGATGCTGTCTTAGAAAGTGGTCCTACAGGTGTAGGACTGGAGTCTACTGTTTTGGACTTATCCGGTGTTGTTCCGGTTATTTTGCGGCCGGGTGGAGTTACTTATGAGGAATTGACAGCTATTTTAGGTACGGTAAGAATGGACCCGGGTTTATCCGATTCACAACAAAAACCTAAATCACCGGGCATGAAATATACGCATTATTCTCCGCGTGCTAAAGTTATTTTAATTCAGGGAGCTAGCGTAAAGGTTGCCCCCAAAATTAAAGAACTTGTTAATTATTATTCTAGCCAAGGGAAAAACATAGGGCTTCTTTTAACAGCGGAAACATGGGCAGCCTTAGGAGAAGTGACTGAAGAACTGCCTGTGCTTTATCAACAAAACTTAGGTAGTGGTTCTCATTTCGCAGATATTGCACGTATAATTTATGGTGAATTGAGAAATTGTGACCTAGCGGGTGTGGATGTTATTTTCACTGAGACTTATCGGCAAGAAGGGTTGGGGGTAGCTCTGATGAATCGCTTACTTAAATCTGCCGGCGGTCGGGTTATTAACGTTTGAGAGGTTAAGGAGAGAGAAGATGAATTATCCAGCCGTTTTATTAGTTTCAGTAGCTTTAGGGGTGGATGCCTTTTCCGTAGCGATAGGGATTGGTTTATTAGGGGTAAAAATAAAGGAAATTTTGCTGGTCTCCGGCGTGGTTAGTATCTTTCATATTTTTATGCCCTTAATCGGTCTTTATGTAGGTGCTTATTTGGGAAACATTGCCGGTCCAATTGCTAGTACTATCGGTGCTCTCATTCTTTTAGCTATTGGTTTAAATATGGTGGGGGACAATTTGCGAGAGCATAATTTTGTAAAGCATGCAGTGAGAACACCAAAAAGTCTTGTTGGTAAAAAAGATGCGGGTATTAATCTAAAAAATCCTCTCAGCCTGATTTTAATGGCAGGAAGCGTAAGTATAGATGCTTTAACGGTAGGTTTTGGTCTGGGGACTTTGCAAGTGGATTTATTTTTAACTGTAATCACGATGGGAGTTACGGCTGGTTTAATGACGATGACCGGGCTTGTTTTTGGGCAAGGTTTAAGTAAGGTTGTGGGGTCTAAGGCCGGTTTATTGGGAGGAATAATTTTGGTTTTATTGGGACTTAAAATTTTAATTTGGTAAGGTGAAATGGGGGAGAATGAATGGAAAGGAAAACAAAAACAGTTCTTTTTGTTTGTACAGGGAATACTTGTCGCAGTCCTATGGCGGAAGTTTTGGCGAAAGATTATTTGCACCGTCAAAAAATAGATTTACGTGTCATTTCGGCAGGACTAAGTGCTTTTCCTGATGCTCCGGCCTCTCCCCAAGCTAGAGAAGTTATGTTAGAATTAGGTTTAGATTTATCTAATCATCAGGCTAGTTTTTTGACAGAGGAATTATTGCAAGAAGCAGATTTAATTCTTACGATGACGATGGGGCAGCAAAGATATGTAGAAAAGTTACTTTCTCAAGTTTATAGCAAAACACAGAGAGAAGCCGGGAGTAAAAAAGTTTATCTTTTAAAAGAATATGCGTTAGATGAAAAAGTAAAGGAATTGCCAAATTTGGAGATACTCGATCCTTTTGGGCAGTCGGTGGCAGTATATCGTGCTTGTGCAGAAGAGCTTTCACGTTACATTCCACAAGCTATGAAAAGATTTTTAACTTTACAAGGAGGGGGTTGAGCTTTGAAAATTGCTTTAGGTTCAGACCACGGTGGATTTAAGCTCAAAGAAGAAATAAAAAAGTGGCTAAAGGAAAAGAATTATAATTATGAAGACTATGGGACTTTTAGTCCGGAATCTTGTGACTATCCTGATATTGCTTTAACTGTTGCTCAGGCTGTTGCTTCCGGAGAGTGCACGGATGGTATTATAGTATGTGGGACAGGTATTGGGGTAAGTATTGTAGCTAATAAAGTTGCCGGGATTAGAGCAGCTTTATGTCATGATACTTTTTCAGCTAAGGCTTCACGTGAACATAATAATGCCAACATCTTGACTCTTGGTGAGCGGGTTATTGGGAAAGGTTTGGCTTTTGAAATAGTAGAAGCATGGTTAAGTGCTTCTTTTAGTGGCGGTAGACATCAGCGCCGTGTGGACAAAATTAAAGCCGTAGAAGAAAAGAAGAACTAGGTGGAAGTTTTCCGGAAAGGTGGTGTGGTTATGGATTTTACAGCAATTACCGAAGATGTGCATAAAGCTTTGCAGGAATTGTTGGAGGTCGCTTCGCTAAAGCAAAAACAGATCCTGGTTGTTGGTTGTAGTACTAGTGAAGTAGCAGGGCAGAAAATTGGCACAGCTTCCAGTCTGGATGTGGCTAAGGCAATTTTGACCGGAATTAAGCCCCTGGTTTCAGAGAACAAACTGTATTTGGCGGTTCAGTGTTGTGAACACCTCAACAGGGCTTTAGTCATAGAAGAAGAAGCTTTAGAAAAATATGCTTTAGAGCAGGTTTCTGTATATCCTGTACAGCAGGCAGGGGGAAGTTTAGCCTATCAGGCAATGCAAACCTTTGTTAATCCTATCGTTGTCGAAAAAATCCAGGGTCATGCGGGGATCGATATTGGTGATACCTTTATTGGCATGCATTTAAAACCTGTGGTTGTGCCTGTGCGCAGCTCTTTAATGAAAATCGGGGAGGCTCATTTGACAATGGCGCGTACGCGACCTAAACTTATTGGTGGAAAGCGTGCTCAATATTGTTGTTTGTAAAATTACTATAAACAAATTTCGAGGTAGAGAGGGAGAAAAAAGATGGATTATATTGAAAAGTATGTTTTACCTGTTGACCCGGAAATTGCTAAATACATTGCCGGGGAAGAAAAACGGCAATTAGATAAAATCGAGTTGATTGCTTCCGAAAATTTTGTGAGCAGAGCGGTAATGGCTGCTTTGGGTTCGGTTTTAACTAATAAATATGCGGAAGGGTATCCCGGCAAACGTTATTACGGAGGTTGTGAATGGGTCGATGAAGTAGAAGATTTAGCCCGTGCAAGAGCCAAAAAGATTTTTAATGCCGAACATGCTAATGTCCAGCCTCATTCTGGGGCACAAGCTAATACTGCTGTGTATTTTGCTCTTGCTCAGCCTGGTGATACTATTCTCGGTATGAATTTAAGTCATGGTGGTCATCTTACTCATGGCAGTCCTGTGAATATTTCGGGTAAATATTATAATTTTGTTCCTTATGGTGTCGACGCGGAAACAGAAAGAATTGACTATGAGGAATTGGCACGTGTAGCACGGGAAGTTCAGCCTAAAATAGTTGTTGCCGGGGCGAGTGCTTATCCACGCATAATTGATTTTGCGAAAATAGCAGCTATTTGTCAGGAAGTCGGAGCTATATTAATGGTGGATATGGCTCATATTGCCGGGCTTGTTGCTGCAGGGTTGCATCCTAATCCTTGTCTTCATGCTGATGTTGTTACGACGACAACACATAAAACTTTACGTGGACCTAGAGGTGGGATGATTTTATGTAAGCAGAAGTACGCTCGTGCCATCGACAAAGCTATTTTCCCGGGTATTCAGGGTGGCCCTTTAATGCATGTTATTGCGGCAAAAGCAGTCTCTTTTCAAGAAGCTTTGGCTCCTTCTTTTCAAGTTTATCAGCAACAAATTATTAAAAACGCACAAGCTCTCGCTGAGGCTTTATTGGAAAAAGGGTTTCGTCTTGTATCCGGGGGTACGGACAACCATCTTATGTTGATTGATTTAAGGAACAAAGGGCTTACGGGGAAAGAAGCGGAGGCACTTTTGGATGATGCTGGTGTTACTGTAAATAAAAACACAATTCCTTTTGATCCGCAAAGTCCTTTTGTGACCAGTGGGATGAGAATTGGTACTCCCGCAGTGACGACGAGAGGAATGAAGGAAAAAGAAATGGAAAGAATCGCTCAAATTATTGATTTAGTGATTTCTTATCCTCAAGAAAAGGCTAAACAAGAAAAAGCGAAACAGCTTGTTAAAGAGTTGACAGCGGCGTTTCCTTTAGTAGAAAAAGAATAATAAAGTGAGGAGTTGTCGTCATGCGTCCATCATGGGATGATTATTTTATGGAAATTGCTGAGGTGGTAGCTACGCGTTCTACCTGTTTGCGTCGTCGGGTGGGAGCGATTTTGGTTAAAGATAAGCGTATTTTAGCTACCGGTTATAATGGGGCTCCAAGCGGTCTTTCTCATTGCGGAGTTTCCGGTTGTTTACGCCAAAAACTAAATGTACCTTCAGGAGAAAGACACGAATTATGTCGTGGGCTTCATGCAGAACAGAATGCAATTATTCAGTGCGCTGTGCATGGAATCAGTATGCAGGGAGCAACACTTTATTCGACGACACAACCATGTGTACTTTGTAGTAAAATGTTGATTAATGCAGGGGTTAAAAGGATTATTTTTCAAGGAGATTATCCTGATGGGCTTTCTTTAAAAATTTTGCAAGAAGCGGGAATTGAATTACAAGCTACAAAATCTAATTCTGCCAAAGACGAAATTGTAAAGCTTAATGCCGATGTTTGACTTGCATAAAAAATTTTTATACAATTATAATATTTTCGCCTATTTTTTTATGTTACAATGAATCTGTGTGTGTACATAATTGTTCTCGGAAATATAAATAGTAGAATAGTAAAAAAGAAGAGAGTTGAAACAGATGAAAAACATGCGCAAAGTCTTAACAGTATTTGGAACTAGACCGGAAGCTATTAAAATGGCACCTTTAGTGCGAACTTTAAAGAATGACCCACAAATTGATTGTCAAGTAGCTGTAACGGCTCAACATCGTGAAATGTTGGACCAGGTTTTAAATCTTTTCGGCATAATCCCTGATTATGACCTTGATATAATGCAAAGAGGACAGACGCTTTTTGAGATTACTTCTCGCGCTTTACTAGGGCTACAGCATATTTTATTAAAAGAAAAACCGGATTTAGTTTTAGTGCATGGAGATACGAGCACTACTTTTGTAGGAGCCTTAGCCGCTTATTATTATAAGGTCCCTGTGGGGCATGTGGAAGCAGGTTTAAGGTCGGGCAACAAATATTCCCCTTTTCCTGAAGAAATGAATCGGCGTCTTACAGGAGTTTTAGGAGACTTACATTTTGCTCCAACTAAGTTAGCTGCGGAAAATTTACTACGTGAAGGACATAATCTTGCGCAAATTTATATTACCGGAAATACAGTTATTGATGCTCTGCTACATACGGTCAAGGAAGACTATAAGTTTATGGTTTCTTCTTTACGGAAGATAGATTTTACGAAACAGCGTGTACTTCTTTTAACTACACATCGACGTGAGAATTTAGGAGAACCTATGCGGCAGATATATGCAGCTTTACGTGATCTTGTGCAAGAGTTTTCAGATCTTGTTCTTATTTTCCCTGTTCATAAGAATCCGGCTGTACGTCGTGTGGCTAGGAAAGAGTTGGGACACTTAGAAAGGGTCAAGTTAATTGAACCATTAGAATATCAATCTTTTGTTAATTTAATGAATAAATCGCATCTTGTACTTACTGACTCGGGAGGTCTGCAGGAGGAGGCACCTGCTTTAGGGAAACCGGTTCTTGTTTTACGAGAAAACACAGAACGCCCTGAAGCTGTAAGTGCGGGGACAGTAAAATTAGTAGGAACAACCAGAGAAAGAGTTTATGCCACTACACGCGAGTTACTGACTAATAAAATTGCTTATAATCGTATGGCTCAGGCAGTTAATCCTTATGGTGATGGGCAGGCAAGTCGGCGTATTTTAAAGGTCCTTCATTATTTTTGGGGTTGGGAGAAAGAAAGACCACAATCATATTCTGAGGTTTGAAGATCTGAACGATTTTGCTGTTTGTTTTGTCTATAATTTTTAGGAGTATGTTTTTTCTCCAAAATATGTTATACTGTTTTATGCTATTTTACTTAATTTTTAGTGCCCAGTACCGTTTTGACAAACTTTTTATCTAGAAGTCTGTCGATTTTAGTCGAAAAAGAAGCTTGAGGTTTAACTTGGAGAATTTTGGCTATAAAAAATAATATGGAGAGGGGTAAATGGGCGTAAAAAAAAATAATGTGTTTAAATATTTAAATTATGCGATAAGTTTTGGTTTAACGTTAGTGATTACGGTTTACGTCTTGTATAAAGGCGGCATATGGTTAGATCAACGCTTAGGCACATCCCCTATATTTATGATTTTAGGTGTTTTTTTAGCCTTAGTTGCGATTTTTTGGCAATTAATCGAAGAAATTCAAGGTTTGGAGAAGCAAGCTAAAAAATCCAAGCCGGAGACAGAACAAGAGCAACAAAAGAGAACATAAAAAGAAAGATGGTGTCGTTAGATGCCTTTATGGTTGCCGGGGCTGGGGAAAGGACTAGTATTAGGTTTAATAGGTGCTGGGGCGAAGTTTTGTTTTTCAAGGCGGGCTATACAAAAATCCGAAATAGCAGAACAGAGAAAAGCAGAAAAAATTTTAACGATGTGTTATTGTGGTCGTCATGTAGTGAATCTCATTGTTTTAGCGCTAGCTTATTTTCTCTTTTCGATGGATATGGCGCCTTTGATTGGCACTGCCTTTGGTTTGACGTTACCGAAATATATTTTATGTTTTAAGAAATTATACTAATTTAAGAAAGTACATTTAAGTTTAGAAGGGAGGGAATGATGGAATGTTTGCTACACCGGTTTATGCTGCGACGGCTGAAAGTGGTGCAGAACATGGCGGAGCACTTTTTACGTTATTGGGGCTAGAAGTAACTAGTGTGACGACAACAATGTGGGGTTTAATGCTGGTTTTAGCGGTTGTTGCTTATTTGACTACAAGAAAACTAGAGCGCGTACCAACTAGACGCTTGCAAATTTTTATGGAAATGGTTTTAGAAAGTATCATTGGTTTTTTGAATGATATTATAGGAGATGAAGCTAAAACCAAACGTTATCTCCCGATTTTAGGAAGTTTTTTTATTTTAATTTTGCTTTCCAATTATTCCGGTTTACTACCGGGGGCGGGGCATGTTCCCGGCTTACAGGCTCCAACTAGTACATGGAGTGTAACGGCGGCTTTTGCTATTGTCGTCTTTTTTGCTACCCATTATTATGGGTTTAAGGCACATGGCTGGGGCTATTTAAAACATTTTATTGAACCGGTACCTGTTCTTTTGCCTTTAAATATTATCAGTGAATTTACGAAGCCTCTTTCGCTTTCTTTGCGTCTATTTGGTAATATCTATGGTGAAGAGATGGTTGTGGTGGGCTTATTTTCTCTACTGCCTCTTTTATTACCTGTGCCGATGCAGTTATTATCATTGCTTTTTGGCTTTATTCAGGCTTTTGTTTTTACCTTGTTAGCCTCAATTTATATTTCTACAGCTGCATCTGAGCATTAAAGAAAGAATAGTCTTTCATAACTTTGTTGTTTTTAGAAATTAAATACAGTATCTCTATGAAAGGAGGGGAAATTAACAATGACTCCTGCTGGTTTAATTGGGCTTGCGGCGGCTTTAGCTGTAACTATTTCCACCATTTGTCCTGCGATAGCACAAGGGAAGGCTACAAGTAAGGCGATGGAAGCTATAGGTCGTCAACCGGAAGCTTCCGGCGATATTAGAACTACTTTGATCGTCGCTTTAGCTTTTATGGAAGCTTTAACAATTTATGGTCTTTTAATTGCTCTTTTATTAATGAGCAAAGTTTGATGAGCAAAATTGTTGTGTAAGGTGGGAAGCCTTGGGAATGGAGGAAGAACGAAGGGCTAAAACTTCGTTCATCCTCTAGAAATTCCCGCTATGCTCAAGCCTAAAGAGAGGTGAAAGAAATGAGTTTTTCTGTTTCCGATATGATCTGGGCTATCATAAATTTTTTAGTTTTGTTAGCCATTTTAAATAAATTTTTGTTTAAGCCTTTATTAAAGACAATGGATGCACGTAAAGCTGAAATTAAACAAGACTTAGAGGCGGCGGCGCAAGCTAATGTCGAAGCTCAAAAGACAAAAGAAGAATATCTTCAGCAGATGGAGCAAGCTAAAGTGGAAGCACGGCAAATTATTGAAAAGGCGACAAAAATCGGTGAAAAAACTAAAGAAGAGCTGATCAGTCAAGCACGAGAAGAATCAGCCCAAATGACCGAAAAAGCGCGCGAAATGATTCGCTTAGAAAAAGAGGAAGCCTTACATCAACTTAGAGATGAAGTGTCGTCTCTTGTTGTCATGGCTGCTGGTAAAGTTATTGATAAAACTATTGATCAAGAAGCACATGAAAAACTTATTCATGAATTCATTGCAGAGGTAGGGGATGCTTCTTGACAACTTCCGTTGTTCCCCGCCGTTATGCTCAGGCTCTTTTAATGATTGCTACAGAAAGAGAGGCCTTAGAGCAGTATGAAGAAGAATTAGAACAATTTCGTCAAGGGTTGTTAGCAAACCCTGAAGTAAAAGATTTTTTAGAAAATCCACGTGTTCTGCTTGAGGAAAAAAAGAAGGCTTTGGACCTTCTGGTTAAAGATTTCGCCAGTCCGATTATTTATAATTTTTTACATTTGATTTTAGATAAAAGACGAGAAGGTTTTTATCTTGCGGTTATTAAGGCATATAAGGATTATGCCGATGAAGCACGCAACATTGTCAACGCTGAAGTTTGGTCAGTCGCGGAACTAACTACTAAGGACTACCAGAAATTACAGCAAAAACTTGCTCGAGTTACCGGTAAGAATGTTCGCTTGCATAATATTATTGATACTTCTTTGCTGGGTGGTATTAAGGTTAAGATTGGCGATACGGTTATAGATGGCAGTGTCACTAAAAAATTATCTTTATTAAAGAGTCAGCTCCAGCGGACACAGTTAAAAGAGATTGGGGTGAAAAAGTAAATGAGTATCCGACCAGAGGAAATTAGCAGTATTTTAAAACAGCAAATTGAAAATTACGAGACTGAAATGGAAGTGGCTAAAATTGGTACTGTCATTCAGGTTGCCGATGGCGTAGCTCGTATTCATGGCTTGAATGAGGTCATGTCCGGAGAAATGTTAGAGTTCCCCGGAGGTATTTATGGGATGGCTTTAAATCTTGAAGAAGATAACATTGGTTGTGTTATTCTTGGTTCTTTTACCCGGATTAAAGAAGGTGATGAAGTTAGACGGACGGGAAGAATTGTGCAGGTTCCCGTAGGTGAAGCCTTGATTGGTCGTACGGTTAACGTTTTAGGTCAGCCACTTGATGATAAGGGCCCGATTAAGACAGAAAAATTTAGACCAATAGAGAGTCGAGCACCCGGGGTGGTTTACCGTAAGTCTGTTCATCAGCCTTTACAAACAGGTTTAAAGTCAATTGACTCTTTAGTACCTATCGGCAGAGGACAGCGGGAATTAATTATTGGTGACCGGCAAACAGGTAAAACTGCTTTAGCGATCGATACCATTATTAATCAAAAAGGGCAGGACGTTATTTGTATTTATGTTGCTATTGGGCAGAAAGCGTCTACAGTAGCAGGTGTTGTTCATAAATTGGAACAAACAGGGGCAATGGATTATACGATTGTCGTTGCTGCTACAGCAAGTGAACCTGCTCCGATGTTGTATATTGCTCCTTATGCCGGCTGTGCGATGGGCGAAGAATTTATGTATAATGGAAAAGATGTTTTGATTGTTTATGATGACCTTTCTAAACAGGCGGTAGCTTATCGGGAGCTTTCTTTACTTTTGCGTCGTCCACCGGGACGTGAAGCTTATCCGGGGGATGTCTTTTACTTACATTCCCGGTTACTTGAGCGTGCGGCTAAACTGAATGAGGAAATGGGAGGCGGGTCGATGACCGCTTTACCGATTATCGAAACTCAAGCTGGCGACGTTTCTGCTTATATTCCGACTAACGTTATTTCCATTACGGACGGTCAGATTTTCTTAGAGTCAGACCTTTTTCATTCAGGTTTCAGACCTGCGATTAACGTCGGTATATCTGTATCGAGGGTAGGGGGTTCTGCTCAGATTAAAGCGATGAAACAAGTTGCCGGGAGTTTACGTTTGGATTTAGCTCAGTATCGAGAACTGGCCGCTTTTGCGCAGTTCGGTTCTGACTTGGACAAAGCGACTCAATCTCGTTTGAATAGAGGTAGAAAAACAATGGACGTTCTCAAACAGGGGCAATATGAACCGATGCCTGTTGAGGAACAAGTTGTCGTGATTTACTGTGCTGTTAACGGTTATTTAGATGATGTAGACATAGAAAAGATTAAAGACTTTGAGGAAGGTTTCTTAAAATTCATGCGTAATACGGAGAAAAAAGAAATCTTAGTAGGGCTTAAAGACCAACAAGTACTCACCCCGGAATTAGAAGAAGAGTTAAAAATAGCTATTGAAGAGTATAAAGAGTCTTTTAAATTATAGATGGGGTGTAGTGATCTTGTAAAAAAGGTGGTGAAAGAATGCCCAGTGTTCGGGATATTAAGCGCCGGATGAAGAGTGTGGAGAGTACTCAACAAATAACGAAAGCGATGAAAATGGTAGCCGCTTCTAAATTGAGAAGAACACAGACTGCGGTAATCAGGTCTCGACCTTATACGGAAAAGATGGAAGAAATTTTAAGTAGAATTGTTGCTTCAGCAGGGGAGATTACCCATCCTATCTTGGTTGAAAGACCGGTAAAAGCTGTAGGAATAATTTTAATTACTGCAGATAAAGGGTTAGCTGGTGGTTATAATGTGAATGTCCAGAAAGCAGCTTTACAGCTGGCTACTCAACTTAGCCCAAAGGGAATAGATGTTGAATTTATTACAGTAGGTAGCAAAGGACGCGACTTCTTGCGGCGACGTAATAAAAAAGTTAAAGCTGTTTTTGCCGGAATTAATGATGTGCCGACTTTTAGTGAAGCTCAGCGTTTGGCTAAAGTAGCTGTAAATAGCTATATGGAAGGTGAGTATGACCAAGTTTACTTAGTTTATCAAGAGTTTATTACTACTGTGCAACAGCATCCGGTAGTAAAGCAGCTTTTACCGCTTCCCTATGAAAAAGGTGAGGAAGAAGTAGAATATATTTATGAACCTGCTCCTCAGGAAGTGTTGTCAATTCTTTTGCCTCAATATATTAATAATACGATGTTTCATATTTTAACAGAAACAAAAGCTAGTGAGCATGGGGCAAGAATGACCGCAATGACTTCGGCTACTGATAATGCCGAAGAAATGCTTGAAAAACTAAATCTTTCCTACAACCGTTCACGTCAGGCAGCAATAACTCGTGAAATCTCGGAAATTGTGGGAGGAGCTAGTGCTTTAGAAGGTTAGTTAGGTTTGTTTAAAACAAGAGAGAAGTACCCAGTAATTATACAGGGGGTGTAAAAAATGATTTCCACAGGAAAAATTGTACAGGTAATTGGTCCTGTTGTAGACATTGAGTTTCCGATTGGACAGTTGCCTGATATCTATCATGCGATTATAGTTAAGGAGGACAAAAGAAACATAAATTTAACTTTGGAAGCAGCCCAACATTTAGGTAATAATTTAGTGCGCTGTGTAGCGATGTCTTCTACTGATGGTTTACAGCGGGGGATGGTTGCTGAGAATACGGGACAACCTATTGCCGTTCCCGTAGGTAAAGAAACTTTAGGTCGGATGTTTAATGTTATTGGTGAAGTTATTGATGAACAGGGTCCTGTGCAGACAGAAGAACAATGGCCTATTCATCGTCCTGCACCTGTTCTAAAAGACCAAGAACCGGCCACAGAGATTTTAGAAACAGGAATTAAAGTTATTGACCTTTTGGCTCCATATGCTAAAGGTGGTAAGATAGGTCTTTTCGGCGGCGCCGGTGTTGGTAAAACAGTTTTAATTATGGAACTTATTCGTAATATTGCTTATGAACATGGCGGTTTTTCTGTTTTCTCCGGTGTTGGGGAACGAACTCGTGAAGGTAACGACCTCTGGCATGAAATGAAAGAATCAGGGGTTATTGACAAGACTACTTTAGTTTTTGGTCAGATGAATGAGCCGCCGGGAGCACGGATGAGAGTGGGGCTGGCAGGTTTAACAATGGCGGAATACTTCCGTGATGTGGAAGGTCAAGATGTCTTGCTCTTTATTGATAACATTTTCCGCTTTACGCAAGCAGGCTCCGAAGTTTCCGCATTATTAGGGAGAATGCCATCTGCCGTTGGTTATCAACCTACTTTGGCTACGGAAATGGGTAATTTGCAGGAGCGGATTACTTCTACGAAGAAAGGGTCTATTACTTCTGTCCAGGCGATTTATGTTCCCGCTGATGACTTAACTGACCCGGCTCCGGCAACCACATTTGCGCATTTGGATGCGACGACAGTTCTTTCGCGTCAGATTGTGGAATTAGGAATTTATCCGGCAGTAGACCCTCTTGATTCTACTTCACGAATTTTAGATCCGGCTATTTTAGGAAAAGAACATTATGAAGTGGCACGTGGTGTTCAGAAAATATTGCAACGCTATACGGAACTGCAAGATATTATTGCTATTTTAGGTATGGACGAACTATCAGAGGACGATCGACTTACTGTAGATCGTGCACGTAAAATCCAGAGATTTTTATCCCAGCCTTTCTTTGTCGCAGAACAGTTTACAGGAACACCGGGGAAATATGTACCGATTAAAGAAACAATTAGTGGTTTTAAAGAAGTTCTGGAAGGCAAGCATGACGATTTACCCGAACAAGCTTTCTATATGGTGGGAAATATTGATGAAGCCATAGCTAAAGCCAGGGAGCTGGAGGGATAATATGGCTAAAGTCCTGAATCTGGAAATAGTTACACCGGAAAGAGTTTCATTAAAAACAGAGATAAATTCGCTGATTGTTCCGGCAACAGAAGGTTATTTGGGAGTATTATTTAACCATGCTCCTTTGATTACAGGATTGGAGCCGGGTGTTTTGCAATATCGTCAAGGGGAGAGCCTTCTTGTTTTAGCAATTAGTAATGGTTTTATGGAAGTTGCTCATAATAATATTACTATTTTGGTTGATACAGCTGAAACACCGGAAGAAATTGATGTAGAAAGAGCAAAAGCAGCTAAAGAACGTGCTGAGAAGCGTTTGCAGGAGTGTCCTCCTGGTCTTGATGTACATCGGGCGGAACTCGCTTTGCATAAGGCTTTAGCTCGTTTAAAAGTTGCTGAATTTAGGCAAACAACTTTAAGAAAATAGCTAAAAATAACTAATAAACCGGAAGTTACCGATAAAAATATCGTCAAAATAGCAGGATTATTGTTCTTTATGGCGAAATTAAAGAACAATTGCTTTTAAGCACTTTGAAGCAATTAACCTAAAACAGATACGCCATAGTCCAAAAAGGCTGTGGCGTATCTGTTTTTGGGTAATAAACGAAAAGTTCTTTCCGGCACCGCTTTAAAAAGATAAAAATGGGGAGAATAAACTTAGAAGACAATCAGCTGGCAAAAAGTAACAACAACTTTTTTAAAAAAGATAAAGGGAATTAAGCTTTCTTTCCCGAATAATAGTAACGACAAAATATGTGTATATTCTGGAGAGAACAAAATGATAAGAAAAAGGTTTTTTTGTCAAGAAGGGGAAGCAGATAAAATAATTATTTATGGTGGTCAGCCTTTACAAGGTCGGATCGCAATTAGTGGGGCTAAAAATGCTGTTTTGCCCATAATTGTAGCCGCACTTTTATCGGAAGAAACTTGTCTTATTCAAGAAGTGCCTCGCTTAGCTGACGTAGAGATAATTTGTGATGTTTTATGTGAGCTGGGAGCAAAGATTGAGCTCAATTCTAATGGTTCTTCTGCTACTGTAGAAATTAATTGCCAAGACCTTTATAATTATGAGGCTACTTATGATTATGTGAAAAAAATGCGGGCTTCTGTTTTAGTGATGGGACCGCTTCTGGCTCGTTTGGGGAAAGCTAAAATATCGATGCCCGGAGGGTGTGCTATTGGTACAAGACCGATAGATTTACATCTGAAAGGATTTGAAGCTTTAGGAGTACGAATCACTATGGAACATGGCTATATTTTAGCTGAAGCTCCTGTTTTAAAAGGTGCCCGTATTTATTTGGATTATCCTAGTGTCGGCGCCACAGAAAATATTATGATGGCGGGCGCCCTTGCTCAGGGGACAACGATTATTGAAAACGCTGCTGAAGAACCGGAAATAGTTGATTTGGCAAACTTTATTAACAGCATGGGCGGAAAAATTGTGGGTGCCGGAACAAAGGTAATTAAAATCGAAGGTGTACAAAGCCTTGGTTCGACAACTCATACGGTTATTCCTGATCGTGTTGAAGCAGGAAGCTTTTTAGTTGCCGGGGCGATTACCGGCGGTGATTTATTTTTAGAAAATGTGATTATTGATCATCTTAAACCAGTAATTGCTAAATTAATTGAAGCAGGAGTAGAAGTAAAAGAAGAAGGAATGGGGCTAAGGGTCAGAAGTGAAGGGAAACTGCAGGCGATTGACCTTAAAACGTTACCTTATCCCGGTTTTCCTACTGATATGCAGGCCCAGTTTATGTCTTTACTGGCGGTAGCCCAAGGTACAAGTATAATTACGGAAACAGTTTTTGAAAATCGTTTTATGCATGCCGAAGAATTGCGGCGCATGGGTGCTGATATTCGTATTGAGGGGCGTAGCGCGGTTGTTGAAGGCACAAAAAAGTTAACAGGGGCACAAGTTAAAGCTTCGGACTTAAGGGCAGGTGCTGCTTTAGTTATTGCCGGATTAGTGGCGGAAGGGGAAACGGTTGTTTCTAATATTTACCATCTTGACCGAGGTTATGATAATTTTGTTAGTAAACTACACTCTATTGGGGCTAATATTATTAGAGTTAAAAACCGAGAACGCTTAAGGTTAGTCTCGCAAGTGTAGGTGCCAAGTAGATCAAGGGTGTGACAAGGTGACGAATTTTTGTTTGTCACCTTTTTGTTCTAGAAAAAGAGAAAAAGGCATAGGCTAGTCTTAGTAAGGAATTTTATAAATAAGGACTGGTTTTGATGTCTTTACGTTTTATTAAAAAAAGACAACAGCGTAAACCATTTTGTTTTTGGGTTTTAGTGTTGTCTTTTGTTTTTTTAGCACTTTTTTTATTTTGCGGATGGGATAAAATGTTTTTTTCTCCGGAAAAGGAAATTAAAATTAGTGAAGAATTAATTTCGCTTAAACTTTGGGATGTAGAGTCAAACAAACTACTGGAAATGGGGTTAGAGGCATATGTTTTAGGAGTAGTAGCTGCCGAGATGCCTGCTTCCTTTCCTTTAGAGGCTCTCAAAGCTCAAGCAATAGCGGCACGTACTTATGCTGTACAGCGTTTACAAGTTCCTGATCCTCGTATGCAAGCTTTACATCAAGAAGCAGACTTAAGTAGTGACCCGGCAGTGAATCAGGCTTGGATTAGCACGCTAGAAATGAAAAAACGTTGGGGTAAATGGAATTATGCTCATTATCGTGACAAGATTAGGCAGGCGATCGAGGAAACTAAAGGGCAAGTCTTGATTTATAAAGGGCAGTTGATTGACCCTGTTTATCATGCTTCTTGTGGGGGCAAGTGTACAGAGAGTTCTGTCGAGGTATGGAAGTTTGATGTCCCTTATTTACAGGGTGTTTCTTGTACCGGTCATCAAGACCGTCACAACTCTACTTCCCTTTTTTTTACGCTAGAGAATTGTGATAATCTTTTGGGTACTAAACTGGCTGCTTTACCGGCAAGTAAATTCCAGAAAGAGCAAGCAGTTTTTCAGATTAAAGAAAAAAGCTCTACCGGTCGAATTAAAACAGCGACGATTGGCGGTAAAGCTTTTAGTGGTACGGAATTGCGTACCCAACTTAATTTATCTTCCACAAGGTTTGTTTGTAAAAAGGGGAATAATGGGTTGTATTTTATTAGTAACGGTTATGGTCATGGGGTTGGTATGTGTCAATATGGGGCTGCTGATTTAGCTACTGCGGGGAAAAGCTATCAAGAAATTCTCCAACATTATTACACCGGAGCACAAATGGCCCGCCTCCAATGATGATAAAGGTGCAATGTTTTAAACAGACAAAAACTGGTTAACCTACACTTGAGGTGATCTTTATGGCTAACCAGAAAAAACGAAAGGCTTTAGCTGTTTACTTAGCGGTAATTCTTTTAGTTTTTGCTCTTTGTGTTCCTGTTTTGCATCAGAAGATAAAGCAAAAATTTCTTGCCGCAGATTTAAAACCTTCCCCCCCAACTACCGAAATTACCGAAGACACAGTCGATCTTCCTTTATCCCCTGAAGCCCCCTCACTTCCCAAAATTCCCTCTTCTGTTGCTGACTCTACCCCTGAGCTTAAGGCTGACCTTAGTCAAATGGTTTGGCCTTTAAAGGGACAAGTTCTACGGGGAGTTGGGCTTTCTTATGCCCAGACCTTTAGTGACTATCGTTATCATGATGGTCTTGATATTCAGGCAGCACGTGGAGCGGAAGTAGTTGCTGCCCTGTCGGGGATAGTAATCAGTAAAGAAATGACTAAAGAAGAAGGAGTTAGACTTGTTTTAGACCATGGACAAGGTTGGGTAAGTGTTTATTCTCATTTAGAGGAAGCATATCTGCAAGTAGATAATTATTGCAATACGGGTGACCCACTGGGAACTGTTAATCAGCCTGGGTTACAGGAAATTTTAGAAGGCCCTCATTTGCATTTTACTCTCCGTCAAGATGACCAGATAGTTAATCCTCTTGACTATTTGCCGGAGATACGTTAGAAAATCTTGCTTAATTCACATCTCAGTTTGCATTTTTTTAAAATCCGCTCATATATATTTAAAAGAAATATAAGTGAGGCGGAGGAGAAAAAATGCAAGAATACATTAGAAAGAGGGTTTTGGAAGTATGTCATTATATGCTTGATACGACAGCTACAGTTAGACAGACAGCGGCAGTTTTTGGTGTTAGTAAAAGTACAATTCATAAGGATATGACGGAAAGGCTACCTATTATTAATAAAGAATTAGCTCAACAGGTAAAATATGTTCTTGAACAAAACAAAGCAGAACGGCATATTAGAGGGGGGGAGGCAACGAGAAGAAAATATAAAGAAGCCCAAGAAAATTAAAATTAAAAATAACAGAATATTTTATATGAAAAGAGGGAAACAGAGACATTATGTAGAATATAAACCAGAAGCAGTCTAAAAATAGGGGTAGGTGTGGCCTCATGGTATTTAGTGAAGATATTGGCATTGATTTGGGCACAGCGAGTATTCTGGTTTATGTTAAAAATAAAGGGATTGTCCTGAATGAATCTTCGGTAGTAGCGATCGAAAAACAGACGGGACAACTTATTGCAGTTGGTGAAGAGGCCAGACGAATGTTGGGTAGAACTCCGGGCAATATTATAGCGATCAGGCCGATGAAAGAAGGAGTTATTGCTGATTATGATGTTACGGAGCGAATGTTAAAATATTTCATTAGTAAAGTAATGGGTTATAAAATACTGTTTAAGCCACGGGTGATGATTGGGATTCCCTCTGGAGTGACCGGTGTTGAAGAAAGAGCCGTAAAACAAGCGGCTATTTCTGCCGGGGCTAAACAGGCTTTTTTAATCGAAGAACCACTGGCTGCAGCTTTAGGGGCTGGTTTAGTAATTAGTGAGCCTCATGGTTCTATGGTTGTTGACATTGGTGGGGGTACTACCGATATTGCCGTTTTGTCTCTTGGGAGTATTGTGACAAGTAAATCTATTCGCACAGGTGGAGATAATTTTGATGAAGCTCTTATTCGATATATGCGGCGTTATCATAATTTGATGATTGGCGAAAGAACTGCAGAACAAATGAAAATTGATATTGGGACAGCCTATCCTCAGGGTAGAAAAGATGTTACCGCCGAAATTAGGGGACGTGACTTGGTTAGCGGTCTTCCGCGCACAATCACGGTTACGGCGATGGAGGCTTTTCAAGCAACGAAAGAAGCAATTGAGGCGATTCTTAGTGCGACGAAGGAAGTTTTAGAAAAAACTCCTCCGGAATTGGCGTCTGATATTATGGATAAGGGGATTATTTTAACGGGGGGAGGAGCTTTGCTTCATGGTTTAAACAAATATCTTTCTGCACATACTCATTTACCTGTTTATATTGCAGAGAATCCGATTCACTGTGTAGCATTGGGTACTGCGAAGGCACTTGTTAATTTAGATCTCTTGGAGAGAGCTAATAATGCTAAAAAAGAAAGTTATAGCTATAATTAAAAAAAATTTTATGGATTATTTTGGGGAAAGGGGGTGTTTTAATGATTAAAGGACTTTATACCAGTGCTTTGGGCTTATCTGTTTTAAATAAACAACAAGAAGTTACAGCCAATAATTTAGCTAATGCTCAAACAGTAGGCTATAAAAAAGATGTTCTTGTTGCGGAATCTTTTCCCGAAATGCTTCATTATCGTTTAAATGCGCCGGAAGATTGTGGACAAACTCCTCCAAAAGTAGGAGCGGTTTCTTTAGGTGTGAAAATCAATGACATTTTTATTGACCACAGTGTAGGGATAAGGAGAACATCAGAAAATCCTTTAGCTTTAGCTTTGGTAGAGGAAGGTTATTTTACTGTAAATACACCACAGGGTGAGCGTTATACACGTAAGGGAGACTTTACTTTAGATGACCAAGGTCGTATTGTTTCCGCTGAGGGTTACCCTTTATTAGGACAGAAAGGTGAAATTGTTGTTCAAGGTAGTGATGTCCAAGTAGACCAACAAGGTCGAATTTTTAATGGTGGCACTGAAATTGACCGCTTGAAAATTGTTAATGTTTCTACTCCCTTAATTAAAGAAGGTTCTTCTCTTTTTCAAGGTGAAAATCCTCAAGAAATAGTTAATCCCATAATTGTGCAAGGTGCGGTAGAAGAAAGCAATGTACAACCTATTACGGAAATGGTGAACATGATTACAACGTTGAGGGCATATGAGGCTAACCAAAAAGTTATTCAGTCTATCGATAATACTTTGGATAAGGCGGTAAATGAAGTCGGACGACTCTAAAACGTACTTAAACTGAGGCCGGTCTGCTTGTCAGAGGCCTCCGGGTTTCCGAATGAGCGAGGGAACTCTTAGTTTTGATCAAATTTAATAAATCCGAATAAGGATAGGAGGCAAAAAAATGATTCGTTCTCTTTTTAGTTCCAGCTCTGGGATGCAGGCACAACAAGTTAATCTTGATGTAATTGCTAATAATTTAGCGAATGTAAATACCACAGGGTTTAAAAAGAACCGCGTTGATTTTCAATCACTTTTTTATCAGACGTTACAAAAACCAACTATTTCTACGACGACAGGGATAAATAATTTTGCAGTAGAAGTAGGCAATGGGGTAAAAGTTGCGACGACACGCACTAATTTTTCAAACGGAATTTTACAAGAAACAGGGAATGACCTTGATTTGGCTATTGAGGGCAAGGGTTTTTTTATGATCCATCTTCCTAAGGGCGAAGTGGGTTTTACGAGGGCCGGTTCTTTCCGTTTAGACAGTGAAGGTTACCTGGTAAACGCTGATGGCTGTAGAGTTCTATCGTCTCAAGGCAATGCGTCCCCGGAAAAAACAGTTTCTTTAGAAGGTAAAGACTTAAAATATATTCAACCGGATACTGCGGAACAGGTGGTACATATTGCTGCTGATGGCAGTGTAAATACGGAAAAAGAAATTAGCAGTCCCCCTATTTTGGAATTAGTTAATTTTGCCAACCCGGAAGGATTGCAAGCTGTTGGCTCTTCAGCGTATATACTTAGTGATATTTGTGGAGAAATTACACTTGGTCAGCCTGCTGAAGATGAAGAATTTGGTGTGATTCGTGCTGGCTTTCTCGAAGCTTCTAATGTTAGCATTGTGGATGAAATGATCAAAATGATTATGGCACAACGTGCTTATGAAATTGGTTCTAAAGCTATTCAGACTTCTGATGAGATGATGAGTATAACTAATAATCTTAGACGATAATTAAAGGGTGACTAGCTTATGTATTTTAGGGGGAATGTTTTGTGCAGGTTAATCCTTTGTCTCTAGCTTCACAAAATATAATTAAAACAGCAGAAAGTGCTTGGCAACAAAGTCAAGATAATTTTCCGGAAGTTCTTGCCCAGGCTAAGCAGGAAAGGGAAGATGCGCAATTAAAAAAAGCTTGTCAAGATGTGGAGGCTATCTTTATTCAGCAGATGTTTAAGCGAATGAGAGCGACAGTTCCTAAAAGTGGTTTGATTCCGGAAAGTATGGCGACTAAAATATACGAAGAGATGTTGGATGCCGAATATAGTAAAGTGATAGCGGAATCGCCCCATAATTTTGGTATTGCAGAGATCCTTTATCAGCAATTGAAGCCTTCAATTGCTGAACCGGATTCAGAGTGAAAATTGACAAGAAAATAAAAAACAAAGTTGGTCTTAAGCTAACTTTGTTTTTTATTTATGCTTATTTTAATAATCAGGATGTAGCTTGTTTTTTTGTGCAGCTAAGTGTGCTACATTCTCTTTAATTATTTCGACTTGTTCATCAATGTCGCTAATACGAGTCAGAATACTCATTTTGTTGCTGCTATTAGCCATGGACCAAGCTTCGAGCAATCGTGCGCGCTCTTTATAAAGAGAATTAAGTTTTTTCTCTGCCATATTTTTACACCTCGCTTATTTCTTATTTTGCAATATGTTTGAATCTTTTAGCAATGTAATATCATATAAACATTGTTGTTAATATTATATAACATATAAACAATAAAGTAAAAGTATACTTGCATAAACATCAGGTAATTTTTGGCAATTAGTTAAAATTATTTTAATAATTTTGGAATTGTTACTATATAGTATGTGAAGATACTAGCAGAATTGTATCTTTTAGTGTAAAATATTTTTATAATGTTTTTTGATTTATGAAAGAGGGAAGAAGAGGTTTGCAGATGAGGAAAAAGTCAGTTTTGCTTATTTGTTTGATTTGCTTTTTTTTTAGCCTTCCTCTTTGGGCCGGGGAAGAGTTAATGACGAAATTGTTTTTCGATAAATGGTTGAATAATGCGGTACGTCCATTAGAGGTTAGGATTAAAGAATTAGAGAAGACTTATTTGGGTATGGCAGAACAGCTAGAGGAAATTGCCGCACAAGTTACTACGGAAATTAAAGTGGTTATTAACCAACAGCTTGCTTTTATTGATGGTCAAGCTGTTGAGTTAGAGGCAGCTCCTTTAATTAAAGATGGACGAACCATGGTTCCGGTACGTTTTATCGGGGAAGCTTTTGGGGCAAATTTTCTTTGGGAGGAAAAAACCAGAAAAGTTACCTATATATATAGGGATACCCTTATAGAAATTTTTATTGATAAAAAAGATGCCTTTATTAATAAGGAACCTATCACGCTAGATACAGCTCCTTTTATTGTCACGGGACGAACTTTGGTACCACTTCGTTTTGTCAGTGAACATATGGGTGCTTTTGTTGATTGGGACGAACAAACACGTACTGTTTCCATTATCAAGTGAACAATTGGTTCTAAAATCCTCTTTAGAACAAAGCTAATTTTTGATATAATGCAATAAAATAAGGTAAACAAAAATTTATAAAGGTGGAAAACAATGAGATTAACTCGGAGAAGAAGATATTATCTGAAACGTATCTCTTTTTGGTCGGACATTTTTTTAGTATTAATACTTTTTTCTTTAGGTCTTTATATGATATATGACAATTTTTTCCGTTTACCTTCTACTACATCTTTCCCGCCTGTGGTTGATTTCACCACGAATGAAAAGTTGGTTTTTGATAGATTTAATGTGCTGGTGTTAGGATTAGATGGGCGGGAGGGCTTGAACGACCGCAGTGATACCTTAATCTTAGTTTCTTTAGATGAGAAGAACAAAAAAGCTCAACTTCTTTCGATCCCTCGCGATACACGGGTTAAGGTTAAGGGTAAATTGGATAAAATCAATGCCGCTTATGCTTACGGGGGGGTTGACCTTTCCCGGGAAACGGTTAGCAAATTTTTGGGTGTAAACATTGATCGATATGTTATAATAAAATTCGATGGCTTAGTCAAACTGGTGGACCAAGTCGGAGGTATTGATGTACACGTACCTGTACGTATGTATAAACCAGCGGAAGGAATTAATCTTCACCCTGGCGTTCAACATCTTGATGGGAAGCAAGTTTTAGCCTATACTCGTTATCGTGATTCTAAATATGGAGACCTTGATCGGGCACGCCGTCAGCAGGAAGTTCTCCAGCTTTTAGCGGCTAAAATATTAGAAAAAAACAGTTTGCCTCAATTAGTGGAGTTTATTAATCTGGCTCTTGATGAAGTGAAAACAGACTTGTCGAAGCGTGAACTTATTGCTTTAGCGCGTTTGGCCTCTCCCATTTTGGAAAACGGAGTAACAACTAAAATATTACCCGGTCAGAGCAAAAAAATTGATGGGATTTGGTATTTCGAAGCCGACCTCACTAATCTTGCAGAGATTCTAGCCATTTAATTATGCATTATGTTTTTACGCGGAGGTAAAAAATGAATTCAGAACATAATTTAAATAAAGAAATAAAAATGCCACCTTTAGTACGGAAAAAGAGAAGAAAACTTACTACTGCCGGTTATGTTGCCGTAATTGCCTTTTTCTTGCTTTGCCTTTCTTTTGGCTTTTGGTTAGGTGGTAAAATAAGTTCTCCTCTTGTTCCGGAGGAGAAACAAGATAATCCCGAACATGTTTTTAAATCGCGCGATATCTTGAATATTCTTGTTTTGGGAGTAGATCAACGAGAAAATGAACCTTCGCGTACTGACACCATCATGGTGGTGGCGTTAGATTTACGCGAAAAGGAGGTGCACCTGCTTTCTATTCCACGCGATACGCGGGTGCCGATACCTACTAAAGGGGTGACCAGAAGAATAAATTATGCACATGCCGTAGGGGGAGCCGAGTTAACCGTGAAAACGGTTGAACAATTTTTACAGCTCCCCATACATTATTATGTAGAGACAAATTTCGAAGGTTTTAGCGAGATTATTGATGCCCTTGACGGGATTACCATTAATGTTGAAGAGCGTATGTATAAGCCCTTGGAAGGAATCAACCTGCGGCCTGGTTTGCAAAAACTTAATGGCGATGATGCTCTTTCGTATGTGCGTTGGCGTGATGATGGGCGTGGGGATATTGGAAGAATTGAACGTCAACAGAAATTCTTGCAGGCTTTAGCTGACCAAGCCATGCGGTTTTCTACACTGTGGAAAGTTCCTCAATTACTAGAGGAGTTAGAGAAATATGTGGATACTGATTTAGAGTTAAAGCAAATGATTGCTTTGGCTAATAAGTTTAAAGATATTAAAGATATAGAAATTCATACTTATCAAGTTCCCGGTGAACCTGACGATATTAATTACGGTGGCAGTTATTGGATTGCTGATGAGCATGAATTAACCAAAATTCTGGAACAGATTTATGGTCAAGAAAAAATAAAGCAATAAAAAACAAAAGAAGTGGGAACAAAACAAAGGAGTAGTTCGTCTGTGCATATGGAAACAGTTTCGATACTGGGGATACCCATAGCTTGCTTGACGATGGCGCAAGTTTTAGCTTGGGTAGAAAAAAGAATAGAAGGGGGAAAGCCGGCACATGTGGTAACCGCTAATGCTGAAATCATTTATCGGGCTTGGCGTGAACCTCATCTGGCACAACTCCTGCGACAAGCCGACCTCATTACTGCGGATGGTTCCGGGGTAGTGTGGGCGAGTCAGAAATTAAATTCTCCTTTGCCGGAACGGGTCACAGGTGTTGACTTGACACAACATCTTTTGGCTTTGGCGGCAGAAAAAGGTTGGCGTGTTTATTTTTTAGGGGCTAAGCCGGAGGTGGTGAAAAATGCGGTTTTACGTACTTTGAGTAAATATCCACGGTTACAAATTAGCGGTTATCAACATGGGTATTTTGCAAAGAAGGAAATTGAACAAGTAGTGTCGAATATAAATAAAGTTAAACCACATCTTTTATTTGTGGCCTTAGGAGCACCTAAACAAGATTACTTTCATTCAGGAGAATCTAGCTCAATTAGCTACTTCCGTAGCGATAGGGGTAGGAGGCACCTTTGATGTACTAGCCGGTACAGCTCGTCGTGCTCCGCTCTGGATGCAAAAACGGGGGTTAGAATGGCTTTATCGCCTTTGTCAACAGCCGCGACGCTTAGGGAGGATGTTAGCTTTGCCCGGCTTTGTTAGGGCGGTGTGGCGACAGGGGAAATTCTCCCCTGACTAGACAAAACATAAAAAATGTTATATTCTGTTGAATACAACGTGGTTTTATTAAGCATATGAGAGCTGGATAAACAGTATAAAACAAGACTTTTAGCACTTGTGAATAGAATAGCAATTTCTGGTTATTGACTTGCAGAATTCATGTGATATAATATGGTTTAGTACTTGCCATGCTTAAAAGTGTGTGTTATTATCCTTATTAAAAGGAGATAACCATATAGCAGTACTAAAAGCGAAGATGACTTTTAGGATTTAGGTTAATTGCTAATAACTTTTTGAAAGGGGGGATCCGGCCACTTAGAGCTGAGGAAAGAGTACATAGAGTTAGTACGAAAGGTTCCGAAGTGAAAAGACTCGATAAAAAATAGGCTAATGCCAACTCTATCGAGTGGAACCACCCCGGGAGTATACAGAGAGTATACCTCGGGCTATGAACCACTTCTTAGACGGAGGGTTCAGAACCTTGAAAACTTTAAGGAGGGATATAGTTTGAAATCCAAAAAATTATTTGCTATCTTGACGCTGATCGCGTTCATGATGACACTCGTACCTGTATTGGCATTTGGTGCAGGAGAAATACCGAGTGAGTATACTACTACAATAGATCAAGACAAAGATTCGGTAGATATCGAAGTTGATGAAGAGGAAATCTTGTTAATTGTGTTAAATTTACTGTTACCGTTAAAGATGGTGACTACAATGTTGTTGATGCAGGTAAAGTTGTTTATGTAGCATCAAGTCGTGGAAATGCTGTTGATAAAATTAATGTGGTTAAAGGAACCAAGGGCAGTGCTCCTACGAACGTAGTTGCTGGTTTAACGGATGAAGACGGTGAAGTTGAATTCGAAGTTTATTCAAATGTTAGCGGTACTCCCGAGTTTGCTTTTGCTTTGAAAGGAAAAGATGTCAGATGAAAAAACAGTATATGACTTTTTAAAGGGCAAAGAAGTAAATGAGGATGAACTTCAGATAATTAATGAAGGTAAAAAAGACAAGTGGGAAGTAGAATTTGTCGCCGATTCAGGGAATAAAGTAAGTATAGATAAGGTCGAAATTAGAGATCGTGCGAAATCTGAAAACAAAAGAGTGATACAAGATAAAGATGCAGATGGGGATCTATATTACAATGCCAAGGAATGGAATAAAGCTAACGGCTTAGACTACTATGAAGTATTTGTTGCAGTAAAGAATAACGCGTCGGCACCTGCCTATGACCAGAAAGTAGAATTCTCTAGTGACAAGAGTGATTGTTACTTCAGCAAAGACTATGAATATACCAACAGAAATGGTATTGCTTCGACTAAGGTTTATGCTGATAAAGCTGGCACCTATGAAATCTCTTTCAAGGTTGGCAGTGGTGACACAGAAAGTATTTATTTAATATTTGCTCCAGCTCAAGTCAGTAAGGTTGTCTTGAAGAGCGATAACAATCGTCTTTTGGCAAAAGATACAAGTCCTGAATGGAAATTTGAACTTCAGGATGCTAAGGGCAACATAATCGATGTAACTGACGAGAATAAAGACGAATTAATTGCTTCTGTAGATGCTGTTGATTATCCGACTGATGGCGACATTAAATCTAGTGACTGGTGGTAAAGACGTTGATAAGATAACAATTGGCTTAGTAATTACACCTAAGAAGGACTTCAGAAAAGAAGGAACCTATAAGAGCCGTGTTACTCTTGAAAACGGCGAATATGCTGAATTTAGTTTCCAAATCAAAGAACAAGGTAGAATCACTGGTTTAGAATTAGAATATGACCAAAATACGCTTTGTTTGGGTGCTAAATCAGGTAAGGCTACTGTAACTTGGGTTGACGCTGCTGGTGTAGAAAAAGATGCAACTCTTAGTAATATTAAGTTCTCCGCAAGCGACTATAACAAGATTGATGGAGAAATCGAGAGTGATGGTTCATTTACAGTTAAAAACGATAAAGACTATGTTGGCGACTTAATTATTACTGCTTTTGATACCTCCAATAAGCTCAGTGCTAGCTTCAAAATTACTATTGGTAGAGAACTGTCCGGTATTCAGGTTGTTGAACCTGCTGACAGTATCGCTGTAGATGAAACAGGCTTAGTTACGATTAAGTTTGTTGACCTTGATGGTAGCCAAGTAGCTTTTGGTAATGGTGAAGTAAGCTTAGAAAATGGTTATGCTATCAGCAAGCCTGCTGATGCTAAGGTTTCCGTTGGTGAAGGTGCAGCATTTGGTAAAGGCTTGAAAGAAGACGGCGAAGCTACTTTAGAAGTTAAGTCTGATAAAGCCGGCGATGTAACTTTCTTTGTCAATGTTAGCACTAAGAAAGACGGCGATACTAACGAAAGATACTATACCGCTACTTTCAAAGTTAACTTTGGTGAACCGAAGAAAGTTGCTGAAGGTGCAGCTAAGAAAGTTGTAATGTTCATTGGTAGCAAAGGCTACACACAAGACGGTGTTGCTAAGCTAACTGATGTAGCTCCTTTCATTAAGGACAGCCGTACTTTCGTAGCAGTTCGTCCTGTCGCTGATGCTTTCGGAGTAACACCTGAAAACATTGGTTGGAACGAAGCTACTCAGACTGTAACCTTGACTCGTGACGATATGACTGTAACCATCGTTATCGGTTCCAATGATATCGAAATAGTTAAGGATGGCGTGGTTTCCACAGTAGAAGCTGACGTACCTGCATTTATTGCTGATGGTCGTACAGTACTGCCCTTCCGTGCAGTTGGTGACGCTTTTGGCGTAACCACTAACTGGGACGAAGCTACTCAGTCGGTAACTTACGAACAATAAGCTGTTCAAGCTAATTAAATAAGTAAGCTAAAAAGAGAGGCGCGAGCCTCTCTTTTTTTGCATATTGACAGATACTCTTAAACTGCATACAATAAAAGTATCATGACTGACTGTTCGGTCGGAAAGGGGAGAAATATAATATGCGGAAAAAAACAACCTTGTCTTTGCTGCTTATTTTTGTTTTATCTTTATGTACTTATGTTCCCTCCGCGATAGCGGAAGTTTATGCACTTACCATTAATAAAGCAATTGAATTAGCTCTTCTACATAGCCCGGAGGTTAAACAAGCAGAAAACAAAGTAGACCTTGCTTACCGTACAGAAATTGTCAAGAAACAAGAAAAAGAAAGTGCCTATACCAGAGTGGTTGGCACTCCCTTCTTTTCTGAAGCTTTAGAGGCAGATTATAAAATGAAAAAGAAAATTTGGCAATATGCTCAAGATGACCTCAGTGATGCGCAAGTTGCTTTAGAAAAAACTAAAGAAAAAGTTAAGTACACTGCTGAAAATCAGTATTTAACTATCTTAAATTTACAAAATCAACTTGCGGTACTGCAAGATTCGCTTGCTTTTCAGACTAAGTTAGTGAAAATCGAAAATATAAAATATAAATTAGGGCTAAGTACTCAGCTAGAACTTCAACAAGCTCGGGAAAGAGTTGAAGCTACCCAAAATTCTTTACAAGAAGTAAAAGATACGCTGACTACTTTGTATTGGAGTTTCAATCGCCTGATTGGGCAAGAAATCAATATCCCTTTTCGATTAGCTCCTGTTGCTTTTAGCCCGGTAAAATACAATGTCAATAAAGAGGAAGGATTAGAGCAGGCGAAAGAAGCCTCTTTAGCTTTAGAACAGTTTAATCGGCTGATGGAAGATAAAAAAGAGGATAAAAAAGATTTAAAGCCCGGTAGCTCGGACCAATGTTTACTCTTGGAAACAGAGATGCGTCAGATTGAACTGAATATAGATGCACTTAATTTTGGCATTGAAGCAGGGATGAAACAAGCTTGGGATAAAGTGGAGCTGGCTCAAAAGAAACTGCTCGAGGCGAAAAACAAATATGGGGTACAAAAATTAAATTGTACTTATCAAGAACAGCAGTATTCGGTGGGATTAATTCCGCAAATTGCTTTGGATACAGGAGCAATGGAACTTAAACAAGCTGAAATCAATTATGAAAAAGCGGTCTATGACTATTATCTTGCGACACGTGAACTGTCTTTAGCTCAACAAGGAATTATGCTGGAAAAATAAAAAAGTAATAGGGAATATTTTTCGCTTGTCACTTTGAATTGTGAAGGAGGTAATTAATTACCTCCTATTTTTAAATGGTTTTTTCCTCTGAAATTTTCGAAAATAGGTGCAGGGAAATTAGTAGTTTTGTAGAAATAAACTAGTGAATGTGGTATTGTGAAGAACATTTTAGAGGAGGTAAGGAAATTGTTGAAAAAAATCTCACTGATATTAAGCATCTTTTTTCTGGCGTTCTTTCTTTCGCCAACCACTGCAGTGGCCTCTCTAAACAATGCCACTGTGGAAATCAGCCCTAAAAAGACAGGGGTACCGGTACAATATACGATAGGGTTTTATGTGAGCAGTTCCGGGGAATTAGAAGGCGGTAGAGATGAAATTATTGTCTACTTCCCGGAAGGCACAGTTCTTCCCGATTCTTTACAGGATAATTTAGATGTGGATAGTATTCTTGTGAACGGCGTTAGTGTAGACTCCCGTTCGCTCTATGCTGATGAAACGAGACTAATTATTACTTTGCCTAGCGCAGTAAATGTACGGGCAAATGGCTATGTCGGGATTATTATTTCTCCTACTGCAGGCATAGAACTTTCTCGTAAGGCCGGAAGTCATTATTTGGAAATTGAGACTTCTCGTGATCAAAAAGTGCGCACCAACACCTTCACCGTTGAAGGTAGTAAAATATCGCAGTTGGCGATTACGGCAACACCTTCAGCCGCTGATAAATTTGCTGAATATGAATTTAGTTTTTGTACTAGTTTTCGAGGCGAACTACTTCCCGAAAAAGATGAGATTTACATAGAATTTGATCGTGAAATTTATCTGCCGAGGTCTATTGCAAGTGGCGATATAGAAATAGATGGCATCAAGGCAGTGGCAGGTGGAGTGAAGGTTAATAATGAGACGAATACTTTACAAATTACTGTTCCGCCGGAAGCTAGGATTGATAATAGCGATAAAGTGGTCAGTTAAAATTGACAGCCGAGCCGGTATTAGAAATCCCCGCCGGGCTGGAATTTATCGGATAAAGGTTTATACTTCTGCCGATACGGTAAGTGCATGGGAGGATTATCGGGTAGGGCTGGCAATCATTACGCCGGTAGTCTTTATCAGTCCGGATACTGTGGGAGAAAAAAGTCAATATACGATTGGTTTTACAACAAGTACACAAGGGGCTTTACGTCCGGGAAAGGACTATATTTATTTAGACTTTCCCAGTGAGACTTATATCCCCGCTAATATCTTGACCAAACATGTAACGATTAATGGGCAAAATGCTTTTGATGTGGAGACTTTCCCCAGAAGGAATGCAATTACACTTACTGTACCCTATGGGGTGCAAATTAATGATGATAGCTATGTAAATATTGTCTTTAAAAATGAGGCCGGGATAAGGAATCCCGACATTCCCGATGAATATCAAATTGCCGTAAGTACTACAGCAGATAAAAACGAAGTAAAATCAAAACAATATACGGTGACTAAACCTTCTTCCACTTCTTCTTCCCGTGAGTCGGATAAACCGGACATCTTTTTATCTACGTATAGACCGGAAGAAACTACTAATATGCAGATCACTTTTAAAGAAGGAACCTTAGGTGATTTAAGGGGAGATGATAAGATTAATCTTATCTTTCCGGTAGCTTATAAAATTCGTGGTCAGCTTGACCCCCAATATGTGACAGTGAATGGTCGAGAAGTTGAAAAACTGGAGTTGATTGGGCAGACTCTTGTACTTACGGTGCCTTATGGAGTGGATTTATCAGCACAAGAATTAACGGAAATAAAGATTGACTCTCAAGTGGGCATAACAAATCCGGACCGGGAAGGCGATTATAGTTTATTGCTTTGCTCTTCCCTTAAATATGACCAGCTCTTCAATTATACAGTGAAGATCAGTAGTACTGCGATTGGAAATACCGGTGAAAAACCTTCAGTGGAACTTTCTAGTAGAAAACCGGGAGAGAGTTCTAGCTATTTTGTCTTTTTTATAAATAATATTTCCGGTACCTTGCGAGAAGGTGACACGATTAGCCTTTCTTTCCCTACGGGGACTTTAGTGCCGCAAAGTCTATCTCGTTCTTTTGTTAAAGTTAATGGTAAAGTTCCTGATCGAGTTAGAGTGGCCGGTAATAAAGTAACTCTTTATCTTCCCGAAGATTTGCGGATCAAAGAAAATGCCAGTATCACCGTACTAATTGAGGAAATGGCAGGGATTGAAAATCCGAGGACAGCCGGTGGTTATAATTTGGTAGTGGAAACCTCTCTAGGTTATTTTGCCCTTTCAGCAAGAATATAAAATAGAAGCAAAAGAGTCGGAAGAAGAAAATGAAGACAACAGGACAGAAGGGGCTATTGTCTTTAAGATTGACAGTAAAGTCGCTTATAATGGCTCATACACGGGTCGACCTAGATACTGCTCCGACGATTATTGCAGAACTTTACCGTAGTTCCGTTACGGGCCTTAGGTGATGCTCTTGGTGCCGAGACACAATATGAAGATGCCACTAAAACGGTGAGAGTAAAATATCAAAATAAAGAATTAGTCTTTTATATTGATTCTAAACTGGTGAAAGTAAATAATGAATGGAAAGTGATTGATATTCCCGCTACTTTAATCAATAATCGCGTCATGATTCCGGCTCGTTTTGTCAGCGAATCTTTCGGTGCGGCAGTAGTCTGGGAAGAAAGCACTCGCGAAGTAATTATTACCAAATAATCAAGATTTGTGTTGCTTAATACCTTAAATCAAAAAGACCCTCGCCATTATGATATATTCCCCTTGTAGCAGACAGTTCACATAGTGAAACTGTTTACATAAGGGGGTAGCTCATTAGGAAGGGTCTTTTGTGTGTGCTGTTTTGTGATATAATAAATAAGAATTATGATGTCTTTTTTTCAGGTGGGTGAATATGAAAAAGCGTATAGTCAAAAAAACAAGTAGCGAAAATAAAACAAGCTTAAAGGTTATCAAGTTTCTTTTCCTTGTTCTTCTTTTTCTGGCACCTTTAAATAACGGGATGTTTTTTGAAGCACAATTTTGGCCGATAGCTATCATTATCGCGTTACTCTTCTTTTCTTTTATACAAAAAAGAGGTTTAGAAATAAAATTCGGCATTCCTGAGTTTTTATTGCTTCTTTTATCTGGCAGCTATTTTCTAAGCTTTCTAGGTTCTGCTTCACCACATCAAGCTTATGTCGGTTTTTTAAAATACATCTTCTATTTTGCTGTCTGTTTTCTTACGGCACACCTTTGGGAGGAGGAAGAACAGGGCAAGAAAGCAGTCCTATTTACTATGGTCGGCGCGATTACTGTAGGCACAATCATGACATTCCTTGCTCAAGCACAATTTCTCGAGGAAACAAACCTGATTATTGGGAGGCGTTTTAGTTCCACGTTCCATTATGCCAATACTTATGCGGCTATTTTGGCCGCTTCTCTTCCCCTTACTGCTTATTTATTTTTGGTCAGTACGAGAAAAGGGGTGAAAGCTTTACTTCTTGCCGCATGGTTTCTGAATACGGTAGCCTTTTATGCTACTTTATCCCGGGGAGCGTTGTTAGTTTATTTGCCCGCACTTCTTTTTCTGCTCTTCTTTTTAGAAAAAGGGCAGCGTGGCTTAACTTTGGGTAACCTTCTTTTAATTAATGCTCTTGCTTTAGTTAGTGCGAATTTTATTTTACAAAATCCCGACCTTAAAACTATTTATATTTTACTTATCGGCTTAGCTCTCGTACTCTTTTTTAACCTTTTAGTAGAAACAAAGGCTTTGCGTACTCCTTTTTTTGTGGTGTTAATTATTGTGCTTCTTTTAGCAGGTGCTGTTATTGCGGTAGAGTATTTTCCGGAGAAAGCTTCTCTTGCTAAACTGGCTAGATTGAAAGATATAAATCTCGAAACAGGAGGAGCCGTTTCAAGATTCTATTTTTACGAAGATGCTTTTAGGCTTTTTCAAGAACATTGGCTCATCGGTACCGGTGCCGGTGGTTGGGGTGCTTTATATAAAATGAGGCAAGGGCATCTTTATGATAGTACGGAAGTACATAGTAGTGTTTTGCAAATCATGGTGGAAAGCGGTATCATAGGGATAGTATTATTCTTAGGTATATTTGGTTTTCTTATTGGTCAGCAAATTTGGCGAAGCAGGAAGCAAAAAAGTACTGTTTTAGAGAGAATAGTCCTTTTGGCTATTTTTGTGCTTTTCTTTCATTCTCTGATTGACTTTGACCTTACTGTGACAGCAGTACCGCTGTGTCTTTTTGTCTTAGTCGGTTTATTAGGGAGTGAATATAGCTTAAAGCTTCGTTATCATAAACCTCTGAAGATTATTTCTTTAATCTTATCGAGCATATTATTCTTTTCGGTTGCAAGTATGGGTTGGCTCATCTTGCTTCTCGGCAGGCTTTAGCCGAGATTAGAATGGAAAAGTCTGTAAAAGTATCAGCAATAGCTCAATATGAGCGCGACTTAGCGATAGCGCAAAAGCTAGCGCCTTTAAATCCCGTTTATCCCTCTTATTTAGGTCAGGTTAAAGTAGTGAAGGGTTTACAACAAAAATCAACCGAAGAAATCGAGCAAGGCTTACAGATTTTAGAGCGAGCCATTAAACTGGAACCGTATCAATATGAAGCTTATTTAACTAAAGGGTCAACCTTAGTGCAGTTGCAAAGGAGAGCAGAAGCTGTTCCCTATTTTGAGAAAATAATTACTTTAATGCCGATGCAACATACCGGTTATGAGTTTGCTGTTGAAAATTATGTGCAATTGGCATTAGAAACCGGGAAGAGAGAATATCTTAACTTTGCCCGTAAAGTATATTTGCGGCTGGTAGAGCAAATGCAAAAAGTAGAGCCGGAGCGGCTGTCTTTTTGGCAGCACGAAAAATTAAATGAATCAGCTTTCACTAATTTTCATGTTGGGGTAGCGGAATGTTTAGCTGAAGAATATGCCCAAGGGGTAGAACATTTTACCCTTGCTTTAAAGAGAGCTACCGGGTCTTTGCGTGAAAAAACTATTGCCTGGTTAGCTGTAGCCCAAGAAAAGCAAGGACTTCCGGTAACCGTACAGATAGATTCTCAGAAAGGAACAGAAATAGAAAGCATAATCCAAGATTTTATGATAAAATCAAAAGAGAAATAAAGAAAGATAACTTGGGTAGAGGGGTAGGGGTAGATATGGAAGAGGAAATTAGCCTCCGAGAATTAATTGAAGTAATGTTAGCGGGTAAATGGATAATTATTTTGATAACTATTGCTGCGATGTTACTTAGTGTCGTTGTTAGTTTTGGTTTGCTTGAACCTACATATGAAGCGAAAACAGTTCTTGCTGTCAATCAGAATAATCTCCCGAAAAGTCCCAGTGATGGTTTAGAGGGATTAGTGAATACTTTTTCCGGCATGCCTCAAGTGAGCGTGCAGTCTTACGTTTCTCAGGCGAAGTCGGCGGCTGTATTAAATAAGGTTATGGAGCGACTGAATATTGATCCTCATGAAACATCATTGAATACTTTTGCTAATAAGATAACTATAAACAATATTAAAGATACGGAACTGTTGGAGATTACCGTCAAAGACAAGTCTCCAGAAAAGGCAGCGGAAATAGCCAATGTGTTAGCCGAAGAATTAGTTGAGTTTATCTCCACTACTAATAAATTGAGGACACAGAAAACCTTAGCCTTTTTGGAAAAACAGGTTAAGGAAGAACAAAATAAACTCGGTAGTAGTGTGGAAGAAATGAAACAGTTTTTAAAACAGCCTGATACTGTAGCGGAATTAGAAGCGGAATTAGATACAAATTTACTACTTTTGTCAGAGTTTCAAGCAAGAAAAGCTAATTTGCAGGTAGAAATTAAAAAGACTGGTGCTACTATTACTGCGCTTGAAAAGCAATTATTAGACGTACCGGAAAAAGTAGAACTGAAGAAAAACCTTTTCGATGACCCAGCTTTATATCAGCTTTATACAGAAAAGGTAGGGGTAAGCGATATTTCTAAAAGCGGTTTAGAGCTTAGAAGTGAAGAGATTAATCCTGTTTATATGGAATTAAAAAACGAATTAGAACTAAACAAAGCTATGTTAGCTCAACTTGCTGCCGAAAAAACTTCAGCTGAAGCAGAAATAGCCAGAATGAGTGAAGCGATTAAAGATATTCAAGTTAAATTAGCCGATAGAAAAACTCAATTAGAACAACTGCAAATGGAGATTGATACTGCTAGAGAAAACTATGTTTTGTTTAATAATAAATATACCGAATCACAAGTTACCGAATCCATGAAAATTGGGGAAGCAACCTTAATGATCGTTTCACCGGCATATCAACCGACAGTTCCTGTAGCTCCCAAGAAAGCTTTAAATCTAGCTAGTAGCTACTTGCCTCGGTTTGATGCTAGGTGTATTTATCGTACTCTTCCGCTCATACTGGGTGAACTCTACGACTGATACGCAATCTTTTAAAGTGGGTTAGTGGAAATTTAAAGATAAAGGGATGTTGTTGATGAGACCATACTTAATAGTAAAAAGAAGCTTAGACTTTGTTTTTGCTGTAATCTTACTAATTGTCTTATCTCCCTTAATGCTTTTAGTTGCCATTGCTATAAAATTAGATTCCAGAGGACCTGTATTTTTTAAGCAAGAACGCCCGGGTAAAGGGGCGAGAATTTTTACAATCTATAAATTTCGTACTATGAGCGTGGAAACTGAAAAAGCTGGTAAGCCTTTATCTGATTTAGCTAGAATGACTAAGGTTGGTTCTTTCTTGCGTAAAACAAGTATTGACGAATTACCTCAGTTGTTTAATATCCTGAAAGGTGAAATGAGTTTTATTGGTCCCAGACCGTTGTTGGTGGAGTATCTAGAATATTATTCATCAGAACAAAAAAGACGGCATGAAGTGAAACCTGGTATTTCCGGTTGGGCACAAGTAAATGGTCGTAATGCAATTAGTTGGGAAGAAAAGTTTAAGTACGATATTTGGTATGTAAACAATCAATCCTTGTTGCTTGATATAAAAATATTATTTTTGACAGTTTACAATGTGCTAAGGAGAAAAGGTATTAATAATTCTTTAGGTGATACAATGCCTTTTTTTCGAGGAAATAAAGAAAAAACTATGTAGTAAAATAAAATTATTCGAGGGTGTTTAAGTATGGCAAAATTATTAATTCTTGGTGCCGGAGGTCATGGGAAAGTTGTTGCGGATATAGCTTTAATGATGAACAAATGGGAGCATATCGCTTTTTTAGATGATAAAGAAGGACTTCAAGAAATAGGAAACATCCCGATTATAGGAAGATTAGAAGATTATGCCTTATTCAAAGAGGAATTTCAATATGCTTTTATAGCTATAGGTAAGAATAGGCTAAGACTTAAATGGTTTGAGCATTTATCTCAAGAGGGATTTATAATACCAACTATAATTCATCCTTTTAGTTCTATAAGTAAGTTTAGTAAAATAGGTGCAGGGACTGTTGTTATGGGTGGGGTTGTGATTAATGCTGGTACAAGTATTGGTAATGCTTGTATTATTAATACTTCGTCTAGTATTGACCATGATTGTGTGTTAGCAGATGCTGTACATATTTCTCCTGGTGTAAATGTTGGTGGAACAGTAAATATAGGTCAGTGTACTTGGGTGTGTATTGGGTCACGAATAGTAAATAATGTTGATATTGGGTGTAATGCGGTTGTCGCTGCCGGAACAGCAGTTATCAATGCAGTTCCTAATAATGTTTTGGTTGCAGGAGTTCCGGCTATAATTAAAAAAAGATTTGAGATGATAGAAAATGAATCATAAACAAATACCACTCTCCGTTCCCAATCTTTCTTTAGATATTCTTAATAATGTCAAGGAAACTATTGAAACAGGTTGGGTTTCTACGGGGGGCAGATTTATACTGGAGTTTGAGCAGAAAATAGCCAAATATGTAGGTGTAGAGAGGGCTGTATCTTGTCAAAGTGGTACAGCAGGGCTACATCTTGCCCTTAGAGTATTGGGGATAAAACCTGGGGATGAAGTTATTGTTCCCACATTAACTTTTGTTGCAGCAGTTAACCCTGTTCGTTATATGGGTGCAGAACCTGTGTTTATGGATTGTGATGATACTTTAAATATGGATATGGAAAAATTAGAATCCTTTTTAGAAAATGAGTGTCAGTATATTGAAGGAAAAGTCATTAATAAGAAAACACAGAGAGTAATTAAAGCTATTATTGTGGTTCATGTTTTCGGTAATCCCGCGAATATGGAAAAGTTAATGGAGATTAAAGAAAAATATAACCTTAAACTGATTGAAGATGCTACAGAGGCTTTAGGTTCATATTATCTTGCTGGTAAATATGCTTATAGATATTGTGGTACGATTGGAGATATAGGGGTTTATTCTTTTAATGCAAATAAAATTATTACTACCGGTGGAGGCGGAATGGTGGTCTCCCATAATCAAAAGCTTTTGGATAAAGTGGCTTTTTTATCTGTTCAAGCCAAGACCGATCCGCTATATTTTATTCATGATGATATTGGCTATAATTATCGTATGACTAATATTCAAGCAGCTTTTGGTACTGACCAGATCGACAGGTTAGAAGGTTTTATAGAAACAAAAATAAAAAACTATAACTTATATAAAAAAGCTATAGCTAAAATTGAAGGTCTTACTCTTTTACCTTTTCGAGCAGATACTAGAGCAAACCATTGGTTTTATTCCGTAATTGTAGATAAAGAAAAGTACGGTATAGATAGAGATGAACTCTTAAGAAAACTCAATCAACAAAACATCCAAACAAGACCATTGTGGGGATTAATTCATAAACAAAAACCCTATCTTCAGAACCAAACCTACAAGATTGAAAAAGCCTATTATTATGAAAAGAATCTTTTAAATGTGCCTTGTAGTAGTAATTTAGAAAAGGAAGATGTTGAAGTAGTTATAGAGAAGTTAAAAAGATAAAAAATATAAACGTTAATATAGCATCTAAAGCTGTTGTGGTGGCTAGAGATATAACTTACTTGGTATTTGAGTTAGAGTTCTGTGTGAGGAGAATATTGAAGATGAAGAGGAATGTTTGGATATGGAATCATTATGCCACTAATATGTATAAAGATCGAGCTGGTAGACATTATTGGTTTGCGAAGAATTTAATCAAGGAAGGATATAATCCTATAATCTTTTGTGCATCAACTGTTCATAATTCTAATGAGAATATTAATACTAAAGGACAAAAATATATAGTAGATCAAATTGATGAGATTCCATTTGTTTTCGTAAAGACACCAGATTATAAGGGAAATGGTAAAAAACGTATTCAAAATATGCTTGCTTTCTATAGCAATCTTTTCCCTGTAGCTGAAGACTATGCTAAGATTTATGGTAAACCTGATGTTATTCTTGCTTCTAGTGTTCATCCACTTACCTTAGTAGCAGGAATAAAAATTGCTAAGAAATTCGGAGTCCCATGTATTTGTGAAGTTAGAGATTTATGGCCGGAAAGTCTCGTAGCCTATGGAATTTTAAAAAGGAATAGTCTCATGGCAAAAATCTTGTATCAAGGAGAAAAATGGATATATAAAAAAGCTGATTCTATCATTATGACTTGGGAAGGCGGTAAAGAGTATATTGTTGATCAGGGTTGGGTTAAACAAATTGATTTAGATAAAGTAAAGTACATAAGTAATGGAGTTATAGTTGATTCTTTTGATAGAAACGGTGAGGAAAATCAGATAATTGATCCAGACTTAGATAATAGTGATTATAAAAACATTATATATGTTGGCTCAATTAGGAAAGTAAATAATTTAGGTTTGTTATTGGATGCGGCTAAAATAATTCAAGAATATGGACATAGCGAAATTAGGTTTTTAATTTATGGTTCAGGTGATGAAAGTGAAATGCTTAAGCGACGATGTAAAGATGAAGGTATTAACAATATGATATTTAAAGGACGAGTAGAAAAGAAATTTGTTCCATTTATATTAAAAAAGGCTTATGTTAATATACTTCATAATTCAAGTACATCACTTGATAAGTATGGGCAAAGTCAAAATAAACTTTTTGAGTATTTAGCTGCAGGGAAGTGCATTGTACAGACCTATTCAACAGGTTATAGTGTTTGTGAAAAATACAAGTGCGGAATAAGTGCTCCTGTGCAAAATGCGGAAGAAATTGCTAAAGTAGTTATAAAAGCTTGTAATGATGAAGAAAAAAACAGATTAATGGGGGGAAAAGCTAGACAAGCTGCCTATGAATTTGATTTCCGGAAATTAACAGACAAATTAGTTGATATAATTGAAAGCGTATAAAAGGAGAAAGGTTATAAAATGAGCTTGTATGAAAAAATTTTAGGAAGAAAAGAAAAAGTTTCAGTTGTTGGCTTGGGTTATGTAGGTATGCCTTTAGCAGTTGCTTTCGCAAAAAAAGTAGATGTTATTGGATTTGATATAAACAGAGAGAAAATAGAATTATATAAATCTGGAATTGATCCTACTAATGAGGTAGGCAATGAAGTAATTAAAGAAACGACAGTAAAGTTTACTGCAGATGAAACCAGATTAAAGGAAGCTAAATTTCATATAGTAGCGGTTCCGACTCCAATTAACTCAGATAAAACACCAGATCTTTCTTCTGTTGAAGGGGCTAGTAGAACAGTTGGACGTAATCTTACCAAAGGCTCAATTGTAGTATATGAATCTACGGTTTATCCGGGTGTTACAGAAGATATTTGTCTTCCCATTTTAGAAAAAGAATCAGGATTAAAATGTGGAGTAGATTTTAAAATTGGATATTCACCAGAGAGGATTAATCCTGGAGATAAAGTACATAGACTTGAAAGTATTATAAAAATTATATCTGGGATGGATAATGAAAGTTTAGAAGAAATTGCTAAAGTCTATGAGCTAATAATTGAAGCAGGAGTTCATAGAGCAAGTTCAATTAAAGTAGCAGAAGCGGCTAAGGTTGTTGAGAATAGTCAAAGAGATATTAATATTGCTTTCATGAATGAATTGGCAATGGTTTTTGACCGAATGGGAATTGATACGAAAGAGGTTATTGAAGCTATGAATACCAAATGGAATGCTCTCAAGTTCTATCCAGGGCTTGTTGGCGGGCATTGTATTGGTATCGATCCATATTATTTTATATACGAAGCTGAAAAATTAGGTTACCATAGTCAGATTATTTTATCAGGGAGAAAGATCAATGATGGAATGGGCAAGTTTGTAGCAGATTCTATTATTAAAGAGTTGGTTCTTGCTAATAAAGTAGTTAAGCAGTCAAAGGTGGTTATTCTTGGTATTACATTTAAAGAAAATTGCCCTGATACGAGAAATTCAAAAGTAATAGACATTATTGAAAGTTTAAGGGAATATGGAATTGAACCAATAGTTGTTGACCCAGAGGCTGAACCGGCAGAAGCAAAATACGAACATGGGCTTGAATTAATTGATATCCAAGATGTTAAAAATGCGGACTGTTTAGTGTTAGCAGTAGCTCATGATGTATTTAAGCAATTAAGTTGGGAAGAAATAGATTCTTTATTTGGAAATTTTGATAATAACGAAAAAGTAATTATTGATATTAAGGGGATATTAGATAGGTCAGAGATTGAAGAAAAAGGTTATAGTTATTGGAGATTATAAGCCAAATCAAACTATTAATTAAATCTCCGATGGGGGATTATTATGCTAGATAATAAGGTAAATGTGAGATTTGAAGAAAATAAAAGAGTACTGTTTTTAAGTGCTGCTAATGATATTCATACTGTAAGATGGGTAAATGCTTTAGCTAAAGAAGGAATAGAAGTACATCTTGCATTCTGTAGCGATCACTCTCCTAAGGTAGATAAAATAGATGAGAAAATATATTTACATCCATTAAAAGTGAAAAGTCCATTTGGATATTATTTAAATCAAGGAGCTTTAAAAAAGATTTGCCATTCTATCAAACCTGCTCTGATTAATGCACATTATGCAAGTGGATATGGAACATTGATGCGATTATGTAATTATCGTCCCGCGCTTCTTTCAATTTGGGGAAGTGATGTTTATGAATTCCCATATAGAAATAAATATAATATGCGGTTGATTAATAAAAACATTAGATATGCTGATCAGATCTCTTCTACAAGCAATATAATGGCAGAACAAATAAAAAGAATTAGCGAATGTTATGACAACCAAATTACCATTGTTCCTTTTGGAGTTGATTTGTCTTTATTTAAACGAAATAAACCTTATTCATCAAAACATAATGGGAAAATTAGAATAGGGATTGTTAAAAGACTAAAACCTAATTATGGAATAGATCTTCTCATTCGCGCTTTTGCCATAGTTATTGATGGATATAAGCAGATAGATAATATTTATGATATTTCGTTAGATATATATGGTGATGGTCCGCAACAAGAGGACTTGTTAAAGTTAATTAATAAATTAAAATTAGTAAATCATGTAAGATTATTAGGAGATATTCCAAATATAAAAGTGCCTGAAGTTTTAGAAACTCTAGATTTGTATGTACTAGCAAGTTATAGTGAAAGTTTTGGAGTATCCGCTGTAGAAGCGATGGCAATGGGAGTACCAATAGTGGCTACTGATGCAGAAGGCTTTAGAGAAGTGCTGGATAATGGGAAATATGGAATTATTGTCCCAAGAGGAAATGTAGAGAGTTTAGCAAAGGCTATACTAGAGTTAATTGGAAATAATAAATTGAGAGACTATTATAGTAAGATAAGTCGAACTCGTGTTGAGAAATTATATAACTGGCAAGATAATGTAAATAGTATGATAAAGTTGTATAGTTATACAGTAAATCGTTACAATGATATTGTAGATAAAAACGAGGTGCAAAAATGGTAGGAGTAGTTATCCTTAACTATATAAATTGGAGGGAGACAATCGAATGTGTTGAAAGTATATTATCAACTACCAAAATAGAATATTCAATATTTATAGTTGATAATAAATCAACAAACTGTTCGGCAGAACATTTATCAAAGTATTTTGCAAAATAAAAGAAAATATCTTTATTATAACAATGGAAAAAAACAGAGGTTACGCTGCAGGAAATAACGCAGGAATAAAGAAGGCGCTTGATACGGGATGTGAATATATTGTGATATCAAACCCCGATGTTATATTTTACAACAAAGCGATTGATAGATTAATAGCTATGTTAGAATCTAGAAAAGAGTCTAGGAGTTGTAGGACCTAAGGTGTTAAACGAAGACCTATATTCTACAGAAATATACACGAAAACCGCTATCGTTTAAAAGATATCTTTCAATAAAAAAAGCCTTTTTTATATTTAATGAGAAAAACTCAAAAGGACTATCTATATGCACAATACGATTATTCTAGAGATTTTGTTTTTGAAGGCATGGTGAGTGGTTGTTGTTTTGCTATAAAAAAAGAAACGATAGAAAAAATGCGAGGATTTGATGAGAATACTTTTTTATTTGGAGAAGAAGATATCATTGGAATTAAATTAATGAGAATGGGACAAAAAGCTGGGGTTTGTGTGGATTCAAAAGTTATTCATAAAGGTTCTACGCTTATAGGCAAAAAACCCTCTCCATTTAATGATTATTATCGATATGTTAGTGCATATTATACACTAGTTCAGTATGCTAATATTAATAAGCTTGAGCAGCTAATCGTGTCAATTATTAATTTCGGCGCATTTATTTTAAAATCAATTAATAATCCTGATTATTTGTCAAAGTTGAGAGCTCTTGTAAGAGAATATAAATATATTACTAAGAAAAGCACTAATATGTTAGGTGGAGACTAAAATGGAATCTAGTCTTGATAGAGATATAAATTTTAAAGATAAGGATATAAATCAGCAAATAAAGGGAAAAGGAATTGGTTTAAAAACTTTATTTTATTTATTAATGATATTAAATTTAGGAATAGGAAATATATCAGCTGGCTATTTATATTTTTTTACATCAGCAACGTCTCTTGTAGCTCTAATTTCTACCTTTATAATGATGGTTGGTTTTTTATCACTATTTCGAACAAACATTTTTGTTGAAAAAAATTTATTTTTAATACAGATTTTTTATTTTCTTTCGGCATTTATAACTGCAATTATTAATAGAAGAGCAGTAGAAATTGCGCTTTCTTCATTATTTCTAGCTATAACGCCATGTTTAATTTGTATTTTAGCAATAGCGTTAACATCAAAAAACTGATGGGTTCAGATATATAAAGAGGTTTGTTGCTATTTATGCTCTATGGCTTTCTTTACAAACTATTTTTGTTGCTATAGATTTATTTATTTCTAATGGAACAATTTCCAAAGGTCTTTTAAAAGGGTCTCTATTGGTGGTTCAAATTATATTGCAGCTCACTTGATTGTCTGTTTTATATATCTCATTTTAAGTGGAAAATTGCATTTTAAGAAAGCAGATTATGTGATTGTGGGGGTGACATTTTTAGCGGTTATCTTTACTGTTTCATTTGGTGCCATTGTTTCTCTTTTAATTTTGCTATTTTTAATTGGTATCTTTGAAAAAAACATAAGTAAAAAGATAAAAATATTAAATATTATTTTATTAGTGTTTTTATTTTTTTTAGTATTATCTATAGTTGATGGGTGGATTTTTAAAACTAATACATCAGGAAAGTTATTTTTTATAGCATCATTGCAAAGTTTGCAATGAAATTGCAATATTTGATAGATGAAAATTATACAAGGTTATTTGCGGGGAGAGACATCATATATCAATTAGCTACTCAAGCAATCTCGGAAAACCCCATTTTTGGGTATAATGGATTTCTTTTTTATAATGGTGTTGAAACGAGGACACATAATTGGATATTAGATTGTTTGATTTCTAAAGGTATTGTGGGGACTATTTTTTATTTTAGTGCAATTATGTATGCGATGTTAAAAATACATAAATTTAGTAAAAGGGAAACGAAATTGATACCCGCCAAATATGCATTACTCACTGGTCTTATATTTGGAATGGTAGAGCCAAATTTCTTTTCGAGAATCATTTGACTTTTTTATGGTGGTTTATAGCGAGTGTAGGTATTGGGGAAAGTATGAAAATAAAAAAGAGTATAGCTAGAAAAAGTAAACTTTAAAGATTTTAATTAATTGGGAGGAAGTTATGAAAGGCTTATATATATATTATTCAAATATTTGTAAAAATAAAACATCAGGGAAAGATAGAAAAGTTTTATCACAAATTAAGGTTTTTCAACTCGGTTAATCTTAGCTGTGAGCTAATTATATTAGAAAGTGGTTCAGCGAATAATGAAAAAAAAAGATCTTTATTAAATAAGATTAAATATAGATTACCTTATAGCAATCTATATCCGAAGTGGGAATATATCGCAAATTTTGAGGATGTAAATTTTTTGTATTTTAGGAGACCTCAATGTATTACAATACATATGATAAAAGTTTTAAAGAGGATAAAGCTAAGAAATCCAAATATAAAAATAATAATAGAAAATACCAACCTATCCTTATGATAAAGAGTTGCAAATGAGGTGGGAAGATTATCCTATCTCATGGAAAGATAAGTTCAATAGACAAAGATTGAAAGGTCTTGTTGATAGAATCGCGCTTATATCTGGCGAAGAAATTAATGAAGTGTTTGGAATACCCGTATTAAGGTTATATAATGGTGTAGATTTAGAATCAATTACACCAAAAGTAGTTGTTGAAGATAGTACTATTGATTTATGTGCTATTGCAATGTTTGCAAAGTGGCATGGTTATGAAAGGGTAATCCATGGTATAAGCAACTATTATAAATTAGGAGGAACCCGCAAAATTAAGTTACATATGATTGGAAAAGGATATGAACTAGATAATTATAGAAGAATTGTTGATGATCTAAAATTACACGATAATGTGATTTTTTATGGAATGAAGACAGGTAATGAATTGGATTGTATTTATAACAAAATGGATATAGGCTTAGACGTGTTTAGGGTTTATATAGAAAAAAACTTATTTATTGTTGATTCATTAAAAAGCAGAGAATATTTAGCTAAGGGGCTACCAGTTATTTCTGGGTGTTCGGTTGATGTGTTTAAGAACAATAAAGATTTTAAATATTATCTTGAATTTACTAATGACGAAACTCCTATTGATATGAATAAGGTAATTAAATTTTATGATAGTATATATTCAAGCCCAGAAAACAAAGAAAAGGTAATTAAAAGTATAAGAGGTTTTGCAGAAAGCCACTGTGATATATCGGATGCAATGAGAAACGTCATAGAATACTTATCAGATAAGTGACGATGTCGTTAATGATTGTATTTATTAAGAAATATCAAAGTTAACTTTACGAAATTGAAATAAAGGAGGTTGCTACTTTGAAAGGAATTATCTTAGCAGGTGGGTCAGGTACACGCTTATACCCACTTACGATGGTAACAAGATAAGCAGCTTTTGCCGATTTATGATAAACCTATGGTTTATTATCCACTATCCGTATTAATGTTGGCTGGTATTCGGGATATATTAATTATTTCAACACCAATTGATTTACCTAATTTTAAAAAACTTTTAGGAGATGGTAGTCAATTTGGAATTAAGCTTTCTTATGCAGAACAAACCCTCTCCAGATGGACTAGCTCAAGCTTTTATTATTGGAGAAGATTTTATTGGTAAATGATGATTGTGTATTAATTTTAGGAGATAATATTTTTTATGGAAATAACTTAGGGAAAATATTAAGAGAAGCAGTTGCAAATAAAGGTAGAGCTACTGTTTTTGGATATTATGTTGATGACCCGGAAAGGTTTGGGGTAGTAGAATTTGATAATGAAGGAAGAGTGCTTTCAATAGAAGAAAAGCCGACTAAACCTAAATCAAATTATGCAGTGACGGGACTATATTTTTATGATCATAGAGTAGTTGAATATGCTAAATCATTGACACCTAAGTGCAAGGGGAGAATTAGAAATCACTGATTTAAATAGGATTTATTTGGAACAAGGAGATCTAGATGTAAAGCTTTTAGGAAGAGGCTTTGCTTGGCTTGATACAGGTACTATGGATACTCTTGTTGATGCAGCAGAGTTTGTCAGAATAATTGAAAAAAGGCAAGGGATAAAGATTGCGGCTCCTTGAAGAAATTGCTTTTAACCATAAATGGATAAATAGAAAACAACTTTTAGAATCGGCAAATAAATATGGCAAATCACCGTATGGTAATCATCTAAGGCGAGTAGCTGAGGGTCAAATCAGATATTAGATAATTGGAGTGATTGTTTTGCGAATAGTTAAGACGAAAATTGAAGGTGTGTATATAATAGAACCTAAGGTGTATGGAGATCACAGAGGTTGGTTTATGGAGTCATATTCGAGATTAAAGTTCCAAACAACAGGGGATTGAGATAAATTTTGTACAAGACAATCATTCTTTATCAGCGAAGAAAGGTACTTTAAGGGGTTTGCATTTTCAAGTTAATCCTAAGCCACAAACTAAGCTGGTAAGGTGCCTAAGAGGAAAAATTCTTGATGTTGCCGTAGATATTAGACAGGGGTCTCCTACATATAAACAGTGGGTGGCGGTAGAACTTTCGGAAGAAAACAAGAAGCAGATTTTAATTCCTAAAGGATTTGCGCATGGCTTTCTAACACTTTTAGATGATGTTGAAGTACAATATAAGGTAGATGAGTATTATGCACCGGAATGTGATAGGAGTATTCGCTTTGATGACCCGGAAATAGGAGTTGCTTGGGGCATAGGAAAGCCAATTCTTTCAGAAAAAGATTTAAAAGCTCCCTTATTGAGGGATAGTGATTGTAATTTTAAATATTAAAACTGGAGGAGGATTAAATTGAATATATTAGTTACTGGTGGAGCGGGATTTATTGGGAGTAATTTCATATTTTATATGTTAGATAAATATCCTGATTATAGAATTGTTTGCTTAGACCTTTTGACTTATGCGGGGAATCTTGAAACATTAAAAGAAGTAATGGATAATCCTAATTTTAGGTTTGTTAAAGGAGATATAGTTGATAGGGACTTTATATTAGAACTTTTTGAGGAAGAACAATTCGATATTGTTGTGAATTTTGCAGCGGAATCTCATGTAGATCGTTCTATAGAGGATCCGGAAATTTTTCTTAAAACAAATATTATTGGGACTCAAGTATTAATGGATGCTTGTAGAAAATATGGGATAAAAAGATTTCATCAAGTTTCAACAGATGAGGTTTATGGAGACCTTCCGCTTGATAAACTTGATTTGTTTTTTACGGAAAAGACTCCTATTCAGACCTCTTCACCTTACTCTGCTTCAAAAGCAGCGGCGGATCTTTTAGTTTTATCATATTATAGAACATTTAATTTACCAATAACGATATCTAGGTGTTCTAATAATTATGGTCCATTTCAATTCCCGGAAAAACTAATTCCCTTAATGATTATAAAAGCTTTAGATGAACAAAAACTCCCTATATATGGTAAGGGTGAAAATGTTAGAGACTGGTTGCATGTTGATGATCATTGTTCGGCAATTGATTTAATTATTCATAAAGGGACAGTAGGTGAAGTGTATAATGTAGGAGGGCATAATGAAAGATCTAATTTAGAAGTTGTAAAAAACAATTTTAAGTGAATTAGGTAAACCAGAATCACTTATTTCGTATGTAACAGATAGACCTGGGCATGATTTACGTTATGCTATTGATCCATTTAAAATAAAAAGAGAATTGGGTTGGCAACCAAAGATTGAATTTAATGAAGGGATTAAATTGACAATTAAATGGTATTTGGAGAATAGACAGTGGTGGGAAAATATTATTAATGGGGAATACAAGAATTACTACGAAAAAATATATAGTAAGAAAAAAGGAAATGGCTAGTTAGAAATATAGTTTTTGAAAATAGAAATTATGGTGATATGCATGAGAGTTCTTGTAACAGGAGCTAATGGGCAGCTTGGATATGATGTTGTTCAAAGACTTCAACGTCTTAATATTGAATGCTTGGGTACTAGTAGGAGAGAGTTTGATTTAACGAATGAGTTAGCAATAAAAGGATTTATTAAAAAATATAGTCCGGATGTAGTTGTACATTGTGCTGCTTATACAGCTGTTGATAAGGCTGAAGAAGAAAGAGAGTTATGCTATAAAGTAAATGTACTGGGGACAAGATATGTAGCACAGGCTTGTGCAGATATTAATGCAAAAATGGTATATATCAGTACTGATTATGTTTTTGACGGAGAAGGCGAACGACCTTTTGAAGTCACGGATAAGCCTAATCCAATAAACTATTATGGTCGTACTAAGTATGAAGGTGAATTAGAGGTTCAAAGGTTATTGGACAAGGCTTTTATAATTAGAGTATCCTGGGTGTTTGGCTTAAATGGGAATAACTTTGTTAAGACAATGTTGAGACTTGGAGAAAAAGGAAATCAGTTACGGGTAATTTCTGACCAAGTTGGCTCGCCGACATATACTCCTGACCTTGCGGAGTTGATATCCAAGATGATGCTTACAGAAAAATATGGTACATATCATGCCACAAATGAGGGATATTGCAGTTGGTATGAATTTGCGTGCGAAATATTTAAAATAGCAGGCTTGAATGTAGTTGTGAATCCTGTAAAAACAGAAGAGTATTTAACTACTAGAGCAGCTAGACCTAAAAAACTCACGTTTATCAAAGAAAAGTTTGAAGTTAGAGGGATTCGACGAACTCCCTAATTGGCAAGATGCTTTACAAAGGTATTTAAGTGAATTGTGTTAGTTTTAAAGCAAGTTATTCGTAATAAAAAATTGATAATCAACTGCCTTATTTTTTTGATGGTAATAATAAACTAATCTTTCTTGCTACATTACCTGATATAAATGGGTAGGAAACAATAGGTGTAAAATAAGTGAAGTTTTTTGGGAACAATGGTGGATATGAAAAACTGCCCCGAATGGTTAACAAAAGGAAAATTATTCTTAATTTAAATGCCGCTGTAAGACGTAAAGTTGGATAGCGGTTTTTTGTTCGTAATTATACAGAGATTTTGTATTGTGCGGAATAATTTCAGCAAATAGTGTGATTGTTTGACCGGTTTCAATATCCTTTTTTGAACAATAGTGTATAATAATAAAAGTAGTTATGGAAATATTTTTAAAGCGTGGGGGAGATTGTTAATTTTAATAGTAGAGAAAAGGGTATAGTAGTAAGAAAATGTGTTCCTTTTGAATTCTGTCTGTCGGGAAAAATATTAATTATTTAGAATTAAATTTTTCGCAATTGAGTGGCCTATATATGCGTGGGTATAATATGGTTAGAGGAATACGTTAATAAAGGAGATTATGAATGAAAGTTACTGTTTTAAGTAAAGATGACCAGGAGCGGTGGAAATGTTAATCGTATTTTTGGTACCCAATATCGATCCACACCCATTGATCTTAACAATGCAGATGACGTTGTTGAAACACATAGCAATGATTACGGCAGAGTTCATGGACTTTTTAAAATATTGGCTTATACTGGAAAACCCCGATGAAACATTGGATGAAAGTATCGAGGTTTTTTATCCACAGGAATAGGCTAAAACATGACGGAACCTAATGGGATGGATGACATGCTTCTAAAAAGAGCGGTTGGCAGAGTGGATGAGGCAAGGACTGCTCTTGGCAAATTAGCTGACAGAAGTGAAAAAAAGCTTCTTAATGCTTGGAACTATATCTTAACAAAGGCATCGACCGAAATCCGGATTGCTTTATTAGGGTGGACCTAATGGCTTCGAAAAAAGGAACTTACTGAAGTTTTGTATAATATTTATTATAAGATAAAATTAAAAATAGGTTTAAGAGAGATTTGGAAGAAGGTGTAAAAATGCATTAAAAAGAATATTAAAGATTTAACTAATTCTAGGGTTGATAGGCAGAATATATTAAATAATACTTATGCGTTGTATGAAATCGAGAAGGCAACGCATATAAAAGGAATTCTTTTTGAAGGTTCATATCGGTTTACAAAAGAACAATTAGCAGGGTTTTATGAAGTTGATGTAAGAACTATAGAGAGGGTTCTTGAGCAAAATGGATCTGAATTGGGTAAAAATGGTTATGAGGTTTTACGAGGAAAACGCTTGCGAAGCTTTATCTTAGAGATAAAAAAGCAAGAGCCTACCGACATTAATGTCGGTAGGAGTACATCGCAATTGGGGGTCTTTGATTTTAAAGCATTTTTAAATGTAGGGATGCTTTTAGATGAGAGTGAAAGAGCGAAATTATTAAGGCAAGCTATTCTTGATATTGTAATAGATGTAATCAATAAAAAGACTGGTGGTTCAACTAAATATATTAATCAAAGAGATGAAGATTTTTTAAATTCATTTTTTGAGGAAGAAAATTATCGGAAAGTTTTTACTGATGCATTAAAAAATTATGTTGATATGGGCAATTTTAAATATCCCTTATATACCAATAAAATTTATCAAAGTATCTTTAAAGAGAAGGCTCATGAATATCGGGAAATATTAAAATTAAATAAGCGCGATAAAGTAAGAGATACGCTTTATTCCGAGGTGCTAGATTTAATTGCATCTTATGAATGTGGATTAGGAGAGTTTATTAAGAAAGAATCGGAAAAAGAAGGACGTATGTTGAGTTCCTGGGAACGTAGATACAATTTTTAAATAATTTTGAAAGTTTACCTCATTGGAAACCTTTGATAGATAAAGCAAGGGTTAAAATGGCAAGTAGAGATTTAGCTTTTAGAGATGCATTGCATTTAAAACTTAAAGAATATGTAAAGCCATTGAAAGCTGAAGAATTTGAACGCTTTTTAGGTGAGAAAAGTAAAGAATTATCGGAGAGATTAGATGAGGCTAAGGATGTTCTAAAGCGCTTGAGGGAGCGGGAATAATGGAAGATATAATTTATATTACCTTAGAACAAGCTATTGAAACTCATAGGTTAACAATTGAGAAAAGTGGTGGTGGAACATTAGGTTATAGAGATGTCGAGCAATTGGGTAGTGTATTAGCGCATATACAAAATGACGATTATTACCCTGAGTTCATAGATAAGCTAACGCATCTTTTCTGGGGAAGTTGTAAATTTCATTGTTTTATAGATGGAAATAAAAGAATAGCATTATCTTTGTGTACACAATTTCTTCTTTTAAATGGGTATGTATTTTTAGCATCTGAGTTTATGAAACTAATGGAGAATATTAGTTATCATGTTGCAGCAGGGAAAATCAGTAAAGAGTTATTAAGAGAAATTATTGCGAGTATGTTTAATTATGATATTGAAAATGAAAGTATTAAGTTAAAAATATTAAATGCAATTTCATAACAAAATATAAGTTTTGCAAGTTGGGGCTGGTTCTTGACTTGCTTGAGTCAATTTGGGGCAGGTATATTATTAATAGGATGGGAAGTATATATAGCCCGCTTAAAATTAGTCTGTAGGATATTCTAGATTTTTTTGGCTGGGCTATTGTTTAATGGGTATTCAGAAACGTCTTTTCGAATACGGAAAATAAAAATGTGCATAGTGTAAAATTACTTTGGGGAAAAATTAAGAAATAAAAAACAAGAGTATCTCCCCTGTGATATCATGTAATTGGTCAAGAACCACAAGAAACCACAGAAAGGGAGATGCTCTTATGGAATTAATTATACATGAAATCATTGAGAAAATCAGTAATAGTTATGAAAAAGAATTAAGGAACTTAATATGTGAACGAGGAGATATTTCTGAATTTATCCTAGCCACTAAGGAAACATTAGATGAGGTTGGGGTAAAATTAGTAGCTAGAGGCTTTGGAAACAATGGATGAAGTGTATAGAAACAGCAAAGCGAGAAAGCTGTAACTGGACAGTAAAAAGCAAGGATGATAAAAAGACTCTTAGCAACAATATTTGGAGAAGTTAAATATAAGAGAACATATTATGAGAACAAAAAGACCGGGGAATATAGCTATTTGTCAGATGAGGCGGTGGGGATATCTGCTCATGATAAGCTTAGACGCTTCATTAAAGACTAGGCTGATAGAAGAAGCCGTTTTCATGCCTTATAGCAGAAGTGGAGAAAAAGCCGCTGACGCGGTAAGTCTTACCGGTCACAGACGGTTATGAACAGTATTCGCGAGCTTGGTGGTATAGAAAATGATGCCGTGGAGGTTAAACAAGAGAAAAAGGCTGTTAAAACACTCTACATAGAAGCGGATGAAGACCATGTAGTCATTGCAGAATGGGGGACACATAGAACCCAAATTAGTGTATGTACATGAAGGTAAAAAGAAAGTAGGAAAAGACCGCTGGAAGCTAATAAATGCAAGGTATTTTAGTGGTGTATATAATAATAGTGATGAATTGTGGATTGAGGTTGCAGATTATATAGACCAAGCCTATGATATGGATTCGATTGAAAAGATATACCTTTCAGGGGACGGTGCACCCTGGATAAAGAATGGGGTAAGTTGGATAAAGGGAAGCATCTACGTATTGGATCGCTATCATCTATCCAAGTATGTGACACAGGCAACAGCCCATATGGGATATACCACACCAATCATGTGGAATTACATAAATAACGGTGATAGAAAAAGCGTAAAAGAGCTATTTAAAATAATCATTAGTACAACCGAAACAGAGACAAAGAAAAAGTCAGTACGGGAGGCAAGAAAGTATATACTAGGCAATTGGCAAGGAATAAGGAACCAGTATGAGGCAGATTATGTCGGCTGCAGTGCAGAGGGTCACGTGAGCCATATACTATCATCACGATTGAGTTCAAGGCCTTTGGGCTGGTGTAAAACAGGCGTGGACCAGATGGCGAGATTAAGGGTTTTTGTAGCAAACGGTGGGGAAATTTATGATTTGTTTATAGAAAGAAAAAAAGCGAGTAATTAATGAAGCAAGAGCAATAAAGGTTGATCAGGAAATATTGAAAAAAAGAAAACTGTCTGCGTCACATGAAACTATTGGTAATATAACTATTTTGAATATCGGTAAAAAGACCTGGGCCTCACAGTTCCTCAAATCAGTAAGAGGTGCTTAAATTGGAAGATAAACAGGGGGATTACTTTATTTTTTAAAAACCCAAAGTAACTTGACACGATCAAGATTTGTAAAGTATTGACAAGAAAAAGAAATATGTTAAAATAGGGAATATATGGAAGCAAAATGTTAGAAAAAGGCTATTGAAAGGTTAGGTATTTCAGTAGTCTTTTTTATGTTGAAGGAGGAAGAAAAATGGGAAAAAAGAGAGTCGTGATTCTGCTGCTAGGAGTAATACTGTTGGTGGGGCTTGCGTTACCTATTTTTGCTATTACAGATGAGGTGCGTGTTTATGTGGATGAAGTGGAAGTAGCTTTTCCTGACCAGAAACCTTTGATTAATGCGGACAATCGTACTTTGGTACCCATTAGGTTTGTTTCTCAGGCTTTAGGTGGGGGCGTAGAGTGGTTTGAGGAAACGAAAACAGTAGAGATAAAGCACGCAGGAGAAACTATCTTCTTGACAGTAGGGGAGAAATTTGCCCGGAAGGGTAGTGAAAAGATTACTTTAGATACAACGGCAACAATTATGGGAAACCGTACAATGGTGCCTTTGCGTTTTGTAAGTGAATGTTTGGGTGCTCATGTTTATTGGAATGGAGATAAACGGAAGGTCTTTATTACGACAAACTTGCCTTCGGTGCATGAGTTTGAGGGAATTCCGTTTAAACCAAGTGAGTTGCCTTTTAAAGGGGGAAGTAGACCTTTAGAACGCTCAGACCTCCCATCAGCGAGGATTCAATATGTAAAGACGTCTGAGTTACCAGTAAAACTTAAGGATAGTAGAATTATTTATAGTTTAACTGTTGATGAAAAATACATATACGTAAAACAGTATTCTAAAGATCGGAGTCCAATAGCATTATATATGGTGGAAAACGGACAGTTAAACAGAAACAGATGTTATTATAGTGACTTGCAGGAGAGTACTATTTTTACTTACAAATATCCTGTGCAGTCACGCTTGGAACAGGCTACAGGAGATAAGCCTGTAGATTTAAGAAAAATTAGTGGGTTTACTCTACATACGCTCTAGTGATGGTAAAGCTTCAGAATGTTAGTTATTGAGAATCCTCTTTATCAAGGGGGAGAATAATTGTGAAAAGGTTTTTCTGGTTAGGGGTACTAGTTTTTCTGTTTCTGTCCTTTCCCGTTTTTGCACAAGAAATGCCGGAGGTGCCGGTAGCAGAAGAAGTGTTTTTGGGTGAAAGAATTGATGTTGGTTGTTTTAATATTTGGCTCCATGCAGATGGAGAGACTTGGCAGAATACCGATGGTCAGCCGGGTCCGGAAGAGCCTTATGCAGGGACAGATTTAGATAATGCCCCTTGTAATGATAAATATTTACGTTATGTCACTTTTCAAGCTGAACCGAATCAGGAATGGGAAAAGACATACGAGAACATTCGAGTAGAAGCAAGTGTCGATTGGTTTAAAACATTTACGAAAGAAGATTATGAGTCTCGTCGGTGGTGGAGGTAAAGCGAGCAAAGATGGAGAAAAGATATGTTCATCTTGAAAATTATCGATGAATTCATAGAACAAGTTTTGCGAACGTAGACCACATAGTTATCAACTAGCTCCGGAGGTATCAAATTTAACTGTTAAATTTTATTTGCATGATAAAATGCAAGCCGAAAATGTCAAACAAGATGGCCAGCTAGAGTTGGTCGAAGGCTGGCGGTGGTATTTGCCGGTTCATCTTAAATTTTATGGTGTGCCGAAGCCTTTAGTTATAGACCTGGAAGCGGTAGAAATACAGCAGACCAGCCCGGTGCAGACAAACACTAGCCAAATTGCTACTGCTGTTTTTCGTAATACTGGAGACCGTCTAGAACAATTTACGGCTCAATATTTTGCTGCAGGTAAAAAGATAGGCAGTGAAGTCTTAACTTTAGAAGCGGGAGAAAGCTGTGAACGAAAATTTAATTGGCAGGCTCCGGCTAAGGCGGGAAAATGCACCTTGAAAATAGAAGTAGTGCCGGTAGAGGGAGAAGTTAATACAACCAATAATATTAAAAGGGCTTCGATCATGGTGGAAGAGCCTAATCTGATTATTCCACAATGCGAATTTACGAATATAGATGAAAATGAATGGTCGGAAACATATCATTGGCAGGAGAAACGTAACTGTAGCTATACTGATGATAATGGAGTATATCATCCTGCAACTTGTACTAGCTCTAAAGAAAAAACAGTTATTTATCAAGAAAAGCTCACGGTAGATTTTAGTATTAATACAAAACAGGGAGACCCTAATGGAGGCAGGGAAAGTCGCGGTTATTGGGAAATTTATCCTGATGCGCAAAATCGGGAACCAAAATATAATTCACAGCGTAAAATCAGCATCTATGGGCAGGACCCCAATAAAGTAACCAGGTCCGGTTATGGTTATGATTTAACAGTAAAAACAACATATTGGACTGATTGGGAAACAAAAGTACCTGATAAAGCCAAAGCTAAAGGTGGAAAGTTTTTCGGTCCGACACAAGTTGCTGTGCAATTCTATGATAGTAATGAGATTAAAAGAATGGTTCCTGTGCAAACAGAAACCAAAGGAAAGAGTGTGCTTACTACTTGGAAATTGCCGAAAACAAGTCATACCTTTCCTGATGGGGAAACAATTTGGGAGACTAAACATTATACTGATGTTAGTCTCCCTGATGGAGAATATTTAGTAAGGGCTATTGTTTCGCCGTGTGGGCAAGGAATAGGGGAAATTTGTCAGGATGAGCATGTGTTCATTTACGGCAGTATGTATGATGATATTTATACCCGCCCGGCGAAAGAAAGTGAGTGGTGAGTGAGGTCATGCAAAAATACGGGGTAAAGCTGTGTTTTGTGATATAATGAATAAGAATTATGCATATTTTTTCTAGGTGAGTGACTTATGAAAAAAAATGTTTGGCTATTTCATTCTTATGCTACTCCACCGACAATGAGTGGCTTAGTTAGACCGTATGAATTTAGTAAGCAATTGAAAATTAAAGGCTATAAAAGCACGGTATTTGCATCAGCTTTTTTGCATTATACGGGTGAGAATTTAATTGAAGATAACAAAAAGTATTTAGAGCATTTAGATAGTGGAGTTCGTTTTATATTTGTTCGTTCGTCAGAATATAAGGACAATGGCTTATTTCGTGTACTTAATATGCTTTCTTTTGCATATAATCTAATTTCTGTTGCTAAAGCTCTTTTACAAAAAGGGGAAAAACCTGATGTTATTTATGCCTCTTCACCTCACCCTTTAACGATGGTCGCGGGAATTAAGATTGCACATAAACTTAAAATTCCTTGTATTTGTGAAGTACGTGATTTGTGGCCGGATGTCATTTTTTCCGTAGGGAAAGTAAAAAAGGAGAGTATTTTAGGGAAAATATTATTAGCAGGCGAACATTGGATTTATAAAAAGGCAGATGCGCTGGTGTTTTTAAAAGAAGGTGACATTGGGTATTTAAAGGAGAAAAAATGGGCTTTAGAGCAGGGTGGCGAGATAGATTTAAATAACTGTTTTTACATAAACAATGGTGTAGATAGTGAAGAGTTTATTAAAAATATTGCCGAAAATCATTTTGCAGATGAAGATTTAGATGATGGTAGTTTTAAAGTTGTCTATACCGGTGCTATAAGAACACTTAATAATGTAGAATTTTTACTCGATGCTGCTAAATTTCTAAAAAAAATTCAGAATATCAAGTTTTTGATTTACGGAACAGGTGATCAAATAGATCTTTTAAAGCAGAAAATCATTACTGAAGGTTTGACTAATGTCAAGATGAAGGGATATGTTGCAAGAAAATATATGCCATATATTTTAAGCAAAGCATCGGTTAATATTTTAAATTATTCTCAATCTCTCTATAATTGGACGAGAGGTAATAGTTCAAATAAATTATTTGAGTATATGGCATCCGGTAAGCCGATTATTTCAACAGTAAAGATGGGTTATTGCCTTTTAGAAAAATATCAGTGTGGGATATCGTTAGAAAAATCGGCCCCGGAAGAATTAGCTAGGGCTATATTAGAAGTATATGACATGCCTCAAAAACGATATGACCAGATGTGCCAAAATGCACAAGCCGGTGCGAAGAACTTCGATTACAAGATTTTAACGGCGAAGTTAATAGAAGTGTTAGAGAATGTTTAATGGATTTTAAGTTAGGATGAGGAGAATTATGGAGCAAAAAAAAATATGTGTTATTGGTTTAGGCTATATTGGTTTACCAACTAGTGCTATGTTTGCAACTCACGGTTGTAAGGTGATAGGAGTAGATACAAATGAAAAAGTTGTTGAGGCCTTAAATAAGGGGGAAATCGCCCTTGAGGAACCATATTTGGCTCTTATGGCTGAAGCAGCAATTAAGTCCGGTAATTTAAAAGCCGCTACAAAACCCCAAGAGGCTGATGCCTTCATTATAACTGTTCCCACACCAATTACGGAAGAAAAAAAGGCGGATATGAGCCATATTGTTTCAGCTACAGAATTAATTGTACCTTATTTAAGAAAGGATAATGTTGTTATATTAGAATCTACCTCTCCGGCGGGAACAACGGAAGAATTAATGGTTCCTATCTTAAAAAAATCAGGACTTAAAATTGGAGAAGAATTATTTGTGGGACATTCTCCGGAGCGGGTGCTTCCCGGAAAAATATTATGGGAATTAGTTAACAACAATAGAATTGTTGGTGGAATTAATAAAGCGTCAGCTGAGAAAATTAGAGATTTATATAAGATATTTGTCAATGCAGATATTTATCTTACTACAGCGACCACAGCTGAAATGTGTAAAACAATGGAGAATACTTTTAGAGATGTGAATATAGCTTTAGCTAATGAACTTGCTAAGATCTGTGAAAAAATCGGAATCAATGCCTGGGAAGTAATAGAACTATGTAATAGACATCCCAGGGTAAATCTGCATCAACCTAGTCCGGGAGTAGGAGGACATTGTTTAGCAGTAGACCCGTGGTTTATTATTGAGCAGAATCCTGAACTTGCTAAAATCATAGAGTTATCCAGAAAAACTAATGACAGTATGCCGTATTATGTACTAACGAGAATAGATGAAATATTAAAAGATATTCCGGGAAACAAAAAAGTATCTATCTTGGGAATCACTTATAAACCTAATATAGATGATGTGAGAGAAAGCCCTATTCTTAAGCTGATTGAATTAATGGATAAAAGAGAGGATTATCTTGTAAGCGTATATGACCCTTATGTCAGTACATATAAGTATCAAGCCAAGGATTTGCTTGATGTATCAAGAAATAGTGACCTTTTATTATTAGCTGTAGATCATGATAATTTCAAAAAGTTACCTTTAAATGAGATGGCTAAAGTTATGAGAAATAGAAATTTTTTCGATACAAGAAATTTCTTGGCTAAAGACAAAGTTGCAGAGAAAGGATTTACTTATTTTTTATTGGGGAAGGGACAAAAGTAGATTATGGCAGGTAAAGGTATGAAGATAACTGATGTAATTAAAGTTATTAATACAATGGGTTTATCATGGGTAATTTTTAGGACAAGTTATGAATTAAAAAGAAAAACCGGAATATTAAAAAGGAAGTTTGCTGTAAAGGCTTTTTCGGATGAAGATTTTATTGATAAAATAAGTATAAATAATCTTAAGTCAAAAGAAGATTTATATTTGTATATAAAAGAAAATAGGAATAAATTTTTGTTTAATACACAGGACCTTAATTCATTTAAACAATATTTAGATGTTCATTTAAGTAAAGAAGATAAAGAGAAAATTATTCAAATAGCAGATAAGGCGATCAAAGGGCAAATATACTGTTTTAATCACTGGACAGGCGATTATGGTTGTCCAATTAATTGGCACAAAAACCCCATTAATAAATATGAATGGCCTAAGGACAAGCATTGGGTAGATATAGAGGTGCTTTCTAAAACTTCAGGAGATGTTAAATATGTCTGGGAAGCTTCTAGATTTACGCAGGTTTTTTATTTTGTTAGGGCATATACAATTACCCGAGATGAAAAATACGCCCAAGCTTATTGGGAACAAATAGAACATTGGCTAAAAGAAAACCGATATGAATTAGGGGTAAATTGGCAATGTGGACAAGAAATATCTTTTAGAACGTTTGCTTGGATTTTTGGGTTATACGCCTTTTTAGATTCTGTACATACAACCGCGGATAGAGTATTTAGACTTATAAAAAACATCTATTTTAATGCAATTCATATTGAAAAGAATATTAATTTGGCTATAAAATCAGCACAAAATAGTCATGCCATAAGTGAAGCAGCAGGTTTATTTACAGTGGGAGTATTATTCCCGTTTTTTAGGGATTCGGAGAGATTGCTTAGCAAAGGTAAAAAGTACTTAGAGCAAGAAGGGTTCAAGCAAATATATGAAGATGGAAGTTATATGCAAAGTTCTAATAATTATCATCGTTTAATGTTACAAGACTATACTTGGGTTTATAGAATAGCTGAGCTAAATGGGGTTAAGTTTTGTCAAAGTTTGCTTGCTAGATTAAAGAAGGCGCTTGCTTTCCTCTATCAAATGCAAGATGAAATAACAGGGATGGTTCCCAATTATGGTAATAATGATGGAGCATTGGTTTTTCCATTATCCTCGTGTGACTATTTGAACTATAAACCACAGCTAAATACTTTAAGTTATATTATTAATGGGAAGAAACTTTATGAAAAAGGGAAACATGAAGAAGATTTACTTTGGTTTTGTGGTGTAGAGGCAGTGCAATCTAGTGCGGTTTTGTCTGTTGTAAGAGAAACTAAAAGATTTGCTAGTGGTGGTTATTATATTATCAGGGGTAGTAATAGTTGGGGCATGGTTAGATGCACTAAATATAAGGATAGACCTGCTCAAGCCGATATGTTGCATTTCGATTTATGGTATAAAGGGAAGAATGTCTTAACAGATATTGGGTCGTATTCATATAACCCTGAAGAAAAGTTTAGGGATTATTTTAGGGCAACTAGGAATCATAATACAATAACCATAAATGATAAAAATCAAGCTGAAAAAGGTCCTAGGTTCTTATTTTTAGATTGGTCTGAAGGGGTTTTAACTGAATTTAATTTTGATAAAGAGCAGGTTTTTTTCTCAGGTTATCATAACGCATATAAAAATACACATACCAGAAAAATTGAGTATAAAAAAAATTATTATATTATTACTGATGAGATAGACAACAAAAAGAGAAAGAATATTAATATTAAATTAAATTGGAATATAGGAACTGAAATAGAAAAGCTAGATAATAATAAATATAGGTTAATCATTGATAATGAAGAAGATCTTATCTTGGAAATATCAAGCACTACCCAAGGTGATACATATATTTATTTTGGCGACGAGGAGAAACCAATAGGCTGGCGCTCACTTTATTATGGTGAAAAAATACCAGTAAATCAGTTGGTTTATGAGGTGAATAGCAGAGAAGAAAAAGAAGTTTTGGTAACTAAAATTATTTTGTAGGTTGTTTGTTTTGGAGGTTAAGCTATGAAACAATTATTTTTAATGCTTAATGATGGTTCTGTAAAATTAATAGATACACCTATGCCTACTGTAAAAGATAATTATGTCTTGGTGGAAACTTATTATTCTGTTGTTAGTGCAGGAACGGAAAGAATGCTTACTTCTTTTGCCGGTAAAAATTTAATGCAAAAAGCACTGGAGAGACCGGAGCAAATTAAAAAGATTTGGGGGAAAATGTCTACAGAGGGCATATTAACAACTATGAATAAAGCATTTACACGATTAAATGAACCAATGCCCATGGGTTATTCGGCAGTTGGTAAAGTCATTGAATGCGGAAGTGGTGTTACTGAAGTTAAAAAGGGTGATATGGTCGCCATGGCCGGGCAGGCCTATCATAGCGAAATCAATCGTGTCAATAAGAATTTGTTAGTAAAGATACCGAATGAAATGATGGATTATCGTCAAGGTGCTTTAGGTGCTTTAGGTGGAGTCGCTTTACAAGGAATTCATCAGGCTAAGGTTAAACCGGGTGAAATTGTGGCAGTTATTGGATTAGGACTTTTAGGACACATTACTGCCCGAATTCTAGATGCGTATGGTTGTGATGTTATTGGTTATGACATTAAAGATAAATCTTTAAGTGGAACAAAATTAAAGGCATTTATTTTATCTAATGATGAAAACGCTGTTAATATTACGAAGTCTTTGACAAAAGGACGTGGTGTAGACAAAGTAATTATAACAGCTGCGACAAACAGTAATGAACCTATGGATTTAGCTGCTGCCATAGCTCGTGACCGCGGAATTATATGTATGATTGGTGTAACTAAAATGGATATAGAGCGTCGTCCTTATTATGAGAAAGAATTAACATTTACGCTTGCACGTTCTTATGGACCCGGACGTTATGATTCTAATTATGAAGAAAAAGGTATTGATTATCCGCTGGGGCATGTTAGATTTACTGTAGGACGTAATCTTGAAGAGTTCATTCGACTAATTGCGGGGAAGCGGGTTGATTTTTCTGATTTAATTACGCATGAGATTGATTTTGCAAAAGCGGAAATTGCTTATGAAATGATTACGACTAATAAAAATAAGGAAAATTATATAGGAATATTATTAAAATATTCTCAGAACGAAAACAAGTGGTTGAATAAAGTTTCTAATAAGCAAGTCCAAGCAAAAGTAGAAAAAGATAAAGTTTTTGTTGGGGTAATTGGAGCGGGAAACTTTACTAAAAATACTCTTTTACCTATTATGCAAGAGATAGGTTTATATCATTTTAAAGGTTTGGCGACAACCGGCGGAGTAGGTCTTGCTCAAGCACAAGATGTGTTTTCATTTGAGTATATGACGAATGATTACCAAGATTTGTTGAACGATGCTGATATAGATTTAATTGTTATTGCCACTCAACATAATACTCATGCCCAATTTATTATGGAAGCTTTAGAAGCAGAGAAACATGTGTATTGTGAGAAGCCTATGTGTCTAACTTGGGATGAACTTGAAAAGATTAAGACTGCTTATAGGTCAGCAAAGGGTGAGCTTTTTATAGGCTTAAATCGAAGGCATGCTCCCTTAATAAAGAAGATTAAAAAAGATCTTTTAACAGATAAAATACCTGCAGTATATGATTATATTGTTAATGCCGGGTATATACCGGAAGACCATTGGACACAGGATGAAAAAGTTGGTGGCGGAAGAATCATTGGGGAGGCTTGTCATTTTGTTGATGTTCTTCAATATTTAGATGGAAGTGAATTAGTATCATTAAATATAGCTTTTACCCAGAATGAAGCTTATCCTAAGAAAGATAATGCCATAATAACATTGCAATTTAAATCAGGGGCAATAGGAAATATTATATATACTTCAATGGGTTCGAAAAAATATCCTAAAGAACAGCTTAGAGTTTTTTCAAATGGTGTAGTTTGTGAGCTGGATAACTATATTAAAATGAACCGGTATGGAAGTATTAAGAAAACGAAGAGGAAATTAAGACAAGATAAAGGGATAAAGAATCAATATAAATATATTTATAGAGTTGTCCAAGGACAGTTAAAAAACACGGTAATTGAAGATGCTTTTATTAATCACAGCTTGTTGCTTGAGGGAATTAAACTATTTAAGTAAGAGAAATCGGAAGTCGAAAGTAGAGATTTAATATATGGAAGAGGCAGATTTACGGGAGGATTTTTGTTATATTTAATGAAGGTTATAGAGGGAGGGAGATAATTTTGGCGATATTGGTTACCGGAGGAGCGGGTTATATTGGCAGTCATACTTGTGTAGAACTGTTAACTGCCGGTTATGAGCTTATTATTGTCGATAACTTTTCGAATAGTAAACCGGAAGTTTTAAAACGGATAAAAGATATAACCGAAAAAACATTTAAGTTTTATGAAGTCAACCTTTTAGAGCAAGAAAAGCTGGAGCAGGTGTTTGCCGCAAATGAGATTGAGGCCGTAATTCATTTTGCCGGGTTAAAGGCTGTGGGCGAATCAGTAGAGAAGCCATTATGTTATTATCGGAATAATGTTATGGGTACTTTAATTTTGTGTATGGTAATGCAAAAATATGGAGTAAAGAAAATTGTTTTTAGTTCCTCGGCTACTGTTTACGGGGTGCCGGACTCTGTACCCATTACCGAAGATTTTCCCTTGCGGGCTACGAATCCCTATGGTCGAACCAAATTAATGATCGAAAAGATTTTAGGTGACTTATATAGAGCAGAGCAGGAATGGAGTATTGCTTTATTACGTTATTTTAATCCTATTGGTGCACATGAAAGTGGGCGCATCGGTGAGGACCCCCAAGGGATTCCTAATAATCTGATGCCCTATCTTACTCAGGTTGCGGTGGGGAAAAGAGAAAAACTATTTGTTTTTGGCGATGACTATGCCACTCATGATGGTACAGGGGTAAGGGATTATCTTCATGTTGTCGATTTAGCTAAAGGGCATTTACGGGCTTTGGAAAAAGTTCAGGTGATGACAGGTGTAGAGGCGTATAATTTGGGAACCGGGGTAGGATATAGTGTGCTTGATGTCCTGTATAGTTTTATGGAAGTTACAGGGCAGGAAATTCCCTATATAATTACAGAGCGAAGACCGGGAGATATTGCGCAGTGTTATGCTGACCCGTCGAAAGCTTTACAGGAATTAGGCTGGAAAGCGGAGAAGAATCTTATAGAGATGTGTCGTGATTCCTGGCGTTGGCAAAAAAACAATCCACATGGTTACAGTGAGGAGTTATGATGAGATGAAAAAAATATTGGTTACCGGAGGAGCAGGCTTTATAGGTTCTCATTTATGTGAACGTCTTTTAGCAGAAGGGAATGAAATTATTTGTCTAGATAATTTATCTACCGGTAGTCAAGCTAATATTAGGCATTTATTAAATAATAAGTATTTTCAATTTGTAGAGCATGACCTTATCGAGCCATTTTTTGTAGAGGTCGATGAGATTTATAATCTTGCGTGTCCGGCCAGTCCTTTGCATTATCAGGCTGACCCCATTAAAACAATTAAGACTTGTGTTTATGGGGTAGTAAATATGTTGGAACTGGCAGAGAAGACAGGGGCAAAAATCTTGCAAGCCAGTACGAGCGAGGTTTATGGTGACCCTAAACTACATCCTCAACCGGAAACTTGTTGGGGTTATGTCAATCCTATTGGGGTGCGCTCTTGTTATGATGAAGGGAAAAGAATAGCCGAAACACTATTTTTTGATTATTATCGTCAGTATCAAGTCCGGATTAAGGTCATGCGAATTTTTAATACCTATGGACCTAGAATGCATCCCTATGATGGCCGGGTGGTTTCCAATTTTATAGTACAAGCTTTAAAAGGAGAAGACCTTACCGTTTATGGAGATGGTAGTCAGACACGAAGTTTTTGTTTTATCGATGACTTGATCGAAGGCATGGTTAGGTTGATGAACAGTGAAGCGGAAGTAAGGGGTCCGATTAATATGGGGAATCCTAATGAAATTTCTATTCTTACCCTTGCGGAAAAGATAGTGGAGTTAACTAATTCCCAAGCCAAAATTGTTTTTCAGCCTTTACCACAGGATGACCCGCAAAAAAGGCGGCCAGTCATTACTTTGGCTAAACAAAAATTAAAATGGGAACCTTTAGTTTCTTTAGCCGAAGGTTTAAGGAAAACTATCGAGTATTTCCGGAATTTGGATTTATAAAAAAGCACGAGGAGTAAGCAGATGAAGAAAAAAGGTCAAATAAAGCATAAAATTCAAATCAATTTGAAGATGATTAAATGTTTTTTCCTGCTGCTTCTTTTTTTAGCTCCTTTAAATTATGGCTCTTTTTTTGAAGAAAAGTTTTGGCCTTTAGCCATGCCTGTTGTTCTGCTTCTTTTTTGTGTATTCAAAAAGCAAGGTAGGGAAATAAAATTTGGTATTCCTGATATTTTACTTATGTTTTTATGTGCTAGTTATTTTTTAAGTTTCCTCGGGGCTATATCACCTCATCAAGCTTATGTCGGTTTTTTAAAATATATTTTTTATTTTGTAATTTGTTTTCTGGTCGGACATCTTTGGAGTAAAGAGGAACAGGAGCGAAAAAAAGTTCTGCTGACGATGATTAGTGCGATTACTTTGGGAACTATATTTACCTTTTTAGCTCAAGCCGATATTTTGATACGTACTAATTTTATTACTAAGAGACGATTTTGTTCGACCTTTCAGTACCCTAATACTTATGCTATTATGTTGGTTGCCACCATTTTATTAACTATTTATTTTTATGTAGTAAGTACTAAAAAGGGGGAGCGAGGCTTACTTTTAACGGGGTGGTTTCTCAACACAGTGGCTTTTTACGCTACATTATCCCGGGGCTCCTTGTTAGTTTATTTTCCTGCTCTACTTGTTTTGTTGTTTTCTTTGGAAAAGGAGTATCGTAGGCTTGCTTTGGGAAACCTTTTTTTAATTAATGTCTTTGGTTTAATTAGTGCTAATTTTATTATAAAAAATCCTAATGTTAAAACGCTCTTTATCTTACTTGTAGGTATATTTTTAGTTCTATTTTTAAATTTATTGGTAGCCAAAAAGCGTGTTCGTCTTTCTTCTGTAGTTGGGGTAATAAGTGTACTTCTTCTTGTGGGTGGTGTTGCGGTAGCCCAATATTTCCCGGAGAAAGTTATTTCGCCGAAAATAACTAGATTAGCGGAAATAAATTTAGAAACACCAACTGTAAATTTTCGTTTTTACTTATATAAAGATGCTTTAAAGATTTTCCAAAAACATTGGCTTTTGGGTACAGGGGCTGATGGTTGGAGTGTTTTATATAGACATATACAAGGTCATCTCTATAATAGTGCTTATGTACATAGTAGTGTTATGCAAACTATGGTGGAAAGTGGTCTGCTGGGCACTCTTTTATTTTTAGGACTCTTTGGTTTTATTTTTGGGCAACAAATTTGGCGCTGGAAAAGGCAAAAGAGTACTACTTTAGAGAAAATCATTTTTTTAGCGTTAGGTGTAGTTTTTTTACATTCTTTTATTGACCTGGACCTTTCCTTTACTGCTGTATCGATGTATCTTTTTGTTTTAGTAGGTTTATTAGGGAGTGAATATAGATTTAAACCTGTTCATAATCAGTCGTTGCGGTTTGTTTCTTTAATTTTAGCGGGTGTTTTATTTATTTCGGTTACTAGTATGGGGTTAGCTTATTTTTATTCGTATCAGGCCTTGGCTAGTTTAAGAACGAATCGACTTGTAAAGTTAACGATTGCTCCTCAATATGAGCGGAATTTAGGCAAAGCTCAAAAGTTAGTTCCTTTAAATCCACTTTATTCGTCGCATTTAGGTTTGATTAAAATAGCGAAAGGATTTCAGCAAAAATCCATTACAGAAATAGAGGAGGGGTTAGAGCATTTAGAGCGGGCGATTGAATTGGCTCCTTATCAATATGAAACTTATATAACCAAAGGCTTAGTTTTAGGTCAATTACAAAGGAAAGAAGCAGCTATCCCTTATTTTGAAAAAGTAATTACCTTAATGCCGATGCAAAACAGTGGTTACCAGTATGCGATGGAAAACTATGTCCAATTAGCTATCGAAAGTGGGCAAAAAAAATATCTTGACCTGGCTCGTCAATTGTATGCTCGTACCGTAGAACAAATGCAAAAAGTTGAGCCGGAGCGTCTAGCTTATTGGGAAGGGGAGAAATTAAACGAGGCTGTTTTTATTAATTATTATGCCGGGGTAGTGGAATGTTTAGAAGGAGAATATGAAAAGGCCAATGCTTATTTTGCTTTGGCTTTGCGGGAGCCTTCCCTGGTTATGTATGAAGAACTTCGAGCCTGGACAGTTGTGAATCAAGAAATGCAAGGTGTTTCGCCGACGATAGAGGTAAATCCGTTCTATGTGAAATTTGCCAAGAGTAGTATTCAGAAATATAGGCAAAAGTCAGAACGGCAAACTTGACACTTAAAAAAATAGTTACTAAACTTAAAAATGAGCATTTAATTCCTTCATTAGTATCAATTTGAGTATTTTGAGGGTGGTTTTAGTGAAAAAAACTAGTTTAAATATTCAAAAGCGTATAAAAAGAGTATTTGATTTCAGTTTCTCATTTTTAGTTTTGCTTTTTTTTATTCCTCTGTGGTTATTAATTATCGTCGTCATTAAATTAGATTCTCCCGGCCCTGCATTTTTTCTTCAGGAAAGACCCGGGTTTAATCTGCAATTTTTTCGGGTGTATAAATTTAGAACGATGTGGCATAGTGCCGAAAAAACACTTCAGGGTCAAGAGGTTATGCTCGATGATGAACGTATAACTCGTGTAGGCAGGTTTTTACGTCGCTATAAAATTGATGAGTTACCTCAACTTTTAAATGTGCTTAAGGGAGAAATGAGTCTTGTGGGGCCAAGACCTGAAAATAGGCATAACCTTTCAGGATATAATGCAGAAGAATTAAAAAGATTCCAAGTAAAGCCGGGTTTAACAGGTCTAGCCCAAGTAAATGGTAATATCTATTTGCCTTTAAAAGAAAGGCATAAATATGATCTGTATTATCTAGAAAATTTTAGTCTGGGACTTGATTTGAAGATAATTATTCGTACTATCGGTGTAGTTTTATTGGGTGAGGAGAAATTTGCCAGAGGTACGGAAGAAATATGTAATACTCCCCCCAGCTAAAGCAAGGGGCAAAAGTATTCCCCGCTTCCGGGGCATTCAGATAAAAAGCGCGGAAACATTATCTTTGAAATTACGTGGGCTGTGGCGTTTAGGGAAGGTGAGAGAATGAAAATTGCTATCGTCGGAATTGGTTATGTCGGATTGTCTCACGCCGTTTTGTTGGCTCAAGAGCATGAAGTTATAGCTCTGGATATTCAGCCGAAAAAAGTAGATTTGGTTAATCAGCAACAATCACCACTCAATGATGCGGAGATTATCGATTATCTTGTTCATAAGGATTTAAATTTAAAGGCGACTACAGATAATAATCTGGCTTATCAAGATGCTGATTATGTAATTATTGCCACGCCGACTGATTATGATTCGGGCAAGAATTGTTTTAATACCACAGCTATTGAAACAGTGATTGCTGATGTTTTATCTATTAATTCAGCGGCGATAATAATTATTAAATCTACTGTACCGATTGGCTATACAAAAAAAGTTAAACAAAAGTTTAAAACAGAGAATATTATTTTTTCGCCGGAATTTTCTCGAGAAGGAAAAGCTCTTTATGATAATTTATATCCTTCGCGCATTGTAGTAGGTGAGAAGTCAGAAAGAGCTAAAGTGTTTGCCAACCTTTTAGTGCAAGGTGCACTTAAAAAAGATATCCCCATATTATTCACTGATGCTACGGAAGCTGAGGCGATAAAGCTTTTTGCTAATACATATCTTGCTATGCGGGTGACCTTTTTTAATGAACTTGATACTTATGCCGAGATGAAGGGTTTAGACACCAAGCAAATCATTGAAGGAATAGGGCTTGACCCACGTATTGGGAATTATTATAACAATCCTTCTTTTGGTTATGGGGGCTACTGTTTGCCGAAAGATGCAAAACAGTTATTGGCTAATTATGCGGATATTCCTAATAATCTTATAGGTTCTATTGTGGCAGCTAATCAAATAAGGAAAGATTATATTGCTGAGCAAATTTTAGCCGAAAAACCTAAGATAGTAGGCATTTATAGATTGACGATGAAAACAGCTTCTGATAATTTTAGGGAGGCTGCTATTTTGGGGGTTATGAAACGGCTTAAAGATAAGGGAAGTGAAGTAGTGGTGTATGAACCGGCATTAAAGGAAAATTATTTTCAGGGTTTAAAGGTGATGAGAGATTTAGCTGAGTTTAAGAAGGTAGCTGATATTATTGTGGCTAACAGATGGTCTGAGGAAATAAAAGATGTAGCGGATAAAGTTTATACGAGAGATTTGTATCAGAGGGATTAAGAAAGGATAATAGAACGGTGGAGGGTAATCAAAGATGAAGATACGTAAGGCAATTATTCCGGCGGCAGGCTTGGGGACACGATTCTTGCCGGCAACGAAGGCTCAGCCCAAGGAAATGTTACCGATAGTAGATAAACCTACTTTACAGTATATAATTGAGGAAGCCGTAGCTTCGGGAATAGAAGAAATATTGATTATTACAGGTCGGAATAAAAAGTCGATTGAGGACCATTTCGATAAATCGGTTGAGTTAGAGTTGGAGTTAGAAGCTAAGGGTAAGGCTGAACTTTTAGCCGAGGTAAGAAAGATTTCCGAGATGGCTAATATTTATTATATTCGGCAAAAAGAACCGCGGGGGTTGGGACATGCTATTTATTGTGCGCAAAGCTTTATTAGTAATGAACCTTTTGCCGTGCTTTTAGGTGATGATATTGTTTATGCTCAAAAACCTTGTTTGCAACAAATGCTGGAAATACATCAACAGTATCAGACCACTATTTTAGGAGTACAAGAAGTGGCCCCTGAGGATGTCAATAAATATGGGATTATTGAGGGAAAAAAGATTGGGGAGCGGGTTTATCAAGTAAAAGATTTGGTAGAAAAGCCGGTGAGAGAAGTGGCTCCTTCTAATGTCGCGATTTTGGGGAGGTATATTATTAATCCTACGATTTTTACTCTCTTGGAACATACGCGACCAGGGGCGGGTGGTGAGATCCAATTAACTGATGCTTTAAAGGAATTGGCGAAGCAAGAAACGATGTATGCTTATAATTTTGAGGGTAGAAGATATGATGTAGGAGCTAAACAAGGTTTTTTAGAAGCGACGGTAGAGTTTGCTTTGCGGCGGGCAGATTTACGGGAGGATTTTTTGTCGTACTTGGAAGAGATTATGGAAAGAGAAAAAATAGGAAAATGTGAGGAATAAAGTTCATGAAAAAAACCGCAATAGCGTTAATGCTCATCACGATTGTATCAAAATTTGTGGGCTTTATTAGAGAAATAACTTTATCGTACTTTTATGGAGCATCGAATATTAGTGATGCTTATTTAATTGCTCTCACTATTCCTAGTGTGATTTTTGCTTTTATTGGGGCAGGGATAGCTACGACTTATATTCCGCTGTATAGTGGTATTGTGCAGGAAAAGGGTGTGCCTCGCGCGGACCGGTTTACCAACAATTTGCTTAATTTTGTGTTTGTTTTGTGTACTTTAGTTATACTTTTAGGTTTAATATTTACCGTGCCTCTGGTCAAAGTATTTGCGGTAGGCTTTACCGGGGAAACTTTAAAACTGGCTGTTTTTTTTACGCGGCTTACATTGTTCGGCATTTATTTTTCTGGGGCTATTTATATTTTTAGTGGGTACTTACAAATAAAGAATAATTATATTATTCCTGCTTTAATAGGTTTTCCGCTTAATTTTATTACTATTATCACGATAGCTTTAAGTTCAAGGAATAGTTTGATGATTTTAGCGATTGGGAGTGTACTGGCTACAGCCTCTCAATTACTTTTTGTAATTCCTTTTGTTTATCAAAAAGGGTATCGCTATCATTTGACTTTAGATAAAAACGATGAATATTTAAAGAAACTGCTGTACTTATCACTACCGATTATTATTAGTGTTTCTGTTAATCAGATTAATGTCTTGGTGGATCGTACTCTTGCTTCGCTAATTGTGGAAGGTGGGATTTCTGCATTAAACTATGCTAATAGGCTTAATTTGTTTATGCATGGTATATTTGTAACATCAATAGCTACGGTGATGTATCCTTTGATTTCGAAGATGGCTGTAGAGAATAATACTAGCGGCTTGAAAAAGGTTTTATCCGAATCGATTAGTGGGATTAATGTATTAATTATTCCGGCTACAGTTGGAGCGATGATTTTTGCTGAACCTATTGTACGGTTGTTATTTGGTAGAGGGGTTTTTGATGAAAAAGCGATTGTGCTGACTTCAGGCGCTCTGTTTTTTTATGCTTTGGGTATGGTCGGTTATGGCTTAAGAGAAGTGCTTTCGCGAGCCTTTTATTCTCTCCGGGATACGAAAACCCCGATGATTAATGCGACGATAGCAGTGGTACTTAATATTATTTTGAATATTATTTTATCTCGATTTTTGGGGATAGGCGGTTTGGCTTTAGCTACAAGTATTTCCGCTTTGTTTTGCACTTTTCTTTTATTTATTAGTTTAAGAAAAAAGATAGGACACTTTGGTTTGATGAATATTTCCCTATCTTTGTTGAAGATCGTTTTTGCTTCTTTGGTGATGGGGCTTGTTGCCAGATGGTCTTATGGTGCTTTATTAACACAATGGAGTGCGAATTTATCGTTAATTACAGCGATAGTCATTGGTGCTGGAATTTATTTTATCTTGATCTATTTCCTTAAAATTCAAGAAGTACAAGAGATCCTTCTTTTGCTGAAACAGGAACTGAAAAAGCTTACAACATAGAGAACCTGAGTTTATTGAACTGGATTTGCAGGAATTGTTAGATTTATGTGGAATATTTTTATATAATACCATGAAAAATGGTGAAAAAAAGGAGGTAGAAAAATGGAACAAGCTTTGAAAATAAGAGTTCCTGAGGAGCTAAAAAAGCCGAAGTATTGCGATACATATAGAGTGGGTTATGCTGAGAATAAAATATTATTGGAATTTGGTTTTTTAGTTAAAGATGACCATTCAGAGCAAATTGAGGCGGCACAAGTTGTTTCTAATTTAGAAATACCTCCGGTAATGTTGCAGCATCTAATAATGTCCTTGTTTTTAGTTGGCACGGAGTATGAAAAGGAATACGAGCAGGATATTGGGATGGGTTTAGATGAGAATTTTGAAGAAAAAAAGGAAGAGATTCAAGACAATAATATGAGTAAGTAAAAAGTGGTAGATGTGATTAAGGTGATTGTTCATGGGTAAAGTCTATAATACAATGTTTTTATTATTACTAATATTGTTGTTAATATTATTAGGAAAGTATATGATAAGATATGTCGATTTCTTATGGAAAAAGTCAGATGCGTTAAGAGATGACCCTGTTTTTCCCAAAGAGAAGGATATAATCTTAGATGAAAAAATAGAATATATTCTACAGCAGTTTTGCAAAAAGAGGATTTTCTCGGCGGGTGTTTATAGAGTACCTGAGGAAATAATGCAGGAGTTAAAAAGAGATAAATATTCGCCGGATACTTTACAAAAACTAGCTGATAGTATAGTTGCTCATACAGGGGTATATAATTCGGTTGAGGTTATAGTAAGAGATACCAAATTAGGTGATATATCAGGTTTATATGAAGTTTATGGGGAAGCAAATTGGCAAATACACCTCTATAAGGATAATAGCTATAGCATTCTACAAATTATAGCGATTTTAATTCATGAATGTGTACATAATTTTTTGTTTTATTATGATTTAGAGCTTTATCCGGAAGAGGAAAATGAAATTCTTACTGATGTAACTGCGGTTTTTCTGGGATTTGGGCAATTATTAATGGAAGGATATAAACCTATTAAAGAGATCTCCGATAGCCATTTTCAATATCATGGAATTGAATTTGAGGTCAGTAGATGGAGGGTAGGTTATTTAAATTTAAATGACCTTGCTTATGTGATCAAAAAATATGAAGAATATATTGCAAAATATACCCGGGAAGATGTAATCTATGGTAAAAAACTGTTATAATAATTGGCAGAGGTTTTAAAAATAGGGGTGTTGGTCTTGGCACTTAGAAATAATGCTCTTTTTAAAAAGAAAAGTTGGCGTGCCTTCTTAATTTTAGATTTGCTCATAGGTGTTATTGCCTTTTATGGCGCATATTATTTAAGATTTGAAGGGAATATTCCTGCTTTACTATATGTGGGCTTTAGTAGTTTATGGTTATGGTACATAGTAGGAAAAGTAGGGGTATTTTATTTTACCGGAATTTATAAAAGGGTCTGGCAGTTTGCTCGAGCTGAGGATTTGCTTGCTTTAGTTAGTTCGCTTTTGATTACTATTCTTGGTTTGGTTTCTTTAAGTTATTTTTTAAGTATTGCTGTACCGCGTAGTATTTTTATTCTTACCTGGATGTTGGATGTCTTTTTGTCCGGCGGGGTTAGGGTTATTCCTAAGATTTATAAGGAAAGAGGAATTAATTTTCATAATTATAAAGATGCGCGGAAAGTTTTGGTGGTTGGAGCAGGAGATGCCGGTGTTCTCGTTGTGAAGGAGCTTTTGCGCCGTGAGAATCCAACCCAATTTCCCGTTGGTTTTGTAGATGATGATGCTCAGAAGTTTCAGACGAAGATTGTCGGTATACCTGTTCTCGGAAGTAGAAAAGACCTTATCCGGGTAGTTAAAGAAAATGGTATTGAAGAAGTTTTAATTGCCATGCCTTCAGCTACGGGACAGGTGATTAAGGAAATAGCGGAGGACTGCCGTCGGATAAAAATTCCGGTGCGCACTTTACCACGTATGTATGACATTATTAATGGTGAGATTACGGTTGATTTGATTCGGGAAGTTAAATTAGAAGACCTGTTAGGTCGAGAAACGGTACATCTTGATACAAAAATAATTAAAAATTCCATTCAGGGAAAAAAGGTTTTAGTAACGGGGGCAGGTGGTTCAATAGGTTCTGAACTTTGCCGTCAAATTTGTCGCTTTAATCCTGTAGAGTTAGTGCTTTTAGGTCATGATGAAAATCCGCTTTTTGAAATCGAATTGGAGTTAAAAGAAAAGTTCCCTTCGGCTATAATTAGTACGGTAATTGCTGATGTTAAAGATTTTCCAAGGATGGAGGCAATTTTCCAAGAGGTGAGACCACAGGCTGTTTTCCATGCGGCAGCTCATAAGCATGTCCCTTTAATGGAGGAAAACCCCGGGGAAGCTTTTAAGAATAATGTTATCGGAACGAGAAATGTGGCTGAAGTTGCCGATAGAGTAGGTGTAGAAATTTTTGTTTTCATTTCTACAGATAAAGCAGTTAATCCTACTAGTGTGATGGGAGCGACGAAACGGATTGCGGAAATGGTTATTCAGAATTTTAATGAGTTCAGTGCTACTAAATTTGTAGCAGTTCGTTTTGGTAATGTTTTAGGGAGTAGGGGTAGTGTGGTACCCATTTTTCAAGAACAAATTAAAAAAGGTGGTCCGGTTACGGTAACTAATCCGGAGATGAGAAGGTTTTTTATGACGATCCCTGAAGCAGCACAATTAGTACTGCAGGCAGGGGGTATGGCCCATGGTGGGGAAATCTTTATTTTAGATATGGGGGAACCTGTGAAAATAGTAGATCTGGCAAGGGATTTGATTCGTCTTTCCGGTCTGGAGCCGGATGAGGATATTAAGATAGAATTTACGGGAATTCGCCCCGGTGAAAAATTATGTGAGGAAATTTTAACAGAGGCGGAAGGAGTTACGGCGACTAAACACAAACGAATTTTTGTTGCACAAAAACAGGACTTTAATTATGAGGAGATGGAGCGGCTTTATCAAAATCCACATGACTATCAGTATTATCGTGACCGAGAAAGTATTTTCAAACTTCTGAAAAACTTGGAAAAATATCAAGACCTTGTTGAGGGAAAAATACATGTATCTTAAATGAGTTGTGAAGTAGCAAGTCTCTTTTATGAAGAGACTTTGTTTTTTTCTCAGGAAAAGGCTTGTTAATTCATGCGTTTTTTGAGAAAATGAACATACTTAACAGGAATTATGTTTTCAGGAAAAATAAATTTAGGGGTGACTGTTGTTGGTAAATAAGCTAACTAAGCCCATAATTAAAAAAATTACCGCATTTGTTTTATGTTTTGTTTTAAGTATGAGCCTGTTTCCTGTAGGGACAAAGGCAGTTCCTCAGGGGAACAAGGTTTATGACCTCATTGTTGTGGGAGGCGAACCGGAGGGAATTGCGGCGGCAGTTTCAGCAGCGCGTAATGGGTTACATACTCTTTTCATCGAAGAAGGCGAGGCTCTAGGCGGACTAATGACTTTGGGTGGTTTGAATTTCCTGGATATGAGTTATGGTCCGCAGAAGGAGCTCTTGACGAGAGGTATTTTCTCCGAGTTTTATAAGGAAATGGGTAATGCTTTTGACTTAACTTTAGCCAAACAATATTTTTTACAGCTTGTGCAAAAGGAAGAAAAAATTGATTTAAAACTAGGCACTACTTTTGTTGCTCCTTTACTAGCTGAAAATACTTTGGTGGGAGTAAGGGTAAAAGAAAAAGGGAAAAGTAAAGATTATTTCGGGGCTCGACTTATTGATGCGACGACTGATGCTGATGTTGCGGCAGCAGCAGGGGTGCCTTATACGATAGGTGCTGAGGATTATGGACGAAAAGGGCAATTGATGGGGGTTACTTTGGTTTTTCGCGTAAAAGATGTCAATTGGCCCTATGTTTTTGTATATAATAATTGGATGAGGCTACTTAGTAAAATCAAAAGTGGGTGGGGCGACCCTTATGCCGGTGCTAATTGGAAGGTAGCCTGGGGTTATGGTCAGCAGGCGTTAGCCTATCAACCGCAAGATTCACAGATGCGTTTTCGGGGACCAAATTTGGCACGGCAAAAGGATGGGACGATTTTAGTCAATGCTTTACTTATTTTTGGTGTGGATAGTCTTGACCCTGTTTCCAAAAAAGAAGCACTGGAACGTGGTAAAGCGGAGATTCCGCATATTCTTTCCTTTATGCGGAAAAAGTTTCCCGGTTTTGCTCGGGTTAAATTTGTGGATACGGCAGAACGTTTGTATGTGCGGGAAACGCGTCATATTGAAGGGGAGTATCGTTTGACGATTACCGATGTTTTGGAAAATCGAGACCATTGGGATAGAATTGCTCATGGTAGCTATCCTGTCGATATTCAACCAACGGCGCCTGATAATCTGGGAAATGTGATTGGAAAGCCTGCCATATATAGTATTCCTTTCCGTTGTCTGGTACCTTTACAGGTGGAAAACTTGCTGGTTGTAGGGAGAAGCGCTTCTTATGATTCTTTAGCTCATGGCAGTGCACGGGTTATTCCTGTAGGAATGGCTACAGGAGAAGCGGCCGGAGTCGCTGCGGCTTATTCTTTGAAAACAGGGCTAAATTTTCGCGAGTTGAGCAAGAATAAAGTGGCAGTTAAGGCGGTTCAAGAACAGTTAAAAAAGCAAGGAGCGTACCTGGTAGAGTACACTCCACCCAGACCTGCCGTGATGGGTCATTGGTCTTACCCGAGGCTAAGGGTAATGCGGGAATTAGGTTTGGCAGCCGGCGGTTATGATAATGCTTATAAACTGGATACTATGATTAATTATTGGGATGCTAATTATGTGTTTAGTCAGGTAACTGGGGGAGAGTCGGTGTTCGATTTTTCGGAAGAGATGACATGTAGTGATTTACTTAAAGCGACAGTGCAAGTTCTGACAGGGTATACAGTTAGTCCGGAAGAGGCAAGGATATTTCTACTAGAGAAAGAATATTTGACAGAAGTAGAGGGACAACATTTTATTGAGCTGGAAGAGAGACCGACTTTCGGCCACTTGTATACATTGGGGGCACTTCTTTATATAGCTAATTCGGGGGATTGAGTATAATATTAGGTAAAGGGGGAATTTCTCGTTGAGACCGGCAAGAGATGGGTTAAACAAATGGAAGATTGTCTTGGGAGTAATTATTAGCTTAATACTTTTTGCTGCTTTATATCATTATTATAAGTGGAGTTTTTTTCCTGTACCGGGTCCTATGATTAATGGGCAGCCGGGTTATGATGTGATAGTGGTAGGAGGTGAGCCGGAGGGAGTAGCTGCAGCTCTTTCCGCAAGCCGTAATGGGTTAAAAACTTTATTAATCGAAGATGACTATGCTTTAGGTGGGTTGATGACTTTAGGACAGTTGAATTTTTTAGACATGAATCATGGCCCTCAGCATGAATTATTGACTAGAGGAATTTTTGAAGAGTTTTACAAAGATTTAGGGAACGCTTTTGATGTTGAAGAGGCTAAGGCTTATTTTCTTAAAAAAGTGAAGAGAGAAAAGAATATAACTCTTCTTTTAAATACAGAAGTGATTTCTCCATTAGTAGAAGGGAATAAAATAGTAGGAGTCAAGGTTAAGGAAAATGACTTTACCACAAAATATTTTGGTTTACGGGTAATTGATGCAACAACAGATGCTGACCTTGCTGCTCAGGTGGGAGTGCCCTATACTATTGGTGGGGAGGACTATGGAGAAAAAGGGTTATTAATGGGAGTAACATTGGTTTTTGAGGTTTCGGGGGTTAATTGGGATCGGGTAATTCAGTATCTCAAACATGAGGATCAGGATCCTAATACAGGGGCAGATAAAGTAGCTGCTTGGGGCTATGGTAAGGAAGCGGAAGAATATGTTCCCCAAGACCCGTTGATGCGTTTTCGGGGACCTAATTTAGCCCGCCAGAAAAATGGTAATGTTCTGGTCAATGCTTTACTTATTTTCGGTGTAGATAGCTTGAACCCCGATTCTAAAGCAGAAGGAATTGCCCGGGGTAAAAAGGAAATCCCTCAGATTATTAAGTTTATGCAAAAAAAATTCCCCGGTTTTGAAAATGTTGCTTTTGTAGGAACGGCGGAGCAATTATATGTACGAGAGACGCGTCATATTGAAGGGGAGTATCGTTTAACAATTACTGATGTTTTGGAAAATCGCGATCATTGGGATAAAATTGGTTATGGTAGTTACCCGGTAGATGTTCAACCTACCAGCCCTGCTAATTCAGGTAATGTGATTGGCAAACCGGATATTTACGGGATTCCTTTTCGTTGTTTAGTTCCTTTAGAAGTAGAGGACTTGCTGGTAGTGGGGAGGAGTGCTTCTTATGACTCTTTGCCTCATGGTAGTGCTCGTGTTCTTCCTGTTGGAATGGTAACGGGAGAGGCGGCCGGGGTAGCTTGTGCTTATTCGATTAAAGAAGGTGTTTCTTTTCGCGAAATGACGAAGTCACGTGAGGCCATTAAGTGGGTACAGGAGAGATTGAAAGCACAAGGCGCTTATCTTGAAGATTATATTCCTCCACGTCCTGTTGTCATGGACCATTGGGCTTATCCGGGTGTAAGGGTAATGAGAGAATTAGGTTTAATTGAAGGTGGCTATGAAAATAATTATGGGTTAGAACGGAAGATTAACAAGTGGAATTTGGAAAATAAGTTAAATAAAGTGCTGCGTGTTGCCTATGAACGAAATCCTCAAGTTAAGTTACGGCGGGTGGAAATACCGTTGACGGTTAATCAAAAGGAAATGATCATGGCGGTAGCGGAAGGGTTGACGGGCAAAAAAATGTCTTTTTCCCAGGCTCGTGTTCTTTTGCAAGAAAAGGAGATTTTAAGTGAGCAATTGCTGGAGAGAGTTAAGGACTGGGAAGAAACACCTGGTTTTGCTGAAATGTTAGTACTATTGGCTAATTTATATGAATTTCTTATCACTGTAACTTAATTTTATCAGGTAGTTGTGGAGGCGGAGATCATGATACTTAAGCGAAAACATCTTCAATGGGTGGGAATATCTTGTCTTATCTTAGGCTTGGTTGTTTCTTTGTTTCTTGGTGTGTATAGATGGCAAGCGGAAAAGGAATATAACTCGGTAGAAATATTACTTGATTATGACCAATTAAAGACTCTTATGGTTACAAATCAACTTTCATGGCAAACTTTGGCGACTCAATTTCGTGAGGCCGGGGCTACCGGGGTGGTAGTGCGGGAGAGGACTTTAGCCGATTTAGATGCTCAGGGGGATTTATTATTATTACAGGGTTCCGAAGTAGCTTTACAGCAAAGTTTAAATCCGGAATTTCTCCCTGGTCTTACTCCGGTCAAAGAAAACACTTATTTATTTATACAGGAAAAAGAGTTGTTTACAGAAATATATCAGAATTTGGCACAGAAAAAAGAAGGGGTAGAAGTAATTCAAGCAGGTGATTGGCAGGCAATTTCTTTACATTTATCCGGTCAGGAATGGGAAAAGTTGGGTGTAGGGTTCCCTCGTGCTGATTTACAGGAAATCAAGACCGGTGGCTTGACTATCGTTCCCCGTATTAGGAGTTGGCAAGGGGCAAATCAAACCTCTCTAGACGTCTTGACTGCTTCTTGGGGCGATTTACCGGGGCTTTCCATGTTTACTTTTAATGATGATCGTATTCCGGGTGATGCCGGTTATTTAGCCCATAAATTACAAGGGGCAAATGTTCCGGTAGGCATTTTTGAATTTTATGCTCAACAGGGACTGACAAATTTAGCTCGTTCTATGGGAAAAAATGCTGTACGTATTCATTGTATTAATGAAAATGAGATGAAGAAAAACAGTGAAAGTTCAGCACTTGCGAGATTTAATTTAGCCGTATCCGAAAGAAATATTCGTATGCTTTATGTACGTCTTTTTGGTTTAGAACAACCCACAACTGCATTGGCGAATGGGTTAGATTTTATCAGCAGGGTTAAAGCCAATATTGAAGCAGAGGGCTTGGTAGTGGGATCTGTAAAAAGTCTACCGAGCATACCTTATTCTCGTCTACTCGTTCTGGTTGTAGGTTTAGGTGTTGTAGGTGGTGGTCTACTCTTTTTGAATTACTTTTTAGCTCCCCATTGGACAGCATTACTTAGTTTGGGAGGTTTATTAGGTTGGGTAGGCTTACTCTATTTTCAGCCTTTATTTGCCCGAAAAGTGTTCGCTTTATTGGCGGTGATTATTTTTCCTGTGTTGGCAGTAGTGAAAATGGTACGAAAAGAAAAAAGAACGGCAGGGGGAGCGGTGAAAGCTTTACTCTTGATGACGGGGATAAGTTTTTGTGGAGCAATATTAATGACGGGGCTTTTAGCGGATAAAGCTTTTATGCTAAAATTAGACCAGTTTAGTGGAGTTAAATTGGCTCATGTGGTACCTTTACTTATTCTTCCTCTTTATTTTTTCCTTAAATATAGTGACCGCAAGCCACTCACTACCATGCGTGAGATACTAAATACACCTCTTTTGGTCTGGCACGTGATAGCCGGTTTGCTTTTATTGCTGATTGTGGCTATTTACCTTTTACGTACGGGTAATGGTGTTCCCGGATTGGTTAGTTCTTGGGAAATTAAGTTTAGAGAGTTGTTAGATTCTCTGCTTTTGGTTCGGCCGCGGACGAAAGAGTTTTTAATCGGACATCCTTTAATGTTGTTGTTATTGTATTCCGGCTATTCTCATCAAAAACTACCTTTGCTTTTTCTGGGGATAATTGGTCAGATTTCTGTAGTTAATACCTATGCTCATTTGCATACACCATTAGAAATCTCTTTCTTACGTTCTTTTCATGGTCTTTGGTTAGGGGTCTTGCTGGGGCTGATGTTGCTCATCGTAGTGAGGTTTACGGCTAATGTGGTCATAAGGAGGCTAAATAATGGCTAAGATTGTCCTTTCAGGCTATTTCGGGTTTAATAATGCTGGTGATGAGGCCATTCTTTATGCAATTATTAAGACCTTAAAACAAATAGAACCTGAATTGGAAATTGTTATCTTATCCCATAACCCGAAAAAGACTGAAAAACAATATTCTGAAATGGGGATTAGTGTTCTTAATCGTTGGAAGATTTTCGAGGTAATTAGTGCTTTATCTGGTTGTGATTTACTGCTTAGTGGGGGAGGTTCCCTTTTACAAGATGTGAGTAGTAGCAATAGTCCCCTGTATTATTTGGGTATAATTTTCTTAGCGAGGTTTTTAGATAAACCGGTAATGATTTATGCTCAAGGGATAGGCCCTTTACAAAGAAAGAGGAATAAAAGGCTAACTACTTGGCTCTTAAACTGGGTGAATAAAATTACGGTAAGGGATGAGGAATCGAAAAAAGATTTAGTGGCAATGGGAGTTCAGCAGGAAATTATTGTTACTGCTGATCCGGTGTTAGGGTTAAATAAAGAAGAAGTTGATGAAAAATTAGGCCGCGAAATTCTAGAGCGCTATGAGCTAAAATGGGGTGAAGAGGAAAAGCTTTTAGGCGTATATTTACGTCCTTGGGGTAAAAATGAGTATTTATTGCCTTTAGTAGAAGCCTTAGACCAAATGGTGGAAAAAGGCTGGCAGATTGTTTTTGTTCCGATGCAGTTTCCGGGAGATATTCCTGTAGCTAGAGAGGCTATTCACCTTTTAAGTAATCATCAGGGGGTATTACTTAAAGAAGATTATACAGCGGAGGAATTACTTTCCTTAACAAAAAACTTTGATTTAATCGTAGGGATGAGACTTCATTCTTTGATTATGGCTGCTGTAGCTGGAGTTCCTATGGTGGGACTTTCTTATGACCATAAAGTAGATCGTTTTCTGCGTCAGGCAGGACAGGTCTCTTTGCTATCCGTAAATAATCTTCACGCACAGCCTTTAGTGGAATTACTTACTTGGGTTGATGGACAGCGAGAAGAAATTATTAAGGAATTGGATAGAAGGACACAGGCTATGTATCAAAAAGCTTGGCAGACAGCTCGTATTGCCATGAGTATGCTGGAGAATCCCACTAGTGGAGGAGAAAAATAGTGAATCGTAGTATTACTCAGGCAGCCTTGTTGATTATGGTGATTAATGTTTTAAGTCGTCTTCTCGGGTTTGGGCGAGAAGCGGTTATTGCTAATCAATTTGGGGCTACTTATCTTACTGATGCTTATCTTTTGGCCTATACGTTGCCTTATTTTTTGCAGGCTGTTTTAGGGATGGCTTTAGTTTCGGCAATAGTGCCGGTGGTTACTAAGTATTTAGTCAAGGGTGAACAAGAAGAGGCTTGGCGTATTGCCAGTATTACTTTAAATTGGACTGCACTTTTTATGTTGGGTTTTACGTTGCTGGGTGTCCTAGGAGCAAGATTTTTGGTGATGGTTACTGCTCCCGGTTTTGATGCTTTTACAGCAGGGTTAGCCACAACTTTAACGATGATTATGTTCCCTTCCGTTATTTTTATGGGGATTGGAATGTTGATTACAGGAATTTTAAATGCTAAAAAGTATTTTGCCGTGGCTGCTTTTGCTCCGGGTTTTTCTAGTTTAATTATTATTTTTTCCGTAATTTTCTTTGGTAAATATGGAATTCATTATTTAGCTTGGGGGACTTTGTTTAGTATGGTGGGGGCGATGTTAATTCAATTCCCCATTTTAAAAAAGATTGGTTTTCGCTATTATGGGGATTGGAATTTACGGCATCCTGAGGTCAAAGGGCTTTTCTTTAATTTGTTGCCGATTTTTTTAGGGACTGCTGTTAATCAAATTTACTTAATGATTAATCGTTTTTTTGCTTCAGGGTTAGTGGAAGGAAGTATCTCGGCACTTAATTATGCCAGTAAATTAATGAATTTGCCGATGGGTGTTTTTGCACTAGCTATTTCTACCGTGATTTTTCCTACTTTATCGGAACAAGCTTTTAAGGGGGATCGGCGGGAGTTAGGGGCGACTTTAGGGCGTGGTTTAAAATTAGTGTTATTGATTACTTTGCCGGCCGCAGCCGGGTTAATGGCTTTAAAGATACCTATAGTCAAGCTTCTTTTTGAAAGAGGGGCTTTTGATGCAATCGCTACTAGGATGACTGCAGATGCTCTTTTCTATTTTTGTTTGGGGATGTTTGCGATGGCCATGATTATGGTAATTACTCGTGCTTATTATGCATTGGGTGATGTGCGGACACCACTTTATTTGGGTTTATTATCTATTGGAGTGAATATTGTGGCAAGTATTGCTTTAATGCCTTCTTTGGGACATTGTGGCTTGGCATTAGCAAATACTTTAGCGGCTATTTTTAATGCTGTAGCCATGTATGTGTTTTTAAAGAAACATTTGCCTTGTTTGTATTTGAGAAATCTTTGTCGTTCTGTGGTTAAGTCCTTGGGTGGTTCGTTTTTAACGGCGATTACGGCACTGGTTTTGTATAGCTATTTAAGTAATTCTATTTTTCCGGGTGAAGATATAAAAATTTTATTGCTAAATGTTTTGCTTAGTATTGTAGTTGGTGTTACTGTTTATGTTTTTTCTCTCTTTTTGTTTCGTGAGGAGGAAGCTTGGGCTTTTTGGCAAAAGGTAAAGGCTAAAGCAGGTGAATTAAAGTAGGTTAGGTACGAGAAAGAAGGAATAACTAAAAAATAAAATAAAGAGCAAAAAAAGGAAGAAGGTTTACGGGGAAAGATGTCGAATTAATACCTTTACTATGATTATATTTTGAAAGTGGAAAGGGAGAGAGGGAGATGCTTGATTTAGTGGAGATTAAAGAAATTTTACCTCATAGATATCCTTTTCTTTTGGTGGATAGGATTGTGGAACTGGAAGAAGACCAAAGAATTGTTGGACTTAAAAATGTTACGGGTAATGAACCGTTTTTTCAAGGACATTTTCCTGAAAAGCCGGTGATGCCGGGAGTTTTGTTGGTCGAGGCTTTGGCCCAAACCGGAGCGGTATTGGTACTTTCTAAACCGGAAAACAAGGGTAAAATTGCTTATTTTGCACGTATTGATAATTGTAGGTTTAGGCGTCAGGTTGTTCCCGGGGACCAGTTAAGACTGGAAATAGAAGTAGTGAAGATGCGGGGAGTAATTGGTAAATGTAAAGCACGTGCTTTGGTGGAAGAAGAAGTAGCCTGTGAGGCTGAATTGACCTTTGCTTTGGAGAGGTAGCCTGTAGACAAATACTGTTTAACGTGCTATAATCGAAAATTGATAAAAAAGAAATATGGAAGGTTTCAGAGGAGGCAAAATTAATGGGAATCGGAACAATTGGTCCTTTACTGTTAGCTTTTGGCTTAGTTTTCTTAGGGACTCCTCTTGTTAAAAAATTAGCATATAAAATTAAAGCTCTCGACCAACCGACGGAGCGGAAGGTTCATCATAAGCCGATGCCTCGTTTAGGCGGTTTAGCGATTTGCTTGGGTTTTTGGTTGACTGTACTTTTAACTACCGAGATGACGACTGGGCTTTATGGGCTTTTAGTAGGTGGGCTTTTAATTACCCTTGTGGGAATTATTGATGATATTAAAGGGGTTACTGCACGGCAGAAATTAGCAGTACAGATTGTGGCTGCTTGTATCGTTATTTATGCCGGTGTACGAGTAGACTTTATCACCCATCCGGTTAAAGGTGTCATTTCTCTTGGCTATTGGAGTTATCCTTTGACTTTGTTGTGGATAATTGGGATTACTAATGCGGTTAATCTTATTGATGGCTTAGATGGTTTGGCGGCAGGTGTCTCGGCTATAGCTGCGGTAACATTAGGGGTAATTGCTTATTTGGAAACATCTCAACAGGCGGCGATGTTAGCTCTTATTTTGGCAGCGAGTATTTTCGGCTTTTTAAAGTATAATTTTCATCCTGCTCAAATCTTTATGGGAGATACAGGTTCGCTGTTTTTAGGTTTTAATCTCTCGGTTTTAGCGATAATTGGTTTGACGAAAAGTGCCACGATTATTTCTTTGTTTTTACCGGTAGTTATTTTAGGTATTCCTATTTTGGATACTTTATTTGCTATTGTGCGACGCTATTTTGGAGGCAAGCCAATTTTTAGTGCAGATAAAGAACATCTTCATCATCGCTTACTTAGATTAGGCTTGTCTCACCAGCATACAGTATTGGCTATGTATGGGGTGAGTATTGTATTAAGTTTTTCCGCGATTGTTATGGCTTTGGTTACAACTGCTCAGGGGATGTTGATTATGGTGGCTTTGATTCTGGGTTTTTGTATTGGAGCGGAAAAACTGGGTATATTACACGGGCGGGAGAGACAAGAGTGTGACAAACAGAGTCAAGTTAAGGATGAAAAGGTTTATCATCATTTGACAAAATAGATGTTTCGGTAAATAAGTTTAAAAAAGAGGTGTAGAGATGAAACTGCGTGGGTTTATTATTATTGGAGCTATTTTATCTATTGTGGTGGGTTTTTGCTTAGGGAAGGCAGCTGTTGTTGCTGATTCGCCTGCCCCGGGTTCTAGTGATGACCCGATTGTTTCCAAGAGTTATGCAGATAAGGCAATTCAAGAAAGAGTTACGGATTTGGAGAAAACCGTAGCAGAGCTTTCTGTACAGGCGAAAGCTTTACAAAGCACGATTAATGAATTGCAAGATAAAATAAAAAATACATCTTCTAGTTCTTCTAAACCAACAACTTCTCCTGTTACTTCTCAACCTACAGATAATAATAAGGATAAGAAGGATGAACCGGAGGAAACAAAACAGCCTGAGAAGACTTCTGTTGTAGGCAAGACGATCTATATTAACACTCAGAACTATGTGAATTTACGTAGTGCTCCGACTTTAGAAGCCAGTGTCTTGAAGAAGGTGACGAAGGAAGAGGGGATGCTTGTGCAGAAAGAAGAGGCCGGTTGGTATAATGTTAAGTTGGAGGATGGTACGGTAGGTTGGGTGTATAGTGGGGTTGTACGTTCACAATAATTCGAAAAGATGCTGTACCGTTTCTCGTTTTGTGCTTTGTTTAGAATTGGAACTTCGAGAAGGAAGTCTAATATTAATAAAAGGGACGCTTCACTTCATGATAAGTGAAACGTCCCTTTGTAGTTTGCTTAAAATTAGCTTAGAGTAGAGGAGAAAAGAGGCGGGCTATAGATTCGATGAAATGTTGTCCGAGTGAACGATTTTGGAGTTCTTCCAGGGTAAGTTTTTTGGCATGTCGTAAGTCTTCTTGAAAGTCTTGTTCTAATCTTAGAGCTGTTTCTTGGTCATAGATAAAAGCATTAACTTCAAAATTAAGGCTAAAGCTACGTTGGTCCATATTGGCTGAACCAATGGAAGAAACAATTCCGTCTACGGTGAGGACTTTGGAATGAATAAATCCTTTATGATAAAAGTAAATTTCGACACCGGCTTCAAGTAATTCTCCTAGATAGGACATAGCTGCCCAGAAGACTACTTTATGGTCAGGTTTAGCAGGGAGAATAAGTTTAACATCGACACCACTTAAGGCAGCAGTTTTTAAGGCGGTAAGAATACTTTCATTAGGAATAAAATAGGGTGAAGTGATATAGACTGATTTTTCGGCAGTGGCAATAGTATAATAATAAACTTGCATGATTGCTTCCCACTGACTGTCCGGTCCGCTAGCTGTTATTTGCACGATGTGTTTACCTGTAGTTTTTTGCTTAGGGAAAAGGTCGATAGAATTGTGTTCTAAAGATTTTCCGGTAATAAAATGCCAGTCTTGCAAAAAAATACGTTGTAAGAAATAGACAGCATTTCCTTTTAAACAGACGTGTGTATCTCGCCAGTAGCCAATTTCCGGATTTTGCCCTAAGTATTCATCACCGATATTTGCTCCTCCTACAAAACCTGTTATCCCATCTACAACTAGGATTTTACGATGGTTGCGGTAATTAATTTTTCTGTGTAAAAAAGGTAGTTTAACCGGGAAGAAAACAGCAACTTCTACGCCGGCAGTACGTAGTTTTTCCAGATACTCTTTGCCTAGGTGACGTGAACCTAGACCGTCATAAATTAGGCGCACTTTGACACCTTTTTGTGCTTTGGCACAGAGAAGGTCGGCGATGGTATTCCCGATATTATCATCTCTAAGGATATACGTTTCTAAGTGGATATGTTTTTGAGCTTTTTTAATTGCCTCGATAAAGGCCGGAAATATTTCTTGCCCATCGGTTAATACTTGTATTTCATTATTGGCTGTAGGAGGGAAGTCGGCATTATTATAGATAAGTTCAATTAGTCTGGCTTTCTCTCGGGCTTCGGTGTTACCGGGGAGAGGATTTTGATAAAGAGATTGCTGGAGGGGATAAAGGTTGTTATTGAGTACTTTCTTTTTACGAGTTATTCTTTGCTTACGCGGATGTCTGCCAAAAACAAGATAAAGAATAAAGCCTACGAGAGGTAAAAAAAGTAGAATTAATAACCAAGCTAATGTTTTAGATGGGTCACGTCTTTCTAAAAGTAGAAGAAGTCCGGCGAAGAAAACCATAGAGCTAAAAATGAAATAAACAACATTGCCCGTTTTAATATATCCTTTTACGGGGGAGAGACTTAAATTAAAAATATCGACATAAACTACACTTAGGTAAAAATAACCTATGGAGAGTAAAAGCAAAATAATAAGACATAAAAGGAATTCTCTCTTTTTCATAAATTAGCCTCACGTTCTTTCTTAAAGATTATTTTGTCTTCCTTATAATTATATTGATAGTTCATATAATATTGCAAACGATTTTTATTATACTTGTTATCCAAAAAGGAGTTAAACGTCTTGTTTTTTTGATATTTTGTTGACAAGAAGGTAGGGAAAATTTACAATATAAGCAAGTGACTGACCGTTCAGTCGGGGAAATAAGGGGAGGAAAGAGGATGACAAAAAAAGGATTAATACTTGTATTAGCAATGTTTATTATTCTAAGTGTAGTTTCAGTGGGGTGTCAATCCCAAGAAGAACAAAAAGTGGTAGATTCTCAAGTGAAAAAGATACCGGTTACTGTAGAAAATGTACATAAAGGAACATTAGAAAAGAAGATTCCTTTGGGCGGGTTGTTAAAAGCTCAAGAGGAAGTTTTTATTGTTGCTAAAAGTCCTGTTTTTAAGATTGTGGATGTACTTGTAGAAGTGGGTGATTATGTTACTAAAGGAACACCTTTAGTAATTTTTGATTCACGAGAACTTGATTTACAGCTCGAGCAAGCTGAGTTGGCTTATGAGCGTAATTTAGAGCTTTATGAAATAGGGGCTGTTTCTAAGTTCCAATTGGAACAATCAGAAACTGCTTTGGAGAATTTACAATTACAAAAGGAAAACTGTTCTCTTCTTAGTACGATTAATGGTGTTGTTGCTTCTGTTTCTGCTATAGAGGGGCAATTAGCCGGAAGTGCCCCCCTTGTTTCTATTGTGGATATAGATTATTTGGAATTAGAAATTCAGGTAGGAGAGGCGTATATTAGTAAATTAAATAAGGGTGCCCGGGTGGAGGTTAGTGTACCTGCGGTAGCTAAGGAAGACTTTAAAGGTGTGATTATTACTATTCCACCGCAGATAGATTCACGTACGAAGGCTTATCCTGTAACTTTATCTCTGCCTAATAAAAAAGGATTATTGAAAGATGGGATGTATGGTGAAGTCCGGCTTGTTACAGAGCGGAAAGAAAATATTTTAGTTATTCCTCAGTATGCGGTAGTAGAATTTGAACAGAAGCAAGTTGTTTTTGTGGTGGAAAGTGATATAGCGAAGATGCGTGAAGTAGAATTAGGATTGACTTTGGGTGATCGTGCAGAAGTAGTTAAAGGTCTTCATGAAGGGGAGATGTTGATTGTCGAAGGTCAATATGGAGTTAAAGACGGTAGCCCTGTAGCTCCTTTGACGAGGGGTGAAAACAAATGAAACTTTCGGACTTAGCGGTTAGGCGTCCCATAACTATTGCCATGATTTTTTTGATGATTATTTTACTAGGTTTAGTTTCGATGAATAAATTAAATCTGGATTTATTCCCGGAATTAGAGTTGCCGCTGGCTTTAGCGATGACTTCTTATGAGAACGTGGGACCGGAAGAGATAGAGAAGTTGGTTACACGACCTTTGGAAGGTGCTTTAGGAGCGGTAAATGGGATTAAGAGTATTAATTCCATTTCACGCCAGGGAAGCTCTTTAGTTATTTTAGAGTTTAGTTGGGGCACAGATATGAATTTCGCAATTAATCAGATGAGGGAAAAAATAGATTTTACTTCATCTTTTCTTCCGGCAGATGCAGATAAAACGATGATTCTTAAACTGGACCCTAATATGATGCCTATTATGGTAATGGGTTTTAGTGGTGATTATGACCTGGATACTTTGGATAAATTAGCGACTGATGTGATTCAGCCTCGTTTAGAAAGGGTAGAGGGAGTAGCTTCAGTTACGGTTTCCGGTGGGGTGAAACGAGAAATTCGTATTTCTGCGGTCCCTCAGCGTTTGCAGGCTTATGGGATTTCTTTAGAGCAAGTTATCGGACAGTTACGGATGGAAAATAGAGATGCTTCGGTAGGAACGATCGAAGAAGGGCTCAAAGAGCAAACGGTGCGTGTGGTAGGGGAGTTTAGCAGTGTACAGGAAATCGAAGATTTGCAAATTCCTTTAACTTCAGGTGGTTATGTACGTTTAGCGGAGATAGCACGTGTGGAAGATACATTTAAAGATACAAAACAATTTGTCTATATGGATGGTGTTCCTAGTGTGCAGATTGCGATACAAAAGCAAACAGATGCGAATACAGTTAAAGTATCGGAAGCTATAAAAACGGAAATAGCAGAGTTAGAAAAGGAGTTACCGCAAAAACTGAAGGTTAATGTGGGTTTTGATCAAGCGGAATATATTCGTCTGGCTCTGGATCAAGTTAAAGAAAATGCACTTATTGGTGCAGCATTGGCTATTTTGATTTTATTTTTGTTTTTGAGGAATATTAGAAGTACTGTAGTTATTGGTGCAGCTATTCCTATTGCCATTATTGCTACCTTTATTTTGATGTATTTTGGTGGGTTAACACTTAATATAATTACTTTAGGTGGCTTGGCATTAGGTATAGGGATGATGGTGGATAGTTCGATCGTTATTTTAGAAAATATTTATCGTTATCGCCAGGAAGGTTATTCTAGAATAGAAGCGGCTAAGCAAGGAGCGGCCGAAGTTTCCTTAGCAGTAACGGCCTCTACGTTAACGACAATTGTTGTTTTTTTACCGATTGTTTATGTGGAAGGGCTTGCTTCACAGATTTTTCGTCCTATGGCCTTGACGGTATCTTTTGCTTTGCTTGCTTCTCTTGTGGTGGCCTTGACTTTGGTACCGATGCTTTCTTCTAAAATACTTAAAGTGGAATCGGTGGGTTCTTCTACTGATTCCGGTGGGGCTAAGCAGAAAGGGAAGAAAAAGGAATTTAGAATTAAGAAAACGTTGTTTGAGGCATGGGGTAAAGCTTTAACTGTAATAGATGAGTTTTATCGTCGTATTTTAGGGTGGTCAATTCAACATCGTAAGACGGTAGTGTTTTTTACTTTAGGTCTTTTCATTGCCAGTATAGCGGTGATTCCCCTTGTGGGAATGGAGTTTTTGCCGAAACAGGATAGTGGTGAATATACAGTTAATATTACTCTACCCAATGGTACGGCAGTAAGGGAAACTCAGCGTGTGACTAAATTGGTGGAACAGTATATTGAAGAATTGCCGGAACATGAGTGGGCGATTTATGCTGTTGGTGCCGAGCCGGGGATGGGCTCTTCCGGTTCTACTCCGGAACAGTCAGTGATTAGAGGAAAGCTTACGGAAAAAAGGCAGCGAGCTCGTTCAATTGATCAAGTTTTGGATGACCTCAGAGATAAATGTGCCGGTATTCCGGGAGCAGATATTGAAGTAATGGGCTTAGATGTAGCGATGGGAGGACTGCAGTCACCTATTGAAATTGGTTTAACCGGGGATAATTTAGATGTTTTAAAAATGTTGGCAGACACGATTGCAGAGCGGGTAAAAGGTATTGAAGGTACTCGTGAAGTAACGACAAGTATAGAGAACGGTCGTCCGGAAATTCATTTGAAATTGCAGAGAAAAAAAGCGGAACAATATGGAATTAATACAACACAATTATCTTCTCTTTTATCTACGGCAATTAACGGTACAACGGCGACACGTTATCGTGAAAAGGGAGAGGAAGTTGATGTACGGGTAGTATTGGATGAACAATATCGTCAGAATATCAATGACTTAGAATCTTTAATGATTTCTTCTCCTTACGGTTCTTTAGTTCATTTACGTGATGTAGCCGAATTAGAAATGGTGGAAGGTCCGACACAGATTGAAAGAAAAAATCAATCGCGACGTGTTACTATTACCGGGGATATTTATGAGCGTGATTTAAACAGTGTCATCGCAGATATCCAGATAGCACTTAATGACCTTACGATTCCGCCGGGGGTGCAGTTAGAATTTGGTGGGGCACATAAAGAAATGGTGGAGGCTTTTCAGGACTTAAGTTTAGCATTAATTTTAGCTATAGTTTTGGTTTATATGATTTTAGCGGCACAGTTTGAAGGTTTATTATATCCGTTTGTTATTATGTTTGCTATCCCTCCGATGTTGATTGGTGTAGTCTTTTCTCTTTTGTTGACAGGTCGTACTTTGAGTATTCCCACTTTTGTCGGAGTGATTATGTTGGCCGGGATTGTGGTGAATAATGCGATTGTCTTGGTTGACTATATCAATACTTTGCGGAGGCGTGATGGACTATCTCGGGATGAGGCTATTTTAAAGGCCGGTCCTACTCGTTTAAGACCGATTTTGATGACGGCTCTTACCACGATTTTAGCCTTACTTCCTTTAACTTTAGGAATTGGGGAAGGGGCAGAACTTTCGGCACCTATGGCTACGGCTGTTGCCGGTGGGTTAACTGTTTCCACCATAATTACATTGGTGCTAATTCCGTGTCTTTATATTATTATGGATAATTTTAGCTCTAAGATGAAGAGACTTTTTCGTTCTCAGAAAAAAGTTGAGGCTATTTCATTGACGAACAGTACGGCGGGAGGAGAATAAGATGTCGGGAAGTTGTGTTACGACAAAAAAGGAACAGATTATGGAAGCGGCTTTGCAGATTTTTTCTGTTAAAGGTTTTCATCTTGCTAAAATGGAAGATATTGCTCATAAAGCCGGAGTGGGGAAAGGGACTGTTTATGAGTATTTCAGTAGTAAGGAAGAACTTTTTAAAGAAATCCTTAAAGAAGGTGTCGGTACTTTTGATGAGTTACTTAAGGAAGAATTGAGCAACGCAAAAACGATTAAGGAAAAATTGCAAGGGCTGATTAGGCAGAGCTTAATTATTTGGAAACGTTTTCATCCCTTGGCTAAAACGACAGCGATGGAAACAGCTTTTTTAGATTCACCTTTTCGTTCTTGGTTGATGGAAAAGCATTACGAACGGCTTCTTTTAATTAAGGATATTATTGAAGAAGGTATTCATCAGCAGGAAATCAGGTCAATTAATGGGTTGCTTTTTGCTCATTTGTTTTATGGGGGGTTAGCGTCGATGGCAGGGTTTTATGTGGAGGAAGATTTAGAGTCGGACAAGTTGGAGCTCCTGATCGAAGAAACGTTGGATTATTATTTAAAGGGAATTGCCAAGAAATAAGGTTATTTTGTTGAAGATGGTATTTTGGTGGTATATAATGTATAATCAATGCAAGGGAAAATCCTTTCATTATATTTTGAATGTGCCGGAGGTAAAGTTATGGTTAATGGAGCGAAAAGAGTCGGAATTACGGATACGACTTGGCGAGATAGCCATCAGTCTTTGTTGGCAACGCGAATGAAAACGGAGGATATGTTGCCTATTGCAGAAAAAATGGATGAAGTAGGTTTTTATTCTATGGAGGTTTGGGGTGGAGCTACATTTGATACTTGTATGAGATTTTTAAATGAAGACCCCTGGGAGCGGTTAGATAAGATTAAACAAGTTTTGAAAAAGACTAAAACACAAATGCTTTTACGTGGTCAGAATTTGGTGGGGTACAAGCATTATGCTGATGATGTCGTGGAGGAATTTGTGAAAAAAGCAGTAGCTCACGGTATGGATATTTTCCGAATTTTTGATGCGATGAATGATGTACGTAATTTAGAAAAGGCTATGGACACTGCCAAAAAAGAAGGCGCTCATGTTCAAGCGACGATTTCATATACGGTTAGTCCTGTTCATAACTTAAACTATTTTTTAGAATTAGTGCGGCAATTAGTAGATACCGGTGCTGATTCTATTTGTATTAAAGACATGGCTGGAATTTTAAAACCTTATGCTGCTTATGAATTGGTCGGCGAAATAAAAAAGAAATATGCTTTACCGGTACAGGTACATACTCATTACACTAGTGGGATGGCTTCGATGATGTATCTTAAAGCTATTGAAGCAGGAGCGGAGATGATTGATACGGCGATTTCTTCTATGGCAATGGGGACTTCACAACCGGCGACAGAGACGATGGTGGCAACTTTAGCGGGGACACCTTATGATACAGGTTTAAATTTAGAGGCACTTATGGAAATCGCTGATTATTTCAAGGAAGTACGCAAAAAATATAAGCAATTTGATGTTTTCAAAGCCGGTGTGGATACCAAGGTGCTTTTGTATCAAGTGCCGGGTGGAATGCTTTCTAATTTTATTTCGCAGTTACAACAACAAAATGCTTTGGACAAACTACCGGCTGTTTTAGCGGAAGTACCGCGAGTACGGGAAGATTTGGGCTTCCCGCCATTAGTTACACCGACTAGTCAGATTGTGGGCACTCAGGCTGTTTTGAATGTTCTAATGGGGCGTTATAAAATGGTGACGAATGAAGTTAAAAATTACTTGCGTGGTCTTTATGGAGCAACTCCTGCTCCGGTGAATGAGGAGTTGCGACAAGAGATTATTGGGGATAAAGAGCCGATTACCGGACGTCCGGCAGACCTGATTGAGCCCCAGTTAGAACAGGCACGCAAAGAGATTGGTATTTATTTACAAAAAGAAGAAGACGTGCTTTCCTATACTATTTTTCCTCAGGTGGCAAAAAAGTTTTTAGAAGAGCAATATGCGGCTAAATGTAAGGTGGACTTTAATTTAGCCCAAGAAAATGAAATAGAAATGGGGGCTAAGGTGTATCCTTTGTAGTTTTTTTCACTTTTGGCAGGAAAAATATATTTTTAAGCGAATATTAATATTAAGGTGGAATGAAGGAACGGTATAAAAGAATAAATGAGGATGAATGATGCGTATACCCAGTCTGGAAAAAGTGGTGGCAGAAACTTTGACTGCCATAGAAAAAAGCAAAAAGGAAATACAATATATTGCTAATAATGCTCGAACAGAAAAAGAACGGCTACAGGAGGAATTGGCGGTAATTCAAAATGAACTTATGACTACGATTGAACAGGTAGATCATTTGGAAGAATTAGAGAAAGCGGCACGACTTCACTTATTAAAGGTAAGTAAAGAATTTACCAAGTATACAGAGAAGGACGCCCATTTAGCTTATGACCGGGCTAGGGATTTACAGGTGCAATTAGGTTCTTTACGAGAACGTGAAAAGCAGTTAAATTTAAGGCGTAATGAATTAGAACGTAATCTTAAAAAAATGCGGTTAACCATGCATAAAGCTGAAAAACTAAATACTCAGGTAGGCGTTGTATTTGATTATTTAGGTGGAAATCTGAAAAATATAAATGACCAATTGACAGTTGTGATGCAAAGACGTCATTTGGCTTCGGAAATCATTCGAGCTCAAGAAGAAGAAAGACGTCGAGTAGCTCGTGAGATACATGATGGACCAGCTCAATCGATGGCGAATGTTATTTTAAGAGCAGAAGTATGTGAAAAGCTTCTTGTTCTTGATCCGAAAGCAGTACGTAAAGAGTTGGGTGAGTTTAAGGGAATGGTACGTAAGAGTTTGCAAGATGTGCGTAGGATTATTTTTGACCTTCGTCCGATGGCTCTTGATGATTTGGGTTTACTTCCTGCTCTTAATCGTTACCTGGAGACTTTGAAAGAACGATATAATATTGAAATGGAGATGGCACTCTCTTCTTCAGGAGTGCAACAACGTTTGGCTCCGCCCATTGAAGTGGCGATATATCGAGTTGTACAAGAAGCGTTACAGAATACGATTAAACATGCGGAGGCTAGCTGTGCTAAGATTTTTTTACATAATGAACCACAGCGGCTAGTTGTCAAAATTACTGATGATGGGAAGGGTTTTCCCGTAGAGGAGTTTATGCAAAACCCACAAAGGGATAGTTATGGCTTGTTAGGCATGAAGGAACGTTTGGAAATTTTAGGTGGTCAGTTAATGATTAATTCTCGACCGGGGGAGGGGACAGAAATTTTAGCGATATTGCCATTAGATGTTTAAAGGGGAGATAGAGTGTGGAGAAGGCTAAGGTCAGAGTGTTGATTATTGATGACCATCCTTTGGTTAGAGAAGGATTAAGGAAAGTATTAGAATTAGAAGAAGGATATTGAAGTTATAGATGAAGCAGGTGATGGGCAAGGGGCTATTAATATGGCGCGCAGACTTCAGCCTGATATTATTTTGATGGATATTAATATGCCTGGGACTAATGGTGTGGAGGCTACTAGAGTAATTAAGCGAGAGTTCCCTCAAATAGGGATTATTGCTTTAACGATACATGAGGATGAGGAATATGTCTTGGAATTAGTAAGAGCAGGAGTTTCCGGTTATGTGCTCAAAGATATTGTTCCGTCTAAACTTGTGGAAACGATTAGAACAGTAGCTGCCGGCGATTCGGTGATTGATCCCAGTATTACCCGGATGTTATTTACAGAGCTCAATCGTTTGACAAGACGTCGTCAAGCTAAAGAGGAATGGGAAACTTTAACTGAGCGTGAAATGGATATTCTTAAATTGATGACTCAAGGGCAAAGTAATAAAGAAATTGCAGTAGAATTATCGATTAGTGAAAAGACGGTAAAAAATCATATTACGAGTATTTTCCGGAAACTACAAGTCGAAGACCGTACACAAGCAGTTTTATTTGCAATTAAGCACCATCTTGTGGAAATATAGCCAAGAAGTCCTAGGACTAACGTATGCGGTTTATAGGACTAGTCCCAAAAACAATTTAGGACTAAAGAATAGTAAAAACAGGTAAAAGGGCTGATGTTTTTTCTTGTCAAAGCTTGTATAATAAAATCAGAATGATATACTAAAATCATAATAAAAAAATAATTTCAAAGAAAAGGGGAGGTTATGATGTTAAAGGTATTAAAGCGGTTGGTAAAAGAAGAACAAGGTCAGGGTATGGCCGAATATGGACTTATTTTAGCTTTAGTAGCGGTAGTAGTTATTGGTGCTTTAGTTCTTTTTGGAGATGCGATTAAATCAAAATTTGAAGATGTAACAGGTGGCTTAAATGAGCCGCCAGCTCCTGATGAAGTTGAATCCGGGACCTAAACGACATTACATTATTGGAGGGATTCGAGCCCTACTTAAATTTAAGTAGGGCTCATTTACCCTTTAGAGGTATATTTAAGGGAAAATATCCAAACTCAAGTTAAGTTTTTATATATAGTTTTTGTATATAAATTATAGCTTTAGCTAGTAAAAAGGGGGGAGTCTAATGAGGGTGATAGGGATACTATCTTCTGTTGGGTTACCGGACCTGCTCTTATTAGTTGTCCTCTTAATTTGCTGTTATACAGATTTGAAAGAACGGAAAATATTAAATATTATTGTTTTCCCCGCAACATTAATAGCTTTAATTGTTCATCTTTTTTTACAAGGGTCGGGGGGAGCACTTTTTTGGGTAAAAGGTACTTTAGTAGGATTAGCCCTTCTTTTTATCCCTTTTGCAATGGGCGGAATAGGTGCGGGTGATGTTAAACTTTTAGGAGTGGTGGGTTCTTTTAAAGGGGCGCTTTTTGTATTTAAAGCGTTTCTTTGTGCGGCAATTCTGGGCGGCGTTTTTTCTTTTCTGTTTTTATTAAAAGAAAAAAGATTGAAAAAGACGTTATGTAATCTTGGGAGTGCGTTAAAAGTTTTTCTTTTTTCCTGTTTCCGAATTTGCAACTTTGGTAGTTTAGAGAATGATGATATAGCGGCATTACCATATGGATTAGCTATTGTTTTAGGGACAATAGTTTGTCTGGTAGGTGAATGGCTATGTTGAAGAAAATTAGGAGGCAGAGGAAAGGTCAGGCATTAGTAGAAATGGCTTTGATTCTTCCTCTTCTTTTACTTTTACTTTTCGGAATTATTGAGTTTGGGCGCGTGATGAGTGCCAGTATTATTGTAACTCATGGAGCAAGAGACGGGGCTCGCCATGGTGCTGTAGGGGCTACAGACAGTGAAATTGTGACAAGAATCCAAACAAAATCCGCTGCTGTGCTTTTTGACTCCGAGAATCCCGAGAAATTAGCGATAGAGATAGAAAGGACAGGCCCGATTAAGGGTGGTGACATTCAAGTCACGGTTAATTATCAAGTAACTCTATATATGCCGATAATTCCCGAGATTATCGGTAATCCGTTTACTGTAGCAGGGACTTCGGTGATGAGGGTCGAATAAAGGAGAAGGGAGTTGGGGTGGATGCTATTTTGTAAAATTAGACAGAAAATGTGTGAAAAAAAGGGCGCGGTTGCTGTCCTCATGGCGTTAGCCCTTACTGCTTTGCTTGGCGTTACCGCTTTAGTAGTTGATGCCGGTGTAGTTTATCTTCATAACCTTAAAATTTCTAATGCAGTGGATGCAGCAGCTTTAGCCGGTATTCAGGCTCTTCCTGCTGACCCTGTTTTAGCTTATCAATTGGCCGAAAGTTTTGCTGTGAAAAATGGTGTATCACCGGAAAATTTAAATATTGAGATTGGTGCTGACCAACGGAGCATTAAGGTTCAAGCCAGAAGGACAGTAAACCATTTCTTTGCTCGAGTTTTGGGGATTTCTTCGACAGATGTAGTTAAGGGTGCCGGAGCTAAAGTGGAGAACCTTTCTTCTGTAGTGGGAGCGGTGCCTTTTTGTATTGAAAATCAAGAGCTTATTTATAATGAAGAATATATTTTAAAATCCGGGGCAGGGGGTCAGCCGGGTGGAGCACATCATTCCGGTTGGTTTGGTGCTTTGCGTTTAGGTGGTAATGGAGCTAAAGCATATGAAAATAATTTAAAATTTGGTTATCAGGCAGAGTTAAAAATTGATGATATTTTGGAAATAGAAAGTGGGAATATGTCGGGGCCAACTACACGTGGGGTTGAATATCGTTTGGCTGAGTGTAAACATACTCCCGCTTGTACCGGTGAAAGTTTTGTGCGTGATTGTCCTCGTTTAGTGATAGTTCCCGTTGTACAACCTTGTGGGGGGAAAACTGTTAAAGTACAAGGCTTTGCTCTATTTTTCTTAGAAAGAGTAGAGGGACAAGGCAGAGATAATTATGTTTGGGGAAAATTTTTGCGTCTGCACTTACCGGGGGAGATGACCGAAGAGCAGGCGGCTGATTATGGTTTATATAGTTCACATTTAAGTTATTAATCGGGGGTGTTTTTTTGAAAAACAAGTGGATTTATGCATTAGCTGTAATTTTCGGCTTATTAACAACTTATTTTCTTTATGGTTTTTTGGTTTCCGTAGAGAAAAAAACGATAGAGGGTTCAAGGGAGGAAATTGTTGTTGCCGCTTGTGATATTGCTCCCCAAACCCTTTTGACGCGAGAAATGTTGACTATAAAGAAAGTACCGATGGATTATATTCATCCTCAAGCGTTACAGAAAATGGAGGAGGCTGTAGGTTGTATTAGTTTGACTTCTGTGGTAAATGGGGAACAAGTTTTAAAAAGCAAACTTGCTACTCCGGGTGAGGTAAAAAATGGGTTGGCGTATCTTGTTCCGGTAGGGAAAAGGGCGATCAGTATTGCCGTAGATGAAGTAAGCGGGGTAGCGGGGCTGCTTAAACCGGGGGACCATGTTGATGTAGCGGCGATTATGAGTTTCCCTGACGGCATAGGAGGAGAAGAGCTTTCTTCTCTTATTGTTCTGCAAAATATTCCGATTCTAGCTGTAGGGAAAAAAATGAGTGATAAAAATAGTAAAATGGAAACAGATAGTAATGCTAAAAAGACGATTACTCTTGCGGTGACGATACAAGAGGCTCAGTCCTTGCTACTGGCAGGACAAAAAGGTTCTTTGCGCTTGTTATTGCGTTCACCTGTGGATGATAGCATTGCCTGGACCGTTCCCTTTAAGGCACAGGATTTTGTTGAATGAGGGGGAAAGTAGATGGATTTGATACGTGTTTTAATCGCCGATGCCCACGAGGAGAGCAGAGCTAGTCTTGCCCAAATGCTTTCTGTCGAAGAAGAACTGATTGTGGTTAGTGAGGCTTGCGAAGGAATGGAGGCTGTGCAGAAGTGTAAAGCTTTACAGCCTGATGTTGTTTTAATGGATGTTAATATACCGGGGTTGGATGGTTTAAACGCTACGGGAAAGATTACCACAGAGATTCCCGGTACTGCGGTAATTATGCTGAGTGAGAAAGGTGACCAAGAATATTTACGGAGTGCTATGTTAGCCGGGGCACGTGATTTTTTAGAAAAACCTTTTTCTGGCGAGGAATTAATTAAGACCATTAAAAAAGTTTTTCAGGTAGAAACTAAAAGATTGGCTCAAAGTGATTGGCAAGGGAAAAAACAAAAAAGTGAAGTTATTACGGTATTCGGAACTAAAGGTGGTGTAGGGAAAACTACTGTTGCCGTTAATTTAGCGGTTCTTTTAGCGAAAAGAAAGCAAAAAGTAGTATTGCTTGATTTGGATTTGCAATTTGGGGATGTTTCTGTTTTTTTAAACCTATTTCCTCGTCGTACTTTTTCTGAATTAGCTCAGGAGAGGGATGTTTGGGATATAGAGTTATTAGAAAGTTATCTTGTTCCACATGTTTCAGGTGTGAAAATTCTCTCTGCTCCCGGACGACCGGAATATGCAGAATTGGTTACGGCCGAGCATATACAGGATGTTATTAATCTTCTTAAATTAAGTTATGATTATATTGTTATTGATACACCTCCTTTTTTTAATGATACGAATCTTACTGCTTTAGATTTGTCTACGCAGATATTATTGGTTTTAGCGATGGATTTAGCGACAATTAAAAACATTAAACTAAGCTTAGAACTTTTGCAGTCTTTACAGCATGCGGAAAAAACGAAGCTTATTTTAAATAGAGCTTCTGATGATATGGGGATTACGATTGCCGATGCGGAAGAGACTTTGAATTTTTTGATTGCCGGTTATATTCCTAGTGAAGGGAAGATTGTTGTACCGGCACTTAATGAAGGGATCCCTTTTGTTTTATCTCATCCTACAGCTAGAGTCAGTAAGGCTGTACATGAGGTTAGTAATTTGGTGATTAAGGATAAAGGTTACCAGGAAGATTTAAAAGTTAAAAATAAGCAAGGTTTTTTTAGTCGTTGGTTTAAATAGAGGTGAGTAAAGATGTCTTTGTTAAAACGTTTAGAAAAAGAAAGAGCAGGGCAGATACAATCCGGTGAGGTAGAAACGAGACAACCTCAGGCTTCAGGAGACCCTTATCGTGAGTTAAAAATTAAAGTGCATCGAGAGGTAATTGAAACTTTGGACCTTGAGTTGAAGGATAAGAATGAACAGCCCTCGTTAAAGGATGAACAATATACACAAAGAGTGGAAGAATTGATTAATCAAATTGTAGATCGCGAGGCCGGCAGTTTGCCGCGAGTGGAGCGACAAAAAATAACCATGGAGATTATCGATGAAGTAATAGGTTTTGGTCCCATTGAATCCTTAATTAGGGATCCGGAAGTATCAGAAATTATGGTTAATGGTCCTCAGCAAGTTTTTGTGGAACGTCAGGGGAAATTGCAAAAAACCGACGTAACTTTTCGTGATGAGAAACATGTTCTGCATATCATTGATAAAATAGTTTCACCTTTAGGACGTAGGATTGATGAGTCTATGCCTATGGTGGATGCTCGTCTCCCTGATGGTTCCAGAGTTAATGCAATTATTCCACCTCTTTCTTTAATTGGTCCGGTAATTACAATCAGAAAATTTTCGCGAGACCCTTTGACTATTTATGACTTGATTAGATTTGGTACTTTGACACCGCAAATGGCCACTTTTTTAGAGGCTTGTGTTAAAGGAAGATTAAATATTATTATTTCGGGGGGTACAGGTAGTGGTAAGACCAGTACTCTTAATGTTCTTTCTTCTTTTATTCCGGAGTCGGAAAGGATTGTGACGATTGAAGATGCAGCAGAACTTCAATTACGCCAAGAACATGTAATTACATTAGAAAGCAGACCACCTAATATCGAAGGTAAAGGAGCTATTGCAATTAGAGACTTGGTACGTAATGCTTTGCGGATGCGACCGGAAAGAATTATTGTCGGAGAAGTTCGTTCCGGGGAAGCTTTGGATATGTTGCAAGCAATGAATACCGGGCATGATGGTTCTTTGACTACCGGGCACGCTAATTCTCCCCGTGATATTCTTTCTCGTTTGGAGACGATGGTGATGATGGCAGGAATGGAGTTACCTATTCGAGCTATTCGTGAACAAATGTCTTCTGCTTTTGACCTTGTTGTTCAGCAAACTCGTTTTCGAGATGGTAGTCGAAAGATTACTCATTTGACTGAGGTGGTAGGAATGGAAGGAGATATTATTACTCTACAAAATATTTTTGTTTATGTGACAGAAGGTGTAGACAATCGTGGTAGGGTTAAGGGATATTTTCAAGCGACAGGAATTAAGCCCAAGTTTATGGAAAAGTTAGCGGCTGCGGGAATCTATGTCTCTGATGACCTTTTTCTTAATTAAAGGAAGTGTTATTAATTATGTTTTTTAGGGGTGAAACGAAAGATGAAAATACTCCTGACCTGTTTTTGTAGTTTTTTCACGGTATTTTTCTTTATACTGGCTTTAGAGCGTTGGTTTTTTCAGAAGAAAAGAAAAGTCCGGTTGCGGATGAAGAGTTTAAAAAATTCGCAGCAACATAAAGTAAATAATGAAATTGAAACAGAAAAAGTAATTTTTGTGGGTGCCCAAAAGGTCATTGCTTTTGTGGGTAAGATATTAGAACGGCGGGGTATAATTAAACCTCTCGAAGAAAAAATGATTAAAGCAGACCTTCCTTTAAGAGGCGAAGAGTATTTAGTACTTTGGTTATTAGCTACTCTAGTGCCCGGATTTTTATTGTTTCTTGTAACGAAAAATTTGCTTTGGGGATTAATTTTATGTTTTATTGGTTTTTTTGTTCCGCCTTTGTTTGTGAATAAAGCTCAGCAAAAGAAATTAAAAAAGTTTAATCAGCAGTTAGTGGATGCTTTAGCGATTATTTCTAATTCTCTGCGTGCCGGACATAGTTTTATGCAAGCGATAGAATTAGTAGGTAGAGAGATGCCCAACCCCCTGGGTAAAGAGTTCGGGAGGACTTTTCGCGAAATCAAGCTGGGAACGACTGTTGAAGATGCTTTAAATAATTTGGGACAACGTGTAGCTAGTGATGATTTAGAATTAATTATTACAGCGGTATTAATTCAGAGGCAAATTGGTGGTAATTTAGCAGAAATAATGGATACGATTTCTTATACAATTAGAGATCGAATTCGTATTCAAGGAGAAGTGAAGACTTTAACGGCACAGGGAAGGTTATCGGGAATAGTTATTGGCATAATCCCTCTTTTTTTAATTGGGATTATGTTGTTGATAAACCCTGGTTATCTAGTGCCCCTATTTCATTCCTCTTTGGGGCTAACGATGTTGACAGCCGGAATTGTGGGGGAAATTATTGGAGTCATATGTATCAAGAAAGTTGTGTCAATTGATTTTTAATGAGGGGAAAAAATGATGATTAAAGTACTTTTTTCAACGTTTATTTTTGTCACATTGTTAGTTATTGCTATTATCAATAGTAGGTTTCGTGAACGAAATATTCTTTTAAAGCGTCTGAAAAAAATAGTAATGAGTCAGGCAGCACATAAAAAATTAGAGGAGGACGAATTAAGTAAGCCTTTTTTTGAAAGGGTAATTAGACCTCTTTTATTAAAAATATCACGGGTGCTTGATCGAGTTATTCCTGTAAAAAGTCGTGATAAATTACAGCGGGAATTACAATTCGCTGGTGAACCTTGGAATTTGCAACCTCATGAGTTTCAGGCTGTACAGTATGGTTTAATCTTTTTGTTAGTATTTGGAGGTTGGTTTTTAACTTTATTAGCAAGAAAAACGGTAATTGTACAGCTTTTCGTCGCTATTTTAGGTGGTCTTTTAGGTATATTAATGGGGAAATTTTATTTATCGGCACGTATCAATAAAAGACAGACAGCTATTCAAAAAGAACTTCCCGATGTTTTAGATTTGCTTACAGTAAGTGTGGATGCCGGTTTAGGTTTTGATTCAGCTTTAATGCGCGTTGTAAATAAATCTTCGGGTGAATTAAGTAAGGAATTACGCAAAACTTTACAAGAAATTCAAATGGGGAAAGCAAGACAGGAGGCTTTGAAGGATTTAGGTGAGCGTACGGGAGTCGAGGACTTACTTACTTTTGTTAGTTCCATGATTCAAGCTGATCAGTTGGGGGTTTCGATTAGTAAAGTTATTCGGACTCAAGCGGAACAGGTTCGTTTAAAAAGACGTCAGCGTATTGAAGAAAAAGCGATGAAAGCCCCAATTAAAATGCTAATTCCTTTAGTGCTTTTTATTTTCCCCAGTATTTTTATTATCTTGTTGGGCCCCGCAGTTTTACAGATAACCAAGGTTTTTAAGGGAGGAATGTAAAATGCGGGTAATCGTGAAAAAAGAGGGAGAAATTATTGGCGATCAAATTAAGGTCGCTTATAATTTTTTTCAGCGTTTGATAGGTTTGTTAGGTAGGAAGAAGTTAAAAAAGGGTGAAGGTCTTCTGCTGGTTCCTTGCCGGCAGATTCATACTTTTTTAATGTCTTTTTCCCTTGATGTTCTTTTTTTAAATAAACAAAGAGAAATTGTGGCTTTGTTTCCGGAAATAGCTCCGGGGCGCAAATCTCCTTTAGTAAAAGAAAGTTATCTGGTTTTAGAATTGCCTGCAGGAACGATCAAATTAAAAAATTTAAAAAAAGGTGATTGCTTGGAAATAATTAATTTTGGTGAAAAAGTATAAATTACTAAATGATGGAAATACTACTAACAGCAACTAAAATTATATTATAGGAGGAATTTATTATGGAAATGCAGTTGTTGTTAGAAAAAACCAGAACTTTACATCAGTTATTACAAAAATCGGCAGGACAAATGCTGAATTATGACACAATAGCAGAAGAAATCTCTCGTTTGTTAGAAGCTAGTGCCTATATTGCCGATAAAAATGGCGTTTTGTTGGGGAAAGGCGAGATTATTACTATTCGGGGCGGGATATTCCCGGAAGAAGAACTGGCAAAGGGGCAGTTTTCGGAAAATAGTCAGCAATGGCTATTTGGGTTTACGCATACGGAAGTTAATTTTGTTCCCCAAGGTACAGATTTCTATTGTATTTTGACACCGGTTGTTGGGAATCGCGAAAGAATGGGTACAGTTATTTATGCACGAGAAAGAAAGCCCTATACTGCTGCGGAAATAATTTTAGCGGAATATGGGGCAAGTGTAGCCGGAATGCAAATTTTACGGAAGGTTAATGAACGCATGGAAAATGAAGCGCGGAAAAAGACTGTTGTACAGTTAGCTTTGGAAGTGCTTTCTTATTCTGAATTGGAAGCTGTAAAATATATTTTTAATGAAATCGAAGGTTCAGAGGGTTTCCTTGTTGCCAGCAGGTTAGCTGAGGAATATAAGCTTACTCGTTCCGTAATTGTTAACGCTTTACGTAAATTAGAAAGTGCTGGCGTGATTGATGCTCGTTCTTTAGGGATGAAAGGTACATATATTAAGGTATTGAATGATTATCTCTATGAGCAATTAGCACAAATATAACTGTACCGTTTCCCGTTTCCTGCTTTGTACAGAACAGGCTAATACTTGATTCGGGAGAAAGCAAATCACCCTCAACAGTACATCCTTGTCCTGATTCGGGTTGGTACTGACGTCCTGTCAGTACCTTTGCTTTTTCAACCTCATCTTCGTAAGTCTGTATAGCTGTACTTTCGCAAAGGAACGGCGAAACGGTACAGTTATATTTTAGGGGAGGGGGAAAGGGTGCGTTTCCCGTTTCCTGCTTTGTACAGAACAGGCTAATACTTGATTCGGGAGAAAGCAAATCACCCTCAACAGTACATCCTTGTCCTGATTCGGGTTGGTACTGACGTCCTGTCAGTACCTTTGCTTTTTCAACCTCATCTTCGTAAGTCTGTATAGCTGTACTTTCGCAAAGGAACGGCGAAACGGTACAGTTATATTTTAGGGGAGGGGGAAAGGGTGCGTTTCCCGTTTCCTGCTTTATTTCGTGCTTCGTTTAATTTTAGCTGGGTACTGCCTCGGGTATTCGTAGCTTTGGTCAGAAGACCGTGATTTAAATCGCGGTCTTTGTTGTTTTGAGGGGATAGGGAAAAGAAGGGAAAAGGAGTCTCAAGTCGAATATTATATAATAGTGCAAATTAATGTTCGGAAAGGATAAAGATTAATGAAAAGACAGGGTTGGTGGAATGCTTTTTTAAATGTATTGTTTCCCGATAGGGATATTTGTCTTTTTTGTTTACAAAAAGATACAAGTGCCGAACATATGGGTATTTGTGGTGAGTGTACACAAAAAGTATTAGAGATTACTGAAAAACAGGAAACATGTCCCTTTTGTGGGTTCTTTACGGCAGGGGAAGCTTGCCCTAATTGCCGAAGTTGGCGTGAAAAATTATTGAAGGTAGGTACTGTAGTCCCTTATGAAGGCATGTTTAGAGAATTAATTCATGGCCTTAAATTTAATGGGCGAGAAGACTTAGCACGCCCAATTGGCTATTTGATGGCTTGCCGAGTAAGAAGATTAAGACTTGTCGGAAAGATTCGGGCCGTAGTACCGGTACCTCTTTATTCTACTAGGGAAAAAGAACGAGGCTTTAATCAGAGTTTGCTTTTAGCGGAGGCTGTAGCAGAGGAATTGCAAAAACCGTTGTGGCCGGAGGTATTGGCGAGAGAGCATTTTCATCATCCTCAGATGATGTTAAGTAGGGAAGAACGGATGAAGAATATCACGGGAGCATTTAAGCAAGCCAAGGGAATAGATTTGTCCGGGGGTACAATTTTATTAGTTGATGATATTATTACAACAGGAGCTACCCTTTTAGCTTGTGCTGATGTTTTATATCAGGCTGGTGCTCAAGAGGTATGTGCGATAACTTGGGCAGTAGGATATAATATTAAACTGATGGAAAAGGTTGCGGGTAGTTGGTTTTATTATGAAAAGGTAAAAGAAAAGTGTCAATAAAGATATTATATATAAAAGGGAGAGATTTTTATGGATTTAAGGAATTGTCCTGAATGTGGTAAGATTTTTAATTTTTTACGAACGAATCTTTGTCCGGAATGTCAAAAGAAGGATGAGCAATGTTTTCGGACTATTCGCAGATATATTGCTCAACATCCCGGAGTTTCAGCAATTGATGTGAGTAAGAATACAGGGGTCAGCGAAGAAAAGGTTTTGCGTTTTCTTAGAGAGGGACGTCTTTCTGTAGGAGCAAGGCAACAGGTTAAACTTGAATGTGAGCTTTGTGGTCAACCTGTTTTCAGAGGACGTTATTGTTCTTCTTGTCAGAAAAAATTGACTTCCGGCTTAAAAAAAGCGGTAGAAAAAGAAAATGAAATGGCTTTGAAAAAAATGAGTAAAGAACAAGGAGCGGGACAGAAAAAGGCACGTATGTATACAGCTGATTTACGTAATAAGAGATTTAAATAGCAAGAAAAGTTTTCAAGGATAGATAGAAAAGTTAATATAGGCAGGAATACGTACAAAAAGGGCGAAAACAGGAGATAAAGGCTGAATTCGGTAAAATAGAGCGATTAACAAAAAAAGAAGTTTAGTCGAAATAAATAGTAGGATGTTCATGATGTCTTATAAAATTAGAGGTGAACAGTGATGCGGATTGTTAATCAGCCGATACCTGGTATTACAAAAGCCTATCATCAACAAAATAAAGAATATAGTGTAACTAAAACAGAAGGTTCTTTACAACAGGACCAAATCAATATTTCTCATGAGGCAAAGTTTTTTAATACGGCAAAAAGTGCTTTAGAGCAGTTGCCTAAGTCTAATGAGAGAAAATTGGAAGAGTTGAAAGTGTCCATAAAGACGGGAACTTATGAAGTGAAAAATGAGGAATTGGTAGAAAAGATATGGCAGGAAGGTTTTTTTAATCAACGCATTTAGAGGGGGACGGCTCATGGAACCCACTTGTCAAGAATTAATTAAAATTTTAGAAGAGCAAAGAGAAAATTATCGGCAGTTAATGGATTTGTCCGTGCAAAAACATCAATATTTGATTAATGGAGATTTGGATGAACTTAATGAGCTAACAATGCAAGAAGAAACTCTAATTTTTCAGCTGGGAAAATTAGAAGGTAAACGGGAAAAATGTTTTTCTCTACTTGCAGAATTAGGTGGTTTTGATGAAAATTTTACTTTGCAAGAGGTTCTTCCGCAACTACCACAAAACAGTCAAGAGCAGTTAAGGCAAATTCAAAAGGATTTTTCTGTGCTTATTCAAGATTTGGCAAAATTAAATGAAGAAAACATGCTCTTATTAGAGCAGTCTTTACGTTTTGTTAATTTTACCGTGGAGTCTATTAGCCAGCAATCCAAGCCACTTTACAATGCCGAAAACAAAGTAAAAGTGGAGCAATTGAATAATATTCTTGATAAGAAAGTTTGAATTTGGGAGGGTTAATTTATGCGGTCTACTTTTTCAGGTTTAAATATAGGTTATAGTGGACTTGTTGCTCAGCAAAAAGCTTTAGATACGGTAGGGCATAATGTAGCTAATGCGAATACAGAAGGTTATACGCGCCAAGATGTGATTATGCAAGCATCTCCGGCGCTTAAAGTTTTAGAAGGTTATATAGGTACGGGAGTAGACGTCACCGAATTCAGACGGATTAAGAATGAGTTTTTAGATATTCAGATGCGTACAGAAAACAAAGCTCTAGGGGAATGGGAAGTTAAATCTGATATTTTAGATAAATTGGAAGTAATCTTTAATGAGCCTTCGGAGACTAGTTTACGTTCGGTGATGGATCAGTATTGGGAAGCGTGGCAAGTGCTTTCCAAAAATCCGGAAGGGGTAGCGGCACGGACGACAGTGATGCAAAGAGGGATTGCTTTAACCAATACTTTTCATCATTTAGATACGCAGTTTTCCGATTTACAGGCAGATATTAATAAAAGTATTGAAGTAAAAGTAAATGAACTTAATTCTATTGCCCGACAAATAAGAGACATTAATGCTCAGATTATTAAAGCAGAGGCCACCGGACATAAGGCTAATGATATGCGAGATAGAAGGGACCTGCTTTTAGAACAGCTTTCTAAGAATGTAGCGATTGATGTAGTCGAAGATAACTTAGGTGCAGTTAATGTTACTATCGGGGGAAAATTTTTAGTTAGTCGAACAGAGATAGCCGAAATAAGATTTAAGGATAATTTTATTGACCCTACTCAAGCTAAGTTAGAATGGTATGACCCTTTTACAGATGCTTCACAAGGACCGGTACGGTTAAATGGCGGAATTCTTAAGGGTTATGTGGAGATGCGGGATGAGGTGATCGTGAATTATCAGACGAAGATATCTGATTTAGCGGCAACTATTGCTGAGGAAGTGAATACTTTGCATCAAGCCGGATATGGCTTAGATGGCAGTACCGGACGTGATTTTTTTACTAAAGTTAATGATAGTTTTGCTTTTAGTGCCGAAAATATTCAGGTTAATCAAGAGATTATTGCTGACCTTAATTGTCTTGCTGCCGCTAGTGAATTAGTTCCTGACCCTGCAGACCCCGAGGCAGACCCTGTTGCTTTTCAGGGAGATGGTAGTAATGCTTTGCTGTTAGCCCAGTTAAAAAACAAGTTAACAATGACTGACGGGTTAGCTTCATTTGATGACTATTACCGCTCTACAGTCGGGCAGTTAGGGATTCAGGGACAAGAAGCATTTCAGATGGTAGAAAATAGAACTTCACTTGTGGAACAATTAATTAATCGGCGGGAATCTGTTTCCGGTGTTTCGCTGGATGAAGAAATGACGAATATGATTAGATTTCAACATGCTTATACGGCATCGGCACGGGTAATTAATACGATGGATGAAATGCTTGATGTTATTGTTAATAGATTAGGAATGGTGGGACGGTAGGAGGTGTTCATTAAATGCGTGTTACAAATAGTATTTTAGTAAATAATTTAAAAAACAGCTTATCTCGGAATATACGTTCTATGGAGAGAACACAGAATCAATTGACTACAGGAAGACGTATTAGTAAGCCTTCGGAAGACCCTACAGGTATGGTGGAGAGTTTGCGTCTGGCTTCACGTTTAAGGGAAAATGCACAGTTTCAAGATAATGTGCAAGATGCGTTAGGTTGGATGAACACTACTGATGATGCTTTAGGTAGTTTGACTTCAGCCTTGCAAAGGGTTTATGAATTGACAGTACAAGGGGCTAATGACCCTCTTGATACTGATGAACGGATGGCTATTTGTGCTGAAGTTAAACAGATTAAGGAAGAGATTGGCGTTATTGCCAATACTACACACGGTGATCGTTATATCTTTGGAGGTACGAATACAACGGAAAAACCTTATGTAGAGGGAGCATGGCAACATAATGCGACCAGTATTCAGTATGAAATAGGGGTCGGGGTAGAAATCCCCATTAATCTTACGGCAGAAGAGGTTTTTGTGGAGCCGGGTGTTTTTGAGACTTTGCAAAATATTGTGGACCATTTAGAAACTAATGATGCACAGGCTTTAAGTGAAGATGATATCGGAACGATACAAGCTGTGATTGATAAGGTTTTAGCGAGTCGGGCTAAAGTGGGAGCTAGTGTTAATCGCTTGGAAATGACTAAAGCTCGTTTAGAGGAGCAGGAAATTAATTTTTCCAATTTACAAGCAGAAGTAGATGGGGTAGACCCTGCTTGGGTAATTATGCAG
>JBMNJJ010000002.1:0-622422 GCA_050951605.1 Peptococcia bacterium | reverse complement strand
CCACAGGCTCCTTTTCAGAGAGGAGCAGCCGAAAACAACCATTCATTAATCCGGCGCATTATCCCCAAGGGAACCTCTCTTGACTGTTTTACACAACAGGACATCTCTCTAATGATGAACCATATCAATTCTTATGGGAGACCAAATCTCGGTGATAAAACCCCTTATGAGGTCTTCACTTCCCTCTATGGTGAAGATTTTTTAAGGGAGATGGGCGCAAAGCTTATACATCCAGATAAAATCACCCTTCGTCCATCACTCCTTAAAAAATAATTTATTACACAAGAGGCGCCTCCAGTCATAACTAAAAATTCACTTTAGCATGGGGTGGAATTTACTCTTGCAAATAGTTAGTTAATTTTCCACACTTAGTTTAGCTTACTCAAAAACAACCACAAATTGGCAGTTTTTGCTTTTCGTTATCCTTAAAGAAGCATAATTCACTGCTATTAAATCTATTTAAACCTATTTAAATCAAGCAATTATAAGTTATTTTTATTTTTTAATTTCTACAGATTTTACTTTTGCAAACTGGAACTTACCTTTTCAATTGACCTGGAACGGAATCTGTGATCGCATAGATATGTCTTGAATTTATCTTGGGCACGTTAAGGAAACATTAGACGGGGTTGGGGTAGAAGTAGTAGCTGAGGCTTTGGATGCCATATAGATAGAAGTGGAGAAAAAGCAGTACAGACGCGAGAATACGTAACTGGACAGGTCAAAAGCAAAGATTATGAACAGACCTTTTATCTATCAGCTGAAGCAGTGGGGATCTTGATCCATGATAAGCTTGAGTCGGCAGGTTAAACACTAGACTGATAGAAGAAGCAGTTGTTATGCCACTCTAGCAGAAGTGGAGAAAAAGCAACAGACGCGGTAAGTCTTACAGGTCAAACAGTAATGAACAGTATTCGCGAACTTGGCAAAATAGAAAATGATGCAGTGGAGGTTAAACCAGAGAAAAAGGTTGTAAAAACACTCTACATAGAAGCGGATGAAGACCATGTAGCATTGCAGAATGGAGGACACATAGAACCCAAATTAGTGTATGTACATGAAGGTAAAAAGAAAGTAGGAAAAGACCGCTGGAAGCTAATAAATGCAAGGTATTTTAGTGGTGTATATAATAACAGTGACGAGCTGTGGTTAGAAGTTACAGATTATATAGACCAAGCCTACGATATAGATTCTATTGAAAAGATATACCTTTCAGGGGACGGCGCACCTTGGATAAAGGGAAGTATTTACGTAATGGATCGCTATCACTTATCAAAGTATGTAACGCAAGCAACAGCCCATATGGGCTACACTACGCCAATTATGTGGTGTTACATAAATAACGGTGATAAAAAGAACACAAAAGAACTTTTTAAAGTAATAATTAGTACGACTAAAGAAGAGACAAAAAAGAAATCTGTACAAGAAGCAAGAAAGTATATACTTGGTAACTGGAAAGGAATAAGAAATCAGTACGAGACAGACTATGTCGGCTGCAGTGCAGAGGGTCACGTAAGTCATATACTATCATCACGACTGAGTTCAAGGCCTTTAGCTTGGAGTGTGCAGAGGGTCACGTAAGTCATATACTATCATCACGACTGAGTTCAAGGCCTTTAGCTTGGAGTAAAACAGGAGTAGACCAGATGGCAAGATTAAGAGTTTTCGTAGCAAATGGTGGGGAGATTTACGATTTGTTTATGGAAAGAAAAAAAGCAGTAAAAAATAAAGCAAGGGCAATAGAAGTAGATGAAGAAATTAAGAAAAAACGAAAATTATCTGCTTCACACGAAACCATTGGCAATGTAACTATTCTAAATATCGGCAAAAGAACTTGGGCTTCACAGTTTCTTAAGTCAGTAAGAGGAGCTTAAAAAGGTATCGCAAGCAGGAGGTTGTTTTATTTTTTAAAAACCCAAAGTAACTTGACACGATCTGACACGATCGAGGAATTGTCAATAATTGAAGAATTTGGTATAATAATTTCATATGGCATGATTTTTTTCAGCAACTCAGAAAATTAGTGGCTAACTAATAATTAAATACATTGTGAAGGTGATGAATGGAGTGTTAGTATGGTTGTTAAGGTGAATAAAAAAGAGAATGTATTACGAGTAAGTTTTAAGTATTCTCCTGAAAAAATTGCTAAGATAAAAACCATAAAGGGGTATAAATGGAATCCGGATAAGAAAATGTATTTGTCAAGTGAAAAGTACCCCACATTTTAATTGAAAAGTACCCCACTTTGGGACAAAAAAATTAATTATTTTTTGCCCATTCAGTTGTTTCTTTAAGACGAAATGAATTACCATTCATGTTCACAATATAGGCTTTATGAGTTAAGCGGTCTACCATGGCTGCTGTAAGAACGGGATCTAGGAAAATCTCATCCCACCTTTCAAAAGATAAATTTGTGGTAATTATTGTAGATTTTCTCCCTGCCCTTAAAGACAAATGGGTAAATAAAAGTTCCGAACCCTCCTTGTCAAATGAGATGTAACCTAATTCATCGGCAATGACTAAATCATACTTTTCGAATTTGTTCCCAAATGCCCTTAGCGTCTTTTCTGAGCGACTTTCCTTAAGCTGGTTGATTAAAGATGGTATCGTGGAAAAAAACACTTTGTAACCGGCTAAACACGCTTTTATCCCCAACCCTATGGCAAAATGAGTTTTACCGGTACCAGGGTTTCCAGCCATAATAATGTTCTGCCCGGTTTGGATGAAATCTAATGAAGAAAGAGTTTTAAATTTTCTTTGGGCATCCTCTGGTAGGTCATCCACGATGATGTCTTCGAGATATTTCTTGTAAGGAAATGCAGCCCTACGCACCCTGTCTTGTTTAGCATTTTCCTGTCGTCTATCACACTCCTTTTGTAATAACTCCCACAAAAACTGATCATAGCTTACTTCTTTTAAATTGGCTTCTTGAATTGCTTCGCGATAGCTACTTTTTAAAACAGGCATTTTTAAATAAAGTGCGAAATCTTCAATGTCTTGGTAAATGTTTTTGCTCATATTACAACCACCTCTTTCGCAAATGCCTCGTTACCATAAGGAATTAGTTGCCCAAATTGCTTAAGCATAGCTAATGAGCTGTTTTTAATCTGCAAGGTTGCACTATCGTGCACAGTAAATTTAGATTTATCCACTGTATTGCGATTGCAAATAGCCTTAATGGTTTCCGTTGTAACCTCTAGCGGTGAAACTTTTGTAAGTAAATTAATAGCATCTTCAACTTTTTCTAACCCATGTTCTGAAACAAAAAATATTAAATCGATAAAATCCCTCCCTTTTGTGGTATAGTATTGATGATAGATTTTTTTGAGCCTTGGATTAGCTTGGTGGAGTGCAACACTGGTAGCTAATGCCCCGGGCTTCTTTTTTAATGTGTTTAAATAATGTTCTAATTGAATACTCCATGCATTTGAGCCCATCTTCCTAGTGTGGGTAGCAATTAAATCTCCCTCGTAAAAGCAACGGATCTCATTAGAGTAGATTTTGGTTAAAACCAGCTTGCCAACATATTTATCCGGAACCGAGTAATAGCAGTTATCCACTGTTATGACTGAATATTTATTAACCCGTAATTCCGTAATTCGTGCCGCGTCATATGGGGGTAAATTAGGTAATAAATGCGGTCTTTCCAGTTCTAGAATATCTATTGCCGTTTTATCATTAAGACCCTTTTGTGGCTTTGCATTTAACCGAGAACAAGTTTTAGCCAGATATTCATTCGCTTCTGCAAACGAATTAAATGTACTTTTATGGGCGAAAGCCTTGCGCCGCACATACTCTACACTTCTTTCCACATGACCCTTTTCGTTTCCAGCATTTATATTGCAGAAACGGAACTTAAAACCGTAATATAGCGATAATTGGCGCAATGCTTCCGTTGGTTCTCCTTCGGCACCGGCAAGTTTTTTAACAGCCACTCTAGTATTATCGTACACCATCAGTTTGTACACATTGCCCAAATGTTCAAAAAACTTAGCATGGGATTCTAAAAAACAGGCTGTGTCTTGCTTTAGGAATAGAGTTGCATAACGATAGTTTCCGGCGGCACTGGTAAAAACCGCAATCTGTAATTTTATCAATCGACCAGCGATGGTTAATTTTACTTCACCCCAATCAAATTCGCATACCTCACCAAGGGCATAAAGGGCTTTAATATAGGCCTCTTGGGCTTGATTAGTCAACTCCCTAACCGTATTACAGACGGTGGAATAGCTAATATCAAATCCTGCATCTACAAGTGCTTCATGAATATCAATTTTCTTTTTCTGTATTTTGGATTGTCCATTATGTCTTTTTAATTCATTTTCTTCCAAATGGGCTTTAATAGCATCTACTAATTCCTTAGTTACTTTACGCTTTTTTCTACCGCTAGAATCATATTTAGGCGGTGTAACGATGTTATCCGTGAGCTCCTTAATATCACCAAAGGTTTTCGAATTTCCTTCTTGTAATTGGGCCCTTTGTTTTTCATATTTCTTGATGTATTTGCTGATTGTTTTTCTTGAAATACCCGTTTCACGCTCAATGGCTCGTTGGGATTTGCCATCCCGTAAAAACATAAGTAAAATGTCCTGTTTTTCCATTAGCTTTATCAATCTCCCCTCACCCTCCACATGTTAAAAATTTATTAATAACATGTGGAAGTATATTTTAATGTGGGGTACTTTTCAATTATTATTTGGGGTACTTTTAGTTTAATATAAACACCAATAACCTATCAAACAAATAATCTATCATTAATTTAATAAAAAAAGCATCTTCATTTTGCTAGAAAATTAACTATGTTTATTGTATAATAAAGATAGTAATATTCGGAAAATGACAAATATACAAAAAATACAACGCCAAAGTGGAGGTGAATACGGTGACTTTCGTAGAAAAAACAGATTTAAAAATGCTTGTGCTTGATCTTGATGGCACAATACTTAATGATAAACAGGAAATTATTCCGGAAAACTTAAACGCAGTCAAAGAATTAAAAAAGAAAAATCCGGAAACATTAATTTGTATTGCTACGGGGAGAACATTTAGAACCTCAATTCAGTTTGCAAGGCAAATTGGAGTCGATTTGTTAATCACACATGATGGAAAAGCAATTTATTCAAAAATTAACGATAAAAAATATAAGTTGGAAAAAGTGTTTAATATGTCAGAACAAGAAAATCCAACACCTTTAAATAAAATAAAAAAACCATTAATGAGACGATTGTGCAATTTAAAAACTCCGATGATAAAATTGTGGTCGAAATTATCAATACTAAAATACCAAATAAAATCAGGATTTTCTTTTCATAAAATAAAAAAGCATCACAAATTTAATAGGTATTTAGAAAAAAGCAAAGACAAAATTAGTTATCTTTCGCCTTTCCCAACTATGAAGGCTATTGCACATTCAGATGCTAATAAAGGAAATGCTGTTATCTATATTATGGAAAAGCTTAAACAAAGGGGAATACATATAAACAGGTCCGAAGTGGCAATTGTTGGTAATGACTATAATGATTTAAATATGTTGAAATTAGATGGTTTCCAAAGTTATTGCCCCTCAAATGCGATAAAACAAATAAAAAATTTAACTAATGTGTCTCCATTAAAGGGTACTAATAATGAAGCGTGGATGAATGAATTGCTAGAGGATTTCGAAATGCCAAAAAAACAAATTTATAAAGCTCAAGCAAATTACGGTATTACATCGAGAACTTTCTTGGAAAAATTCCTGGCTAAAGCTAAAAAAAATTTCCCCAATCACACCCAAAATACTGCTCTTTCTAGACAAAATATTAATAAATCTGAAATAAACAAATCTCCTTTAGATATAGCTAGGTAAATAAAAAACTTGTATATTCAATCTTAAAAAGATGCATCTTCTTTTTACCGTAAGAATAAAAAGAAGATGCATCTTTAATTATAAGTTTCACCTAACTAGCTTTAGTACCCATCCGCAATTTATCAGCTACCATAGCGATAAATTCAGAATTAGTAGGTTTACCTCGTTCAATATTGATGGTATAGCCAAAAAACTTATTCATCAAATCTACATTACCACGATCCCAAGATAATTCAATAGCATGACGAATAGCTCGTTCCACTCGACTCGGTGTTGTCTCATATTTTTCGGCAATCGTTGGATATAATTCTTTAGTAATTGCACTTAAAAGACTAACATCTTCAATTACTAAAAGAATAGCATCTCGTAGATATTGATAACCTTTAATATGAGCCGGTACACCCATTTGATGAATAATATTGGTAACCTCTAAATCAAGATTACGAGAACGTACTAATGGTTGTTGATATGCACCAATAGCAGAACTAGGTAGACTAATAGTCGTGCCATTAAAAAGCTGACGAATACGATTTGTTAAAGTATCTAAATCAAAAGGTTTTAGAATAAAATAATCTGCTCCTAATTGAACTGCTCTTTTGGCCATAGACTCTTGACCAAAAGCTGTTAACATAATTGTTTTAGGTCGATTATCAAAATAATTAGATTCTGCCAATCTTTCTAAGACACCTAAACCATCTAAGTGTGGCATAATAATGTCTAATAATACTACATCTGGTAATTCACTAGATATTAAATCAAGTGTCTCTAAACCATTAAACGCTTCACCTACAACAACAATATCATCTTGTCTTGCAAAATATTCTTGCAAAATACCTACAAAATCTTTATTATCATCAGCAATAAGTACTTTAATTTTGTCTTTTAACATCTTCCTCCTCCTTATAATTTATTTTTTAGTTATGCTTATAAACATTTCGACATCTAAATGTTATTTCCTGCCTCTATTTTCCATTTTATATTAAATTACCTTGATTATTTTCCCTTAAATTCTGACTTGTTTAAATATTATTATACACTATTTTTTATTTTCTTTCTGTTTTCTTTCTTTTTAACTTTTTTTCGCTGTTTATTTAAGAAACAAAATCCCGAGAAGAAAATCCCAGGATTTGTTTCTGTCTATTAATAATACCTGCTTCAAAAAGCATCTTCTCTATAAAAACACCATAACCTCGGGAGGGGTCATTAACAAAAACATGAGTAACTGCACCAATCAAGCGACCATCTTGAATGATTGGACTCCCGCTCATCCCTTGAACTATTCCCCCTGTTTCTTTTAATAACTCCGGGTCATTAATCCGAATTACCATATTTTTACCATCTGTTCGACCATGGTGAATTTTTTCAATGGTAATTTCATATTTTTTAATTTCTTGACCCCGAACTACTGTTAATATCTCGGCTTTACCGGTATGCACTTTATTAGCATATAAAACAGGTATTGCCTCATCATATTGCGAATTTACTAGCTCTTTATTTAAAGTTCCGTAAATGCCACACTGTTCATTTTTCTCAATGTCGCCAAATTCTGTATCTTTTAAAAATATTCCTATTTTCTCGCCTGGACTACCTATTCTGCCTTTTTGGATATTTTCAATATGAGCGGATAATATTTTTCCTTGACGAATCTGCAATTTTTGATTGGTTTCACTATCAGTAATAACATGTCCCAGTGCCCCATATTTATTAGTTACAGGATCCCAAAAAGTCAAAGTTCCTACTCCACCCGCATTATCCCTTACAAATAAGCCTATACGATATGACTTAGTTTCATAACAATACTGAGGATAAATAACTTTCTTTAAAATTTGCTCGTTTCTCTTAATAGTAATTAATATCTTTTGCTCTGTTTGACAAATATTTTCTAAAAGATTACGTAAATGCTTATCTGTAGTAACTTTAATATTATTAATACTGATTATCATATCTCCCACTCTAATATCCGCATCTCGTGCCGGAAAACAGGAATCATTTTGCTGATTAAGGATCGGAGAATGACCAACAACCATCACTCCCTCCGTCCTTAGCAACACTCCTATCGAATGTCCTCCAGGCATCAAACGAATATCCGGTACTACATCTACATTGATTTTTTTTAGGGGAATCAGACCAAACAACTTTAATTCCAAACTTACTTGTCCAGGTTCAATCACAACAGGAGAATTTTCACCCCAAATATATTTACCCTGATTCAAATCTTGTCCTTCCATCGTTAAAAGCTTTTGACCCGCAGAGATATAAATATTAATCGCCTTGCGGATTGATGGAGGAAACTTAGAAAGTATTTCTAATGGTTCACCTACAGAAAGTAGTTGTTTCTCCTGTAAATAATAATTACCTTGAAACTGCGGAATCATAAAAACAGCTAAAAAAACAAATAATAAAACCAAACCTAGGATTTGCCTTTTCTTTCGTCTAGTCAATTATGACCCTCCTGACTCCGGCAAATCCTCCCTCATTATAAAGATTTATTATATTTTTAAATTAACCTAAAACAAGCTTTTTTATGTCTTTTCAATCATTTTAAATAGTGGCACAAACGACAATATCCTCCAATTAAAAAATTAAAACCTTTCAAAGTTTTAATTTTGAAAGGTTTTTATTTGTTTTTATTTTTTGTTTTTATTTTTTTAAAATTTTACCAGCATGTTTTTTTAATTCTGCAGAAGGATTTTCGCCTCCTAACATCCTAGCAAGCTCTTCTGCTCTTTCCTCTTCCTCCAAAACATAAAAAATCGTTCGTGTTCGTCCTTTTTCCACTTCTTTTTCTAATAAAAGATGACGGTCAGCAATCGCTGCAATTAGAGGAGAATGAGTAACACATATTATCTGCTGACTCTGACTAATTCTTTCTAATTTTTCTGCTACTTTTTGTGCGGCTTTTCCGCCAATTCCCACATCTATTTCATCAAAAACGAGAGTCCCGATCTCATCTTTTTCTGCCATAATAGTCTTCAAAGCTAACATTATTCTGGAAAGCTCTCCACCTGAAGCTATTTTAGCTACTGATAATAATGGTTCTCCTGGGTTGGGAGAAATTAAAAATTCTACCTGGTCTAAACCTTGGGCAGATATTTCGTTTAGTGAAAAATCAACTGCAAAACGGACATTAGGCATAGCTAATTCCAATAGTTCCTGAGTAACTTTTGCTTCTAATTCTTCAGCCAGTTTTTTTCTTTTTTCTGATAAAACTTTTGCCTGATAATTATATTCTTCTAAAAACTCTATTACCTCAGTTTCTAATTGCTTTAACCGTTCGGTACTAGAAAACTCTTTTTCTAATTCAGATTCAACTTTTTGCGCATGTAGAAGTACATCTTCAATCCTCGGTCCATATTTTTTACAAAGGTCTTTTAGTAAATGTAACCGTTTTTCACTCTGCTCTAGACGTGCCGGTGAATAATCGATTCCCTCTTTATATTCTCTAATTTGAACAGCTGCTTCTTCCAATAAATATAATGCCGGTTCCAATTGAGTAACTAAACTCTCTAAAGAAGGATCTAAATCCTCAAGGTCATGAAGATTACTTAGAGCTTTACTCAAAAGGTCATACGCTGAAAAACCACTTTCTCCGGCAAAAAGTTGCTGATAAGCAAGCTGAAGATTTTCATTTATTTTTTCAGCATTAGCAAGTACTTTTACTTCCTTCGTTAATTCTTCTAATTCACCCAGTTTTATTTGAGCTTGCTGGATCTCTTGCCATTGAAAATTTAGAAAATCTTGTTTTTGTAACCGTTCTTTTTCCGAATATTTTAACTCCTCAAGCTCTCTTTTTAGAGCAAGATACCTCCTATATTTTTCTTGGACTTCTTGTCTTAATTGTTGATGTGCAATATTACCGAATTTATCTAATAAAGTTAAATGTTTGTCTGCTTGTAAAAGAGACTGATGGTCATGCTGTCCATGAATATCGACAATTGCTAACCCAATCTTCTGATATTGTCCTAAAGTGAAAACATGCCCATTAATCCGACATAAATTACGACCATTTAATGAGAGCTCCCGACTAAGAACTAACAACGATTCTTCATTTTCAATTCCCATCTCAGCGAGAGTTTGCCAAACAAAATGACTACTGGGAACATGAAAAATTCCTTCCAACATCGCTTTATCTGTTCCAGAACGAATAAATTCAGACTGTGCTCGTCCACCTAAAAGAAGTGCCAAAGCATCAATAATAATTGACTTACCAGCTCCTGTTTCACCGGTAAGAACGTTGAAATTGTCAGAAAAATCAATTGTTAAATCCTCAACTAAAGCAAAGTTTTTCACAACCAACTGCTCTAACATTCCTTACACCTACTCCATTAAACTTTTTAATTTATTAATGATAACTCCTACTTTCTGCTTTGGTTTGATAACTAACAGAATGGTATCATCTCCTGCTAATGTGCCAATAACTCCTTGCCATTTAGACCCATCAATAAGAGAGGCAACTCCGTGGGCATTTCCCGGATAAGTTTTGATCACCACAATATTTTCACTGAAATTTATATTTAACACAAATTCCTGCATCATTAAACGTAATCGCTCTTCATTATGAACTATTTCTTGTTCTTTAGGGAGACCATAAACATATAAATTATCTTCTCGAGCAATTTTGATTAAACGCAATTCTTTAATATCACGAGATACAGTAGCCTGAGTAACATTAAAACCAGCCTTTTTCAAGGCACTGGCTAACTCCTCCTGGGTAGATATGTTTTCATTTTCAATAATTTCCTTTATTTTGCGTTGCCTCAGTACTTTCAAATAAAACCCTCCCCTATTCAACTAATTCTTATATATAAATAAAACATAAGGAGCTTTAGCTATATCCACATTTACTCTGCCCCACTTCATAACCTGCCAAGTCCGTGAAGAAAGTGAAGTTACATATTTTTCAATAATGGTTGCTTCTTTTTCCCCTCCCGAATGTCCCGGGTAAATAATTAACGAAACTACCCCACCTGAATTCAGCAATTCCATGCCCTGTTGTAAAGAAAGTAGTGTTGTTTCTCCTTTAGTTATAATTTCTTTATTGCCTCCAGGTAAATAACCTAAATTATAAATAATTGCTTGTACCGGTTCCTGCACAAATTTATTAATCTTTTCATGTCCGGCATGAATAAGTTTTACCTGTTGTAAACAGTTGTTTTTTTCTAATATTTTTTTCGTTTCTTGCAAAGCATTTTCTTGAATATCAAAAGCATAAACTAGCCCTAAAGGTCCTACAGTTCGAGCTAAAAAAAGCGTGTCTTGACCATTTCCTGCTGTCGCATCAATAACTTTTTGTCCCTTACTCAAAAACTTTGACAATAAATAGTGTGTAAATCCAGTAGCTTTGAGAAATTTATTCATCAAAAACACTACCATCAATTTTAATTTTTTCCCTGAGAATTGTAAAAAATCTTTTTTCTTTAATCCTAATCATACTTACATTATATGGTGCTTTGGCAATGATTATTTCGTCTTCACTTTCCAATTCAAACCCACTTTGTCCATCAATAGTTAGCATTGATTCTGCTTGTCTAATAATTTTCACACATATCGTTTTATTAGGTGGCAAAACAATAGGACGTGCATCAAGAGTATGGGCACAAATAGGTGTAAAAATAATTACCTCTACTTCCGGATAAACGATTGGTCCCCCTGCTGATAATGAATATGCTGTAGAACCTGTAGGAGAAGAAAAGATTACTCCATCAGCTTTATAAGTAGTGACATACTCTTCATCAACATAAATCTTTAAAGTAATTAAACGAGCTAAAGGACCTTTATTAATAACAATATCATTCAGCCCTTGAAAACTTTTTATTACTTCTCCCTTTCTTTTTACTTTTGTTTCTAACATCATTCTGTCTTCCAGCCAAAATTCACCTTGAAAAAGTTTTTCCAGGGCTTCTTCTATCTCCCCAACTTCAATTTCTGTTAAAAAACCCAAGGTACCCATATTAATTCCTAAAACGGGTATATCATAAGGAGCTACATATCTAGCCGCCCGCAAAAAAGTACCATCACCACCAATAGCAAGAACACATTGCACTTCTTTACCCAACTCGGAGGTAATAAAAGCAGGTTCCATGCCCAAAACAGCCCCTTCTTCTTCTAAAACAAAGACATTTATTCCTTTTTGTCTAAACTCTTCTACTAATTTTTTTCCCATTTCAACTGGCTGCTTACGACGATGATTAAGTATTAAACCAAGTGAATCAAACATTTTAACCTCCATATACTCGACTCATTTTATGAAGAACAAACATCACAAACTTGACCATCTGTTAGTGTTAATAGCCTAGAAAAATCAATTGGTACAGCAGAATTAGGTGTACCGGCAGCCGCATAAACAAGCGGAAATCTTTTCATACTGACATCCAGAAAAACAGGAAGCGGTTTTAATAAAGCAAAAGGACACACTCCACCCGGAGAAAACCCTGTTAAAACCTCAACTTCTGTGCTCGAAGCAAATTTTGGTTTAAAACCAACTACCTTTTTTAATTTCTTAATATCAACTTTAACATCACCACAAGTTACTACTACAACAGCTTGCTCCTTTTTTCCTGTAAAAACAAGTGTCTTCGCAATCTGTCCCACTTCAACCCCTAACGCCTCTGCAGCTAGAGCTGCCGTTGAAGTATTTTGCTCCAGGATAATAATTTCCGGAGGCGAAGGAATTTGGGCAAAAAACTCTCGTACTCTATCTAATGGTAACATTACATAAATCCTCCTTTATAGTTTCTGATGAGCCTCTATAACTATTTTTTTTACTTTCTCCTTCATTTTCTGTTCATCTATATTCTCTTTCAGGTAACTCTTTTTTTGTAACCATAACAAAAACTCAATATTTCCTTGTGGTCCCTTAATTGGTGAATAAGTTAATCCTCGCACTGTCAAACCTAAATCTTGACTAAAAGTAATAATTTCTTCAATAACTTGACAATGAACAACTGGCTCTTTAACTACTCCCTTTTTCCCTACTTGCTCTCTCCCTGCTTCAAACTGAGGCTTGATTAAAGCAAGCATAAAACCATCTTCTTTTAATAAGGCCTGAAGAGGAGTAAAAATTTTCCGTAAAGAAATAAAAGCTACATCAATCGTAATTACATCAATAGGTTCAGGAATATCTGATGCAGATAAATATCGGGCATTTTTTCTTTCCATGACAACTACCCTTGCATTTTGTCGTAAAGACCAAGCTAACTGTCCATAACCTACATCTACTGCATATACCTTTGTCGCTCCATTTTGCAAGGCGCAATCAGTAAAACCACCTGTAGAAGCACCGATATCTAAAACAACTTTACCTGATAAAGTAATTTTAAATTCCTGTAAGGCTCTAGCCAGCTTGAAACCACCTCTGCTTACATAAGGCAATGATTCTCCTTTGATTTCTATAGTAACATCAACATTTAGATTGGTACCCGGTTTTTCAACCTTCATCCCATCCACATAAACCTGTCCTGCCATAATTAAGGCTTTACCTTTTTCACGGCTAGGTACCAAGCCTTTATTGACTAATAATTGATCTAATCGACATTTCCCCATAACAACTACTACCTATCCTCTTTTCTATACTTTACTTACTATTGAAAAGAAAAATCTTCGGCTTTTTCGTTTTCCGTTTCAGAACAAAATGCTCCATTATTCTTTCCGCCATTGCTTCAGGCATCAGCCCTACCTTCTCCCGCAGTAGATTTTGCGAACCATGTGTCACAAATTCATCAGGCAAACCTAACATCAGAAAATTATTATTTATCTTTCCCTTTTGACATAGTAACTCTAATACACCACTACCAAATCCCCCGGCAATAGCATTTTCTTCCATCGTGACAACACATTTATGTTGTGGTACTTTCTCTAAAAGAAGTGTTTGATCCAAAGGCTTTACAAAACGAGCATTAACAACAGTACAAGAAAAACCTTCCTCTAATAAAAGCTTCCTTGTTTTTAGAGCAGGATAAACCATCGAACCTATCGCTAAAATCAAGATATCTGTTCCTTCTGTCAGTACCTCACCCTTCCCCCAAGGTATCTTTTTATACTCAATAGATATGGGCACTCCTCTAGCTTTACCACGAGGATAACGTATCGCTACCGGACCATTATAAGAAAGTGTTGTATACAACATCTGACGAAGTTCTGCTTCATCTGCAGGAGCTAAAATAGACATACCAGGAATATGACGCAAATATGAAAAATCAAAAGCACCATGATGTGTAGGACCATCTTCCCCTACTAAACCTGCCCGATCAATAGCTAAAGTAACCGGAACATTTTGTAGACAAACATCATGAAGAATCTGGTCATAAGCTCTCTGTAAAAAAGTGGAATAAATCGCTACAAAAGGACGAAGTCCCTTGATTGCCATAGCTGCTGCCATTGTTACCGCGTTTTGCTCACCAATACCAACATCAATACACCTGTGTGGATATTTTTTCGCAAATTTACTTAATCCTGTCCCTTCAGGCATCGCCGCTGTAACCGCTACAATACGTTCATCCTGAGCCGCTAAATCAATCACCGTATCAGCAAAAACATCAGTATAAGTAGGAGGCCCAGGACTTTTAATAATTTTACCCGTATTTAAGTCAAAACTACCTACACCATGAAAAACAGAAGGATTCCGAACAGCGGGTTCATAACCCTTACCTTTTTTCGTCAAAACATGTAATAATACTGGTCCCTGTAAATCTTTAGCTTTCTTTAAAACAACAATCAAATTTTGTATATCATGCCCATCAATTGGTCCTAAATAAGTAAAGCCTAATTCTTCAAAAAGCATTCCCGGTACTAACAAGTATTTTAAGCTATCCTTAACTCGCTCCGCGGCTTTAGCCACTGAAGAACCAATCGCCGGTACTTTATGCAATAAATATTCAATATCCTTTTTTCTTTTCATATAAAAAGGGTCTGAACGTAAGCGACTCAAATATGAAGACATGGCTCCAACATTTTGAGCAATAGACATTTCATTATCATTTAAAACTACTAAAAGATCAGTTTTTAAATGTCCTGCCTGATTAAGTGCTTCATAAGCCTCCCCACCGGTCATGGAACCATCACCAATTACAGCAATAGTCTTATAATCCTCCCCTAATTTTTCTCGGGCTAAGGCAAATCCTAACACAGCAGAAATAGAAGTACTACTGTGCCCGGTATTAAAAGCATCATGAATACTTTCTTCTCTTTTAGGGAAACCAGACAACCCATCATACTGTCGCAAACTGGAAAACAAATCTTTTCTTCCTGTTAAAATTTTATGCACATAAGACTGATGTCCTACATCCCAAACTAAACGATCTTTTGTTGTATCAAAAACATAATGTATCGCCAAAGTTAATTCAACAACACCTAAATTTGCCGCTAAATGCCCTCCCGTATGTGCTACTGTTTTTAAGAGAAACGTACGAATTTCTTCCGCCAATTCAATTAAATTAGCAGAAGAAAGTTTCTTTAAATCTTGGGGACAATTAATATCTTGTAAAAATCCCATTTTTTATACCCCTTTTAAAGCTAAATATACTAATTAAAATTCTCTTTCTAACAAATAACGAAGCATAAATTCTAATGGCTTGGTATAACCAGAAAGTTTTGTTAAAGCGTCTATTGCTTCTATGACAGCTTCCCGAACAAGACATCTGGATTTTTCAACTCCATAAAGAGCCGGATATGTAAGCTTATTCTTTTTAATATCACTACCTATGGGTTTCCCTAACTTTTTCTGGTCTCCTACAATATCAAGCAGGTCATCGGTTATCTGAAAAGCTAAACCAAACTTTTCCGCGTATAACGTTAAACATGCTAACTCTTCAGTATTAGCTCCAGCTAAAAGTGCTCCCGAACGCAAAGATACACGAAAAAGTGCCCCTGTCTTATGTGTATGAATATAAGTAAGAAGTTCTTTGTCAGCAAGGTTCTTACCAGCCGACTCTAAATCTACTACTTGACCACCAATCATCCCTTCTGTTCCCGCAGCAACAGCTATTTCACGTAAAACTTGCCAAGCTATTTCTTGCTTCTGATGTTTCTTTCCATAACAAGCTAATATTTCAAAAGCATAAGTTAAAAGAGCATCACCGGCTAAGACGGCCATACCTTCACCGTAAACTTTATGATTAGTCAATTTCCCGCGCCGATAGTCATCATCATCCATTACCGGCAGGTCATCATGGATTAAAGAATAAGTATGAATCATTTCTATAGCACAAGCTACAGGTAACAAAGGTTGATACTCTTTACCTAAAGCTTCTGCTGCCGCTAAACACAGAATTGGTCTTAATCTTTTTCCTCCAGCAAAAACACTATAATGCATCGCTTGATGAATTTTCGGTGGATAAAGTTCTTCAGCAGGTATAATCTCTTGCAAAGCTTGATCAACTAAAGTGGATCTTTCTTGTAAATATGCTTTTAAATCCACTTTACTCAGCTCCCTTTTCTTCTTTTAAATCAACTAAATCTACTAGCTCACCTTTTTTTAGTACTTGCACCCTTTGGGCAGCACGTTCAAGATAACTTTGACATTTTTTAACCAAAGCAATTCCTTCTTCAAAACTAGATAAACCTTCTTCTAAAGTTATTTCACCTTTTTCTAAATGAGAAATAATTTCTTCTAACCTCTTAATACTTACTTCATAATTATCTTCCTGCTGCATGTTCTTTCTCCTCCTTTTCCAGAACTTTGCACTGCAAAGAGCCGGAATATAATTGTATCATAATTTTTTCCTGGAGAGCGACTTTCCGAACATCAGTAAGAATAGCCCCTCTTTCATCCTTACAAATACTATAACCTCTAGCTAAGGTAGCCAAAGGACTAAGCGATTGTAATTTACCAGCAATTAATGATAGATTCTGCTGATAAGTATTAAGTAACCCTTCACTACAAATATCTAAGCGTTCTTCAAGTTTACTTAATTCATCTCCATACTTATCCAACCAGCGCTCAGGTCGTTTTAAAACACTCATTTCTGCTAAATAAGATACTCTCATTTTTTCCTTATCTAAACGAACATTAATTAAATGAAAAAGCCTATCCTTTTCTTTATTTAACATTTCCTCCAGCTCAGCCTTGACAGGTACTACTAACTCTCCGGCCATAGAAGGCGTAGCAGCACGAACATCAGCTACTAAATCGGCAATCGTATAATCAATTTCATGCCCTATTGCTGAAACTATGGGCTTATCAGAATTAAAGATAGCATCAGCTACCAATTCGGAATTAAAAACATATAAATCTTCCGCAGAACCACCACCTCTAGCAACTATAATTACATCAAGGTCATCACGACAATTAAGTGTTTTAATTCCTTCTACTACAGTTTCAGCAGCTTTTTCTCCTTGAACAAGCGTAGGATAAAGAATAACCGGCATTCCTGGGTAACGTCTTCTAACTACTCTACTGATATCCCTAATCGCCGCGCCTACAGGAGAACTAACTACACCTATTCCTATCGGTAAACGAGGAAGTGCTTTTTTTCGTTCTGGGGTAAAATATCCTTTTTTTTGTAGCTTTTCTTTTAATTCAGCTAAAGCAATACTTTGTAACCCTATCCCAGCAGGTACAATCTCTTCTACATAAAGTTGTAAGGCTGTCTCTTTAGGATAAAGAGAGATATAACCTCGTACTAAACAGTCCAAGCCATCTCTGGGTTTAAAATTTAATCTCTGGGCACGACTTCTAAACATTACCGCACGAACATTACTGTGCTCATCTTTAAGTGAAAAGTAAAGATGTCCTGAACTATGATGTTTAAAGTTCGTAATCTCACCTCTTACCCATAGACTAGACAAAATAGGATGATTATCCATAATTCGCTTAATAAATGAACTTAACTCACTAATCGAATATATTTTCTTGTTCATAAACTGCCTCCAACGTATTTTCGAGAAGCATTGTAATCGTCATCGGACCGACACCACCAGGAACAGGTGTAAGCCAACCAGCCGTTTTTATAGCAGAAAGAAAATCAACATCCCCAACCAATTTTCTGGTAGAAAGTCGATTCATCCCCACATCCAAAACTAAAGCTCCCGATTTGATCATCTCTCCGGTTACAAGGCCAGGTCTTCCCACCGCGACTACAAGTATATCAGCAGTACGAGTTATTTCTGCTAAATTTTGTGTATGTGAATGACAAACAGTTACCGTAGCATTTTCTTTTAAAAGCAAAGCGGCCATCGGTTTTCCTACTAAATTACTACGACCTATAATTACAGCCCTTTTTCCAGGCAGAGCACAACCTGTACTTTCGATAAGTTTTAAACATCCATATGGCGTACAAGGAATTAAAGCAGGATTACCTGCAAAAAGTTTACCCAGATTAATCGGGTGTAAACCATCAACATCCTTTAACGGATTAATTGCTTCAATAATCACCTTGGCTCTAATTTGACGTGGCAAAGGAAGCTGTACCAAAATACCATGTATATCTCTGCGATTATTTAATTTTTCAATCACAAGTAATAATTCTTCTTCTGACGTAGTCGAAGGCATTTTAAGAACTTCAGATTTAATTCCACATTCTTGACAAGCTTTCGCCTTATTATTTACATAAATCTGAGATGCCGGATCTTCCCCTACTAAAACTACTGCTAATCCGGGAATGATGCCTTTCCCTTTAATTTTATTTACTTTATCTCCAATCTTTGTCCGTAAATTTTTAGCCTCAACCTTACCATCAATAATTTGTGCAGGCATTTCTTTGTAATTCCTCCCTATCTTATATCATTGTTTACTTTCCTCTCCTTAAAAAATAGCACTACGCGCAATTAAACTAACGCCTACAGCGTTATCACTATTAAATTCAGGTTGAGGGAAGTATAACTGGGCATTAACTGCCGGATGTTCTAAACGTTTTCTTAAACGCTGTCTTAAATGTGTATTAGCCATCACACCACCAACAAACAAAACCTTTTGCACACCAGTTTCCTCAATAGCTCTACGAACAACCTTTTCCACCGTAACAGCTAAACAATCTTCTACTGCTCTAGCAATTTCTTGCGGAGAAATTCCCTGTTTTAAAAATTTTTTAGCCTGTGTTTCTGCACCGGAAAAACTTATTTTATAACCTTGAACAGCAGAAGGTATTTTTACTTCTGTTTTATTTTCAACTTTTGCTGCTAATTTTTCGAAATGACGTCCTGCAGGAAAAGGAAGCCCTAAAGCTACACCTACACGATCAACTAACTGACCGGCATGTAGGTCCTGAGAAGCACCTAAAACTTTACTTTCATACTTAAGTGGATGTTGTTGCTTTTCTTGAACTAAAAGTAATTCTGTTGTCCCTCCTGATAGATGAAGAGCTAAAAACTCCTTTCCGGGATGCTCCTTACAAGCCCAAATTCCCGCCATTATATGCCCTTCTTGATGGCTTGTTTTTATAAGTGGAATATCCCAAACAACAGACAAACTTTCCGCTATAGAAAGACCTGCTACAAAAACAGGTAAATAAGAATTTTCCCGCGGCAAAGGTCTGGCACTAACTGCTATCGCTTTAATCTCCCGTCCATTTAATACAGAAAAAAGCTTTTGCGATGCTTGAGGAAGATTTTGCAAATGATAAAAAAGGGCTGTAGATTGTCTCAAACCCTGTTTCCCCATGGATACAGGAAGAATGATTCTCTTCTCAGCCAACAATTTTTTTCTTTCATCTACCACAGCAAGAGATGTCGTATAACAACTGGTATCAATTCCTAAAAACACTCACCACCACTAACTTTCTTTTAAATCTTTTGTATTTAAATTTCTTAATTTTGGTAAATCTTGAATTGCTTTACCAAGAATTCCATTAATAAAACGAGGAGCATCTTTTGCACTATAAATTTTAGCAATCTCTAAAGCTTCATTAATAGATACAGCAACAGGAATGTTTTCTGAAAAAATAATTTCAAACAAGGCTACACGTAATATATTTCGATCAACAAAGGGCATTCTTTCCAAATCCCATTCATGTGCATATTTTTTTATTAAATTATCTAAAAAAAGCTGATTAGTAAGCACACCTTGTACTAAATAATTACCAAAAGTATTGGCTCCGGCAGAAACATGTGTTTCTGCACAAAGTCGCTTCATCATTTCGTCAGGCTCATCATTACCTAAGTCATAAGCAAATAGGGTTTTCATCGCTAACTCACGAGCTAAACGTCTGGTCAAAAGAGAGCCTCCTTTTTTGCGGGTTTATTAAAGTTTTATCTATCTCTTAGTATTCGTTCTACAACACTTTTTAAACTTTCATTATCATCAATGCGTTTTCCAATTATAAAACCAATATATAAACAAAGAATAATAAAAAATGTACGCCAAAAGCCATGGTTGATTACCAGGCAGGCAAAGACAAGACCAATTAAAAGACCTATAATTTTACCACGATGTTTAAGTAATTCTATTAATATATTTTCCCACATCTTTCCTGCCTCCTATTCTACTCGACTAGTTTTAGTATCCATATTTATTTGCGTTACCTGAATTTCAATTTTTTGCAAGCTTGTCCCGGATGTTTGTAAAAGATAATCCTTCACAGCATGCTGTAGCTCTGCCGTAATTTGTGGAATATTAACATCGGGATTAACCTGAACTTTAAGTAATACTGATATGTTATTTTCAGTCAATTTAAGAATAGGTTTTACCTCTTGAATTCCGGGGATTTTTTTTGCGGCTTTAAGTACAAGTAGCTCCAAGGCTGATAAAGTTATATCAATTTGCCCCAGTGCTGTTTGATGAATAGTCGTAAGTTTATCAGATTTAATTTTAAAACAACTTAAAAATAAAGTAAATGTTAAAATAAATATGAAAAAAGATACTAACCCTAAAATCCACCTGTTATTAAGGTCAATCAGAAAAAAATCCAAATAATCTATCAATGCAAACCACCCTAAAGCAATACAAATAAACAAAATTGAAACAAAAATATAACCTAGGGAAAGAAGACCCGTAATAAATCTTACTTTAAAACTACTCATCATTAATCCCCCTTAATCCGCACGGGATATGCAACATAATTTACTTAGCCTTGTTTTACTCCCCTTCTTTAACCTCATTAGGAAAAGAAACCCCTTGAATATGTACATTGGTTTCTACCACAGATAAGCCTGTCATACTTTCAATAGCTTTTTTTACACTACGTTGAATTTCATGAGCTACCTCCGGTATTCTCACACCAAATTCTACAATTACATAAACATCAACAGCCGCTTCTTTATCTCCAACTTCAACCTTTACTCCTTTAGAGGGGCTTTTCTTACCAACAAAATCTGCAATTCCACCTACAATACCCCCACTCATTCCTGCTACTCCCTTTACTTCAGCTGTAGCTAAACCGGCTATAATCGCTACAACCTCATCAGAAATTTTTACTGTACCTTCTTCTGTACGAATAGTCTTTTCCAAAACTTCCTTTTCCATAAACTCAACCCCCTTTTTCATTGTATATTATAGCAGAATTACTACCAATTAACAAACATTGGTTTTTTTATTTCCCAATAATTGTAATCACCAGACGACCACCGGCAATATCTTTAACCACCAGATCAAACATTCTCCCGGATTTACTAATAAATCCCCTAAACCGTGTTGCCGTAGGAATATGTCCGGGGATTTGTTGCATTGCATTTTTAATATCAGTTAAATATATTTTATCCTGACGATAATCTTTAAGTCGTTTTTTGGCATGATTCGTAATAATAATTCGCATACCCTGACCCTGCCCTTAAAAAAACAAGGTCCTCTTAAAAACAATATCACCACAATCTTCATAAGCAATAAAACTATAATAAGCATCTTGAAAAGCTTCTTTTTTCGGGTCATTTAAGCCTAGGGTTTTATAAATATAATGCAATTCTTCACAAAGACAAAAAAACTCTTGATTAAAAATAATCTCACAGATTTGACGTGACTTAGCCAGATTTTCATAGTGCTTTTTACAAACAACAGGCATCTTCTTCTCCTCCACAAGGTCAGTTATTACAATTTTATTAGGAGGAAAAAGAAATATGACCTAAATTAAAGTTTTCTTCTTAAAAATCTGTTGTGCCGTTTCCAAGTCACGATAAATTTGTGCTTGTAATTCTTTCTTACTACTAAACTTTTGTTCAGGTCTTATTTTTTCTAATAAAGATATTTTTAGCTTTTTTCGATAAATATTTTTACTAAAATTAATTAAATGAACTTCAACAGTTGTTTTTTTACCATTAAAGGTTGGTTTCCTACCAATATTAACGATAGCTGGCCAAAATAAGTCATCATATTTAGCATACGCCACATATACACCAAAAGAAGGCAGAGCCTGTAAAGATGAAACAGCAAGATTAGCTGTAGGATAACCCAACTCTCGACCACGATGCTCTCCAGAAACTACCTGCCCTTCAATACTGGGATAATAACCTAACAAATTAGTAGCCGCAGACATATCTCCTTCCTCATACTTTTCTCGAATTAAAGAACTGCTTACCACTTCGCCTCCTACAGTCACCGGTTTAATAATGGATACCGCAAACCCCTTTTCTTTCCCTATATTCTTTAATAATTCTGACGTACCACTACCCTTTTGTCCAAAAGAATAATTAAAACCAATAAAAATTTTTTTCACCTGCAATAAATCAACTAAATATTCTTGTACGAACTCAAGAGGAGAAAGAGCTGCCGTTTGCTGATTAAAAGGAAGGCAAAAAAGATACTGAATCCCTAATGACTTAATTAATTTATATTTTTGTGACCAGGTATTAAGCTGTTTTATTTGCTGCTCACCCTGAAGTACTTGAACAGGATGAGGACGCCATAACAAAACAGAAGAAATCCAAGCATTATCACGACTTTCCTTCACACAACTACGTAAAAGAACTTGATGTCCTTTATGTACACCATCAAAATTACCTAAAGCCATCGCTAATGGAAGATTTAACCTTTTAATTTCATCAAGATTGTTAATAATTTGCACAATATCTTCTTACTCCCTCTTCAAAACTTTTTTTGGTTTTAAAATAATGTTATTATTTTTTATAAAAATAGCCGCAATAGCTTCTAATTTGCCTTGGTCATTAAACACAGCAATATTTTTTAATAAAGGAACTGGTTTAGATAAAAAAAGCATTTGCCCTTGTTTTATTTTTTTTAGTTCCTTTTCCGACAAAACTATTTGAGACATTCCCTCTACACAAACTTCTAAAGGTAATAACGCTTTTTCTTTTAAGGTGACTGTTTCCTCTAGCGTAATGCTCTCCGCAAGAGTAAAATTGCCCACCTTTGTTCTCAGTAAAAAAGACATATGACCGCCCACCCCTAATGCCTCACCTAAGTCATGACAAATAGTTCTTACATAAGTTCCTTTTGAACAATTAATCATAAATGTTAACCGTGGGGGGGCATATTTAATTATATCAATTTTATAAACATGAACCTGCCGGAAACGCGGCTTCGTTTCTATTCCTAAACGTGTACGTTTATAAAAAGGTAATCCATCTACCTTCACCGCGGAATAAGCCGGAATCTTTTGCTTAATTTGACCTAAAAATTGTGGGATTTTACTCTTGATTTTTTCCAGAGCAAGCTGATCACAAGCCCCGGTTTTTACAATTTTCCCCCAAGCATCTTGAGTTTCAGTAGTAATACCAAAAGTTAATTCACATAAATATTCTTTATCTTGCTCTATTAAAAATTCCACAAGACGTGTCGCCTTTCCTACACAAAGAGGCAAAACACCAGCAGCTTGTGGGTCTAAAGTACCTGCATGACCTATTTTCTTTATTTTAAATTCACGACGCAAAAAGGAAACAACATCATGTGATGTCATCCCAGCAGGTTTAAAAATATTAAGTACACCCTCCAAAAAAATCACCGCCTTCAACGAGACACTCTCTCAAACAACTTTCAGTCCTCCTTATCACCTTTGTTGTTAATTCCTTTAAATTACCCTCTAAAGAACATCCCGCCGCTCGAGGATGACCACCGCCACCGAATTCATTTGCCAATATATTAACATCTAGTACTTTTTTTGAACGAAAACTGATTTTAACTTTTTCCCGTTCTATTTCTTTAAAAACAAGTGCTGCTTCTACTCCTTCCACAGAACGTAATAAACTGATTATACTTTCCGTATCAGTATTTAATAAATTATGAGCAGACAACTCTGGATAAGATAAAACACTCCACACTATTTTACCATTTAAAGAAAACTGTACCTTAGCAAGAGCTAACTTTATGATTAAAAGTTCTGTCAAAGGTCGCCGATCAAAAAGATGAACACGAATAAGTTCGATATTAGCTCCTAAATTTAATAATTCCCCGGCAATACGAAACGTCTTTGCCGTTGTATTGCTATAGCGAAAAGAACCTGTATCAGCAGAAAGAGCCACATATAAACATGTGGCTATAGGAGAAGAAATTCTTTTTTGTGTCTCAGATAAAAGTTCAAAAATTATTTCACCAGTAGCTGCTGCCTCTGAATTTACCAAATTAAAATCACCAAAATAACTATTACTACTATGATGGTCAATATTAATAATCGGTACATCTTGAGGTAAAGAATATAAAATTCTTCCCGGATCAGCACAATCAACAGCAATTATCGGTCTATCCTTAGGTAATTCTTTCTCGCGATATATTTTAATCAGATCCTGTCCCGGCAAAAAATCGTAACATACCGGAATTGGTTCAGGATGATAAAGCACCGGATGATAACCTTCACTACTTAAATGATGACCTAAAGCTAAAGCTGAACCTAAACAATCACCATCCGGTTTTTCATGAATAAGCAAGATGATTTCTCGATAGTCTTTAAAACAAGACATTACTTTCTGCCAAGTGGACATTTATTCTTCCCCTTTTTCCTTTTTAATTCCTGCTAAAATCCTATTAATTTTTGCTCCATACTCTAATGAAACATCATGTTTAAAAACTAATTCCGGCGTAAGATGTGTCGATAAAGTTTTAGCTAACTCACTTCTAAAATAACCACTAGCATTTTTCAAAACACGTAACGTTGTTTCTTGTTCTTCAGGAGTAGCCATAATACTCACATACACTCGAGCATAACGTAAGTCATTAGTAACATCAACATGAGTAATACTAATCAAACCTTTAACCCGCGGGTCTTTCATATCTTCATGAATCAACCGGGCAAGGTCTCTCTTAATTTCTTCCCCAATTCTACAACTACGAAGATTAGGCATAGCTATAACCTCCTAAGAAATTTCTCGCTTAATTTCCTCTAGCATAAATACTTCCAGCTGATCGCTCTCATGAAAGTCATGAAAATTTTCTAAAGCTAACCCACATTCAAAACCACTGCTCACTTCTTTAACATCATCCTTAAACCTCCGCAATGAAGAAATATTACCTTCATGAATAACAATTCCGTCACGAACAACTCTAACCTGATTGTTTCTAGCAATTTTACCTTCTGTAATATAGGAACCAGCAATAAATCCTACCTTCGGAACCTTAATCACTGCTCTAACTTCTCCTCGTCCAACAACAACTTCTCTTATTTCAGGCTGTAAAAGCCCTCCCATGGCCGATTTTATATCTTCAATAGCTTCATAAATTACACGATATAACCTAACATCAACTTGCTGACTTTCTACAGCTTTACGAGCATTAGCATCAGGTCGTACATTAAAGCCAATAATAATCGCATTAGATGCAGAAGCAAGCATCACATCAGTTTCCGTTATTCCGCCCACTCCTTCATGAATAATGTTCACTCGAACTTCTTCGTTCGATAATCCTTCCAAAGAGTGCTTAATTGCTTCTATCGACCCTTGCACATCTGCCTTCACGATAATGTTTAATTCCTTTATTTCACCTTTTTTTATTTGGGCAAAAAGCTCATCAAGAGAAACATGGCTTGATGTCTGCATTGTTTTTTCACGTTTTTGAACTGTACGTTCACTAATAATCTCTTTCGCTAAGTGTTCATCTTCTACTACGTTAAAACTATCACCGGCTTGTGGTACAGCAGATAACCCAATAATTTCTACAGGAGTTGAAGGCAACGCCTTCGACAAACGACGCCCCTTATCATCTTGCATCGCTCTAACTCTACCGTGGGCAGTTCCCACAATAAGATAATCTCCAACAACAAGTTTCCCATCTTGTACTAAAACAGTAGCTACTGGACCTCTTCCTTTATCAAGTTTTGCTTCAATAATTGTCCCAGTGGCTTTTTTATTAGGATTTGCTTTCAGGTCAGAAAGCTCTGCTAAAAGCAAAATCATTTCCAAAAGATTGTTCAATCCTTCTTTAGATTTAGCAGAAACGTTACAATAAATAGTTTCACCACCCCATTCTTCAGGAACAAGGTTATATTCAGTTAACGCCTGCTTGATCTTTTCCGGATTGGCCTCTTCTTTATCAATTTTATTAACCGCTACAATTATAGGAATCTTAGCTGCTTGAGAGTGATTAATCGCTTCTATCGTTTGCGGCATAACTCCATCATCAGCAGCAACGACCAAAATAGCAACATCAGTAATTTGTGCTCCTCTAGCCCTCATCGCTGTAAATGCCTCATGTCCCGGAGTATCAAGAAATGTAATTTTTTTCCCTTTTACCTCAACTTGATATGCACCGATATGCTGAGTAATTCCCCCCGCTTCAGTTGCCGTAACATCTGTATGCCTAATTGTATCTAATAGTGAGGTTTTACCATGATCAACATGCCCCATTATCGTTACTACAGGGGGACGTTCCTGTAAATCCTCAGGTTTATCAGGTTTTTCTGCAAAAAGCAGTTCTTCTTTAGTCGCCTTTAATTCGACATTAGTTCCAAACTCACTCCCTAATAAAATTAAAGTATCTACATCTAATTCCTGATTAATAGTAACCATAACTCCCATGGACATTAATTTTTTAATTACTTCTCCTGCTTTTTTATTTAAAAGATGAGCAAATTCCTGAACAGTAAGAGGCCCTTCTAACACAATTTGCTTTACAATAACAGGAGCCGATTCTTTTTTATAACCTTTATGTTTCTTTTTTTTATTAGAACGTAAACTCTTTTTATGACCTGACCTTTTTTCATTTGAGAGGCTTTTTTTATCTTTTTTCCGATTTCCTATACGTTCATAATCTTTATCCTTACTACTACGATCAACAGCTTCCTGCTTTTTTTCACCTTTTTTCTTCACTGGTTCTGTTTGTTTTGTTACCGGCTTTTTCGTTTTAGAATCAGTTTGCACTTTTGCTTTGGGAGCAGAAGTAGATTCTTTTTTGTCAAGATTAAGAACCATTATTTTAATTCGCTCGACTTCAGCATTAGGAAGAGTACTCATATGATTCTTTACATCAAGCTCTAATTCCCGAAGCTTGGCCAACAGCTCTTTACTAGACATCTTCATTTCTCTCGCTAATTCATAGACACGTTTTGTGGCCATCAAATCACCTCCATATGATTTTAGCACACTACCTCTCTTCTTTAAGATAAATACTGGCGTATTTTTTCAGCCATTTTTTTATCGGTAACTGCCAGAAGACTACGTGGAGTTGTTCCTAATATTTCCCCATATTCTTCTTTTGTTCCTATAAGAAAATATCTAACCTTTTTATCTATACACCATTTTATAAAAAAACTTTTTCGTTTTTCGGGAAAATCAGTAGCGATAAGAATAAGTTGTGCTTTATTTATTTTAAGACAATTTTCTACCGCTTTTTCACCGGCAAACAATTGCCCACTTTTTCTGGCAAACCCAAGCAAGGTCTTAACTTTTTGAGGAATGATCATATCCCAGTCCTACCTTAAGTCTTTGAAGCAATTCCTGTGAAAGAGGTTGCCGCAATCCCTTTTCTAACTTATTACCTTTTAAAGCTTTTGCTAAACAATCCTTATTCACACAAAGATAAACTCCACGACCAGGTTTTTTCCCTGTAGCATCAAGAACAACTCCCTCATCAGGTGTACGAACAATACGAATTAATTCTTTTTTCGGTTTCATTTCCAGACAACCCACACACATCCTTTGAGGAATTTTTCTTTGTTTCATGGAAAGCCTCCTCCTTTTATTCCATCTCTTCCTGACCTTGTTCTTCCTCTAATTCCTGTTCTGTTTCTTCAAGATTATTTTCATATTGAGATTCACTTTTAATATCTATTTTCCATCCTGTTAATTTAGCCGCAAGCCGAGCATTCTGCCCTTCCTTCCCTATAGCTAAAGAAAGTTGATAATCAGGCACTACTACTCGTGCCATTTTCTCTTCCGGAAAAATTTCTACAGTAACAACTTTAGCTGGGCTAAGAGCATTAGCAATAAATTGTACAGGGTCAGAACTCCATTTAACAACATCTATTTTCTCACCTTTTAATTCCTGTACAATAGCTTGAACACGCATTCCCTTATGACCTACACAAGAACCAACCGGATCAACATTTTCATTTTTGGAATAAACGGCAATTTTAGAACGCGAACCACCTTCCCTGGCTACCGCTTTTATTTCCACAATACCATCATATATTTCAGGAACTTCCAACTCGAAAAGCCGCTTTAACAATCCCGGATGCGTTCTGGAAACAAAAATTTGCGGACCTTTTGTTGTTTTCTTTACTTCAATAATATAAGTTTTAATTCTCGTTCCATGCTGATATTGCTCCCCTAAAATCTGTTCATTAGGACTTAAGATTGCTTCTGTTTTCCCTAAATCAATCAAGACTGTCCTATTTTCCAAGCGTTGAACAATTCCTGTAATAATATCACCTTCACGATTAGTAAACTCATCATAAATCATATCACGTTCAGCCTCGCGAATACGCTGAACTACTACTTGTTTTGCTGTTTGAGCAGCAATACGACCAAATTTTTGTGGAGTTACTTCAATTTCTACAACATCATCCAACTCATACCGTGGATCTAATTTTCTTGCTTCATTTAAAGAAATTTCCATCCTTTTATCGCTAGTTTTTTCAACAACATTTTTACGAGAAAATACCTTTATTTCTCCTGTGTTCTTATCAAAAACAACACGGACATTCTGTAATGTACCAAAATTCTTTTTATAAGCAGAGATTAAGGCCGCTTCAATAGCCTCAATCAAAATCTCAAAATCAACACCTTTTTCTTTTTCCAAGTCATGAAGTGCTTGAATAAGCTCCAGATTCATTTTTAATATTTCTCCTTCCTTATTCTTCCCAATCAAGTTTTACTTGCGAAATTATCTCCCAGGGAATAGCAATTTCCCTATTGTTTTCTACAAATAAATTTAAATTAAGCTGATCATACTGACCCAATTTTCCTCGCAGTTTCTTCTTCCCCTCAAATGGCGAATAAGTCTTAACCATGACCTGATAACCTTGATATTTTAGAAAATCTCTTTCTTTTTTCAGAGGTCTATCTAAGCCTGGAGAAGAAACCTCCAAAAAGTAAGCCTGTTGTATCGGATCCTCCTGATCCAAAAGAGCCGAAATTATCTTACTGATTTTCTCACAGTCATCAAGATTAACTCCACCTTCTTTATCTAAAAATAAGCGTAAATAGTGATTTGCACCTTCCTTAACAAATTCTACATCTACTAATTCCATGCCGCTTTTCACAACTACTGGTTCAGCTAATTTATAAACAAGGTCGCTTATCTTTTCTTTTGACAACAAACCTCCCCCTTTGTAATCTTATTTTAAGAACGTATTCCATGAAAAGAGACAAAGAGTGGGAGTCACCCACTCTTGCACTGCGAAAAATTCTACGATGTACTGCTTCTACCTTGATTTTGAGTATAACATATTATAGTCAGTTTAAGCAAGTTTATGAAAAATATGCTGCACCATTTAAAATAAAGTCATCTGGTCATTTTCCGGTAAGCCGGCTAAAGTCCCATGTTTTTCTAAAACCTCCAAAACAGTTTTACTTAGTTTCCCTCTAATTCTTAAATCCTCTTTAGAAATAAAAGCTTTCTTTTTTCTTGTTCGCACAATATTAAGTGCTGCCGTTTTGCCCAAACCCTCTAAAGAAACAAACGGGGGTAATAAAGCTTTACCATTCTCTTCGATTAAAAATTTTACTGCATCTGAACTAATAAGATTTACCCTGTGCAAATGAATGTCACGTAAATACATTTCTAAAGCCACTTCTAAAAGATTATAAAGTTTTTCTTCCTTAGAAGTAGCCTCTTTTCCCTTTTCTTGAATTTCTTTCATCTTTGCTTTAATTCCGGGAATCCCACTAACGAGAAGGTCAGAGTCTATCTCATCGGCCCGTACGGTAAAAAAGCTAGCATAAAAAGCAGCCGGATAATATATTTTGAAAAAAGCAATTCTAAAAGCCATCATCACATAAGCAACCGCATGTGCTTTTGGAAACATATATTTTATTTTTTGACAAGACTCAATGTACCAATCAGGAACATTTTTCTCTTTCATAGCTTGTACATAAGGCAGTTTAACTCCTCTCCCTTTGCGCACATCTTCCATTATTTTAAAAGCTATACTTGGCTCTAACCCTTTATGAAGTAAGTAATTCATAATATCATCCCGTGCAGAAATAACTTCACTCATATTAGCTATCCCTGATTTAATCAATGCTTGAGCATTATTAAGCCACACATCTGTACCATGTGAAAAGCCACTAATACGCACCAGGTCAGAAAAAGTTTGCGGTTTGGTATCTTCCAGCATTTGTCGTACAAACTTTGTCCCAAATTCCGGTATACCTAAAGTTCCTACGTTAACCCCCAAATCTTCTTTCTTAATACCTAAAACCTTTGTGCTCGTAAAAAGAGATAAAACTTTAGGTTCATCTAAAGGAATCGTTCTACTATCTATTCCTGTCTCATCTTCTAACATTTTAATTATCGTCGGATCATCATGTCCCAGAATATCTAATTTAACTAACCTGTCCGAAATAGAATGATAATCAAAATGTGTCGTAATTATATTAGAACGAACATCATCGGCCGGTCTCTGTAAAGGTGTAAACAAATGAATATCTTGACCTTTAGGCAAAACCATAATTCCACCAGGATGTTGCCCTGTCGTTCTTTTTACCCCTGTACAACCATTAATAAGTCTTGTCAATTCTGCTTGATTTAAATATTGTTTTTTTTCTTCAAAATAATTTTTAACAAAACCATACGCTGTTTTATTAGCCACTGTAGCAATGGTTCCCGCTCGAAAAACATTATCCTTTCCAAAAATTTTTTCTGTATATTTATGAGCTCGTGCCTGATATTCTCCGGAAAAATTTAAATCAATATCCGGTACTTTATCACCTTTAAAACCTAAAAATACTTCAAAAGGAATATTATGACCATCCTTGTCTAATTTCGCTCCACAATGAGGACAAGATTTTTTTACTAAATCTACTCCTGACCCTTGAAAACCATCCTCCAAAAATTTTATATATTTACAAGCAGAGCAACGATAATGTGGTGGTAATGGATTAACTTCGGTTATACCACAAAGATAAGCAACAAAAGATGAACCAACAGAACCTCTCGAACCAACAAGATAACCATCTTCATTAGATTTTTTTACTAATTTATGAGCGATCCAATATAAAACAGCAAAACCATTATTAATAATTGAATTAAGTTCTTTAGTAATTCTTTTTTCAATAAGTTCCGGTAGAGATGAACCGTACAATTCTTCTACCTTAGATTTTGTCAAACGAATAATTTCTTCTTCTGCACCGGGAATATTTGGAGGATATAATTGCTCTGGAATAGGTTGTAACTCTTCACAAAACGAAGCAAGCTGTACAGGATTCTCTATGACGACCTCTTCGGCCGCCTGTTCACCTAAATAAGCAAACTCTGCCAACATTTCTTCCGTTGTACGAAAATAAAGAGGTGGCTGCTTATCAGCATCTTCAAAACCTTTTCCCGTCATTAAAATCCTACGGTATACTTCATCTTCCGGTTCTAAAAAATGAACATCTCCGGTAGCTACTACAGGTTTATGTAAGTATTTACCTAATTCATAAATATACTTATTTATACGAATAAGTTCATTTTCTGAATCAAGTTTACCTCGCTCAATCAGAAAACCATTATTTCCTAAAGGTTGTATTTCTAAATAATCATAAAATCTAGCAATTTCCTCAACTTTTTCTCGCGATGCTCCTTGTAATATAGCCCTAAATAATTCTCCTGCTTCACAAGCAGAACCTACTAAAAGCCCTGTTCGCAATCTACTTAACTCACTTTTAGGAATTCGAGGTGCTCGGTAAAAATGTTGTAAATGAGAAATCGTCACCAAACGATATAAATTAGCTAGTCCTTCTTGATTTTTAGCTAAAATAATTACATGATATGTAGGTACTTTTCCGCCATCACTCGACAAAGAGTCATCATATAAATATCCTTCTACGCCATAAATAATTTGAATATCCTTTCCTTTAGCCACTTCATAAGCTTCCGGAAACGCTTGAACAACACCGTGGTCAGTTATAGCAAGAGCAGAATGCCCCCAAGCAAGAGCTGTTTTTACTACATCAGTAACACTAACAACACTATCTAAAGCACTCATTTTTGTATGCAAATGTAATTCTACTCTTTTCCGTGTGGCAATATCTTGACGTATTTGAGGATCAATCTCCATTATGTCTTGCGGAAACATAGTTAATTCACGAGTATAACGATCATGTTCTACTCTCCCCTGAAGAAGATACCACTTGTTTTCCTGCAATTGCTCCCAAGATACATCCTTTTCTTTAGGATTTATAAACATTTTACAAGCGAGGGAATCGGTTTTATCGGTTAAAAAAAAGCTGATTAAAAGACGACCACTTTTTAGCTCACGTTTTTCTAAATTAAATAAAGAACCTTTAATTGCAACCTCTTTCTCCTCTTCAAGAATTACATTAAGAGGAGAAGGTTCCTTTTTAACAACTTTACCCATAATTACACGTTGTTTAGACATACCTTTTTGACTTTTCTGCATATGATAAAATCTAGCCTGATAAAAACTTTCTATTTCTTCTAAATCCGTCTCCTTGGTATCTGCTTTTTCTTCACACTTAATCATAACTTTTATTTCTAAATTATATTCATTTTTTATAATTTTTTCCAACACTAATGAGGCATCTCTTGAAATAAGATACGTGTAACCTAGTTTCTGCTCTAAAATTATCTGCAGAGAATTCCCCTCAACCTGATACTTAACCCCCTCTAACCAACCTCTACAACTAGGTATTTCTATACATAATTTTTCTATTATTTCTGTCCATTTTTCCTTACAAAGTGTTAACAAATCAGAATAACCTATATTGTTTTCAAAATAAAAAACCGGCTTGTATTTTTGACCGAAATTTTTTTCCCAAAACGTTTGCAGAGTTTTAATTGTTTCCGGTGTTGGCTGTCTCGGTGCACAAAAATAAATTCCCCAAGCTTTTTTAGCCTGGGAAACAAGAATTTTTTTTATTTCACAGGAATTAAGAAAATCTATCATTTCAGCAGATAAAGAAGATTGATAAATCATCTCTTGCCATTTCGACAGTACAGACTTCTTTTTCGATGAAAGTATATTTTTGCTCATTACTAATCCTCCGCTTTAAGAAAATCAATCTGTTTAATTCCTTCTATTTCATTAAGTCTTTCCTCTATTTCCTCCTCTTTTAAATAATAAGGTGAATTAACTGTAAAATTTAATTTAATAATATTTTTTTCCCGAGTTTCTTCTATTGCTACTTTACGAATATCCACATTAAATTCACCCAGAGCTGAGGTAACTAAACCTAATTGACCTGGTTTATCGACCATCTCTATCTCAATCATTTTTAATTTTCGTGGAGAACGTTTCACTTTTTTTTCAAAACGCGGCATAAAAAGAAGAATTAAAAAAACAATTACCGTAGCAATAATAGACGAAAAATAACTGCCTAGCCCTACAGCCAATCCAATTGCCGCCACAATCCATAAAGATGCAGCAGTAGTCAAACCTTTAATACCAAAACCCGACCTCATAATTGTACCTGCTCCTAAAAAACCAATCCCACTAACGACTTGAGCAGCAATTCGGGCAGGGTCACCAATAACGCCTTTTCCGATACTTTCAAATATTTCAATAGAAGTTAGCATAATTAAACAAGAGCCTAAAGCAACTAAAGTATGTGTTTTTAAACCAGCTGCTTTATTCACGCTTTCTCTTTCTAAACCAATCAGCCCACCTAAAAAAGCAGCAAGAAACAGACGTAAAGCTACCGTCATTTCATGTTCCATTTCCTATCCTCCCATACGCACTTTTTTAGCAATTTCCCAATACATTTTCATTCTATAGGCAAAACCTTTAACTAAACCTAATTTTTCTTCCTTCATCACATGCGACATCTTAGGTAATTGAACATAAACTGTTTGTAGTTTTTTTTGCTGTGCATAATGTGTTAAAACTGTTTCCGCCCCAAAACCCGAAATAGCTAAATCCTCTATTTGTTCTAAACATCTTTTTTTTATACAACGTTGACCCGATAAGTAAGGAGAAAGAACCTGAGCCATATCTGTCACCAAACGTCCATTTTCAAAAATACCTACAGTCATCTCTGCTTGACCATTAATTACCGGGCTAATTAAATCTAGAATATGTTGTTCTGTTAAGCCAAGTAAGTCAGCATCGAGAAACAAAACTATATCTTCTAAAGAATACTGGAGACCTATGTTTAAGGCACCGCCTTTACCAATGTTCTCCTGAAGAGCAATCACCTGTGCCCCCCAATTTAAAGCCTCTTGCACCGTATTATCCGTAGAGCCATCACTCACCACTATTATTTGCGTAATTTCTTCCACATTCTGCAATGATTTAAGGACATTGCTAATGTATTTTCCTTCATTATATGCAGGGATAATGGTCGTGACACTCATTAGGTAGGCCTCCTTACTTAATTCTCATTATTAGCATTTCAATTTTCTAGCCAAGATATCCACTACCATCTTTATTATCTCCTGATTATCAATAAATCTTACTACTTTATCATCACGTAATTTTAGCTCAATCTTTTTCTCTTCTTTAAATTTTCTACCTACGGTAAGCCGAATCGGATAACCTATTAAATCTGCATCTTTAAATTTAACTCCTGCCCGTTCATCACGGTCATCAAGAATAACTTCAACACCTTTTTCCTGCAACTTTTTATATATCCCTAAAGACTCTTGCCAAAGCAAGTCATCTTTTACAGATACAGGGATAATAACAACATGATAAGGAGCTATAGAGACAGGCCAAATAATCCCTTCTTCATCATAATTTTGTTCTACTGCTGCAGCCATAGTTCGACTAATACCTATACCGTAGCAACCCATTACCATTAACTTTTCTTGTCCCTTTTCATCATTATATTTTGCTCCAAGTGCTTCACTATATTTTGTTCCTAACTTAAAGACTTGTCCTACTTCAATCCCCCGTGCCTTTTTTAAAGCAGCATGACAATAAGGGCAAGGCTCACCTGCTTCACACATCCGTAAATCACCATACGCAAAAACAGTAAAATCTCTTTGTGGTTGTACATTGATTAAATGATACCCTTCCTCATTTGCTCCACAAACAGCATTAACCATTGTTTTGATTTCTTCGTCAGCATATATTTTAATATTCTTTAAATCTATCGGACCTACAAATCCGGGACAGCTCCCCGTTATTTCTTTTATTTTTTCCGCAGAAGCCATTTCTAAATTAAGTGCGGGATGTAATTTTTGTAATTTAATTTCATTAATTGTTCTATCTCCCCTGACTAAAACCACAATAATTTCCTCATCAGCTTGATAAAACAATGTTTTAATCAACTTTTGTTCAGGTACATTTAAAAATTCTGATACATCTTCTATGGTCATCTGATTAGGTGTAGCCACTTTTTCGCTTTCTTGAACCATCTCTTGACTGTTTTCTCCAGGTAAACAAGGAGCTATTTCTACATTTGCCGCATAATCACAAGCAGAACAATACACAATCTCCGCTTCCCCTGATTCAGCTAAAACCATAAATTCATGAGTAATACTTCCACCAATAGCACCAGAATCAGCTTCAACAGGACGAAAATCTAAACCACAGCGTTTAAAGATTGTACTATAAGCTTCATACATTTTTTTATAACTTACGTCCAAACCTTCCTCATCCCTGTCAAAAGAATAAAGGTCTTTCATAATAAATTCACGACCTCTCATTAAACCAAAGCGTGGACGTCGTTCATCTCGATATTTATTTTGAATCTGATACAAAGATAAAGGAAGTTGACGATAAGAATAAACATTAGAACGGACAAGGTCAGTAACAAGCTCTTCATGAGTAGGGCTAAGACAAAAATCCCGTTCATGTCGATCTTGTAAACGAAATAATTCTTTACCATATACCTGCCATCTTCCTGATTCTAACCAAATTGCAGCAGGCTGAATAATGGGCATTAAAATTTCTTGCCCTCCAGCTTTATTCATTTCCTCTCTAACTATAGCTGAAATTTTTTGTAAAACTTTCCAGGCAAGTGGTAAATACGTATAAACACCTGAAGAAGATTTACGAATAAAACCAGCTCTTACTAAGAGCTGATGACTAACTACTTCCGCTTCTGCAGGAACTTCACGTAATGTTGGTGCAAAAAGATTACTAAAATACATTGAACAAACCTCTTTTCTAATTATTTTCCCTTTTTCCCCCATTTATCTAAAAACCCGTAAGCCAACGAATAATATCTTTATAAGTTATAAAAACCATTAACGCCATCAATAAAGCAAAGCCTAAAAAATGAACTAAATTTTCTTTTTCCGGCTCTACCTTTTTTCCACCTCGCACAGCTTCAATAATTAAAAAGAACAACCGACCTCCATCAAGAGCCGGGATCGGCAAAAGATTAATCAAGCCTAAGTTAATAGAAATCAAAGCAGTTAAATACGCTACATTAATCCAACCTAAACGAGCCGACTGCCCAATAATTTGAATAATACCTACTGGACCTGCAACACCATCTGAAGATACTTGCCCACTAATCAATAGCCCTAATTGACGAATCATCTCTACCGTTAATTCATAAGTTTGTGTAAACCCTTTTATAACCCCCGCTGATAAAGCCATCCGCTCTAAAATTGGGTCGCGAGGGACAATCCCAATAAGCCCCACATGTCTTTCCGAGTCATATTGGGGAATAACGGAAACTTTAAAAATCTGTTCATTTCTCTTTAATTCTATTACTAATGCTTTTTCGGCACTATGATGAATTATACCCGTAATCTCGCTCCAACTGTTTAAAGGCTTACCATTAATACTAATTATTTCATCATTTGGTTGTATACCTGCTATTTCTGCGGCACTACCCGGTATAACATCTCCAATAAAATTAGCATAATCTTTAGGAAGACCCACAACTGAAAACATCATCACAAAAATTACAGCACCCAATAAAAAATTCATTAAAGAACCGGAAATAATTACTGACATACGTGCCCAAAGTGGTTTATCATTAAAACTTTTAGGGTCAGGAGGAGCGTCTTTATCAACCATAATTTCGCCGGTCATTTTACAAAAACCACCTAAAGGTAATGCTCTAAAGCTATAAAGAGTTTCACCTTTCTTCTGCCCTATAATTTGAGGCCCCATCCCTAAACTAAATTCTTCTACACGTACTCCGGTTAATTTAGCCAAAATAAAATGTCCAAATTCATGCACAAAAATAATAACCCCAAAAACAATTAACGAAACAATGAAAGTTTGCAAATTAACTAGCCCCCTTTATAAACCTGCTATTACTTCTTTTGCTTTTAAGCGAGCCCACTGGTCAATTTCCAAGATATCCTCAATCTGAAAATCAGCCAAAATTTGATGTTGCTTCATAACCTTTTCAATAATTTGAGGGATCTCTATAAATTTTATGCATCCTTTTAGGAAAAATCTAACTGCTTCTTCATTAGCCCCATTAAAAACAGTAGTCATTGTGCCGCCAATTTTACCGGCTTCAATTGCTAACCACAACCCTGGAAAACGAACGGAATCCGGTTTACTAAATGAGATTTTACCCAACTCTTGAAAATCTAATCTGGGGAAAGAATTAGCGAAACGTTCCGGATAGGTAAAAGCATATTGAATAGGGATCCTCATATCGGGACAACCGAGTTGTGCTAAAACTGCCCCATCTTTATATTGCACCAGAGAATGAATAATACTCTCGGGATGAATCACTACCTCAATCTTTTCATAAGGCATACCAAAGAGCCAGTGTGCTTCAATTATTTCTAATCCTTTATTGATCAAGCCGGCACAATCTACAGTAATTTTTGCTCCCATTTTCCAATTAGGATGACTTAGTGCCATTTGCGGAGAAACATTACTTAATTCGTCTGGAGTAGCATTTAAAAAAGGACCACCGGAAGCTGTTAAAATTAATTTTTCAACGGCAGTAATATTTTCCTTTTCTAAGCATTGAAACAATGCGGAATGTTCACTATCTACAGGAATGATTGTTGTACCATATTTTTTTGCCTTCTCCATAACTAAAGAACCTGCTGTAACAATTGTTTCCTTATTAGCTAAAGCTACCGTTGTTTTATTTTCTAATGCTGTTAAAGTCGGTAATAACCCGTTAATTCCGCTTACCGCAATTAAAATAAGGTCAATATCTTCAATTTGGGCCAAATTCACTAACCCTTCTTTTCCATTGAAAACTTCAACCTTATGCTTACTTAAACTTTGTAGTAAAGCGGCATCTTCTTTAGAACCTATGGAAACATATTGTGGCTGATATTTATTAACCTGTTTAGCTAGTAATTGTATATTTGAACCAGCTGCTAAACCGATAATCTTAAATTTATCCGGGAATTCATCAACTACCTGTAAAGCCTGCCTTCCTACGGAACCGGTGGACCCTAAAATAACAATTTTTTTCATCGTATCTTCTACCTCCGGTACTAATAATTAGGACGCCAACCTTCCATTATTCCTTTAATAATGATAAAAATAAATGGTCCGATAATAATGCCCCAAATTCCTAAAAACTTTAAGCCTAAATAAAGCGCTAATAAAACAGCCAAAGGATTTAATCCTATATTTTGAGATAGAATTTTAGGTTCGGTTACCTGGCGTACAACAGTAATTATGCCATATAAAATTATTAGCCCTAAACCTATTTTAATATTACCAAAAAACAAGGTAATTAGAGCCCAGGGAATAAACAAAGTCCCCGGTCCTACAACAGGTAAAAGGTCAAGAAAACCAATAATTATACCAATAGTAAAAGCATAATTTATACCCAAAATATATAAACCGATGGTCGCTAAAATAGCAGTTATACTAATCAAAATAAGCTCCGCTCTAAAAAAACCAACAAGAGCATTACTGATATGTGTAAACAAGCCCGTAGTAGGCTGCAAATATTTTGAGGGAATTATCTTATAAAAAAGTTGAGTTAAACGTACTTTATCTTTACTAATAAAAAACGTAGCCAAAGCAGATACGAGTAAAATTGTAAAAAATCCGGGTAAGCCTGCAAGCAAACCAAAAAGAAAATTCATTATTTTAGCGATGATACTACCCGTCTGGTCAATCACTGCATTCATACTATTAAGTATTGCTGTTTGTGCTTCTTGAGGAAGAGGATTACTCGAAAGGAAATTTCTGATAACCTCCAAAGAATCCAAAAAATAACTATAAATATTCCGTGTATAAAAAGGTACATGTTGATACAGATCGGAAAGCTCAATAACTAAACGTGAAATTACCACAATTAAAATAAATGAAATCAACACAATAAGTAAAATTAAGGCAATAAGTACAGCGAATCCTCTTTTTATTTTTTTACTTTCTAACCAATTAACAAGAGGATCAATTAAAACGGCTACAATTATCGCCAAAATAAAAGGTAATAAACCTTTTAATAAAAAAGCAAACACATCATAAGTTATTGGAATAAAATAAGCCACAGCAAAATACAGGGTTAACAAAACTAAAAAAATAACCGAAATTTTTAATAGCTTTTTTTTATACCTCTCTATTTCCGGATTCACCTTTACAACAACCTTTCTAAAATTATTAATAAATAATACGTTACAGGAGCCGCCCATAAGGTGCTGTCAAATCTATCTAAAATCCCGCCATGCCCGGGAATAATTTGACCGGAGTCCTTAATCTTAGCAAATCTTTTTAAGGAACTCTCAAAAAGGTCTCCTAAGTTGACCGGCAAGAGATACAAATGGAGCAATATAAAACAAAATCTGTCCAGTACCTAAAGGTATATAAATACTATATATATATGCAGCAAAAACACCTACAAGCAAACCACCAACAAAACCCTCCCAGGTTTTTTTCGGACTAATCAAAGGAGCTAGCTGATGTTTTCCAATAATCATGCCTGTAAAATAAGCCCCGGTATCAGTACCCCACACTACAATAAACACATAAACAACTAACCAAAAGCCTCCTGGTAAATGACGTAAAAGAAGCAAATGAAAAAAGCCTAGTAAGATATACAGCACGCCGAGCAATGTAAATGATAAATCAAGAGGTGAATAGCGAGGATAATAAACAACATAATAACCTAAACAAAATAAAAGATAAAAAATAAAAATAGGAAGAATATAATTATATTTTAACAGAAAAATCAGCGGAAATAAAAGTGCCCCTACCCATAAAAGTAAGACCAAGCCATTACATTGTGCACTCTTAATCATATTTTTAAACTCTAAAAGAGCAAACAAAGCTAATAAAAACACCGCTAAAAGTAAATAAGGGTCACCCTTAAAAACAATAAAGATTAATAAAGGTATGCCTATTATAGCACTAATAATCCTTTGCCAAAGCATGATTTCACTTTCTCCTTACTATTATTTCAATCCACCAAAACGACGTTGCCGATATTGATAATCATAAATAGCTTGATATAAATGCTGTGCTGTAAAATCAGGCCAAAACACATCTGTAAACCAAAATTCAGTATAAGCGGACTGCCATAAAAGAAAATTACTCAGCCGTAATTCTCCGGCTGTGCGAATAAGCAAATCAGGGTCAGGAATACCGGCGGTATAAAGATGCTGTTCAAAAAGGGATTCATCAATAGTCCCTACCGAAAGTCTTCCGGCAGCAATTTCGCTAGTAATTCTATTTACAGCATCAAGAATTTCTTTTCTTCCTCCATAATTTAAAGCTATTTGTAAAACAAGCTTTTGATTATGTTCTGTTTCCTTTTCTGCTTTTTCAACTCTAGTTTTTGCTAATGAAGGCAGTTGAGATATATTACCTATAGTTTTTATTTTAATACCATTTTGTTTCAATTCATTTAGTTCTTGATCAATATATTCTACTAGAAGCTCCATCAGAGCATCAACTTCTTCCGACGGCCTTTTCCAATTTTCTGTAGAAAAAGCATACACAGTTAAATAATCAAGTCCTAATTGAGCGCATGTTTCTACAATTGCTCTTAATGTTTCAGCTCCTGCTCTATGCCCAACTGTACGTGGAAGCCCTTTTGTCTTCGCCCAACGTCCATTGCCATCCATAATAATCGCTAAATGACGAGGTAATGGTAATTTTATAATTTCTTGTTGAGTAAGACAAGAAGAATTCTTGAAAAACTTTTTTAGAAACGCCAACATAGATATTGGTTTATCCCCCCTAAGATGAAAACCCCCTCTGCGAGGGGGTAATTTCCCTTCTTCCATTTTATACTCCTATATTTATACTTCCATAATCTCGTTTTCTTTAGCTGCTAAAATACGTTCTGTTTCTTCAATATATTTATCAGTTATTTTTTGAATCTGTTCTTGTCCTTTTTTTGTTATATCTTCAGAAATTCCTTTGTCTTTTTCTCTCCTTTTAATATTATCATTGGCTTCACGACGAATATTTCTAATACCAACTTTAGCCTCTTCTGTTTTCTTCTTTACGGCTTTGACTAATTCCTCTCTTCTTTCTTGAGTCAACTGTGGAATAGTAATCCGTAAAATATTTCCATCATTACTTGGATTTAAGCCAAGATCTGATTTTAAAATCGCTTTTTCCACTTCCGCAAGAACACTTTTATCCCACGGTTGTACTGTCAAAAGACGCGGTTCCGGTGCTGATATATTGGCGAGCTGATTAATTGGAGTTAATGTTCCATAATACTCTACCTTAATATTTTCCAGAAGAGCAGGATTAGCCCTTCCTGCTCGCATCGTTGAAAATTCTTTTCGCAAAACCTCAATAGTTTTTTTCATCTTATCCTCGGCTTCCATAAAAACATCTTTAAACATCTCTCTACCTCCCAATATATGTACCTATTTTTTCACCCATGACGGCTTTTTTAATATTTCCTTCCTCCAGAATACTAAAAACAATGAGTGGTATATTATTGTCCATACACAAAGTTGTGGCCGTAGAATCAATTACACCAAGCCCTTTATTTAAAACATCAATATAATTAAGAGAACTAAATTTATTAGCAACAGGATTTTTTAGAGGATCACAATCATAAACCCCATCAACCTTCTTCGCCATAAGTATTGCTTCAGCTTCAATTTCAGCAGCACGAAGAGCAGCTGTAGTATCAGTAGAAAAAAACGGGTTTCCGGTACCGGCAGCAAAAATAACTACACGACCTTTCTCTAAGTGACGTATTGCCCTTCTTCTAATATAAGGTTCCGCTATCTGTCTCATTTCAATAGCAGAAAGAACTCTCGTATCTACATCAACATTTTCTAACGCATCTTGTAAAGCAAGAGCATTAATCACAGTAGCCAGCATCCCCATATAATCAGCTGTAGCCCGATCCATTCCTCGTGCACTTCCCGAAACCCCTCGCCAAATATTACCTCCACCAACAACAATTGCTGTTTGCACACCCGCCTCAAGAATTTCTTTTACCTGCCGGGAAATAGAATCTAAAATTTGATGTTCAAGACCAAATTTTTGCTGTCCGGCTAATGCTTCTCCACTAAGTTTTATAATAACCCTTTTATATTTTGATTGAATCATACGATAAATAATCCTCCAATCTATAAAATTCTACATTAATAAATAAAAACCTTTTTTTATATAAGTATAATTGTATTTTAATAAAGAGAACACAATGTGTTCTCTTTATTAAAATATACATAATTATTTATTAAGCTGAGCCATAACCTCATCGGCGAAGTTTTCTTCTCTTTTTTGTAGCCCTTCCCCTACTTCATAACGAACAAAACGTCTTACTTTAATATTTTCACCAATTTTAGCAATCTGCTCAACAATAAGATCTTGAACTGTCTTTTCCGGGTCTCGGATATAAGGTTGTTCAAGTAAGCAAATCTCTTTATAAAACTTCTTAATTCTACCTTCTACCATTTTTTCAACAATCTTTTCCGGTTTGCCTTCATTTAAAGCTTGTGACCGCAAAATTTCCTTTTCTTTTTCCAATACATTTTCCGGCACATCTTCTTTTTGCACATATTCAGGGCGGGAAGCTGCAATTTGCATCGCAATATTCTTTGCTAATTCTTTAAAGGCAGGAGTTTTAGCTACAAAATCAGTTTCACAGTTGATTTCCAATAAAACACCAATCCTACCACCATGAATATATGCTTCTACAATTCCTTCAGCAGAAATTCGACCTGCCTTTTTAGCTGCGGCTGCTAATCCTTTTTCACGTAAATAAGCAATCGCTTCTTCTAAATTACCGTCTTTTTCCGTAAGTGCCTTTTTACAATCAAGAACACCTGCACCGGTACGCTCACGTAATTCTTTAACCATTTCCATAGTAATCATGTTTTCGCCCCCTTTGCTAATTGTATCTTATTATTCCCTAAAAAAACTTCGCATAATTAAGTAAAAAAAAGTGACAAGGGTCCTGCCTCCCCTGGTCACCCTTATAATAATTATTCACCATCTTCAGTAGTTACTTCTTGCTCTTGTTCTTCAACTACTTGCTCAACTTCTTGTTCTTCACCAACTTCATCCCCTACTTGTCCGCGATTAGCTTCCAAAACAGCTTCAGCCATTTTATTCGTAATTAACTTTACGGCTCTAATCGCATCATCATTTCCGGGAATAATGTAATCGATTTCATCAGGGTCACAATTGGTATCCACAATAGCTACAATAGGAATTTCCAAACGTCGCGCCTCAGCTACAGCGATATGTTCTTTACGGGGATCAATAATAAAAAGAGCACCAGGTAAACCAGGCATATCTTTAATTCCGCCCAGAAACCTTTGCAGTTTCTCCCTTTCAGCCATTAAACCAGCTACTTCTTTTTTGGGTAATACCGTAAAAGTACCCTTTGCCTCCATTTCTTCAAGCTCTTTTAAACGCTGAATCCTTTTTTTAATGGTATGATAATTAGTTAATGTTCCCCCTAACCAACGTTGATTAACATAAAACATCCCACAACGCTCTGCTTCTTCTTTAACTGTTTCCTGAGCTTGTTTCTTGGTACCAACAAACAAAATATGCTCACCATTAGAAACAATACTCCGAATAAATTCATAAGCTGCTTCTACTTTCGTTACTGTTTTTTGCAAATCAATAATGTAAATACCATTTCTTTCCGTAAAAATATACGGCTCCATTTTAGGATTCCATCTTCTAGTCTGATGCCCAAAGTGTACACCAGCCTCCAATAATTGCTTCATTGTAATGACAGACATTGCTACACCTCCCTCCCCATGGTTTTACCTCCGTTATTATCACCTTTACTTCAAACCGACTAACGGCACCCTGAAATAAATCCAATAACGTGTGTATTTTTTACACCATTTGTTAGTATAACATAAATATATCCTTTCACACAAACTTTTTTATATATTTTTTATTTTTGCCCGGCTATTTTTTTCGCCAAATTTAAGCGAAGAACTACTTCACCTTTGGTTGTATTGAGTCTTTCCGCAATTTCCGTAATTGATTTCCCTTGTTTCAGCAATTTGGAAATTTCTAAAGTAACAGGATTATATCTTTCCTCATCATCCTCATCAACAAGAACATTGCCTTTTTCCAGCCTTTTTTTCTTCTCAGCCAAGTCCTGAAGAAGTTGTTCGCCTTCAGTAATTTTTTCTTCCAAATTATCTAAATACTGTGTAGATAAATACGAATTTTCATAAAGCAGTTCATCAAGATCGTTTTTTAAAGAAATATATTCTTCTTTTAAAAAGTTTAACTCGTTAAATTTTATAAAAATTAAAATAACAAATATGATATTTATTAGTATCGTTATTAAGTTTATAATAATTATCTTCAAAAGATACCCCTCCACAAATCTTTTAAATCTTTATATCAAGATATCTACCCATATTAATCTTATGTTCATCCTTTTTCTCTTCACTTTTTTGTTCAATAGTTTCTAAATTAGAACTAGCAGACCCCTTTTTTTGTTTACTATTTTCTTTGTTTTTTTGTTTTGCTTCTTTTTCTATTTTCTTTTGTTCTGTAGCTTGCATCTGATTAACAATCTTCTCCTTATGCTTTAAATTTTCTTGAATTACCTGACTCATTATTTGTTGATCAGTCTGTTGTTGACCCTGAACAGTTCTATTAATTCTTTCGACTTCACTAACCCGGGGAACCAATACTTGCATATCAACAGATTTAATTGTCATAAATTAAACCCCCTGATTTCATAATCTTCTAAACGAAATACCACCCGATATTTCTCTTCAAGAATATGCAATGTATGTTTTCCCATATTGAGTACCACTCCGCTATAAATAGTATCCTGTACTTTAATACGAGCTTCACTAATATCTCCAAATTGAAGTTCTAATAGATTTTTTTGTTTTTGTAACTTTTCTATTTCTTTTTCATTTTGATATTGAGTTTCCCAAACTTTAAGATAAAGTTTATTTTTTCCCGAAGTAAAATTCCCTGTAGCTTTCATTTTTTCAAATGAATTTAATATTTTATCATTTTTCTCCTTATTCTCTTGACAATGTTTTAAATGTGTACAAACTACTTTATATTCATCAATTAATTCAGGAACATAACCCACTTCCAAAATAGTACTTGTACCCATAGGCGAACCAATGTTTTTAGCTGATACTTCTTCTCCTACAGAAATATGACCGCCTACAATTAAACCTCTTTTACCACTTACGGATAATTTTTTTCCAGCTTTAATTGTACTATGCATAATTGCCTCGCCCACAAAAATATCTTCTTTACTAAAAGCACTACCATTTTCTATATAGCGAACATAAATACTACCCTTAACCTTTACCTCACCCTGAATAATCCCTTTTCTAATATGAAGATTCCCTTCCGCAATTACTGTTCCTCCTAAATTGCCATAAATCTCCACATCTCCGCCCGCTTCTACAGTAAAAGTATTGATTACACTTCCCCTCACAATTACATTACCGGGAAATTTAATATTACCTGTGTTAAAATCAACATTACCTTTAACTTCATATGTAGGATAAACATTTACTTTTTTATTGACATAACTAATATGTCCATCTATCTTCGAAATAAGCTTTGTCTCATCATCAACTATTTCTGTATTTACTCCTAAAGGAAGACGTACATCTTTTCCGGGCTTAGCTTTAATATCTTCTCCTAAAACGTTCCTCCCCTTTATACCTTCGGTAGGCGGAATTCTTTCCACAAGTGTTGTTCCCGCTGCTACAATTTGAATTAAATTAAGGTCATAAAAATCTACGCCACCATTTTCTAATACCTTGGGTTTTAAATCATGTTCACCTTTTTGAAAATGAAATTGTAAACTGCCATTTTCTCCATTTACAGATGATTTACCTTCCGCAATTAACCATTCACAATAATTAGACTGCATCTTAACTACTTCCGGAAATATTTCAGTTTTAAGACCAAATTTTATCCCCTTTGCACTAAGAAACTGCTCAAAAGCCTTAAGTTCTAAAAGGGTTCCATCTAATGAAGGATAGACTTTTAAAACTGCTTCCATTTTATCAGCGGAAACTTGTACCTCTAACAAAGTCTTATAAATTTGCCCGGCTTGCAAAGGCGCAATTTGTTCTTTTTTTCCTGTCGCTTCTTGAAAACACTTTTTTATAAAATGAGGGTCATAAGAAATTTTACGCTGAGCTAATTCATAATATAAGTTTTCTAACTTTACAGGAAAAGAAACATTCACATCATTTTTAACAGTGAGATAAATACCTTCACCTTTTTGCAACTGGTACGTCTTTTTAAAATCATACATTTTTTTCACCTTGCCTCGATTTTTTTTTGAGTTGAGATAATTTTCCCCGCAATCTAAAAATCGCTTTAGTATGAAGCTGAGAAATCCGCGAGGGAGATAAATCCATTACCTGAGCTATCTCTTTATTTGATAAGTCATGAAAATAATACAGACTAATAACGAGCTTTTCTTTTTCAGGCAACTCTTCTATAGTTTGAACGAGAATTGTTTTTATTTCTTTTTCTACTGCAATTTGTAAAGGATTCGGGCTATCAGAATTAAAAAGATTATCTTTTAAAGAAAATTCTTGTTCCTCACCGAGTGATTCATCAAGGGATAAAATTGTAATATATTGTAACGTTCTTAACCATTGGGATAATTCTTCTATATTAATTTTTAATTCACAAGCAATTTCTTCATCTGTAGCATTTCGACCTAACTGCATCTCTATTTTTTCATATGCTTGTTCCACTTGTTTAGCTCTTTTTCTTACAGAAATAGGGAGCCAATCTTCTTTACGAATTCCATCAATGATCGAACCTTTGATTCTTTTAATAGCAAAACCAGCAAAAGGTACACCCAAATTAGGATTATATCGATCAATGGCCTCCAAAAGTCCAAAAATACCGTAACTATATAAATCATCCTGATCCATATGTGCCGGTAAGGCATAACCCATTTTTTTAGCTATTTTTTGGACTAAGGAAATATAATGTACAATCAATTCTTCTTTAATTAACGGGTCTCTATTTAAAAAATATTCTTTCCAGAGATTATGAGGTTCCATTAAATAACCTTAACTCCTTTATGTATACTCTTAACAAGCAATTGACCGTTTTCAGTAAAGAATTCAATAGTCCGCCCATAGTTTCCTCCCGTATCTTCAGCTAAAAGTTTAATTTTATTAATTTTTAATACATTCTTTACGGCAACTATATTACGATTGCCTATCTTCATCATCTCATTAGTATTAGGGAAATTAAACATTTGAGCTCCCCCAGCAATTTTAGCCACCAGACGACCTTCACGAGCACCATTTTTGCATAATTCCTCAATAAGTAATTCAACTCCGGAATCAGCATATTTGGCTCGATTAATTACATTCCGCCCTTGCTTACTGTCCGGTAACATAATATGAACCATTCCCCCAATTTTTATGAAGGGGTCCCATAAACAAATTCCTACACACGACCCCAACCCCGTTGTAAGAATACTAACTGGAGTACGAGCTATTTTAAATTCAGCTATACCTATCCTAACTGATTCTTTGGACATTAATTACACTCCTAGAGCATTTAATAATATTTCTAATGTTTGCGGTTCAGGAAGAAGAAAGAAGTATCCATTGATCTGTTTTTCTTCTTCACAAAACATATTTTCAATAATTAAAGCATAGTCACTAACATTACCTACACTTTGTAAAACTTCACCCAATATTGCCCCTACCATATCAATAGCTAAGGCCGGAACAGAAGGAACAAAAACACGCTGTGTAAAAATTCCCAAAGCATTTAAATATGAACCTGCAAGAATATTTACAATCTCTATTAAAGCCGATTCCTGCATTTCATTTAACATAAAATCCTGTTGGGTATTAACTGTTGGATTCTTTAACATCGAACCGAACAATAAATCAAGGAAACGCGAAACCTGTTCTAAAGGTAATATAAATAAAATTCCCATTGGAGTATTTCCATTAACAAATAGATATCCACCTGCCACTTCCTTTTCTGCCCCTCCTATAATTTCTACAATTTCAGCAAAAGGAGCAAGGTTCACTTTAGGTACAGATACATCTATTTTACGACCTAACATCATGGAAAGAGAAGTGGCTGCATTACCAGCACCAATATTACTAACTTCCTTTAGGGCATCTAACTGCATTTCATTTAAATCAAAATAGCCTTTCATCAATAATTCTCCTATCTTTTTTTATTTCAAATTAAAGTCAAATAATTTAGGTAAATTTAGAATCATGATTAAGCGGTCTTTGATTTTTCCTATGTTTTTAATAAACCGATGATTACCTTCAACCATCTGCGGTTTTTCCAGCATTTCATTATTTAAAGTAACTACTTCAATAACTTCATCAACAGTAAGCCCTATCACTAAATTGTTAACATTAAAAATTATAATCCTCGATTTATCGGTTGTCTCCGTAATGGGAAGCTGAAGCCTTAAATGAGTATTAATCACAGGGATGACATTCCCTCTTAAATTAATTACACCATAGACGAAAGAGGGAGCTTTAGGAACCCGTGTAATATGCGTCCAACGAATAATTTCTTTTACAGCAAGAATATCTACAGCATATTCCTCATTACCTAATTTTAAAGCTATAAATTGATTCTCCATACCAATCTCCTCCTTAGAACAAAGTCCCAATATCAAGTATTAAAGAAACTTTTCCATCACCTAAAATTGAGGCACCCACAATTCCCGGCAAACCGGAAAGAAGTTTTCCCAAAGAACTAATCACAATTTCCTGTTGACCAATCAAATCTTCAACCACAAGCCCAATTTTTTGTTCACCTTTCTGAACAACAACGACATTTAATTCTTCAACTTCTTTATCACCGGGAACTTCTAAAATTTTTTGTATATAAACAAGTGGTAACACCTTGCCTCGCAAAACCATCGCCAACTGCCCGTGAATATTTTTAATTTTTTCTGGCTCTAGACTAGTTGTTTCATCAATATTAGCTAAAGGTATAGCAAAAACTTCCTCTTGCACCTTAACTAAAAGTGCTTGAATTATAGCTAAGGTTAAAGGTAATTTAATAAGGAAACGAGACCCTTGTCCTTTTTTTGTTTCTACAAAAATTTGACCACTAAGAGCAACAATCTTACTTTTAACTACATCTAAACCAACACCGCGCCCTGAAACATTAGTTACTACTTTTGCCGTAGAAAAACCCGGCTTAAAAATCAAATTTACAATTGTTTGTTCATCCATCATCTTCAGCTGTGCTTCTGTCACAAGTTTATTTTCTAAAGCTTTACGTTTAATAGCTTCAATATCTAAACCCCGTCCATCATCTTCTACACAAATACTTACCTGATTTCCTTCATGTTTTGCCGATAACTTTAACATACCTGTAGGGTTTTTCTGAATAGCCTTTCTTTCATTAGGAGGTTCTAAACCATGATCGAGCGCATTGCGAATAAGATGAACCAAGGGGTCTCCTATTTCATCAATTACTGTACGATCAAGTTCCGTATCCTTTCCTTCTAAAATTAATTCAACTTCTTTACCTAATTCTTTAGTAAGGTCACGAACCATTCTCGGGAAACGATTAAAAACCTGTTCAATAGAAACCATTCGCACATTCTGTACCACCATCTGTAAATCTGCAGTAATACGGTTAATTTGTTCTATTGTCTCATTAAATCCACGTAAGTCATTAGAAAAATAAATCTGTTCCAAACGTGTTTTATTGATTACAAGTTCACCTACAAGATTCATTAATTTATCAAGACGTTCAATATCAACTCTGACTGTTTGGTGAATCTTATGCTTTTTCCCAGAAGTAAAAGGAGTTTGATTTTTTATCTTAACCGACTTACTGGGGAGATCTGGAAAAATTTCTTTTGATTTTTTAATTTTTACTTTCTCGATATTTTTAATGATGATTTCAGAAATATTTAAAACTTGCTCAATTTCTTTTTGCTCCTCTTTAGAAACAAGGAATAAAACAAATCCTCGATCAAATTTTTCATCTTCAATATCTTGCACTGAAGGTACTGACTTAATTATTTCTCCTACATTTTCTAAATTACGAAATACCATGAAAGCCCTAACACCCTTCATTAAACAATCAGAAGAAAGATTAATACTAATTTTCCAAACATTAAATCCTCGCGACTGTGCCTCATAAATAATATTTTTTTCATATTCGTTAAATTGATTAACTAACTTTTGTTGCTGCGACTTTTGTTTACTTTCTTGTTTGGTATTTTCCTTTAGATTGCTTTCTAAATCTGTATCAGCTATCACTTGACTTTTTTCCAGTTTTTTGAGCTTCTTCAGTAATTTTTCTAAATCCAGATCCGGTGTTTCGCCTTCCCTAATCATAAGTAGTATTTTTTCTAAAACATCTACACACTGAAAAAGTGTATTCACAATTTCTTGATTCAAAAGAAATTTTCTATCCTTGATTTTCTCTAAAAGACTTTCCATTTTATGTGTCAATTGAGCAATTGTATCATACCCCATCGTCGCAGACATTCCTTTTAAAGTATGAGCAGCCCTGAAAATCTCATCCAATAGATCCAACCTATTGGAGTCTTTCTCTAAACCTAATAGTCCCATGTTTAATGTTTGTAAATGCTCCATCGATTCTTCTAAAAAAAGATCAAGATAACGAGAAACATCCATCAACAACACCTCCTAACATTTTTTAAGAGCTTGAACAATATATTCAGCAATTTTATATAAAGGTACTTCATAATCAAGTGCTCCTAATTTTTGAGAAGCTTTGGACATACCATAAACAACACAAGTTTCCGCGCTTTCACCAATATTAAGAGCGCCTGTTTTTTTAAATTCTAACATTCCTTGCGCACCATCACTACCCATTCCAGTCATAATCACCCCAATTTTCGAACAATTAATTTTAGCTACAGAATTCTTTAAAACATCCACAGAAGGTCTATGCCCATTAACACAAGGAGATTGCTTTAAAATAAGAGATAACTTATTATTAAGAAAACCTACTTCCAAATGATAATTATCCGGTGCTAAATAAGCATAATCGGCTTTTATTCTCTCACCATGTTCAGCTTCTTTTACGGTTAAAGAAGAAAGAGAATTTAACCGTTGCGCGAATGATTTGCTAAAACCGGAAGGTAAATGCTGAACAATCAAAAAGGCTGCATTTAACCCTGTAGGTATCTTACTTAATACTTCACAGAGAGCTTTAGGCCCTCCCATAGATGCACCTATGGTCACAATAGTTTTACAAAAGCCACTGGGGTAAACAGATTTTGTAGCTGGCGAACTCAATTAGAATAACCCCTTCCTTTTTAATTCAATTTGACGTTTATAAACACTTTTTATAATTATTTTACGATCAGTTTCAGCAATATTAGTAAACTTAATACCTATAAGATTACGCTCTATCCCTTCACTGTCCAATTCCCAGTCATTCCAAACTATTATTGCCGGAGTCTTAATTAAGGTTTTATCCAACATGAATTGGGCCTTAATTTTATATCCTTTTTTAAGAGGAACATAGTTCTTTAAAACAAGCATCATTCCTCCTCCACTAATATCCCTTGATTGGCAACGGATTACTTCTTCCTCACCTAGAGAATTAAAATAGGATAAAAGAACTTCCAACACTAAACCAACTCGCACAAATTCTCTCTTTTGCACGCGTTCGATTAATTTTGGATACGCTACTATAATTTTGGCTATTGAAGCTTCCATGTTTTCGAGTAAATAGGTACGAAAAACATAAATCGCTTTATCATTCCATAACCAAATATTCAGAGAAGTACCCGGAGCAAGAATAAGAGGCTGACGATTTTTCATTGGAGCAACAAGTATGAGAGAATTTTCAGTAAGGTTTTCGACACGACTAGGATAGCGCGTAGACTCTCCTGTTTTACTAATTAACTCAATATTTACCAATTGATTAATTTTTAAAAATTTTTTTAAGTCATTCATCACCATTACCTACCTAAAATATTCTACCACTTTACTAAAAAAGTTTTTTATACCCTTATTTTGCGGACGTTGCCCTTCCCGGTCCGTAATTTTAGCCGCAATATTATAAAGATTGCTGGCCGCTGTAGACTGAGGATAAGCTATAATAAAAGCTTTTTGGTCCTGAATAGCCTGACCTACTTTAGGATCTTCAACAACAAAACCTAAAAAACTTATATTATAATTTAAAAATTTATTAGCCGCTATTTTTAATTTATTATAAACAATAGCAGCATCTTTAGGTGAAGTCGCCCGATTAACCACTATATATATTTGACCCGGATAATCTTGCTGACATAAAGTTTTAATAAGACCATAAGCATCTGTTATTGCCGTAGGCTCAGAAGTAGTTACAACAATTAATTCATCGGCAGCTAAAGCAAAACTTAACACTGTATTAGAAAGTCCTGCGCCTGTATCAATAAGTAAATAATCGGCTTCACCTTCTATTTTACTTAGCTTTGTTAAAAAACTTTCTAATTCCCAATCTTTAAGATTAGCTAATTCCTGCATTCCGGAACCGCCAGGAATAATTTTTAAACCATATGGACCTTCAATAATTATATCAGAAATAGTCTTTTCTCCAATAATTACATGGGCTAGATTATAAAAAGGAGTAAGCCCTAAAATAACATCAATATTTGCTAATCCCATATCTGCATCTAAGAGCATCACTTTTTGCTTGAATTCTGTTAAAGCTAAAGCCAAATTTAAAGAAAGATTACTTTTACCAACGCCACCTTTACCACTGGAAATAGTAATCACACGAGTACCTTTATTTACCCCATTTATTTGTGCTTGAAGACTATTTTTCATTTGTTTAACGATTAACCGTAAAGAATCAGCTTGGTTATTCATATAATTACTCCTTCATCAACATTTGTACAAGTTTGAGCGGTTCGGCAGTTTCAATATCATCGGGAATGTTTTGTCCATTAGCAAAATATGAAATAGGGTGTTTTTCTTTATAAACAAGATTATAAATAGAACCATAATTTGAAGTTTCATCAAGTTTAGTAAAAATTAAACTTGTAATATTTACATCACGGTATGTCTCTAAAATATCTAAAAAATCCTGATATTTACTCGTACTAGCTAAAACTAAAAAAATATCATCAGAGTGGGCACTTTCTAAATATTGTTTTAACTCATTAACTTGTGTTTCGTTTTTATGACTTCGACCGGCAGTATCAATATAAATAACATCAAAATCAAGCATTTCCTGAAGACATTCTTGTAAATTTTCCGGATTAAAAACAACTTTGACCGGAACATTCATAATATCGCCAATAGTCTTAAGTTGTTCTACAGCTGCAATGCGATAAGTATCCACAGTGATTAAGGCCACCTTTTTCTTCTCCATTACTGCACTTATCGCCGCTAATTTAGCTATAGTTGTTGTTTTACCAACACCAGTAGGACCAATAAAAGTTAAGATTTTAGGTTTTCCCTTTTTCGCTTGAGCAGGTATGTATTTTATCTTTTGAATAGGTTTTAAAAGATTAGCAAAGAAAATTTTATTTAGCTCCTCATTTGTTTGCAAGGGTATTTGAGAATACTCGTCTAAAGTTAATTTTACTATTTTTTGAGCTATATTTGTATCTAACTCTTGCTTTTTTAAACGTTGATAAAGGACTTGTCCTACTTTAGGGAACTTAGGTTCTCCTAAATTCCCCAACGTATAAGACATTTCTTGCATCATTTTACGCATTTCCGCTAAATCAGAAACAATTTCATGGTCATATTTAACAACACCCGGTGTCTTTTCTTTAATTAAAGCTAAATCATTTTTTGTATCATTATCCACGGCGGCCGTTACTTCAACATAATTCTTACGAAACAAACCTAAAAAACCGCCTTCCTTAAAATAACGAGTATGTAAAATAACTGCATTATTTCCTAATTCCGATTTGATTTTTTCTATGGCTTCTTGCATGTTTACAGCTACAAATCTCTTAACTCGCACTTAATTTCACCATCCCTACTGACTCAATTTCTATCTGAGGAGGTATTTCGTTATAAGAAATCACAGAAACTCCTGGTAAAACTCTTTCAATTAATTTTCTAAAATACCTCCTAATTACAGGCGAAACTAAAACGACAAATTGCTTTCCCATAAAACTTCGTTTTTCAAGCAAAGTTATTAATTCTTTAACTATTGCTTGAGCTACACCCGGATCAATAACTAAATAGGTTCCTTGGTCACCAGTTTGCACACTTTCGCCAATAATCTTTTCAATTTGAGGATCTACAGTAAAACAATAAAGTTTACCCTTTTCATCTTTATACAATTGAGCAATCTGTCTGGCTATTTTTTGCCGTACATACTCGGTAAGTAACTCCGGGTCTTTCGTTATAGAAGCCCAATCACCCAATGCTTCCATAATTGAAACTAAATCCCTAATCGGCACTCTTTCCTGTAAAAGGTTACTTAACACCTTATGTATTTCTGCCAAAGAAAGCAGATTTGGCACAACTTCCTCTACAACAGCAGGATATTCCTTCTTTAAATTATCCAAAAGAGATTTCACATCTTGCCGACTTAAAATGTCAGCAGCATTGTTCTTCAGAAACTCTGTAATATGTGTAGCTAACACAGAAGGAGGGTCGACAACTGTATAACCGGACATTTCTGCTTGTTCTCTTAAGGAAGCCCCAATCCACTTCGCCGGAAGACCAAAAGCCGGTTCTTTTGTAGGTATTCCCGCTAGTTCTCCTTCGCCACCCATCGCTAAGTACTGATTTAGCATAATCTCACCTTGAGCTAAAGGTACACCTCGTAACTTTAAAACATAATTATTGGGCGGTAATTGCATATTATCACGAATACGAATAGGGGGAACTACTATCCCTAATTCCAAAGCACATTGTCTGCGAATCATAACGACACGTTCCAAAAGGTCACCACCTTGAGCTGTATCAACAAGTGGAATTAAACCATACCCCATTTCTAATTCAATAGGATCAACTTGAAGTAATGAATAAACATTTTCAGGCTTCCTCATTTCTCCCACTTCTTCATTATCAATACTTTGTGCTGTTTCCTCCGATAAAGCGGCTGCAGATTTATACAAACTATATGCTAAAAACCCCATTATAAAACCTAAAAATATAAAAGGGAGTTTCGGCAGTCCCGGGACTAAACCGAGAAGAATTAAAACACCGGAAGCAATAGCTAATACTTTAGGTTGAGAAAAAACCTGTTTCGTAATATCTACTCCTAAACTTTCTTTCGAGGTAGCACGCGTAACAATAATGCCTGTTGACGTGGAAAGAAGCAAAGCAGGGATCTGACTTACCAAACCATCCCCTACCGTAAGCAGAGTATATCTTTGCGCAACCTCCCCTATACTACCCATTTTTTGTTGTAAAAGACCTATGGCCATACCACCTAAAATATTTATTAAGGTAATAACAATACTAGCTATAGCATCTCCCTTAACAAATTTACTAGCACCATCCATGGCTCCATAAAAATCAGCTTCACGTTGAATCTTTATTCTTCTTTCCCTAGCTTCCTCTTCCGAAATCAACCCGGCATTAAGGTCTGCATCTATACTCATCTGTTTCCCGGGCATAGCATCAAGGGTAAAGCGGGCCGCTACTTCAGCCACACGTTCGGACCCTTTAGTAATAACGATAAACTGAATAATAACCAAAATCAAGAAAATAATGAACCCTACAAAAGCATTTCCGCCAACAACAAATTCTCCAAATTGATTGATTACCTCACCAGCATAAGCATGTAACAGAATCAAACGAGTAGAAGAAATATTCAAAGCTAGCCGATAAAGGGTCATCACTAAAAGTAAAGAAGGAAAAACGGAAAAATCTAAAGGCTCTTTATTATACATGGTAACAAGAAGAATAATTAAAGAACAAGTAATATTAAAAACAAGGAGTATATCAAGTAAAGAAGGGTGCAAAGGAATAATCATCATTATAACAATGCCAACTATTCCTAAAGCTACAATGATATCAGTATGTCGCATTAAATTACGTTGTAAAAATGGTGCCGGCATATTCACATCGCTCCTAGAAACGACCTTTAAGTTTGTAAACATAAGCTAATACTTCTGCAATCGCTTTATATAATTCAACAGGAATAGGCATACCAATTTCTACTTCCCGGTAAAGAATATGAGCTAGTTTTTTATCCTCTACAATTACTATATCATGTTCAAATGCAATTTCTTTTATTTTCTGTGCAATAAATTCTTTACCTTTAGCCACAACAATAGGTGCTGCCATTTCATCTTCGTATTTTATAGCTATTGCTAAATGAGTCGGGTTGGTTATAACTACAGTAGCTTCAGGGACTTCCTGCATCATTCGCCGAGAAACTAATTGACGCTGTCTTGCTTTCAACTCAGCTTTTAAATAAGGATCGCCTTCTTCTGTTTTAAATTCATCTTTAATTTCCTGTTTACTCATTTTTAAAGATTTTTCATATTCATAAAATTGATAAATATAATCAGCTATCGCAATAAAAACAAGAACAGCTATAATACGCCAACTAGTTGTAAAAGTAATTTCCCCAATAGTATATAAAGAAATGTCAATAGGAAAATTCATAAGTAAAGCTAGGCGAGGTAATTGTTTAAAAAGAAAATAGAAAGCTACAAAACCAACTAAACATGTTTTCAAAATTGTTTTAATTAGCTCAGCTAAAGCCCTCTTAGAAAATATCCTTTTGAAGCCTTTAACAGGGTTTAACCTACTAAGATCTATTTTTAATGGTTCTGCCGTAAAAAGAAAACCAATTTGCAATACATTAGCTGTATAACCCGCTATCATAGCAATAAATAAAATGGGAGCCGCCATTTTTGCCGTAACTGTAATCATTTCTAAAAGTAAAATTACGGCAGTATTTATAGTGAACTCTATTTTTGTATATGTAAAAACATGAGTAAAAAAAATTCTAAAATCTTGCCAAATATATGGTAACCAAAACTTTAAAACCAATAGAACAAAAGTAAGAAGCAAAACTGTAATGACCTCATTACTTTTAACGACCTGTCCTTTTCTTCGTGCTTCTCGCTTACGACGCGGAGTCGCTTTTTCAGTTTTTTCGCCAGCAAAAAACTGTAAATTAATTTTAAAATCTTGTATTTGATTGATTTCTATCACCTTAACAAATTATAAATTTGTTTAATCACATTTTCAAAAGAAATATTTAATAAATAAATATAAACAGGGATAGTTACGAGAAGTACAAAAAAACCTATCAAAATCTTAATGGGCATCCCTACCATAAAAATATTCATCTGAGGAACGGTTCTAGCCATAATCCCCATCACAAAATCAGTTACTAATAATGTACCCACTATCGGTAGACTAAGTTTACAACCAATAATAAAAATATCTCCAAAATAATTAAGATAACTCTGTATAAAATGTGGACTAAGAAAAACACACTGTCCAATAGGTATAACTTCATAACTCTCAAAAAGTGCTTTTATAAAATGATGATGAGCATCAATTTGTAAAAATACTAAAATAGCTAAAACAAACTTAAAATTTCCTAAAATGGGAGCCTGAGTTCCACTTAAAGGATCCACGACATTCATAATCCCAAAACCCATCTGTGTATCAATCAACTGTCCTGCTAATTGGACTCCAGCAAAAAAAAACTGAATCACAAGAGCTAACGCTATACCAGTAAGCACTTCCGTAAGTATTGTTAAAACATAAACCGGTAATTGCCAATTAGCGGGGATTGCTTCTGCCATTCCTAAAAGCCAAGCAAAAAAAGTAATGATTACTAAAAAGAAAACTCGCCACTGTACCGAAACATTTTTTGTATTAAAAACAGGTATAAAAGAAATACCCGTCAATCTAGCTAAAAGTACTAAAAATTTATCCCATTCTGTCAAAAAACTAACTAATACATTCATCAAAACATACCCCTAAAATTAATATTCCTAAAGCGTTAGATGCGGAATACTAGAAAAAAGATTTGTGGTAAAAGCAACAATCAAGTTTAACATCCAAGGTCCAAAAATAACTAAACTAATAAAAACCATGATTATTTTAGGGACAAAAGTCAAAGTTTGCTCTTGAATCTGCGTCGTAGCCTGAAAAATACTTATGATTAAGCCCACTAATAAACTAACCCCTAACAAAGGACCAGATAATAGTAAAATTGTATATACTGCTTCTTTCCCTAAATAAATTACAAAGTCCTGCGTCATATTAACTCCCTACCTTATAGAAATATAGCAACTCAATGAAAACTCATTAATATAGACTGTACAACTAAATTCCAGCCATCTACTAATATAAATAATAATAACTTAAACGGCAAAGAAATCATCATCGGTGGTAACATCATCATACCCATAGACATTAAAGTACTGGCCACCACCATATCGATAATAATAAAAGGAACATAAATAATAAAGCCTATTTGAAACGCTGTTTTCAATTCACTAATTGCAAATGCGGGAACAACAACATAAGTAGGAATATCTTCCGGACTATTAGGTTTAGATGATAAAGACATGTTCACAAATAAAGCCAAATCATTTTCTCTCGTTTGTTTTAACATAAAATTGCGCAAAGGTGTAACTGCATTTTCATAAGCGACTTCTTGAGTTATATCTTCATTAAGATAAGGTTGTAAAGCATTTTGATTGATCTCACTCCATACTGGAGCCATAATAAAAAATGTTAGAAAAAGTGCTAGCCCAACTAAAACTTGATTGGGAGGCATTTGTTGTGTAGCCAAAGCATTTCTCAAAAAAGAAAATACAACAATAATCCGCGTAAAAGAAGTCATCAAAATCAGAATAGCAGGTGCAAGTGTTAAAATAGTTAAAAGGGCTAAGATTTGTAAAGAAAGGACAACCTCCTGGGGCGTATCAGCAGAATCAACTTCAATCCCTATTTTAGGTAAAGGTATAGGTGCAGCAAACACATCAACTGACAAAAAAAGTATAATAAAAACACTAAGTAAAATGACCAAAACAATTTTCTTTTTAAAAAATCTATTCATCTTTATCCCTCCCTTGGAAAATACCACGAGAGAGATGCTGATGTCTTCGAAATTGTTCGGCTAATTGTTGTTGAAAATCACTTTTAGTAAAACTTTTTTTACCTTGAGAAGTTTTCTTGCGCGTAAATAATCTTCCCATTCCTTTAGTAAACAAATCTTCTGCATCAAGAAGGCTACTTTTTACTTGCTCCCATCTTTCAGTATCAGTATCGATTTCTTTTAAAATATTAATCTGTCCTTCACTAACAGCGACAATACAAGTAAGACCATAGATTTCCATCAAATATAACCCTTGATTTACTCCAAGTGCTTGATAATCAAGAATTTTAACCCACTCTTTTTGATTTTGCTGAAGATTTTGCTGTCTCTTAATAATCCTTAAAATTAAGTAGGCTACAAAAATAATAAAAATTAAAGTAAAAATTACCCGAAAAAATAAAGCAGTAACACTTGGATAATCCATCACAGGGTCAATTTCAGGACTTCCTGCAGTAAAAAATATCGTAGCTAACATCTTTCCTCCTCAATTAAGCCAATGCTTTTTGCACCGCTTCCATCACGCGTACAGGCTGAAAGGGCTTAACAATAAAATCTCGTGCACCAGCCTGAATAGCATCAATAACCATTGCTTGTTGCCCCATCGCACTACACATAATGATTCTAGCATCTTTATCAATTTTTTTAATCTCTTTTACGGCTGTAATGCCATCCATTTCCGGCATGGTTATATCCATTGTCACTAAATCAGGCTTTAATTCCTTATACTTAGTTATGGCTGAAGTACCATCCTCAGCTTCTCCTATCACATTATAGCCATTCTTTTTTAAGATTTCTTTAAGCATCATCCTCATAAACGCTGCATCATCAACTATCAATATACTTTGAACCATAAGTGAATATCCCCTCCATTCAATTGTCTTCTCTACTTATTTTAAATTTTTAATTCTTTCTGTTGGTGATACTATCTCCGTAACTCTTACCCCGAAATTTTCATCAATAACTACAACTTCTCCTTTAGCTAAAAGACTCCCATTAACTAAAATATCCACAGGTTCTCCTGCCAATTTATCTAATTCAACAATTGAACCCTTAGTTAATTTGAGGATTTCTTTAATTCTCTTCTTGGTTCGCCCTAACTCTACAGATAACTGTAGTCCAATATCCATAATTAAATCTAAATTAGACGGAACATTATCCTTAACTTCTGTTTGCTCATTAAACACAGTAAACTCAGCTGGGGTTACTTCAACATGTTTAGCTACAGTTCCCATAACATTATCAGATCCTTTAGATAAGAAATTGGCGTTTTTTTCTCCATTCTCTAAAACTTGATTATTATATATATCATCATTTGTTTTATAAAGCTCAGAAACCATTTGCTTAGCAAAAGAAATAGGTAATATTTGCAACATTTCACTATCAACTAAGCCTTCAACCATTAAATCAAAAGCTATTCTTACTACATCATCTTGACCTTCTTTTGCTAAAACATTATTTTCTGCAAAAGTTGCGAGATTAACAACAGGGGAAGACATTTCTACCGATTTTTTTAGAGTTTGAGTTAAAGCCATCGTTGAAGCATTCATCATCTGCTCCATCGCTTCACTAATCACACTTAAATGTAACTCACTTAACTCTTGAGGAGGATTACTGCCATCGCCTTCCATCATTAAATCAACAAAAACACTAGCATCATGACTATGTATAATTAAAATATTTAATCCTTCCAAACCACTGGTATAATTAACATTAACCGATAAATAATTTTGAGGGAATTCTTGCCGAATTTTATCTAATGTTGTAAGAGAAATACGAGGTGTAGTAATAGATGTTTTTTTACCTAATAATGATGATAAAGCTGTAGCAGCAGAACCCATAGAAATATTAGCGATTTCTCCTAAAACATCTTTTTCCATTGCATTAAGACTTACAACAGATGTTCCTTCATTTTGAGCTGCATTTGCCGTTACATCCGGTGTTTCTTTTAATAACACGTTGATTTCTTCCTGCGATAATAAATTATTATTCATCATTAATCACTCCCTTCACGAAAAGCTTTATTAATTTTAATCGCAAGTTTTTTACCTATACAACCCACTTGCCCATAAAACTTCAACTTTGAACCTACATATACCTCCACATCACTGTCCTTTTTCTTTTCTAAAGGAATTACATCACCTGTCTGAAGTTCTAATATTTCTTTTATTTTTATACTATCTCTCCCTAAAACAACGGAAAACGGTACCTCTGTTTTTTCAATTACCTGCTGTAAATATTGACTATAATTTTTCGCAGAAGTACCAGAAGCCCCTGCAAACCAAAATCTTGTATTTAATTTTTCAGCTATCGGTTCAAGCATCAAACAAGGAAGACAAATATTCATCAACCCTTCAGCTTCTCCAATTTTTATATTTATGGTTATTATCACAACCATTTCTGTTGGAGAAACCACCTGAGTAAACTGAGGGTTTATCTCAATAACTTCTAAAAATGGATTGACTTCATAACAAATACTCCACGAATCTTTAAATAGTACTAGAATTTTTTCTGACATTCTTTCAATAACATTTTTCTCAATCTCAGTTAAAGGTCGACCTTTAACCGTACTTAAACCAGGGCCCCCAAAAAGTCGATCAATAATACTAAAACCAATAATCGGGTTTATTTCTAAAATTCCCTTCCCCTCCAAAGGTAAAAAACTAAATACATTTAAAATAGTAGGATTAGGAATAGCTTGAACAAACTCATCATAAGTAAATTGGTCTACAGAACCTACTTTAGCCACAACCCTAGTTCTTAATAAGCCGGAAAAAAGGGTACCTAAAGACCGACAAAAGTCTTCATAAATAAGTTCTATCGTATTAAGCTGGTCTTTAGAAAATTTATTAGGACGACGAAAGTCATAATCTCTAACTATTTTACCACTTTCCACATCCTTCACAGACTCTATATCTATTTCTCCCGACTCTACTGCCAAAAGCAAAGCATCAATTTCTTCTTGAGATAAAATCTCAGCCATTTATGTTTTCACCTCCCAGAGGCATCTTTAAATACATCTATTACTTTTTATGTTAATTGAAAAATTAAATAATGAATTTTTTCTACGCTCCCTTTATCAAGGAACTTATTTATAGACTGAATTAAACTATTCTTCAAAACTTCTTTACCTTTAGAAGACAAAACCTCTCCTTTTTGTTCTGATAAAATGAGAATAACAGCATCATACAACAAAGCTTTTTTCTCCTCTAATTCTTTTTTTACTTTTTTATTAGATAACTCCAAAGCAAATTGAGCTTTAATATAACGATTTACTGAACCGGAGAAATTAACAACAAATTCCTCAGTCTCATAAATAGGACCAACTTTCGTCACAGATTTCTCCGCATCAAGAGAGTTAGCCAAAACAAGCTTGTAAACAAAGAAACCGGAACTCAACATCACTAAAAATAAAACTATTAATAAAACAGCTAATAGTTTTTTATTGATTTTTTGGGGGGTAACTTCATTTTCACTAATTTCATTTTCATTAATCTCTAGAGACATCATTAGGCCTCCTTTTTTTATTTTGGTTCACCAAAAACCAAGCTTTCCCTAAGTAAAACAATATCTACACGCCGATTTTTTTTACGATTTTCCTCACAATCATTCGCTATAATAGGACGAAATTCCCCATATCCTACAGCAGACAATTGTCCTCCTGGCACCCCTTGTTTAATTAAAAATCTTAAAACATTAGTCGCCCTAGTTGTAGATAATTCCCAATTAGAAGGAAATCGTTCCGTATTAATAGGTAAATTATCTGTATGACCTTCTATTCTAATGGGATTCCCTAATTCTTTAAAAATAGACGATAATCCCGATAAAATAACTGTTGATTCCTGATATAAATCGGCACTACTTTTAGGAAATAAAACGGAATCTTGAAAACGAATTATCACTCCCCGCTCTTCCATACTAGTCGAAATATTTTCATCAAGGTCGTTCGAAGAAAGATACTCATTCAGTCTAGCCTGAATCTCTTCCATTCTTTTTGTTTCTTCTTCATACATTAAATATTGTTCAACTTTCATTTGATCAATTTTTTTCATATCAAATTGATTTTCATCTGCAGTTGTGGTAGGAATATCACTACCAGACATAACACCTAAAGCTCCCTGCAAAGAATTAACTCAAAGACTTCCATTTTACTGTATCGATTGATGAAAAGGAATAAAGTAAAACAAAAAAAGTTAAACACAAAGTAACCATATCTGAATAAGTAAGTAACCAATCATTAGATTTATCAACATCGGGTTCTTCTCTTCTTCTACGCCTGTTATTCATTGGCATACCCTCTTTTTCTTCTTTCTTCTAATAATTCTTTTTGTCCCGGGTGCAAGAAAGACTTCATTTTCTCCGAAACAATACGGGGGTTTTCACCAGCTTGAATGGAGAGGACACCTTCAATAATAATCTCTTTAATCATAGATTCATCTTCACTTTTTAATTTCAACTTTCCAGCAATAGGATTAAAGATTAAATTTGCTAAAAAGGAACCATAAAATGTAGTAATTAAAGCTAGAGCCATACCCGGACCTAAGGCATCCGGATTATTTAAATCTCGTAACATCAAAATTAAACCAATTAATGTTCCTAACATCCCAAAAGCAGGAGCAGTAGCACCCATAGAACTAAAAATACCAATCCCTATTTTATGACGTTCTTCTGTCATAATTATATCTGTTTCCATAATATTACGTACTAAATCAGGGTCAGTACCATCAACTATTAGTTGAACTCCCTTTTTTAAAAACTCATCCTCGGTATCTTCAATTTCATTTTCTAAGGCCAAAAGTCCTTCTCTTCTGGCTTTTCCCGCCATATCAACCATATTCTCAATAATTTCCAGTGGTTCTTTCGAGACATCTTGAAAAGCAATCTTCAGAACTTTCTTCGCTTCAAGAACTTGGTCTAAAGAAAAATTAACTAAAGTAGCACTTGAAGCTCCTCCCAATACAATTAATAAAGAGGATAGACTCCAAAAAGGTAATATACTTCCCTCAAGCATAATGGCTATTATTATAATCATAAACCCCGAAATAATCCCAATGATTGTTGAACGATCCATATCTTATACTCAACTTTCTCCTTTTTTATTTAATCACTTACTACTATTCCACCAGAAATCTTTTGCTGATAAACAATAGCTTTAACCATAACTTCATCCACATTTTCTTTAACAACAAATTTTTTACCATTAATTAAAGTAATCACTGCATCAGGGGTAGCCTCTATTGTTTCAATTAAATCCGCATTAATAATAATTTTAACGTCATTAAGTTTAGTTACCTCAATCACTTGCTCCCCTTCTTTCTAAAATTATTGCCCTCATCCCCCATCGGAGATGAGGGCTTTCTTAAAAATCTATCTACGTAGATTTACTAACTCCTCAAGAATTTGGTCTGAAGTAGTAATAACTCGCGAGTTAGCTTGAAAACCACGTTGTGTTACGATCATCTCCACAAATTCTTGCGTAAGGTCCACATTAGACATCTCCAAGGTTTCCGGCTTTATAATCCCACGTCCGGAAATGCCCGGTATGCCTTGGTCGGGCACACCGGAATTATTAGAAACCCTATAAAGATTATTACCGGCTTTTGTAAGACCGGCAGGATTACTAAAAGTAGCAATCGTCAGCTGAGCCAGTGCCCTGCTCTCTGACCATTGGAAAAACTCCCATTAAGAACTCCATTACTATCTACACTAACCTCTTCTAAGTACCCAGCTTCATAGCCATCTTGTCCCGTATAAGTAATCGTAAAATCTCCAGCATATTCTGTGATATTCTCAAAATTAAGAGCAAAATCAAGGCTCGGCTGCCCCACTAACAGTCATATACCACATTATTTACTGTTGAATTTAACAATTCACCTGTAATAGGATCAAATTCTAATGTTCCTTGCCCACTCCCATTAGAAGGAAAAACATCATCAACAGAAGTATTTACTGCCCACTCATTATCAGCTATCTTCGTATAGCAAACATTAACCAAATGAGTATTACCCTTGGAATCAAAGATGGAAACACTGGTAGAATAATTAGGCTCATAATAACTGATTGTATAGTCTTTACTTTCGGCAGCCGCCTCAATCGTTAGTTTACCTGTGGAATAATCAACACTAAAACCGGCAGGGTCATTTTCCACAAGTAGATTACCACTTGCATCTTTTACCACTATTTTATTCAGAGGTGGGATTAAATCGATTTCAGTAGACACACCATTTTCATGTGACACATTTTCTATAACTTCTTGTAGTTCTGCTCTAAAATCTAAGTTTTTAGCAAAATTTATTTCCGTAGTAGCACGAGACGGTGAAGAAACTTGTGCTGCTAAATTAATATCCTCAATCTGTCCCTTGGAATCAATTTTTCCGGTAGAATCAGCTAAAATTCCTTGAGCAATCAAACCTGTCCCCCCATGAATAAATTCATTATTAAGGTCAAGTTCAAAGTTACCTGCCCTTGTATAAAAAATATTTTTACCTTCTCCTACCATAAAGAAGCCTTCCCCTTCAATAGAAAGGTCTGTGTTTTTCCCTGTAGGCTGAAAACTGCCTGTCGTATGAATAACATCAATTGAAGCCAAGGACATACCTAAACCAACTTGAACAGGATTAGTACCTCCTCTATTCGTGGTCGGACTTGCCGCACTTCTTAACATCTGACTTAACATATCCTGAAAAACAACACGACTTTTTTTAAAACCAATAGTATTTACATTAGCAATATTATTACCAATAACATCCATCCGGGTTTGATGGTTTTTCAAACCAGAAACACCGGCAAATAATGAGCGCATCATAACTCATAACCTCCTTTAATTTACATTTCCGACCGAGTCTGTCTTTCCCCGGTCAAGGCTTCCTACAAGAGGTCCAGCCTCATAACTTCTTTACCACCTTTAATTAATAACTGCACTATCAATATTTGTAAAAACATTACCTTTTCTACTATCACTATCAACAGCAGTAATGACTGTTTTGTTTTTAATGCTTACTACAAAAGCTAAATCATCTAATAAAATTAAGGATTCTCTCGCTCCTTTTGTTTGAGCCTTGGCCATCGCTTCCTTTAATCTTAACAAATGTGTTTGCTCTAACTTAATCTGCCTAGTCTCAATCCTTTCTTGTGCATGACGTGAAAACTTTAAATCCCCTAAACCGACTATTTCTTTTTGTAGCACTTCATTAAATAGTTGTTTATCTGCTTTAGATGGAGTTTTTATTTTTCCTGGTTGCCTAGAACCTATAGGCTTTATTGGTTGCGAAATAAGAAAAGGTTTATCGACCAACGTTATCACCTACTTCACTAAAGTAATTTGCGTTAAAGCAATTTCTTCATCATTAACCACAGCTATATAACAACCATCCCCTTGTTTGAGAGCTGTTACCGTTCCTTCACTTTCTTGCCCTTCACTAATATACGTTACCTCTCGACCTAAAAGATTTAAACCCTGATTAAAAGTATTAAAATAATTCTGTTCCATCATTACTTCTAAAACAGTAGCCATACTTCCTTGAAAATTATTTTGTGATTCAACTATAGCTAAAAGTCCTTCCTCCACAGTTTTATTCAAGTTCTGCATTTGCTCTAAAGATGACATCTGGGCCATCTGAGCAATAAATTCCCGATCATTCATCGGTTCCAAAGCATCTTGATAACGTAATTCTGTAACTAAAAGTTTAAGAAAGTCATCTTTACCCAAAGTATTCTTAGCTATAGCATCTCGTTTTTCCATCGACACATTATTAAGCCCCATAGCCTCTACTTGCATCTTCTTCACTCCTTTCTCCTTAAACAAGGTAATCATAAGTCCCCAGTTTTAGGAAACCATCCGGCTTAACCTCTGATAAGCTTTTTTCAAAATAACGTTCGGCAAACTCCCCACTTCTTTCCGTACGACTTTGCTTTTCTGACCACATTAATTGTTGTTGATGCTGATACTGATTTTGCTCTAACTGCTGCCCACCTAATTCCACATCTAAACGGTCAAAAGAAATACCTTGCTCGACAAAAGATTGTCGTAAATTATCCAAACCGCTTTCTAGCAAATTTCTGGTCACAGGATAGTGAGCCACAAACTTTACAGAAACAATGCCTTCCTCTGAAGTCAATTTCACTACCAATTTACCTAATTCTTTAGGTTCTAAATGAATAATTACATCCTTACTACCATTTAGATGTTGAAGTGTTTTAATCTGCGAAAGAACTATCTCCGGTAAGTCTCTTGCCAAATTTTCAGTGTTTAACCTTAACTCCCCTACTGTATTCTTCATATTTTCACTAGCTTTAGTCGAAAAGATTTGGGCCCAACTTTCTTCTTGGTTGATAAACTCGTTTTTTAAGCTAGCTTCTTTTTCAGGCAGCTTATTTATTTCCTTTAACTCATTGTTGAAGTTTAACTGTTTCGCTTCTTTTATCTCTTCAGAATCTTTAAGAATTTCTCTTTCACCTAAATTAAACGACTCACTCTCTATGGTACTTTTCTCCCTTGTAGTAAATTTTTCTGCTTTCAAAAAATCAAAGTTCGCTCTGTCTTGATTTGCTTGTAGCTCTTGAAGTTCTATCTTCTCTTTTATTTCTTGCAAAAAATTTAATTCTTTTAAATTTAAAGAATTCTGTTGTAAAAGCTTTTCTAGCTTTTCATAAAGTTGTCTCGACTCCACGGAAGGCTTCTCAAAGAACTTCCCAAGGGTAATGTTTTGTTTTATATGCTCAAACCAAGGTCCTTCACCTTTAGACAGTACTGCAGCCTCTTCTTCTGGCAATTCTCCCCAAAGTCCAGGATTAAGCATCACTAACAAACCTCTTAAATCATTTTTATCTATCTCCTTATTACCCTCTAAACTACAATGAATATCTTGTTTTTCAACCGAGGCATCTTCTAATAATTTATCCACAGAAAAACATGTTTTCCCAAGAAATACTGCTAACATTTCAGAGAATTTTTCCTGCTCCTTTTTAGATAAAGATACTTGATCTGGTTTTACAGTTGCCTCTTCCATTAACATTACTGCACCAATATTCGCCATTATTTTTTCACCTCCCTTCATAGAATTTTTATAATTATTGCTGAATTTTTTTATCCAGCAACAATTGCGTAATGATGGCCGCTCTTTGCGGATCCATTAAAGCAATTATTTTTGCTGTCTGTTTATTTTCTAAATGAGGCAAAATAGTCAAAACAATTTCGTCATCCAAATTATCCATAATTCTAACCACAGCTTCAGGCTTCATTTCTTGATAATAAGCAGCTAAATCTTCTGCATTTAAAATAGTTGTTTCTTGTTTAATTACATCTGCCCTCAATTCCGTCAATTCTGTTTGCAGCTCCGTAACTTGTTCTAATAATTTAGTTTTTTCTCTTTCTAAAGTAGTAAGCTTATACTCAAGGTCTTTTTTTTCTTTCCTTAACTTCTTGTTTTCTGTTTCAATTGGCGAAACTACCGATTTTTGCCCTTTTAATGCTCCTTCTGCTTCCTCTACGACAAAACCGCCCATACCTGGTATTTGAGTAAAAACAGAATTTAAATTAAGATAGCCTGTTTGATGGGCAGCAAAAACTCCTGCCCCAGCCATAATTATTATTAAAATCAAAATAAGAATAATTATTTTTTTCATCTCAATCACTTTGCCTTCTCTTTGAAGTTACCGCTAATTCATCCTGAAAAATCTGCTCCTTTTTCTCCTGCTCCTGTTGATAGCGGAAATATTGTTTTTCTTGTAATTTATCTAAAATTTTTCTTTCTTTCATTGCTTCAACTAATTTTACCCGAGCCTTTTCCAAGTCATTCCTTTTTTCTTCAATTACTTCTTCCTGTAATTTCAACAGTTTATGATGGTACAATAAATAATTTTTATATAAATTAACTCTTTCCGCAGAAACGAAGCCCGTTAAAGTAACAACATATTCCTTTTCTAACTTTGCTATTCTTTCTTCTAGTTCCTCTTTTTTTTGTAAAGCTTCTTGTAACCGCGAAACACATTTACCGACTTCTTCAAGACATAATTTTTCTTTATGCTCTCGCAAACGTAAAACCTTAGCTAAGCGAAACTTAAACATCAACTATCTACTCATTTCCGTTAATTTCATGATAAAGGGTCCTTAATAATTCATGTGTCTGCTCGAGTTCCCAATATTCCTTAACCCCTTGTTGTAAAAATTCATTTATTTTATCTATAAATTGAATTGATAAATCAATTTTAAAATTATTCCCTTTTTGATAAGCACCTACATCAATTAAATCTTTCGCTTCATTATATACAGCTATAATTTCTTTAATTTTAGAAACAGCCTGAAGATGCTCCTCATCTATAATATTAATCATCACTCGACTGACACTATTAAGAACATCAATCGCCGGATAATGTCCCAAAGCAGCCAATTGTCGTGAAAGCACAATATGTCCATCTAAAATTCCTCTTGTCGCATCGGCAATCGGTTCATTAAAGTCATCACCATCAACCAAAACAGTATAAAGTCCGGTAATACTACCCTTTTCAGCGGTTCCTGCCCTTTCTAAAAGACGCGGTAATAAAGCAAAAACAGAAGGCGTATAACCTTTAGTAGCAGGAGGTTCACCTACAGCTAAGCCAATTTCCCTTTGGGCCATCGCAAACCTAGTTACCGAATCCATCATTAGCACAACCTTAGCTCCCTGGTCCCGAAAATATTCAGCAATAGCTGTAGCTAAAAAAGCTGCTTTAACGCGAATTATAGCCGGCTGGTCTGAGGAAGCAATAACAACAACTGATTTTTTAATACCTGGACCAAGGTCATTTTCTAAAAACTCGCGAACTTCACGCCCACGTTCCCCAATCAAAGCAATTACATTAATATCAGCACTGCTATTTCTGGCAATCATCCCCAAAAGAGTACTCTTCCCTACACCACTTCCGGAAAATATACCTAACCTTTGCCCGCTTCCACACGTTAAAAGTCCATCAATAGCCTTAATTCCCAACGATAAAGTCTTATTAATCCTTTTCCTTTTTAAAGGATGAGGAGGAGCCTCATAAAGAGGATATTCTTTTTCCCAAACCAACATCCCCTTTTCATCAATTGGTTCACCTAAGCCATTAAGTACTCGACCAACAATATGAGACCCAACTTTCACCTTAAGAAAGTCACCACTAGAGATAATCAAATCTCCCGGAGCAATACCAGACATATTTCCATATGACATCAACAAATTCCTGTTTTCCTTAAACCCTACAACTTCAGCCGGAATAAGGCCCTGTTCACTTTGTATATAAACTAATTCACCTATCCCTGCTTTAGGACCTTGTGCCTGGATAATTAAACCAATAATTTCTGTAACATATCCTTTAAAACGTAATGTTTTCGTTTTGATAACCGTATTTTTTAATTTTTCAAAGTTCAACATAATTACTTTCTTCCTTTAGTGCTTTTTTTAAAAGAAGTAATTGCTCATCTATTTGAGCATCAATAAACCCATTTTCTGTAACAAGGACACATCCTCCCAACTCAACTTCAGAGTCTCCTTCAAAACAAAGTTTGCCTGTGCTCATCTCTTGATATTGCTGGTCATAAACATCTAAATAAGGTAAATGAAGTGGATTAACTTTAACTATCAACTTTTCTGCATCGCCTGCTTCCTCCAAAACATTTTTAACAATATTACAGATAATTTCCGGTTTTAACTCCACAATTGTATTAATAATTTTTTTGGCAATAGTCAAAACCAAAGTAATAATTTCTTCGGCATTTTCCTGCATATATTTTACTTTATAATCACCTAAATTTTTTGCTAATCTCTTTGTTTCTTCTGCTAAAACTTTTATTTCTTCTTCTGCTTTTTTCATCCCTTCTTCGTATCCCGATTGTACCCCTTCTTGATAAGCCGTCTTTTTTACTTGTTCATACTCAACCTGACTTTCCTGTTTTAACTTTTCTACCCCTCTTTCTGCTTCACAAATTATTGCTTTTGCTTTTTTTTGGGCCTCACTAACTAATTCTTCCATCATCATTTTCGTTTCCTGATAAATAGCATGTGCTGTTTCTCTAGTAAACTCACCTTGACTTTCACCAAAAGAAGCTTTGGCAAAAGAATCGTTTGTCCCTAAACTCTTTTTTTCTTTCTTTTTAACAAAACAAGATTTGATAACCTTACTCAATAATCTCGTCTCCCCCTCCGCGGGAAATAATAATCTCTCCTGATTCTTCTAGACGACGAATCACAGTAACGATTCGCTGTTGAGCATCTTCCACATCCCTTAAACGAACCGGTCCTAAGAAAACTATTTCTTCTTCTAACATTTCTGCAGCACGTTTAGACATATTCTTTTTAACTTTATCTTTTACTTCTTCCCCAGCACCCTTAAGTGCTAACGCTAAATCTTTACTTTCCACCTCACGAAGCACTAACTGAATACTACGATCATCCATTTTAATAATATCTTCAAAAACAAACATTAATTTTTTAATTTCTTCTGACAAAACAGGGTCCTGTACTTCTAAAGTCTCTAATATTGTCTTTTCTGTTGACCTATCCACATTATTCAAAATATCAACTATTGAATTAATACCCCCGGCACTTGTGTAATCTTGAGTACCTAAGGTAGTAATCTTTTTCTCCAAGGTATTTTCAACTTCTCTAATTATTTCCGGAGAAGTACTATCCATAATCGCTATTCGCCTAGCGACTTCAGTTTGTCGTTCACTAGGTAGAGCAGATAAAATTATCGCAGCTTGTTCCGGGTCAAGATAAGACATTATTAAGGCTATCGTCTGTGCATGTTCGCCCTGAATAAAATTCAAAACCTGACCCGGATCCGTTTTTCTGATAAAATCAAACGGTTTTATTTGTAAATTGGAGGAAAGATGGTTAATGATGGCAATAGCTTTCTCATTTCCTAATGCCTTTTCCAAAACTTCTTGTGCATACTCTATGCCACCTTGTGCTATATAATGAGAAGCCATATAAAGTTCCGTAAACTCTTTTGTAACACTCTCTAATTGTTCATTATCAATATTTCTTACACTAGCTATCTCTAAGGTAAGTCTTTCTATTTCTTCTTCGTTAAGATATTTCATCACTTGTGCCGACTTTTCAGGTCCCAAACTGATCATAAAAACAGAAGCTTTTTGACGTCCTGTTAACTGCTGACTACTTCCCAATATTATCACCTCTACTCTTCGGCTAACCAGGTCTTTACTACTTTAGCAACTTCTTCAGGAGCCTTTTTAATAAGGTTATCTACTTGTTTCTGGATAGCTTTCTTTTCCATAGCCTCAGGAGATAAGGTCAATTTAACATTAATATCATCATCACTGAGAGCTGCTATTTCTTGAGCATCCTTCGCCATATAACGCTTTTTTTCCGAAGCCACTTCTCCCAATCGACGCACAATAAAAACTGATATCCCTAGCAGCAAAAGAATAATTAAAGGAGTCTGTAACATTTTTAAATATTCCATTCTTTGTTGAAAAGATTCCCTTTTAGCTAATTCTTCTTCCATCTTTGAAGTATCTTTAGTATTAAAAGGCATTGCAACAACTGAAACCTGGTCACCTCTATCTATATTTACACCTGCAGCATCAGCTACAACTTTTTTAATATTACTTTCTTCCTCCGGTGTTAAATTTCCATCAATAAGCACAGATAAAGAAATATTTGTAATTTTACCCGGAGCAGTAATTTTTGTTTCTATTGTTTTACCGGCATCATAATTACGCATTGTTTCTATTAACTCATGTTCACTTGTCCCTGAACCGATCTCGCCATAGCTAGGACCTGCCATATTTGCATCAGCAGGATTTCCTCCTAGCGGTTGTGAGCCACCTCGAGAACTTTCTTCTTTAATCTGTTCACTAACAAGGAAGGGGTCACCATATTTTTCTGAATGGGTTTCCACCTGATCAAAGTCCATAGAAACACTAGCTCTAACAACAGCTTTCTCTGGCCCTAATATTTTTTCCAACATAGTTTGTACGGATTTAGCCGTTTCCTTTTCATATTGCTGTTTTAACGCAAGCTGGTTAGCCGAAACTTGCGTAAAATTCCGTGAAAAACTATCAGCTATATCTTCTGAAAGTAAATTCCCGTTAACATCCATTACTGTAACATTTTTCAATTTAAGACCTTCAACACTATGACTAACAAAAGACATAATTGACTTTACTTGTTCAGGTCTTAAGCTAGCATAAGGCTTTAAGCGAAGCAATACAGATGCTGTAGCCTCTTTCTCATCACGAATAAATAAGGACTTCTCAGGTATAACAATATGTATTTTAGCTGTTTCTACTGCATCAAGGTATTCGATAGTGCGCGTCAGCTCACCTTGTAAAGCTACAAGATACCGAACCCGTTTATCAGTATCCGTTTCTCCAAAACGAGTTTCATTAAAAGATTCAAAACCAATCACACCCGTTAAATTAACCTGACTTGCCATATCTAAACGTAATTGATATTTATCCTCAGCTCTCACTAAAATAGTTTTACCTTCATCAGCTAATTGATAAGGTACTTTCATTTCCTTTAATTTTGCAGTAAGTGCCTGAGCATTTTCCGGACTTAACCCGGAATAAAGCACTTCCATTTTAGGCTGATTGACGAAGATTAGTCCTATTACTATAACAAAAAATAAAAGAACTATAATTAAAATAGTAGCCTTTTGCCTTTTAGAAAAATTTTGCCACACATTATTTATTTGGTCTTGAAATTGAGCCCCTAAACCCATTGTCTCACCTCAAGGATTATACCTGCATTCTCATTATTTCTTGGTATGCTTCCACTACTTTGTTTTTAATTTGTACTGTTAATTGTAAAGCAAGAGCAGCTTTTTCTGTCGCCAAAACAACTTGATGCAACTCCACATTATTACCAATAACAAAATCATAAGTTAACTGCTCAGCCTGTAATTGAGATGTATTTACTTTACTCAAAGCATCTTTTAAAAAGTCACCAAAATTCTGTACATTATCTTTAGCTTGATTTAAATATTTTTCGGATCCAACAGCCTGTAATGAACTTATCCCTTTAATTTCCATTGGCTATCTCCTTAAGCACGTCCTATTTCTAAGGTTTTTAAAAACATATTCTTGGTAGAATTAAGTGCAGTAACATTGGCCTCATAAGCTCGAGAAGCTGTAATTAATTCTACCATTTCTTTCATCACATCAACATTAGGATATTCAACATATCCATCTGCCGAAGCATGTGGATGATGAGGGTCATAAACTCTTTTCAAAGGTGAAGAGTCCTCAATAATACCTGTTACTCTAACTCCACTATAAGATGGTATATTTTTTAAGGAATCTTGTAAAATGTTTTTAAATACTTCTTCATTTTTTTGTGGAGCAAGAAGTGCCACTCGCCTTCGGTAAGGACCTCCCTTAACCGTTTGTGTTGAATTAGCATTAGCGATATTAGAAGAAATAACATCCAGACGTAAACGTTCCGCACTAAGCCCTGAAGCACTTATACCTAAAGATTTAAAAAGACTCATTCCTTAACGCCTCCCTTCAGATATAGATTGTCTTAACAAAGCAAGCTGAGAAGACAAAAAGTGAGCAAGACTGTTAAAATAAAGGTTGTTTTCAGCTAAATTAGCCAATTCAATATCTATATCAATATTATTACCGTCACTACGTAAACTTGTTGTTTGGTCATGAATAATTTTTGCTCCGGCCATTATCGTACTAGATTTAAAATGTACAGGTCTAGTTGTTTTTAATTTTAACTGTGACTTCATCGCCTCATCTAGTGAAGAACGAAAATTTACATCACTTCTTTTAAAACCGGGCGTATTAGCATTAGTAATATTATTATTAAGAACATTATGCCGCAAAACACTGCCATCCATAGCCTTCTCTAACAAATTCATTAAATTCATCTTCATCATTACTAATCACATCCACACAAAATAAAAATTGACACTAAATATATAAATTCTAGTTATTTCAGCAAATTCCTTTTCTAAAAACAATAATTTTTTAAAAATAAAAGGTTATAGTTTTAAAACTATAACCTTTTATTTTAAACTCACATCTTTTTAAGTTTTACGGTAATCTTGCTTTAGAAAGTTCTTCCAATAAGTTTTCATTAAGAATCCTAATGTAAGTTCCTTTCATCCCTAAAGATTTAGATTCAATCACACCGGCACTTTCAAATTTTCTTAAAGCATTCACAATCACTGAACGAGTAATACCTACACGGTCAGCAATTTTACTAGCTACCAATAAACCTTCCTGCCCATCTAATTCAGCAAAAATGTGCTCAATAGCCTCTAATTCGGAATAAGAAAGAGTTCCAATTGCCACCTGTACTGCTGCTTTGCGTCTAGCTTCTTCTTCAATTCGCTCTGCCTTAGAACGAAGGATTTCCATTCCGATTACGGTAGCTCCATATTCACCTAAAATTAAATCTTGATGATTAAATTCATTCTCATATTTAACCAATAATAAAGTTCCTTGCCTTTCGCCACCGCCCATAATGGGAATAACTGTAGTAATTTTATCTTTAAAATCACAATCACATTCTTCGCTAAAAATACATGCTGCCTCTTCTTTCTTGATATTAGCATAAGTCTGAGTTATTCTCATTAAATCTTCATTATAAGACTCCGGAAACCTTTCTGTTTTCATCACAATATCCTCAATTGCAGGGCAAGTAAAGCCATCCATAAAGGCATAACCTAAAATTTTACCCCTTCTCCCTACAATATAAATATTGCAGTCAATCAAGTCACTCAATACTTTAGACATTTCCGTAAACTCTACCGGGTTGCCCGCTGTTTTTTGTAAAAGTTTATTGACTGTACGTGTTTTTTCTAAAAGCGTTTTCATTATTTTTTCCTCCTCTTTAAAATTACAAAATATATCGGCTTAAATCTTCATTAGAAACAATAGAACTCAATCTTTTTTGCACATAATTATGGTCTATAATTATCTTTTTTTGTACCCTTTCCGGCGCATCAAAAAGTATCTCTTCTAATAATTTTTCCATAATCGTATGAAGTCGCCGAGCACCAATATTTTCTGTTTGACTATTTACAGTATACGCAATTTCTGCAATTTCTTCAATAGCATTTTCAGTAAATTCTAGCAATACCCCCTCTGTTTTTAATAACTCTTTATATTGTTTAATCAATGAATTACGTGGTTGAACTAAAATTAATTTAAAATCCTCACATTTTAAACTTTCTAATTCTACACGTATCGGAAAACGGCCTTGCAACTCGGGGATTAAATCTGATGGTTTACTCATATGAAAAGCTCCTGCAGCAATAAAAAGAATGTAATCTGTTTTCACAGGCCCATATTTAGTCATTACTGTTGACCCTTCTACAATTGGCAGAATATCCCTTTGTACACCTCCTCTAGAAATATCTGGACCATAACTATCTTTACCTGCTATTTTATCCATTTCATCTATAAAAATAATCCCGTTTTGCTCGGTACGTTTAATAGATTCATTAATAACCTCCTCCATATCAATTAATTTTTGCGCTTCGGCTTGCGTAAGAATGTTACGAGCCTGTAATACAGGTACTTTTTTCTTCCTCTTTTTCTTAGGAAAAAGATTGCCAAACATATCTTGAAAATTAACCCCTAAGTCCTCTAAACTGCTTCCTACAAAAAAATCCATACTTGAAGCAGGAGAGTCCTCAACCTCAATTTCTACATATTCCTTATCCAACTCACCTTTTAATAACTTTTCTTTGATTGCTTTTCTTTTTATTGTTAACTCGTCTCCTACTTCTTCCAAGTCTTCTTGCGGAACTGGAGAATTACCAAATAGAACTTCAAAAGGATTCGTCGTCCCTGTGGAAGTACGTTTTAACCTAGGAACTAAAATTTCTACAAGTGAATCGTCGGCTATGCGAGAAGCTTGTTGCTCTACTGTTTTAATTTTTTCCTGTTTTACCATTCTAATTGATATTTCTACCAAGTCCCTAACCATAGACTCCACATCTCGTCCTACATAACCAACTTCCGTAAACTTAGTAGCTTCCACTTTAATAAAAGGAGCTTTAACTAAACGGGCTAATCTCCTCGCAATTTCTGTTTTCCCTACACCTGTAGGTCCAATCATAAGAATGTTTTTGGGTACAACTTCCTCACATATATCCTCGGGAAGTTTATTTCTCCTAAACCGATTCCGTAAAGCAATCGCTACACTTTTTTTTGCTTCCTCTTGTCCTACAATATATTTATCCAATTCTTCTACGATTTCTCTGGGAGTAAATTCCTTAGACATAACTAACCCTCTTTTCCTACTTCTTCTATCATCTCTACAGTAAGACAATTATTCGTATATACACAAATTGAAGCAGCAATTTCCATAGCTGTTTTAACTATTTCTCCCGGAGAGCAAGCAGTATGCTTTAATAAAGCTTTAGCTGCAGCCAAAGCATACGGTCCACCTGAACCAATTGCAGCTATACCATCATCAGGTTCAATAACCTCTCCCGTACCAGAAATTATTAGCAAATTATCCTTATCCGCAACAACCAACATCGCTTCTAAATTTCGCAAAGCTTTATCTGTACGCCAACTTTTAGCTAGTTCTACAGCTGCCCTGGGCAAATTACCATGATATTCCTCCAACTTTTTCTCAAATTTTTCAAATAACGCAAATGCATCGGCTACAGAACCGGCAAAACCGGCAATAACCTTACCTTGATGCAACCTTCTGATTTTTTGAGAATGATGTTTCATAATAATATTTTGTCCAAATGTTACTTGACCATCACCAGCTAATGCAACCTTATTCCCTTTTTTTACACCAATAATTGTTGTTCCTCGAAACATGCTTCTTCACCTCACTAAGCTCTAGGATGAGACATATGATACACTTTACGTAATTTCCTACGGGAAATATGGGTATATATTTGCGTAGAGGAAATTTTTTTATGACCTAACAACTCCTGAACCACTCTTAAATCAGCTCCATGATCTAAAAGATGTGTCGCAAAACTATGACGAAACCCATGTGGAGAAAGAATTTCTTTAGTACCGGCTTGGCAACAATATTTTTTGACTATCGTTCTTACCGAACGATCAGAAAGCCTTCCTCCTTTTTGATTTACAAAAAGAGCCTTTTGTTTTTTCATGGCCCATTGGGGACGAGCCTTTTCTAAATACATTTGTATACCTTTAATGGCTTCTTTACCAATAGGAACAATTCTTTCGCGACTACCTTTGCCAATAACCCGAATATAACCATAAGACAAATCTAAATTATCTAAATCCATAGAAACCAATTCACTTACTCTAATTCCGGCGCCATATAATAATTCTAATATCGCTTTATCTCGTAACCCTACCTTATTACATAAAGAAGGTTGCTGTAAAACCTTTTCTATTTCCTCCTCATCTAAATATCTGGGCAATTTTTTAGGCACCTTTGGAGTTGACACAAGGTCAAGAGGATTCTGATAAATTATCTCTTTCTTCAAAAGATAGCGATAAAAACTTTTAAGTGCCGCTAAACGACGAGCAATTGTATTTTTACTAAGATTTTTACTATTTAAATATACCAGATATTTGCGTACAGTAACATGTGTGATTTTTTTAATTTCTAAAGATAGTATATCATATTTCAACTCATTTTCTAAATAATTAAAGAAATCTTTCCAATCGCTATTATACGCCTTTATAGTCATTTGTGCCATATTTTTTTCATTTTCCAAATAACTAATAAAACTATCTACCAAAGAAATAAGAAGCATTACATCACGTCCTAAACCCGGCTTTTCTAAACACTTATTCTCTTTTAATACTCTTGATGTTACTTATTACTTTTCCCCGTTTTTTGAGCAAACTGACAATCCTTGTTTGAACAAACATATTTACTTCCCTCTTTTTTACTTCTTTTTAATAAGAGGATCTGACCACACTCCGGACATTTTTTATCCACCGGTTCATCCCAAGAAACAAAATCACATTGAGGATAATTACTACAACCAAAAAACTTTCTCCCTTTTTTGGAACGACGGGCTACAATTTGACCACCCTCACACTTGGGACAATTAACACCAATATTAACAAGAAAAGACTTAGTATTACGACATTCCGGGAAACCCGGACAAGCCAAGAATTTTCCATAACGTCCTCTTTTAATAACCATATTGCGTCCACATTTTTCACAAATTTCTTCAGTTACTTCATCCGCAACTTCTATTTGCCCAATTTCTTGGTCTGCAATTTTCAACTCAGCAGAGAAAGGTTCAAAAAACTGTCGTAAAACTTCTTTCCAATCACTAGTCCCCTCTTCAATAGCATCTAATTTATTTTCCATATTTGCTGTAAATTTAATATCAATTACCTCTGTAAAATACTTTTTTAAAAGTTCCACAACTAAACCGCCCAACTCTGTAGGGGCATATTGCTTTTTCTCCTTAAAAACATACCCCCTAGAAACAATCGTATCAAGAATAGGGGCATATGTACTGGGACGACCTATCCCCTTTTCTTCCAAAGTTTTAATCAAAGTTGCTTCTGTATAACGAGGTGGTGGCTGAGTAAAATGTTGTTTAGGCAACAGCTTTTCTAGCTCTACTATTTCCTTTTCTTGTAATTGAGGAAAAACCTCCTCAGCCTCTTGTTCCTGATTATCTTTACTTTCAACATATATTTTAGTATACCCGGGAAAAACAATACGCGAACCTGTTGCTTTAAAAAGATAATCATGTACCTTTAAATCAAGAGACATTATTTCCATTATGGCTGAAGCAAACTGTGAAGCCAAAAAACGTTCCCAAATAAGCTTATATAGCCTATATTGGTCCCTTTTAAGATAACTTTTTAATGTTTCCGGCCGCCTCATAACCGAAGTTGGTCTAATACATTCATGAGCATCCTGAACTCGCCCCTTGCGTACATAGTTCCGTGGTTTTTCCGGCAGATATTCTTGCCCAAATTTTTTTTCTATATACTGCCGAGTTTCCTTTATAGCTTCCCCACTAATTCTAGTTGAATCCGTTCTCATATAAGTAATTAAACCTTGGGTTCCCTCTTTTTTACCTAACTCCAGTCCTTCATAAAGCTGTTGTGCAATTACCATTGTTTTTTTCGCTGTAAAATTTAATTTGCGATAAGCCTCTTGCTGTAAACTACTCGTAATAAAAGGCGGGGCAGGATTCTTTTTCTGTTGTCTCTTCTTTATTTTTTCAACAACAAATGGTGTCTTACCAATTTTTTTAATAATTTCTTGAACCTGTGCTTCATTTTTCAATTCAGCTTTTTTTTGACCAATTTTATTTAATTTTACTTCAAAACTCCGCTTGTTTTTTCTTAATTTTGCCGTTAAGGTCCAATATTCCTCGGGAACAAAACTCTTAATCTCTTCTTCCCGATCACAAATTAAACGAACAACTACCGACTGAACACGTCCTGCACTAAGCCCTCTTTTAATTTTACGCCACAAAAGAGGACTTAATTTATAACCAACTAATCTGTCTAATACTCTTCTTGCTTGTTGGGCATCAACTCTATCCGAATCAATCTTACGAGGAGCTTTTAATGCTTCTACAACTTTATTTTTAGTTATTTCATTAAATTCCACACGACAATTTTTATCTTGAGGAATTTTTAAGGCCTCTTGCAGATGCCAGGCAATAGCTTCTCCCTCCCGATCCGGGTCAGTAGCGAGAAGCACCTCTTCACTTTTTTGTGCTAAACTTCTTAACTCCTGTAATATTCCGCCCTTGCCTCGTATCGTGATATATTTTACTTGAAAATCATTTTCCACATCAACACCAAATTGACTTTTAGGTAAATCGCGAACATGCCCCAGAGAAGCCTTTACCATATACTTTTTCCCTAAATATTTACTAATTGTTTTAGCCTTTGCCGGAGATTCTACTACAACTAATATCTTCCCCACTTAACATCACCTCAAAAACTTATTGTTCTTATACCCTTACATAATATTTTCCGGGAAGTTGCCGAATTAAACCATTTAATTCTAATTCAAGCAAAATCCTCAACACTTCTTCTCTATTTTGAATATGTTTTTCGAGAATAAACTCTATGTTTACCGGTTCCCAAGAAATTAAATCAAAAATAGTTTTTTCCTTTTCTCCTATCTCTTTAATTATTTCTTTTTGTTTATTATATACAGATGTTTTATATTCATATCCTAACTCTTCCAAAATATCCTGAGGATAAATAACCAGTTTAGCTCCACACTGAATCAACCGTAAAGGACCAATACTATTTGGACTTGTTACAGGACCCGGTAAAGCAAAAACTTCTTTCCCTTGCTCTAGAGCTAAATCGCAAGTAATTAAAGAGCCACTTCGTGCCCTTGCTTCTACAACAAAAACCCCCTGACTTAAACCACTGATAATTCTATTCCTAAACGGAAAATTATAACCGGCTGGTTTTGTGCCTAAAGGATACTCACTAATAACCAAACCTTTTTCAGATATTTCCTTAAAAAGTTTTATATTTTCACGGGGATATGGTTGATCAAACCCAGAACCTAAAACAGCAATTGTTCCACCCTTTTTTTCTAAAGCTCCTTGGTGAGCTGCTGCATCTATCCCCCGAGCCATGCCACTAATTATAACCAAACCGTTTTGGCTTAATTCTCCGGCCATCAAGCGTGCTTGCTTCAAACCATATGTTGTAGCTCTCCGTGAACCAACAATAGCCAAGGATTTTTTCTTTAATAAAGAAAGCTGACCACAATAATAAAGAATACAAGGAACATCTGAAATTTGCAACAAAGATTTTGGATAATTCCTATCTAATCTTGTTAAAACATTAACTCCACTTCGATAATATTTCTCCTCTAACTCTTGGGGTACAATTGTTTTTTTCATTTGCAAAAATTGTTCACGATATTTTTCCGGTATTCCTGTTTGCGGAGAAAAGTCAAGACAGCACCAGGCTTCTTTAAAAGAACCGTATCTTTCATATAGTTGCATAAAATATTTGTTTAAGGTCATTTTAAAAATTTTATGAAAAGCTAAAATATATTTTAAATCACTATACAAAACAAATACCTCCTTTTTTCTCCTTCAACCTTCTTTCGCGAATAATATATAAATTCCTGCTTTATAACCAAATAATGCCAAATCCGTTTAGCAAAAAAGAGATAGCAACTACTATCCCTTTCCCAAAAGTTCACTTGTTTCACCTGATTTTAATACTAAACCTTTTAAACCTTTTTCCTGTAATCTATTAACATATAAATATGGGTCCTGCTTAATAAGAGGAAAAGTATCATAATGCATGGGAACAGTCACTTGAGCCTGTAACATTACCGCCGCCTCTAAAGCATCATCCGGACCCATGACAAAATTATCACCTATAGGCAATAGAGCATAATCTAATTGATACCTCGCTCCGATGAGTTTCATATCACCAAAAAGCCCCGTATCTCCAGCATGATAAATAGTCTTACCCTGCATCTGAATTAAAAAACCACAAGGAGCACCTGTATAAATAATTTTATCTTCAGTAATAACCGCTGAACTATGCCAAGCAGGTGTTAATTTTATTTTGCCAAAAGGAAATTCTCTCGCCCCACCAAGATGCATTGGTGCTATTTTAACATCATGACCGGCACAATAATGAGCCAATTCGTTAGGAGCTATAATCACTGCACCTGTTCTCTGAGCAATCTCCAAGGCATCTCCTAAATGGTCATCATGTCCGTGAGTAACCAGAATATACGTTGGATTTACCTCTTCCGGTCTAACATCAGCTAAAGGATTACCTTTTAAAAAAGGATCAATAAGAAGGTTCTCCGTGCCATCGATTAAACTAAAACAAGCATGCCCGTGATAAATTAATTTTAACATCAACATCACCTCTTTATGCACACATTATAATTGGAAAATAAAAATGCGTCAAATTCCCTTCCCCTTTTTTAACTTATTTGTAAAATAAAAAAGAGTAGTTGTTTAATCAACCACTCCTTTAATCCTATTAATAATTAAATTTACTGAAAAAAAGATTAAACTTATTGTTTTGAACTAATTCCCGCTTGTTGCCCTATTTCACTAAGGCTAGAAGATCCTTTCCCCAATTGCTCTCTTGAAGCCTGATACGTATCAGGTCCCATAGTTGAAATGCTAGAAAGGGAAGATTGTGTTCCCGTAGTTTGTCCAACACCTGAGGTTTGACCAGACATCCCCCTAGGGCTACCTTGCATTCCCGTTTGTCCGATCATGCTTGAACCGGAATAACCTTGTCCGCTCATAAATTGTGTCGAATTTTGATAAGTATCAGGGCTCATTGTCGCTAAATTAAAAAGTGTACCAGAACCCTGCTGAGATTGTTGTGTACCCTGCATAGCAGACCCGGCGGAAATACCTTGTCCATACATAGGTGTTTGAGCATAACCGGGAGTATAAGTTTGCTGCCGCAGAGAACTAGATATATTTTGCAAGCCACTTATACTCTCCTGACACATTTGATGAACCCTTTGCAGCTGCTGAGCGACATAAGACTCATCTTGTGCTAATTGCATTAATTTTTGACGTGTACTTTCTTCAGACTGACGTAATTGACTAACCATCTGATTTACATTACTAATTCTCTGTTGGACTTGTTGAATTTGATTATGAACCATAAATAACCCTCCTTAAATTGTCTTCAAAACTAGCTTGTACCCCATAAATAACCACTATACATGGTATTTTATGGTTAGGAGGCTCACTTATTAAATAACTCCGACTTTATAAACAAACGCAAAAGCCCTACCACCATGAAGCCAATAACTGTTAAACTACACCAAGTATAAATATTACAATATTGCGATATATATACCCAGAAATTCTTTATCCCTCCGGGTGTGAAGTAAATCTGTGGATTTGAAAAAAACTTCCTATACTGAATTAAAATAAACCATAAAATAAGCCCCCAGGTAAAAATATCCAAAATTCTAATTTTAAGAGAAAAGGCATTTAAAATAGAATCATACCATTTCCATAAACGTGTTGTAATCATAAACGCTATTATACTAAGTAGTAATAAAATCATACCTACTTTTACTCCTTTCCCTGAGAAAATTATTGACAGAATGCTCCTTTTCTCCTATAATAAATAACGTAAGATACAGGGGTATAGCTCAATTGGTAGAGTAGCGGACTCCAAATCCGTTGGTTGAGGGTTCAAGTCCTTCTGCCCCTGCCAAATTATTAAATCATTTCCCACCATATTTGGTGGGTTTTTACTTATATGAAAACCAAAAAGGCGGAGACAATTCTCCTGTTTCCCCATAAAAAAGGGAGTGATATCACTCCCTTTTTCTTTTCCCCTTTTACTTGTACCTTCTTTTTTTGCTTTATTTCTCTTATTCTTTTTCCTGTTCCGCCTTCTCAATAACCTCTTGAGCAATGTGTGCAGGAACATCTTCATATTGAGCAAATTCCATACTAAAACTACCCCGCCCTTGCGTAATAGATTTTAAATCAATTGCGTATCTATACATTTCTACAAGTGGTACCTGTGCCTTAATTACCTGCCCTTTCCCATGGGGCTCCATACCTAAAATACGACCTCTTTTACTATTTAAATCACTCATAATGTCGCCCATAAACTGTTCCGGTACATGAATTTCAACATTCATTATCGGTTCCAGTAAAACAGGATTAGCTTTCTCCACACCCTTCTTAAAACACATACTCGCCGCAATTTTAAAAGACATTTCCGAAGAGTCAACTTCATGATATGAACCATCAAAAAGCGTAACTTTAATATTGGTTATCGGATAACCTGCTAAAACGCCTTCCGCCATCGCTTCGCGTACACCCTTTTCTACAGCAGGATGATAATTCTTAGGAACTGCTCCCCCGAAAATAGTTTCCGTAAATTCAAATTCAGCATCAGGCAAAGGTTCGAAACGAAGCTTTACATGACCATATTGCCCATGTCCACCTGATTGCTTTTTATGTTTATATTCATATTCAGCCGTACCTCTAATCGTTTCCCGATAAGGCACACGAGGCGTGCGAGTAATCGCTTCTACCCCAAATTTCTTCTGCAATCTTTCCATAATAATATCTATTTGTGTTTCACCCATACCAGTAAGAATAGTTTCTTTTGTTTCTGTATTTTTCTCTAAACACAAAGTAGGATCTTCCTCAACTAACCTAGCTAAAGCAACTCCTACTTTATCTTCATCATTCCGCGATTTAGCTTGTACAGCCACAGAAAAAGTAGGTGTGGGAAAATCAACCCCCGCCAAAGAAATAGTTTTATCTTTTATACCCAAAGTGTCACCTGTAACCGTATCCGTTAATTTAGCTATACAAACAATATCACCTTGTTGTGCCTCACTAACAGTATCTTGAGTCTTACCACGGGGCACTAAAAGTGATCCATACCTTTCTTCTTTTTGTTTATTCACATTATAAATACTAGTGTCACTTGATAAAACTCCACTGATTACACGTACAAAACTTAGTTTACCAACATAAGGGTCAGCCATAGTTTTAAAAACAATGGCAGCAAGAGACTCTTGCTTAATGTCTTTTCCTTCATTTTTGGTCATATCCATATCAACCGGTGAAGGTAATAACTCTATAACCGCATCCAAAAGCGGCTGAATACCAATGTTTTTTAAGGCTGAACCGCAAAATACGGGAACAACTTTTGCCTGCAAAACACCTTGACGTAAACCCGTAAAAATTTCTTCATCACTCAAGGTTTCTCCTTCTAAATATTTAAGCAAAAGTTCGTCATCACCTTCCGCTGCGGCTTCTATTAAAGATTCCCGATACTTTTCCATTTCTGATTTTAAATCCTCAGGAATCGGAACCTCTTTAACCTTAGTGCCTTCAAAATTATAAGCTTTTTGTTTAAGAATATCCACTACACCGGAAAAATCCTCTTCAGCCCCTATCGGTAGCATTACCGGAATAACATGTATACCAAAATTTTCTTTAAGATTATCTAATACACGAAAATAGTTAGCATTTTCCCGATCTAATTTATTTACAAAAATAATTCTAGGTATCTTGGCCTCTTCTGCTGCTTCCCAATGCACTTCAGTTTGCACTTCAACGCCTGCCACCCCATCCACAACAAGAATAATACTATCAATAACCCTCAAGGCACTTCTAACTTCACCAATAAAGTCCGCATAACCAGGTGTATCTAAAATATTTACTTTATGTTCTTTCCATTCGACAGGGGCCAATGTAGTACTAACCGTAACTTTTTTCTTTATTTCTTCCGGTAAATAATCTGTAACTGTAGTTCCCTCATCAACTTTTCCTAAACGTGTAGTATGTCCGGCATTAAAGAGTAGTGCCTCTGTAAGTGAAGTCTTACCTGCACCTCCATGAGCTAAAATGCCAACATTTTTGAGTTTTTCACTAGTGTATACCTGCAATACAAGCCCCTCCTTTGGAAGATATTTAAAACTTAACTAATACCTTAAATATATTAATCATAAATTAAAAAAATCCTTCTTTTTCTCTCTTCTAAAAAATATAATGATATTTTTTACCTTTTCCACATAATTATTTCTAAACATAATCATCAGCATAGTGGGAGAAAAAAATGGTTAAACAATCTTTTTTAAAAGGTGCCTTTATCCTACTTCTTGCCAGTATCCTAGTTAAATCTATGGGTTTCCTCTATCAAATAATAATCATCCGTTTAATCAGCCCTGAAGGCATAGGTGTTTTTAATATGGTTTTTCCCCTTTATATTACTGCTCTTGTGTTAACGACAGCAGGGCTTCCCTTAGCTGTATCAAAATTTGTTGCCGAAGAAATAGCTACTAAAAACTATAACTACGCCGAAAAAATTTTTGGCACAGCAATTACCTTGCTTTTTATCTTTGCTACCATTATAACATTTTTCTTTATTATTATCGCTCCCATACTGACTAGGTTTTTATATACAGATCCTAGAGTCCTACCGGCGTTCCTTTTTCTTTTGCCGACACTTCTTCTGGTCAGCATCTCTTCGGTAATCAAAGGTTTTTTTCAAGGACTACAAGATATGCGCCCTACAGCATTGAGCCAATTAATTGAACAAACCATTCGCATTAGTAGCGGCATTTTACTTATTTACTTTCTGCGCCCCTATGGTTTAACTTGGGCAGCAGTTGGCCTTTCAATAGCCGTATTTTTAAGTGAACTTAGTGGCTTAATCTACCTAGTTACACTTTACAAAAATAAAATTTCGCCACGACTTTTTCATAAACCTTCATTAACTATCATTAAACGACTTTTCTCTTTTGGTATTCCCATTACTATAACTCGTATCATCTCTAGTGTAGTTGTTGCTATTGAATCTAGCCTCATCCCACGTCAACTAAAAAAAGCAGGCCTGACCCTTTCTCAAGCTACATCCTTTTATGGAGAATTATCCGGAGTCGCTTTTACTATTCTCGCTATTCCCTCTACCCTTACCTTTTCTCTAGCTACAACTCTTGTTCCTGCTATTTCAGAAGCACAAAGCAAACAACAAATACAACTCCTTGGTCAACGTACCTCGGAAGCCATTGGTATAACTATTATTGCTGGTATGCCTTGTGGACTTATCCTTTTTTTCTGGGGTCCACTAATTACCAAACTTCTCTTCAATGTAACTCAAGCGGGCGAATTATTAAAAATACTCGCCTTAGGTAGTATCTTTCTTTATCTTCTACAAACTACTTCCGGTATCCTGCAAGGTCTGGGATATGTCAAAACAATTATTTTCACCACATTAATAGGAGGAATAATCAAACTTTCCGGCATCTACTTTTTCGGAGTCCATCCTTTTTTAGGTCCCTCCCGCATCGTTTTAAGCTATGTTGCCAGTTATTTTGCTGTTTCTCTTTTAAATCTAACCATTATCAAAAGAAAAACTACTTTAAAATTACAACCCGGTTTCTTCCTTCGTCTTCTTCTAGCCAGCATGCTCCTCTGTCTTTCTTTAATTTATTGTTATGACTTCGTTTCACAAAACCTCTTTTACTTAATTTTATTTACCCCACTTTTAGCCTTGCTTTTTTTGGCTATCCTTTTCTTTACCGGAGACAAATATAGCCGCCTTATCCTAACCCATCTATTTCAGAAAATAAAAAAAGGAAACCTTTAAGTTTCCCTAATTTAAAGCTTTTCCAAACCCCATTCCTTAATCTCTTGAATAATTTTATAATTTGTTAAATCAAATTGTATAGGCGTAAGCGAAACATAATTCTTTTCGACCGCAACAACATCAAAATCTGGATCCTTTTCTTTAAAAGGAAGTAATTTCCCTACTGCCCAATAATAAGGATTACCTCGTGGATCAAAACGTTTTTCAAAGCGATTTTCATACTCCCTTGCCCCTAACATCGTAACTTTATAACCTATAATATCTTCTTTTTTAACAGGTGGTATATTAACATTAAGTAAAGTTCCGGCAGGAAGTTTAAACTTATTTTTAAAAATATGTTCAATTAAAGTATAAACAATATCTGCCGAAACACTATAATCCTCATAGTCCCAAGAGGCTAAAGATATCGCCATAGAGGGCACACCCAAAATAACTCCCTCTATCGCCGCTGATACCGTACCGGAATAAAGAACATCTGTGCCCAAATTAGGTCCATTGTTTATTCCGGAAACAATCAAATCGCATTTCCCAACAAAGAGTTCTGTCAAACCCAACTTAACACAATCGGCAGGGGTTCCATTTACTCCCCAAGCCTGACTTACACCATCTATTTTCATTTTATGAACACAAATTGGATCCCTGATTGTGATTCCATGTCCAATTGCACTTTTTTCTTCTAAAGGTGCAATAAGCGCTACTTCCCCTAGTTCAGACATTTTTTGGGCCAAAGCCTGTACACCTGGAGCTCGAATTCCATCATCATTAGTCACTAATATCCGCATAATTCCCTCCATTTATCTAGTAGAATTCATATATATTGATATTCAGTTTATTAGTATCTTTATTTTTTACTAAACCCAGCATCATCCCTTTATCTTTTAGATATTTATTTAAAAAATCAATAACTTTATACATCTCGGCATAATCACTAAAACTTTTGGTAGCAAGTAACTCCAATTTGTTTTCTATATCTTCTTTCGACATAAAACTTACCTACCTTTCACGTATTAGCGCCAATGCTTCTGCCCTTGTTGCTTCACTAGAACGAAAAATACCACGTACTGCAGAAGTAAGAGTTTTACATCCCGGCTTATTCACACCTCGAATTGTCATACATAAATGTTCCGCTTCAATAACCACAATAACCCCTAAAGGACGCAAAACCCGCATAATCGAATCGGCAATTTGCGAAGTTAAACGTTCCTGAAGCTGAGGTCTTCGGGCATATATTTCTACCACCCTGGCCAATTTTGAAAGTCCTGTAAGCTTACCCTTGCGAGGTATATACGCCACATGAGCTTTACCGAAAAAAGGTAGCAGGTGATGCTCACAAAATGAATACAAGGGAATATCTTTTACTAAAACCATTTCTTCATGTTCTTCATTAAAACAAACAAACAATTCCTCATCTGCTTCCTTACCTATTCCGGAAAAAATTTCTTCACACATTCTGGCTACCCTTAAAGGTGTTTCCCGCAAACCTTCTCTCTCTACATCTTCACCAATCGCTTCTAAAAACATTTTCATAGCCTCTTCAATTTTCTTCTGATCCATCGCCCGTTTACTCCCTCTTTCCTCAACCCTTAAATTATATCCTAACATGACTAAACATTAGTTTAAACCAAAGGCTTTATTATAGCAATCCACTGCAAGATTTTTTTCACCCATTTTTTCATAAATCTGGGCCAAAGAAGACCACGCTCTACTATTCCATTCGGGAATCTTTTTTAATAAAGTAATCATTTCCATAGCTTCACAATACTTATGCTGCTTATATAAACAGCAAATCAAATTATACATTAAACTAGGATTTTGAGGAGATAAAGCAAGACCACGATAGTAATTCTTCTCCGCTTCCCCATAATTCTTTAAACTTTCATAAACCCAAGCAATATTATTTAAAAGATTAACATCATAAGGATTCACTCGCAAAAGCTTCTGAAGTATTTCTAACGCTTTTTCTTTCTCTCCCATTTTAGCATAAGTACAAGCTAAATTGATTAAATTTTCCTGATAATGGGGGGCAATTTGTAAAGCTTTTTTATAAAAGACAAAACTCTCCTTATGTTTACCTAATAAACTATAACAATATCCTAAAAAAGAAAAAACTTCTACCCGCTCTTTATTAATAATCTTACTCATGATTTCAATAGCTTTTTCATAACAGCCTTTCTTTAACATAAGCATGCCATAATTATACACAATTATAGGGTCTTTTGATTTTAGAGTAAGTGCTTTTCTAAAAAAGCTTTCTGCTAAATCCAACTGATTAAGCCTCATTTGACATAATCCAATATTATTATAAATCTCAGCATTAGCTGAATCTAGCTGCAATAATTTATAATAATATTGCAGTGCCTTATTAAAGTCTTCTTTCTTCATTAATAAATCACCTTTAGCGGAAAAAGCCCGAACATGATTACACTTATATTGCAACACTTTATCATATATTTTTTCAGCGTCATCTATATTTCCCCTGTTTTCTTCTGCTTTACCTAGCCAATATAAATAGTGAGGATGTTTTTTATTATCACGCAATGCCTGCAAAAAAGCTTTGCGAGCTTCTTCCCATTTACCCTCTATTCCTAAAAAAGTCCCCAATTTCCACCAAATAACACTACTTACTTTTTCCTTTTTGGTAAATTTATTTAAATAAAAAATAGCCTTTTGATAATTACCTCCTAAACTATATAAAAACGAAAACATAACATAATACAAATATAATACCCTTTTTTTGACCATCCTCACTATTAATTTTAACATAACTCACCATCTCCTTGTCACCATATTTTCCCATTTACCATTAGTTTCTACACTCGTTTTCCATTTCCTCCCTCTTCTTGTTTTAAATTGAAAAATTTCTTTAATGAAACTTATTCTAATTTATAAGAAAAGGCATATGGTTATGTTAAATAGCTTCTGGAGGTGATAAGATGACTGAAAAATTGCCATCTTTAGAAAGTTTTCAAGTCTCTTCTTTTCTAAAAGGACTGCTTTGGTCTATAACCATAACTATTATTCTCAGTATTCTCTTCGGTCTTTTTCTCCAATATACCCCTCTCTCCGAAAGTCTCTTACCCGGTATTTCTACCTTTATTTTTTTTATCAGTATGTTTCTAGGTTCCACAATCGCCGCTTATACTGCAGGACACAAAGGCTTATTATATAGTACAGCAGTAAGCTTTACCTATTTTTTTCTAACTCTCCTCATTTGTTTTTTTCCGGCTTCCTCTCTTCTTACTTTTTCTTTACTTCTGAAAAAAACTATTATTACTATAACTTCCAGCCTTTTAGGCGGAATTATTGGTATTGGCTTAATTTCTCATTAAAAAAAGGAGTGTTTTTCACTCCTTTTTTATTTAGCTTTTCTTTTAAATAATCTAGACAAAAATCGCGGTAAAGGTATAAAAAACAAAGCCTTTATATCTTTCATGCCCGTCACCCTCTTTCTATAAATTCAGAATCCCCAACTTCTTTCCTTTCACTTATTTTATTAATTTTACTCAAAAAGGTGACTGTTTTTTGAAAAACGCAGCTAACTCTCTCTAATATGTTGTTAATATTTGGGAACCCTAATTTTACTAATCATTAAAAAGGAGAGCAGTATAGTTATTACCGGATAAAAATAAAGAGAAAGTCGATTAGATAGTAACACAAATAAAGCTAATAATGGACCTGCAAACGTTATCGGAATACCAATAAAATATGTACTGATATTTAAGACATTAAAGCGAGCTAATCTAATTGCTCCACACAAAGCAAAAATTATAGAGATACACAAACCTAAATACTTAAAGGTATATAAAACACTAGCATAAGTTAAAAGTGCCGGAGCTACACCAAAAGAAACTAAATCCGACAAAGAATCTAATTCCTTACCAAAATCAGACGTTACTTCAAACCTTCTCGCTAATCTTCCATCTAAGCCATCTAAAATCATCGCTAATAAAATAGCCACCGCAGCCTCTTTGTATTGTTCTTCCATCGTTAACCACAAAGAGATAACGCCAAAAATAAGATTAGATAAAGTTACAATATTGGGCAACATCCGTTTATTCATTTTCAGCAAACCTCCCAATTATTGTTTCCCCACCCCGCACTTTTTGACCTTTTTCTACTAGCACTGTTGAGTCACTCGGCAAATATAACTCGGTACAAGAACCAAATTTAATCATACCCAATAAATCTCCTTGCCCAAGCCTTTCCCCTACTTTTATCCAACAAACAATACGCCGAGCAATGAATCCTGTTATTTGAACAACCAAAACAGCCCAACCGGGATTATCTTCACTTTTAATTCCTATATAATTTCGCTCATTTAATTGAGAAGCATGTGATTTAAAAGCCGGAATAAATTTCCCCGGATGATAACACAAATAATCAATTACTCCAGCTATAGGTACTCTATTCACATGAACATTAAAAATGTTTAAAAAAATACTTACTTTAATTGCCGATCTATGCAAATAATTTTTTTCCTCAACTTTTTCCACAGCCAAAATAACACCATCAGCCGGAGAAACAATTTCATTACTCTGGGCAATAGTCTTTCTGGAGGGATTACGAAAAAAATATAAAATAAACAAAAGAAAAATCAAAGGTACTAAAGCGACTTTTCTTCCCCCTAAAAAATATACAATTATCGTCAAAACTGCAAAAATTATTAATAGCGGTAAAACATCAGGTACAATTAACCACTTATCCCTCTTCACCTACGTCCCTCCCACCTTAATTGTCTTTATCCCAACTTTTAAACCAATTCCTAATTTTGTCTACAATTTGCTCTGTACTACCCGCGAAATAATTTTGTTGTGGTAAAGACTGTAGAAAAACTTTTCCATAACGTTTCTTTAAAAGACGATTATCTAAAACAATCACTACCCCCCAATCGTCAATAGTCCTAATCAGCCTACCATAACCTTGCCGAAATCTCAATACCGCTTGAGGCAAACTATAATTAAAAAAGCCATTTTTTCCTTCGTTATACATAGCCTCTACCCTAGCTTCCACTAAAGGGTGATGAGGTGGCCAAAAAGGCAATCTAATCATAATCACAGCAGTAAGGGAAGCACCCGGAAGGTCAATACCCTCCCAAAAAGTATTAGCCCCAAAAACAATGGCCGCCGGATTATTTTTTAGTTCAGCCAATAAAACATGGCGATGACCATCGAGCCCATCAGCATAAAGCTCTAATCCTTTTTTCTGTAAAAGAGTCTTTAAAGAATCATACGTGTTTTGCAACTGTTTATGTGAGGTAAAAAGGACTAAAGTTCTTCCACCGGTAGCTTGAAGTATAGTATAAAGAGCTTGCTTTAAAGCAAGATTATAATCCTCTTCCCTAGTACGAGCCGGATCGGGAAGACTACTGTCAATTAAAAGAAGAGACTGTTCCTCATAAAAAAAAGGTGAAGGTATTTGTAGAGTATCAACAAGTTCATGAGGTAAACCTAAGCGTTCAATCAAAAAATCAAAATTCTCAGCTACACTTAAAGTCGCAGAAGTCAAAACTGTCGTCATTAAGTTCGCAAAAAGAAAATCTCGACAAAGGTCGGCAATATTTACAGGAGTTATATGTAATAAAAGTTCCCGGGGCACCACTTTTAATTCTAACCAATAAACATATTCTTCTTCTAGAGTATGGAAAAACTTTTCTCCTAATTCTAAGTCTGATTTAATCTCACCTATATAAGTTCGCAAATCTTTTAAAGAATCTTCCCCTATTAATTCCGAACAATCTCCTTCAAGTCTGTTATAAAGCTGTGTTAAAAAACTTAACAAATCAGTACCAACTACAAAAAGGTTTTCAAAAAGTATTGTTAAGTTTTCCCACCATTTTTGCTGATAAACTTGTTCATTAATTCTAATCGTCTTACTAGGCAAAGTACCAGTATTTTGTAAAATTACATCAATTTTTTCATTAGTTAACAGGCTACATTTATCAACGTCAGCAATAATCTTCTTTACATCAAGTAAAACTTCCGGAGGTAAGTGCAGATAATTACTCCAGATATAGACAAGCCCCGGTTTTCTGAAACCATCTTTTTTCTTTCTCAACTGTGTTACCTTTTTCTGAAATTCCCGCAAAGAAAAAGTTTCCGTAAATTGCTTAGTCCCCTCATCTTCTAAATGATGACCTTCATCAATAATTAAATAATGATACTCCGGAAGAAGAGCATCACCTGTTTTGACATTAGAAAGGAGTAAAGAATGATTAACAATAATCAAATCAGCTGCTTGAGCCTTTTTTCTTGCATTTTGATAAAAACAGTCATTAAAAAAAGGACACTGTCCCCCTAAACAGTTTTCTTTATTTGAGGAAAGCTGTGAAAACATTTCTGTTTCCCAACCACGAAGCGTTATCGTATCTTTATCCCCCGTTTTTTCTCTCACCAACCAATGTCCTAAACGTGCCATAAAAACCTTTTCTGACCAACTTAATGTAGAAACACTATCTTGAAGAGTTTTCCATTTATACAAACAAAAATAATTATTTCTCCCCTTTAACACTACCGCCTTAAACTTAAAAGGAAGATTCTGCTGTAAAAAACGGATGTCACTATGCCAAAGTTGCTCCTGTAAAGCAATCGTATGAGTAGCAACCACAACTTTTTCTCGTTGAGATACTGCCCAAGCTAATGCGGGGACAAGATACGCCAACGATTTACCCACCCCTGTACCTGCTTCAACAACAAGAAAACGCTTTTGACTAAAAGCTTTGGTCACCGCCTTCATCATTTTTATTTGTTCTGACCGTTGTTCATATACTGTAAAACCTTGAGCAATACTACCACCGGGGTAAAACATTTTCACCAATTCTTCCGGTACCCAGATTAAAGATTCTCGCTCAAGATTTCCCTCGTCCTCTTTTTGCTCTAACTGTGGCACAGTCAGCGATTGATCAAAATTAAAGTTTTTGATTTTTTCTTGAAGAATGTTCTCGAAAAAGAAAGACAATCCTTGTTCTTCATCCTGTAGAAAATAATAAATATTTTGTATTTCCTGCAATGATAATTTATAAGCCTCTTCCTGTAAATAAAAAAATAATTCTTCTAAAGCCAAGGTATCAGCATAAGCCCTATGTTTCGGAGAGCTAGTTAAAGAAAATCTCTTTATTAAATAACGTAAACTATATGAAGGCAATCTAGGAAAAATTATTTTAGTAAGTTGGAGCGTATCTATCCATTTATTAGACAGTGAACCCACTAATGCCTGTAAAAACCCCGAATCAAAAGAAGCATTGTGTGCTACCATTACCTTACCGGCAAGTAATGGTCTTAACTGAGCAGCTACTTCTTCCGATGTAGGAGCCTTTGCCAACATCACGTCATTTATCCCGGTTAGAGAAGTAATATGTGGTGGTACAGAAACACCAGGATTAACTAATGTTTCAAACACTTCTCGCACCCCATTATTCTGATAATTTATTAACGCAACCTCCAGAACATGGTCCTGCTGATAATCTAGTCCTGTTGTCTCCAAATCAAGAAAAAGCCAAGCAAAGGTCATTGTTTTCACCCACAAATACAAGATTCCCCTTAATTAGAGTTATTTACCAAGCATTCAAATATTGCTCCTGCTCTTCTGTAAAACGATCAATTTCACAACCTAAAGCCTTCAGTCTTAAAGTAGCCACCTTATAATCAATTTCTTCTGGAACAGTATTAATGCCAGGCGAAAGCTGAGCAGAATTATGAACAAGATAAGCCAGAGATAAAGCTTGTAAAGCAAAAGATAAATCCATAATTTCTACAGGATGACCACTACCTGAAACTAAATTAACTAATCTTCCTTCTGCTAACAAAAACAATTTACGCCCATCCGGCAAAGTAAACTCTTCAATATTTGGTTTAATAATTTTATTAGCTACTGATACCTTCTTCAAATCAGACTTATTTATTTCAACATCAAAATGACCGGAATTGGCCAAGATAGCACCATCCCGCATTAAATTAAAATGCTCTTGACGCAAAACATTTTTATTTCCCGTCACCGTCACAAACACATGACCTAAAACAGCAGCCTCAAGCATAGGCATAACAGCAAAACCATCTAACAAAGCCTCATTAGCCCGTACTGGATTAACTTCAGTAACAATAACTTTTGCTCCTAATCCCTTTGCCCTCATAGCTACACCACGACCACACCACCCATAACCTGCTACAACAACATTTTTACCCGCCACTAATAAATTAGTTGTCCCATTAATCCCATCCCATACAGACTGACCGGTACCATAACGATTGTCAAAAAGATGTTTCATTAGAGCATCATTAACAGAGATAATCGGTATTTTTAAAATCCCGGCTTTCTCCATTGCCTTCAGTCGAATAATTCCCGTAGTCGTTTCTTCACATCCGCCAATTATCTCAGAAAGTAATTGTGGATATTCTGTATGTAAAAGAGTAAGCAAATCCCCACCGTCATCAATCAACAAGTTAGGTTTTAACTCCAAAACCTGACGATGATGTTGCTCATATTCTTCTCTCGTCGCACCATGCCAAGCAAAAGCCCTAATCCCCTGCTTTACTAATGCCGCAACTACATCATCTTGAGTAGACAAAGGATTAGAAGCAACAACTGTTACTTCAGCTCCCCCAGCTTGTAAAACAAGAGCTAGATACCCCGTTTTTGCTTCTAAATGCAAACATAGCGCTACCTTTTTTCCTTTAAATGGTTTCTCTTTTAAAAAATTAGTTCTTATTTCATTTAATACCGGCATATAATTACGCACCCAACTAATTTTCGCCTCTCCTTTTGGTGCTAAAGCAAGGTCCCGAATACAAGATTCCCTAGACATTAACCTTTTACCTCCTAATGAAAATAAAATTAGTTATTTAATGATAGTTTAACAGATTTATCCTGTTTTTCCTAGTTATTTGGAGTTGACAGTTTAGAACAAAAAAATTTTGTGATGTTCTTTTTTACCAGCAATTTCTTTGACTTTTTTCTTGTTTTAAGATATAATTTAAAATGTTCTTATTCTATAAACGCCCGTAGCTCAGTGGATAGAGCACTGGCCTCCGGAGCCAGGTGCGTAGGTTCGATTCCTATCGGGCGTGCCAAAATTACAAACATGCTCCTGCTAAAAGGCAGGAGTTTTTTTATTGTATTTTTTATAATAATCCTTGAAAATGATGTTGTCGAAAAGCTTCATAAACAAAAATCGCTACAGAATTACTTAAATTAAGTGACCTAATTCCTTCTCTCATTGGTATCCGCAAACACTGCTGAGGATAAGCTTGTAGTAAACTTTCCGGCAAACCGTGAGTTTCCTTGCCAAAAAGAAGATACGCTCCATCCGGGAATCTAACTTCAGTATAACTTTTCTTTCCTTTTTTTGTAGCTAAAAATAAAAGACTAGGGTCTTTGCCTTGTAAAAATTCTTCTAGATTTTTATACAAGTGGATATCCAACAAAGACCAATAATCCAAACCTGCTCTTTTTAAATACTTATCCTCAAGCGAAAACCCTAAGGGTTCCACGAGATGCAAACTACATCCTGTCACTGCACATGTCCGAGCAATATTTCCCGTATTAGCCGGAATTTCTGGTTCAATTAAGACAATATGAAACAACTAAATCACCTGTTTCTTTTTTTAATAATATTTTCTAGCATCTTGGTCAAACTATAAATAACCAAGTATTGACAGGAGGTGAACTTAAATGGCTGGCTATTTCTGTTCATCCTGTAGCAGAAACGCTAAACTCCCTGATTTCTGCTGTGGGAAAAGCATGACTCAACAAGATAATTATCTTGATGACAGCTCTAAAACTAACACAAACAACTCGCAAACTGTTAACTCACCCCGACTTAAATAATAAACTTAATTTCCGGCTTCTTGTTCTAACTTATAAATAAAAATAAGAATTCTCGCGACAGCCTCATAAAGGTTCTCCGGAATTTCAGCACCAACCGGAAGAGGTACAAGTTTATTTACCACTTCTACATCTTCAACAAGAGGAATCTTTTCTTTTTTCGCTACCTCAATAATTTTTTCCGCTACATAACCATCTCCAACAGCAATAAGACGTGGAACGCCTTCTTTTTGCTCCAAGTCATATTTTAAAGCTGCGGCCTTTTTCCTCTTTTTCATTTCCCTCACACCATTAAATCAATATTATCTAAATGATTAGTAATAAGTAAAGGTCCTTCCTCAAAAGGAAAGATCTCTACACTTGTACAAAACTTTTCCAACTCTTTTTTTTGCTTCTGCAAAACATTCTCTGTCTCCCCGGAATCTGCCCAAATTTGCGCATACAAATTTTCACCCTGCATTTTAACTTTTACTTCAATCTTTCCGAGAATAGAAAGCTGTAACTCTAAATTAACTTCCCAAAAATCCTCTTCTATTATTACACCACTATACTTAGATATTTCTAATTTATTATAAATATCTTCTCCCTTTTTTGTAGGAAGAAGCAAAGCCGCCCAAAGATGTGGATCAAGCAAATAACGAATAGCTGTGTCTTCAGCAATAGGAAGTTTTCGTAAAGTATCTTTAATTACAGTAGCCTCTTTTTCTCCCTTAACCCCATACTTTTCTATAGCTCTAGCTATAACTTTTGCCTTTTTACTTTCCTCTTGTTCCATAGTCCCGGAAAGTTTTTCTACTAACAAGTTCTTTCCTTCAAATCCTAAAACATGTAGCCTAATCTTTTGCCCTATTTGCAAAGGTTTTTCAGAATGAACCTGTATTAAGTTTTCTCCTGTTTTTAATACATATTGTTTTCCAGCATTAACTTGAGAAACTACAATACCGGTAAAAACTTGTCCAGGACGTAAAAGTAAACAATCAAAATCTTTTAAAACAACCATCATCTTTCCTAGATTATTACCAACCCGGCAAACCAAAAATTGCCCCTCCTTTAACTGTGTTAACTAACTTCAAACTTTTTATCATAAAAAAACAAGGCCATAATTCCAGGTCCGGCGTGTGTTCCTACAACTGCACCTATATCTCCAATCATAATTTCCTCACAGTTTAAGTCTTGCTTTACCTTCTGCTTAAATTTAACAGCTTGCTCAAAAACATTAGCATGAAAAACAAAACAGCATAATTCCCCATGCTCTTGCGAATGCTTTTTAGCTATTTTAATAATTTGTTCTAAAGCCTTACCCTTACCCCTAACTTTTTCATAAGGAGCAATTAAACCATCTTCAAACGTCAAAATTGGTTTAAGATTTAACATTGTCCCCAGTAAAGATACCGCTTTACCAATTCTCCCATTCCTTTCTAAATAATCAAGTGTATCTACTACAAAATAAGTATGTACATTCTCGATCATTGTCTCAATTAATTTCATAATCTCTGCCTTGCTTTTGCCCATTTTAGCTGCTTTAGCAGCCGCTATAACCACAATACCTAAAGCAAAGGAAACCAGTTTGCTATCCACAACCGTAATCTCCCTATCCGGAAGTAAGGACGTGGCAATACGAGCCGATTGACTAGTTCCTGACATTAAACTTGAAATATGAATAGAAATAACTGAAGCACCATCTTCAGTTAAGGCTTTATAAAATTCGTAAAACTCACCGGGAGAAGGCTGTGAAGTAGAAGGAAGACCATTAAATGTTACCAGTTTTTTATAAAACTCCATTGGATTAAGGTCTACATCTTCCCGATAAGTTTTTTCACCAAAACAAACTTTAAGAGGAATAACAGCAATATCATATTTTTTTAATAATGCGGGCGGTATATCTGCCGTACTATCAGTAACAATTTTTATTTTCGCCATCTTTATACACCCCATTTCTATTCAATAGAAATTAAATAATAATATAAAGGCTGACCTCCATAATGTAGTTCAAAATCAAGCTGAGTATATTTCTGTGACAATACCTCCACCATTTTTGCCGCATCTTTCTCTTGCAGGTCCTCACCATAGTAAACTGTAATCAACTCATGTTCAGGTCGCAAAAAGTGAACAATCAATTGTTCTACAACATCTTCTACCTTAGTACCGGTAACAATTAATTCTCCTTCACCCAGACCTAAAATTTGTCCTTTCTTAATAACATGGTTCTCATATTGAGCATCCCTTACCGCATAAGTTACCTCTAAAGTAATTATCTGTTTACAAGCTTCCTCCATCTTCTTTTTATTAGCTTCTAGGTTATTTTCTGCATTAAAAACCATTAAAGCAGCAATTCCCTGAGGAATTGTCTTCGTGGCTACCACTTTAGTAGGTTTAGAGGCTACACCTGCAGCCTGCTGTGCTGCTAAAAAAATATTAGTATTATTAGGTAATATAATTACTTCTTCAGCCATTACTTGATCAATGGCATTAATAAATTCCTGTGTACTCGGATTCATCGTCTGCCCGCCTTCAATCACGGTATCCACACCTAAACTTCTAAAAACATCATTTAAACCAGTACCAAAAGATACCGTAATAATTCCTACGCGTTTTACAGCTTTTTCTTTGAGACTCATCTCCTCACTCTGTTCATTCATATTATCTATTTTAACTTGATGAAGAGTCCCTAGCCCTGTACAATAATCTAAAACCTTACCAGGTAAATTCGTATGAATATGAATTTTCCCCGTTTCACTATTACCAACAACAAGCAAACAATCACCTTTATTCGCCAAAAAAGCCTTAATCTCTTCCAAAGGTAATTCTTTATTCTTTTTCTTTAAAATAAATTCCGTACAATATTGATACGTTAAAACCTTTTCCCTCAGCAAAATCAGTTTCCTTTTTCACAACATCAGTAGCAGAAAAAGAAAAAGTTCGGCTCCTTAAGCAAATCATTATCAAGAGCTGCCAACATTCCCTCAAGAATATAAACTAAACCTTGACCACCGGCATCTACAACCCCGGCTTGTTGCAAAACAGATAACATTAATGGGGTTTTTTGTAAAGCCTCATAAGCTCCACGATAAGCTGCCTGAAAAACAGAATCCAAAGAACTATCCGCATTTTTTAATTCATTCATCGCTGCTCTGAGAAGCCTCTCTAGAAACAGTAAGAATAGTTCCTTCAACAGGATTCATCACCGCTTTATACGCAGTTTCCACAGATACAGCCAAGGCTTGACAAAATTCCTGAGCTCCAATTTCTTTTTGTCCCTTTGTACTTCTAGCAAAACCTGCTAAAAGCTGAGAAAGAATAACTCCAGAATTTCCTCTAGCTCCCATCAAAGCACCATGAGCCATCAAATTAGTCGCCTTATCCAGGTCTTCTTCCTTCTTCTCTCTTAATTTTTTAGCCGCTGAAACCATCGTTAAACTCATATTTGTACCTGTATCCCCATCAGGCACAGGAAAAACATTTAATTCATCAACAGCTTGTTTTCTTTCTTCTAAATATATACTAGAAGCAATTAATAGTTTTGACCAAAGCAAACCATTTATCTTCTCAAATTTCACTGTTTTGCCTCCTTGTATATTATGAGCAGCAGCCGATTTGGACTTAAATTACTAGTTCGGAAGTTGCTCATTGTATTCTTTGTAACTCTCTTCTTTAAAACCTACTTATTAATATTAATCTATTATAAATGAAATAATAAAAATACTTTTTACTTTTTCTAAACTACTAAAATACGAGGTGTTATTAATTAATGATTGAAATAGATGATGCCGGAAGTGGAAGTCTCATTGGAGGAACAGGAATAGGTATCTTTAAAAAAGAAACTCAAGAATATCTCTTTAACCTTATTCCTATACACTATTTTCAAAATACCTCTTTTGCAGAAAAGAAATATCAAGACTATGTAATTACTATTGTTGAAAAAGCTTTTCAACAACTGCGAATCAGTAAAAATGAAACTATTTATCTCTGTCGAGGTTATATCTTTGATCAACTGCGAAAATGGCTTTCCGTACAAGGTTATCATTGGGAAAACACAAAAATCGAAGGTCCTCTTACAAAACAAAGTCGAAACATCATTTAACCATTATGTAATAAAGCTAGGGCTTCCAACAAACTTTATCATCCATGCTCGTTATGCTTTCGGTTTTCACCGTCTTTTTAAATGGGTTATGGCTGACTTTAAAAACAGAGCCTACTCTCTGTAAAACCGGCTGGAAAAGTTGGCAAAAATGGTCTACAAACAACCACCAAAAGCTATCAAAGCACTAGCCAGTAAAAATGAATATTGTCTCAAATGTGGAAAATTAATCTATAAAAATCACCCCATTAATATTATTGAATACCAAACTAACAAATTATGGACTTTACCTTTACATCGTCAATGCTTAATTTCTTAACAAAGCACTGTCAGTATATTTATTCCTAGCATTCCAAAGAAACCATTCCTCAAGCCCTACATCATACGCAGCCTTAATCTGAGCCCTCACTTCCGTAGAACCATAAGCCGGTTTCCCCAGATTAAAATCCTGTAACCAAGGTCTAATCACCACAGGTGTATCTCCAACCTTTTCCAATCCGTCAAGAAGTGCCTTTTGCACTACTTCATATGGATACGCATTAGGATTCGCAAAACCATAATTTCCAGGTCCATAATGAGAAGGATAAACCATTGGACAAACATAATCAACTTCTGTAATAATCTTTTCAAACTTCTGCCCGATACCCATATCATCAAGGGTCATCGTCGTCAGACCAAAAACATCAGCAGCTAAAAAAACATTATAAGGCTCCAACTCCTTTTTCGCGAACTGTAAAAATTTATGGATTACATCTTCTTTCTTATGTCCGTCAGCATAAGGGTAAACTACATCCTGCATATTCCCATCACTAGGAAAGCGCACATAATCAAACTGAATTTCTCTAAAACCCATTTTAGCAGCCTCTTTAGCTATATTAACCGCATATTCCCATACTTCCCGGTGATGAGGGTCTACCCAGGCCAACTTCTTGCGATCACGCCAAATAGTACCATCCTGACGTCTCAAAGCTAATTCAGGCTTATTTTCAGCCAAAGAGGGATCTTTAAAAACAACAATTCGGGCAATAGGATAAATGTTTTTACTCAATAAAATATTCATATTTTCTGCAGCATCCCTACCCCTATATGTACGAATTTTTAAATCTTTCGCTAACTGTACATCTAAATCTGTAGTAAGAACACCCAGGTCATCCTTTAAATCAATTACTAAAGCATTTAATTCTGTTTCGTCTACTAGTTTAACCAAGGAAGAAAAAAGTTGTGTAGAGTTAAAAGCTTGACCACTCATATATAAACCTTTCACTTTTACAGGTTCCTTTTTTAAAGGTCTTAAGTCATTGTTTAGCCCTTGCTCAATAAACTCCTCTTTTTCTACCCGGGGCAATAATTTCGATAATTCTCTGAGCTTTTCTGCTTCATTAATATTTTTACACTCTCTGAATTCTGTAGAATCATCAATTTTAGCATAGAGACCAGTTATAAAAACAACTCCTATCAGAACCAAAAAACCTAATAAATATTTCTTCAACTGCTTCATAAATTTTCCCTACCCCTCGGTTTTTATAAATACACCCAAGGAATAATTTCGACATTGTTCAGCTAATTCCTACTACTTTTCTTTATTTCCAATTTTATTCTTAAACTCTTTTAACTAACTTTCTGTAGTTCACGCTCTATCTCGGCAAGCTGTGCCAATAAACGTTGCAAAACTTTAGTATCACAGCCCTGCTGTTTAGACTGAAGAAGTATACTTTCTTCGATAATCGCAAACGCATTCTTTAAGTTAGGTTCCAAAGCAGCTGCAACTATGGTAGCAGCCGGAAGTTCCACTTTCCCTAATACCGGTTCTTCTAACACAACATCATAAATCATACCATATTCAGCAATTTGGGCTGTTATCCCTAAATCACTCTCGATTACTCTTTGTAAAGTAGTCAAAGCCTCTTCCTCTCCATGCACCAAAATGACGTGTTGTGGAGTTTTTTCAAATCCTTTCAACCACTCTAACAATCCTGCTTGGTCAGCATGGGAAGAAAAGTCATCAATCCTTTCCACAGTAGCATTTACAGCAATTTGCTCACCATGAATTCTTACTTTCTTTTCACCATCCAAAATTCTTCTTCCTAAAGTTCCTTGGGCTTGATACCCTACAAACAAAACAGTTGATTCCGGGCGCCAAAGATTATGCTTAAGATGATGCTTGATTCTACCGGCATCAGCCATCCCACTGGCTGAAATTATAATCGATCCACCTTTAATCTTATTTAAAGCGATAGAGTCCTCTGTCGATAAAACATAATGAATATCTTTCCCCGTAAAAAGCGTCTCTGCACCCTTTCCTTTTATCATTATAGAAGCTTCTTCATCAAAACATTCAGGGTTTTGAATAAATACTTTAGTTGCTTCTACAGCCATCGGACTATCAATATATATATCTACCGGAGGGATTTGTCCTTTATCTTTCATTATTTTAAGATAATAAACAAGGTCTTGGGTTCTTTCCACAGCAAAACTAGGAATAACCAAATTACCTCCTTTAAACATCGTCCGTTTTACCACCCCGGCTAAAGACTTCAACCTATCTTCTGTTTCTAAATGATAGCGATTACCATAAGTTGATTCCATAACAACAATATCTGCTTCTTTTATTTTAGTAGGGTCTTCAACTATCGCCGTATCGGTATTACCAATATCACCCGTAAAAATAACCTTCTTTTCTACCCCGTTATCCTTGAGCAGCACTTCAATCATCGCCGAGCCGAGAATATGACCAGCATCATAAAATTTTACCTTAATTCCCGAAGCTACTTCAAACTGTTGCTCATAATGATAACTTCTAAAAAGCTTCATACATTTTCTCGCATCTTCCGCTGTATATATTGGTTCTAATAAAGTTTCGCCACTACGTGCCAGCTTTCTATTTTTCCGTTCAACTTCCATCTCTTGAATATGTCCACTATCAGGTAAAACAACACTACATAACTCCGTTGTCGCTTTAGTAGTAAAAATATTGCCGCAAAAACCTTTTTTATATAACTTCGGAATTAACCCACTATGGTCAATATGAGCATGCGTTAATAAAATAAAATCAATTTCCGCAGGCTCAAAAGGAAAAGGACCATAGTTTAATTCCTTCAAAGCCTTTGAACCCTGAAACAAACCGCAATCTACTAAAAACTTGTGCTGTTCTGTTGTTACCAAAAAACAGGAACCGGTTACTGTTCCTGCAGCACCATAAAATTGAATATTCATCCTAAAACTCCTCTCTCATAAATTTATTAAAGACAAAAATTAGCAAAACTATATACTTAATTTATTTTAGCACAAAAATCATCTATAAAGAACAAAAAAACCAAAAAAGCTCTAGTTTAACCAGAGCTTTTTCTTAAATTTGGTTATTTCCCCTTGCCACCTTACACTACAGGCAATCTTTTAATGTTTTCCTGTATTTCTTCCTCAGAAATAACTATATCCTTAATTTTCCCCGCAAAATAATTCTCATAAGCAGTAAGGTCTAAGTGCCCATGCCCACTTAAATTGAACACAATACTTCTGGACACTCCTTCTTTTTTACCTTCTAAAGCTTCATCAAGTGCTGCTTTAATCGCATGGGCCGATTCAGGAGCAGGAACAATTCCTTCCGTTTGGGCAAAAAGTACAGCTGCTTCAAAAACACCTTTTTGCTTTACCGCTTTCGCCTCTAAAAACCCATCATGATAAAGTTGACTCAGTAAAGGAGAACCTCCATGATAACGCAAGCCACCGGCATGAATTCCGGCCGGAGTAAAATTAGATCCTAAAGTATACATTTTTAAAAGAGGTGTTAAACCCGCCACATCACAATAATCATAGGCAAATTTTCCTTTAGTAAGCGAAGGACAAGCCGCCGGTTCTACAGCTACAAGTCTAACATTTTTACCCTTTAATTTATCTGGAATGAAAGGGAAAGCAATTCCAGCAAAATTACTGCCGCCACCACAACAACCAATCACCACATCAGGATAGTCATCAACCATTTCTAATTGTAGCTTTACCTCTTGTCCAATAATCGATTGATGCAGACAAACATGATTAAGAACACTACCTAAAGCATAATTAGTATCCGTACACTGCACAGCCTCTTCAATTGCTTCACTAATGGCAATACCCAGTGTCCCCGGAGTATCAGGATATTCGCGCAATATTTTCCGACCAATCTCCGTCCTTTCACTAGGGCTGGGAATACATTCCGCACCATAAGTTTTCATAAACACACGCCGATAAGGTTTTTGCTGAAAACTTATTCGCACCATATAAACAACACATTCTAAACCAAACATTTTACTGGCCAAAGAAAGAGCGGTTCCCCACTGTCCGGCACCAGTTTCTGTAGTCAACTTTTTAATACCGGCCATTTTATTAAAATAGACTTGCGGAATCGCACTGTTTAACTTATGACTACCTACCGGACTTACCCCTTCATATTTATAATAAATACGGCAAGGAGTATCCAAAGCCTTTTCTAACCGTCTAGCCCTAAACAAAGGAGATGGTCTCCATTGTTTATAAATCTCCCTTACTGCTTGAGGAATCTCAATATATCTTTCCGTAGATACCTCCTGCTCAATTAAAGTTAACGGAAAAATAGGTGTTAAATCATCAGGCGTAAGAGGTTTTTTCGTCTGGGGATGCAATCCCGGTGCCGGCAGATTCGGCATATCGGCCTGCACATTATACCAATACTTCGGGATCTTCTCCTCCGGTAAAATAATTTTGGTCAGCTCAACTCTACTCATCTCTAACTCTCTCCTCTCATCTAAATAAATTATTTGTAAATATGTCATATCTTAACATAGATGCTATTGTCATTGCAACCCTAAAATAAACTTTTTTATCTAATTTCCCAAAACAATAATCTAGACTTAATAATTTTCACCCTCAACTTCAAAATATGCTTGGGGATGAGCACAAACCGGACATACTTTCGGAGCTACATCCGCCTCATGTATGTAACCACAATTCCGACACTTCCAATAAACCTTACCTTCTTTTTGAAATACTGAACCTTCCTCAATATTTTTCAACAAAGCCTTATAACGATGTTCATGATGTTTTTCAATTTCAGCTATTCCTTCAAACAGGCGAGCAATATCCTCAAAGCCTTCTTCTCTGGCTTCTTTGGCCATACGCGGATACATCTCTGTCCATTCTTCGTTTTCACCACCAGCAGCAGCCTGCAAATTTTCTATTGTTGTTCCAATCCCCATTAACTTTTTAAAATGTAATTTAGCATGCTCTTTTTCATTATCTGCTGTTTCCTGAAAAAATGCCGCTATTTGTTCATACCCTTCTTTTTTGGCTACAGAGGCAAAATAAGTATACTTATTTCTAGCTTGAGATTCTCCCGCAAATGCTTCTTGTAAATTTTTTTCAGTTTTTGTTCCTTTTAAGTTTTTCATATTGTAAAACCTCCTTTTTATTAAAATACTTGTCTTTCTTGTTTTTGTCAATCTTTTTGGTAAATTTTTTAAAGTCACAATCAATATTTTCCCCTAATTAACGTAAAATTAGCCTATTTTATTTATGCTAATTTTTTCGCCCATTTTAAGAAATAAAAAAAGGCTGCAAAGCCTTTTCGTTAAAGTGGTGCGGCTGAGAGGACTTGAACCTCCATGCCCTTCTGGGCACTAGAACCTGAATCTAGCGCGTCTGCCAATTCCGCCACAGCCGCTTGTATGAACATATATCTTCCTCTTCTTTATTAAATTAAAATGGCTGGGGCGGCAGGACTCGAACCTACGAATCACGGAGTCAAAGTCCGTTGCCTTACCAACTTGGCTACGCCCCAACATCAATAAATACAAATGGTGGAGGGGGAAGGATTCGAACCTTCGAAGGCAGTGCCAGCAGATTTACAGTCTGCCCCCTTTGGCCAACTCGGGTACCCCTCCAGAATTTTTGGAGCCGACGATGGGACTCGAACCCGCAACCTGCTGATTACAAGTCAGCTGCTCTGCCAATTGAGCTACGTCGGCATATATATGGCGGAGCTGACGAGAGTCGAACTCGCGATCTCCTGCGTGACAGGCAGGCATGTTAACCACTACACCACAGCTCCACAACAATACTAATAAAAACTGGTGACCCGGACGGGAGTTGAACCCGTGTCGCAGCCTTGAAAGGGCCGTGTCTTAACCACTTGACCACCGGGCCAGATTCAGCAATCTATTTTTGGTCGGGGTAGAGGGATTTGAACCCCCGACACCCTGGTCCCAAACCAGGTGCGCTACCAAACTGCGCTATACCCCGCTCTTAACGTGACGAATTATATATTAACAAATATCTTTACTTAGGTCAAGTGGTTTTAATTGTTTTTTCACGAAAACTACGTCTATTTTTTTATGCTTATACATAAAGATTTACTAGATATATCTTTTTTATGGGAGTGATAAAATGTCAATAAACACCACGGAAATTGAAAAAAACATTCTTGGCAATATAGATAACCTTATTCAAATCATTATCCAAATGAGCCAATTAGAAAAAGAAGATTTTAATAAACATCTCCCCCAAGCAGAAACCCTCATAAACAAAACAAACCTTCTCCTCAAGCAACTACTGCAAAGAAATGAATTACCCCTCGAACAAATCTATAGACAGTTAATTGCCCAAAAATTGCCCCCTCCTAAATTACAAAAATGTTTTGGTAATCTTGAACCAACATTAGAAGCAATCTTTGCCTTGCCTATTTTTCATAATCAACCTAAAAAACAACCTCAAACTAACATTAGTGAAGTATCAACTATTCATCCCCTCACCAAAATAAATACTTCCTCTAAAAAATCGGAAGTTAAAATCAACTTAGATAAATTTATTACAGCTCTTTATCCGCAAGAAAAAATAATTAAAAACTACTCCTTTCGCAGTATCAAGCTCGATTACTTTTTACCAAAGAGAAAACTTGCTATACTCCTAACACCTCTTTATTATCGACGTTCATTTAGTTTAAACTTACTAACTCATCATGAAGGAATACAGCTCATAGAAATATCACCACAAGACCTCAGCAGTCCGCAGTTGCTTTACCAAAAATTCCCTCGACTCCCTTCTTCTTTTTAATACATAATTCATTATTCCCAACGAATTTGGATTCTATCCCCTTGCTGTAAAGGGTAAGTATACTCTCTCTCTACACCATTAAGTAAAATTACAAGTTTCGACTTCCCTGGTGGCGGTTCTGTCGAAAAATCTATTTCATTAAAAATATCTACTAAAATCGGCTTATATAGCGATCCTTCAGTTTGATATTCTAGAACATCCCCGTCTTGAAGAGAAATGGCTTCACGAGGATTTATTTTTGTTTTATTTAACCATACCCGCAGAGAATCAAGTTTTACAGGGCAATCATTGACCATCACTTCAATATGTATTAATGGTTCATCAACTATAATATCCTTAATGTATAGCTCTGATAATTCCGCATAAGTAAGGTCATCTCCGGGAAATACCCGCTCTTTATAAGATGCCTTTTCACCATTTTTTGTAATTTCTGCTATTTCTAAAAGATTTACTTTTCTACCATTTATTATAATCATATTTTCACCGGTAATGAGATCAGCTTTTTGTAATACTTCCTCAATAGTATAACTACTTTCAATTTCGGCTTTACAACCATCTACCACAAAGTCCTGTGTAGACATTATTTTATCCTCAACTTTAATTACCGGTAAAAGTTCTACTTCTTGACCATTAACATAACAAATTCCTATCTGATCTTTTAACAATTCACCAAAAGTAATCACAGCATCCTGACCTTTTTGACCAGGAATAAAACGAATATTATCTTCATGTTTTATTTCTTCACTAAATTCTACCAACCGTTCATTAAGCAAAATTTTTCCTGGTTTTCCTTCTTCTCCAGGTATAGAATATATTTTTCCATTAATTTCACAAGTAAGGGCCATTCCCGGTCGAGCATATACATCTTTTAAGTTATATCCTCCGGCCAAAAGAGCCCCTGCCACATTATTTTGGGCCAAATTCAACATCCGTACAGGTTGGTCGTTAATATATACCGTAATAAAACTCATTGTCGAATTAGTCAAAGCCGTATAAGCAATTGCTAAAACAGTAATAAAATTAGGACCACTAAACTCTTCCGGTAAATTATGAACTCGTTGAATTTTATTCGCCTGTTGTACTGCGACCCTATCTTCGGACAAATTAAGTGCCTCGGCCAGTTTTTTGTCTAAACCTGAAGTCAAACTGCCTCCTCCCACTAAAAGTAAAGCTTGGGGAGGTTTGTTATTAAGCTCTAATATAGTTTCCGCAATAGCTGAAGCCAGTGTTACAATACCAGGTTGAAGGTTTTGTCTTATTTCTTCAGCCATATATACCTCTTCTTTACCCAAAATACTAACAGCACTTATTTCCTGTTTACTGTTCAGCTGCCGTTTAACCTCCTCGGCCCTATTAAAATCTAATAAATATTGTTCCGAAATAGCCTCGGTAATTTCATCACCCGCCATCGGTACCATCCCAAAGGCTGAAATAAAATTACCTCCACAAACTGCAATATCAGAAGTCCCTGCCCCTATATCAACCAAAACAAGATTCAGACGGCGCATCGCCGGATTAAGAACTAAATTAGCCACGGCAATAGGTTCTAAAGTAATTGAAGCTATTTCTAAACCCACACTCTCTACCACAATTTGTAAAGAATCAACAACCATCCGTGGCAAAAAAGTAGCAATGATTTCAATCTGAGCTTCCTCACCCCTTTGTCCTACTAACGAACCTATTTTAACATTATCAAGACGTTCCTCCGCAATACTGTAACCAACACAATAATACTGCAAAGATAAAGGAACATTTTCCTGATTTTTTGGTAAAGCTAATTGTGCTTCCTGTACAGCCTGTAATTCTAAAGAGAGAACTTCTTCTTTTGTAAAAACAGTACTGACTGGATGAACTATTTTAGCTGAACCTTTAACCGTTTCTAAAGTTCTTCCTGCTGCAGCGACTGCTACTTTTTTTAATTCCCGCCCCGTAACTTGCTGCATTTCCTGCACTAGTTCCTCAACTATTCGAACTACTTCCTCTACATGATGAATTTGCCCATCAAGCATAGCTCTAGTCTGATGTTCTCTGGAAATAAGATGCTCTACAACTAATTCTTCCTCTTGTAGAGAAGCTAAAAGTGCTAATCACTGACCTTGTTCCAATATCTAACACAAATACGGTATCTTGCAAAAGACATCAATCCTCCTACTTCATCTATACAACTCACTTAATTCTATGAGGTCGCCTATAAAAAAATGCTGCAACTGTTTCAAACCCCATCTCTTTAGCCTGAATAATTTGTTCTGTACTACCTCGTAAACAAAATACCTCCAGGTCGTAACGCAGTCATAAAATTTAAAATAAAGTTGATCTTTAATTTCTTCTTTAAAATAAATAACTACATTTCTGCAAACAATAAAATCCATCTGTTTAGGAAATTTATCTTTTAATATATCATGGTTTCCAAAAGTAATATTCTTTTTTAATTCATCTTTTATATGATATGTTTTATTTTCAACAATAAAATATTTATTTAGATATTTATCAGGAACAGTTTTTATACTTTTGGAGGAATAAACTCCTTCCTTTGCTTTTCGTAAAACAGTATCATCACAATCAGTTGCCCAAATAGAATATCTCTGCATAGGAAAAAATTCAGTCAAAGTCATAGCTAAACTATATACTTCTTCCCCAGTTGAACAACCTACACTCCATATATATAATCTCTTCTCCTCAGATAACAACTTAGGAAATATTTTTTCCCTTAAAATTTCCCATTGAGAAGGATTACGAAAAAATTCCGAAACATTAATCGTGATATGCTCAAGAAAACGATGATAAATTCGCTTATCTTTCAACATTGCCTGTACAAACTTATCATAATCATTATTAAAACCTAAAATACCCATAAGAGAATTAATTCTTCTTTCCATTTGCTTTCTTTTATACCCTGATAAATCAAGGTCCAACTTTTGTATCAAGGTTAAAAGAAATCGTTCATAAGCATCCATATTCATCGCACCATTCTGTCTTTTTTATTTTTTCAACATATTTTACATATTATTAATTCTTTTATACTAAGCAAAACTCCTGCAAAAACATGATAAACTTACCGTTTAGCGACAAAAAATGAGATGAAAATACTTATTTCATATAATAATAACATGGGCAAGGCTAACAAAATCTGAGAAATTACATCGGGAGGAGTTAAAAAGGCAGCAATAATAAAAATAATCAAAATAACATAACGTCTTTTCTTTCCGAAGTTTTTTCGATGTTAAAACTCCTACTTTAGTTAAGATATAAGTAGCAACTGGTATCTCAAAGGCAATCCCAAAAGGAAATAAAAACGTAAGCATAAAAGTTAAATATCTAGACGCGGAAATCATGGGAGTTAAGCCTCCACTAAAATTAACCAAAAGAAATTTAAGCCCTAAAACAAGAACAACTTTATAAGCAAAAACTATCCCCAAAACAAACAAAAGCAAACTAGAAAGAAAAATAGACCAGAAAACCTTTCTTTCTTTTTTATACAAAGCAGGCAAAACAAAAGCAATTAACTGCCACAAAATAACCGGCGAAGCTATAACTAAACCTCCGATAAAAGCTGTCTTAATTTGCAACATAAACCCTTCCGTAACAGAAAGAAGCACAAGTTCCTGTCCTAATTGCTGCAAAGGTGCTTTCAATAAATAAAAAATTGTCTCTTGCCAAAATACAAAAGAAAAAACCATACCTAAAAAAAGAGCTACCAAAGATATAATCAGCCTTCTCCGCAGCTCTTCTAAATGTTCCATTAATGTTAACTTTTTTTCATCCATTCTATTCACCTAATTTTTTAAACTTAAGACAAATCATCATCAGACTCTTTTCCCTCAAAGTCATATTTTTTAAGCTCATCATCTTTAAACTCGTTCTCAAAATCTTCTTTTGCTTTTTTAAATTCCGACCAAGCTTTCCCCAATGACCTACCAACTTCAGGAAGTTTACCAGGTCCAAAAAGTATTAAAACTAATACTAATATTAATATTAATTCTGTAGCACCTATGGAAAACATCCGGTACACCTCCCTTCGCCTATTGCCATTATAACCTTTTTTCTAGAAAAACTAAATATAAATAACAAAAATTAAAACGCCACCTTTATATCCCTTCTGGATAACAAAGCTGGCGTTTTAATAATTACATCGTCGGTATAAAATAAATACCCCTCCCTATAAATTTACCGCTTGTTGTTGTATTCCTTCTATTAAACCACGTTTCACTTCATTTGCAGTCATATATTCAGCCTTAAACTTCTCTACTAAAAAATTACAAGCGTCCCAAGGATTTACTCTTTCCCCACACGTAAACACATCAACAGCTGCATATCCTAGTTCCGGCCAAGTGTGTATGGCTAAATGTGACTCTGAAATTACTACCACACCACTAACTCCTTGAGGACTAAACTTATGAAACACATATTCCCTAACCTCGGCGCCTGCTTCAAGTGCCGCATTAACCATGTTTTCTTCAACCTTTTTAACATCATTAAGGACCTCAAACGAACATCCAAAAATTTCGGCTAACACATGACGGCCCAATGCATTCATTTACCATGCCCCCTTTATTCTTTTTAAAACCAATCAAAACAAATTTTAGCACATATTAAAATGAAGTCAACAAAAAAATTGATAAAAAAACCTAAATACAATTATTCTGCATTTAGGTTTTCCTTTTCGCCAATTTTTTTAAAAAATAAATGGTCGGAGCGACTGGACTTGAACCAGCGGCCTCCACCACCCCAAGATGGCGCTCTAGCCAAACTGAGCTACGCCCCGCAACCACATTCATATTATATAATCCATACTTATCACTGTCAAGGAATAAGACGATCTTAAAATTAATAATAAATTAGTCGTAATAAGTGTATTTCGTTCCTTTAGCAGATATCTCTAATAAATATGTTTTGGCAGATACACCATGTTCTCGCCAAGTATCTTCCATAACTTTTCTTAATAAATCCACCTGTTGATTACAAAAAGCCAATACCGATGGTCCTGCCCCACTAAGACAGCTCCCTAAAGCTCCCTTAGAAATTACCGCCGACATTACCTCCTTTAATCCGGGAACTAAAGATAAACGATAAGGTTGATGAAGACGATCCTCCATCGCTATCTTTAACAACTCATATTCTCCTGTTAAAAATGAAGTCATCAATAAGCCAAACCGACCAGTGTTAAAAACTGCATCTTGATATGGTACTACCGCAGGTAACACTTTACGCGCAGCAGCTGTAGCTAGTTTAAAATCCGGTACAGCCACAATTACCCCAAGAGGACTTTGCGGCTTTACTTTAATATATTTAATTCCCTCCGTAGAGGTTACGGAAATAACTAAACTACCAACGAGAGCAGGAGCAGCATTATCAGGATGACCTTCAATTTTAGTAGCTAAAGAAATTATTTCTTCTTCTTTTAAATTAGCTTCACTAAGAAGATTTGCCGCCACTATTCCTGCCACAGTGAGAGTAGCACTACTACCCAAACCCCTGGACCGAGGAACTTTGGTTTTAATAGCAATATTAAGCTCAGGTACTTTTTTACCAACAGTCTCTGCAACAAGTTCCATTCCCCGATGAGCCAAACTTCCCTGCCTCAATAAAGTTGTCCCACAAGGTATCTTTTTTTCCTCCTGCCTATAAAAATATAATTCATTATATAAATTTAAAGCAATTCCAACACAATCAAAACCAGAACCAAGATTAGCCGAAGTAGCAGGAACACATACTTTTAACATAGCTAGGTCAGCACCCCATCCCTTCAACTCTAATTAAATTAACAATTTCTTTGGTTGTACTCATTTTTTTTATAATCTTCAAGGAATCCTGAATATCTTTTTCTTTAACTTGATGTGTAATGACTACAAGTTCAGCAACGTCCTGAAAGCGACCTTTTTGTACTACAGAAGCCAAACTTACTCCATGGTCACCAAACACACTGGCAATACCAGCCAAAACCCCCGGCTGATCCAAAACATGAAGACGTAAAAAATAATTCGTTTTTACTTCACCCATCGGTTTTATTTTTTTTGTTTCATAACAAGTGCAAACTGAATGTCCTCTACTATTAGTAATAATGTCCTTAATTATAGCAATTAAATCTCCTACAACCGAACTCGCCGTAGGCAACTGTCCCGCACCACGGCCATAAAACATTGTCTCACCTACAGCGTCACCTTGTACAAAAACAGCATTAAAAGAATCATTCACATTAGCTAAGGGGTGACTTAAAGGAATAAGGGCCGGATGAACTCGTACCTCGACTTGATTATCTTGTGATAAACCAATACCTAAAAGTTTAATCGTATAACCTAATTTTTGGGCATAAGCAAGGTCCTCCGGTGAAATTTTTGTAATCCCTTCAACATAAACGTCCTGTAGCTTTACCCGGGTATGAAAAGCAAGTGAAGCTAAAATAGCTAATTTACGTGCCGCATCCAACCCTTCAATATCTGCCGTTGGGTCAGCTTCCGCATAACCAAGGACTTGTGCTTCTTTTAAAGCTTCAGTGAAATTTTTACCTTCACTAGACATTTTCGTTAAAATATAATTAGTCGTACCATTAACAATCCCCATAACCTTTTCTATATTATTAGCAATCAAGCTCTGTTTCAAAGGATTGATAAGTGGAATACCACCTCCTACACTTGCTTCAAAATATAAATCTCGGTCTGCTTCTTTACATGTAGATAAGATTTCTTCTCCATATTCAGCTAAAAGGTCTTTATTGGCAGTCACAATATGCTTACCCTGTTTTAAAGCTTCTAATATATATGTCCGGGCAGGCTCTATTCCCCCCATCAATTCGATAATTACTTTTATTTCAGGGTCAGCAACAATTTCCTGCCAATTAGAAGTAATTACTCCCGGAGGTAAACTTACTTCACGCTTTTTTTGAGAATCCTTAACTAATACTTTTTTAATCTTAATTTCAGCATTACATTTTTTAACCCACTGGTCCTTATTATTTTGCAATATTTTCACTACACCTTGACCAACGGTTCCCAACCCTAGTATAGCTACATTTACTTTATTCATAAACAACCTCCTAACTTTGACCGACTATTTCTACTTTTTTTACACCCGGTAAATGATGCAGTTTAATAACAAGATTATCAAGGTCATCCTGAATATCTTTAGTATCAATACTTAACGTCGCATTAGCAATATTCTGTAAAGGTATGCCTTGATTAATAGTTAAAATATTACCCTGCATTTCGGCTACTGTATTTAATACCTCAGATAACACTCCCGTTTTATGCTCTAAAATCAAAGAAACAGTAATGATTTTTTCTTTACTAGCTTCATAAAAAGGAAAAATGCCTTGACGATATTTATAAAAAGCACTGCGACTTATTCCTACTTTTTTTACAGCTTCATTTACCGTAAAAACCTCACCTTTTGTTAAAAGCTCTTTCGCCATTGCCGTCTTAAAAATAGCTTCCGGGAGAATATTCTTATCTACAATATAATATTTTTTTGATTTTTCCTTACGCATCTTCTAACCCCTCGATGTCCTCACGGAGTGGATATCTCTCTATGTATGGTAGACATTATACCACCAACTCTTATGAACATCAACCTATTTTAAGATTAAAATAAGTTCTGACCGAAGATACGAAAACCCAAAGACAGTACCCTAATTATAACAACTAAACAGAAGCACCGAAAGGAAAACAGTAAGCATATTTTCACTCGGTAAAAAAGTCGGTCATAATAACCGACTTTTAAATGATTATGCAAATAATCCCACCACTACCGTCATTCACAATCCGCCTTAAAGTTTCCTGTAATTTTTCCTGCACATTTTCCGGTACTGCTTGTAATTTACCCTGGATACTTTCCCTAACTAAGTCATGCAGAGATTTACCAAAAATATCGTAATTCCAAATTTGTGAAGGATTTTCTTGAAATTTATCTGTGATATAACGTGCTAAATCAGCACACTGTCTCTCTGTCCCCATCAAAGGTGTTATTTCGGCAGCAATATCTGCCCGAATAATATGCAATGAAGGAGCACTTGCTTTTAATCTGACACCAAAAAGACCACCTTGTTTTATCAATTCCGGTTCTTCCAAATTCATCTCTGAAACAAGTGGATTAACAACACCATAACCGGTTTCTCGAACTTTTTCTAAAGCTTCGCCCACTTTATCATATTCGATCTTTACCGCACTTAATTCTTTTAATAAACGAAAAATATCATGTTCCCCTGTAACCTCTAGACCGGTCGCTTCATTAATGGCTTCATAAAAAAGACCTTCTTTAGCCGTCATTTCTAAAGCAGCCACTCCCGTTCCCATCTCCATACTCTCTAAAACAACTTCACCTATAAAATCAAGCTTAGAAAGTGTTTCCATTGCTTGGTCAATATCTCTCAAGCGCCGAACCTTACTAATAATCTCATAAACTGAACTCTCAAACTTTTTCCTCAACCAATGTTCAGATTTAAGTTCCTCAATCCATTTAGGTAAACTAACATTTACTTCCGTAACCGGAAACTCAAAAAGTGCTTCCTCTAATACTTGCATAATCGTACCTTGTGACAATTGGACAATATCAAGCGGAATAACAGGAACCTCATAAAGATTTTCTAATTCCTGAGCTAACTCAACTGTAGAAACGTCATAAGGATTCAGCGAATTAAGAATCACCACAAAAGGCTTATTCAATGCCTTAAGCTCTTCTACAATTCTCGCTTCGGCTTCCTGATAATTTTCTCGAGGAAGGTCTGTAATACTACCATCTGTAGTCACGACTACCCCAATAGTTGAATGATCAGTAATAACTTTACGTGTACCTATTTCTGCTGCCTCTTGAAAAGGCATCGGTTCTTCTGACCAAGGTGTATTAACCATACGTGGACCATTTTCATCTTCATAACCTCTAGCTCCGGGAATGGTATAACCTACACAGTCCACTAATCTTACCGCTACAGAAAGTCCTTCTTTAACTTGAATTTCCACCGCCTCATTTGGTATAAATTTAGGTTCAGTCGTCATAATTGTTCTTCCGGCACCACTTTGAGGTAATTCATCAATAGTTCTTTCTCGATCATAGTCATTAGTAATATTAGGAATAACTAATAGATCCATAAACCTTTTAATAAAAGTTGATTTTCCTACACGAACAGGTCCCACAACACCTAAATAGACATCACCTCCCGTCCTTTCGGCAATATCTCGAAAAATATTTTCCACACTATCCCCTCCTTAAAATTACTTCTTCTATTTAAAATTTTGCCCTAAATATCAATCTTAGTCATCCCCCCTTAGCAACATTTAACAAAACAAAACTTAATAGAAACTCTTATCGAGTCTGTACAAACTTCAAAATTTATGAACAATACATATATATTGTCCTTTATAATTATTTATTACTAAGAAGAAAAAAAATGCTTAATTTATGTTAAAAACACAAATTAAGCATTTTGCAACTCTGAATATTACTAATCGCCTATTTTTATTTAGTTTTCTTGCTTTTGCTACTACTCTTAGCACTACTCTTTTTAGTAGTATCCTTTATACTGCTCGTGCTACTCTTACTGCTTTTATCACTCTTAGCACTACTTTTTTTAGTAGCGCTCTTACTGCTCTTAGCACTACTCTTTTTATTATCCTTTGTACTGCTCGTGCTACTCTTACTGCCTTTATCACTCTTAGCACTACTCTTTTTAGTAGCGCTCTTACTGCTCTTAGCACTACTCTTTTTATTATCCTTTGTACTGCTCGTGCTACTCTTACTGCTTTTGCCGCTCTTAGCACTACTCTTTTTAGTAGTATCCTTATTACTATCTTCAACCTGCCTTTGAGACATAATTCCCTCTACTTCATCTTTTCTATCACGCATCATTAAAGCATTACTAGCCTCATGCACATCTTTATTTCTAAAAAGTACAGCATATATTTCTTCACAAATAGGCATAGGAACCTTATATTTCCCGGCGAGCTGACATGCAGCTTGTGTAGCAGGTACACCCTCTACAGCCATATTAATTTGCTGCAAAACATGTTTTAAAGGAATCCCTTTCCCAATTTGTATCCCTGCTCGCCTATTCCTGCTATACTCACTAGCACACGTTACAACTAAGTCACCAATACCGGTAAGTCCTGCAAAAGTTAGAGGGTTAGCTCCGGCAGCAACACCCAAACGAGCTATTTCCGTTAAACCTCTGGTAATTAAAGCTGCTTTAGCATTATCACCAAGACCAACCCCGGTAGCGATACCCACACCCAAAGCAATAACATTTTTTAAAGCTGCCCCATATTCCATCCCAATTAAATCAGAATTAGTATACACTCTAAAATTAGGGGACATAAAAAGGTCTTGCACTTCTTTTGCTACTTTACTATTTTTTGAACCAATAACAAGTGCCGTGGGGATTCCCCTACCTACCTCTTCAGCATGACTCGGTCCTGAAATAATAGCAACGGCAGGACCTACTGGAGCTAATTCTTCCTCAATAACATCACTCATCCTTTTTAATGTCTCCAGCTCAATTCCTTTAGCTGCATTAATTATGATTTTATCTTTACTAATTTTATCTATAATACTTTTACATAATCCCCTAATCCTTCTTGAAGGCACCGCTAAGACAATATATTTTTTATCAGCAAGAGCTTCTTCTAAATTCGCTGTTACTTGCAAATTTTCAGGTAATAAAACCCCAGGTAAATAGGGTAAGTTTTCTTTAAGTAAATTTATTTGAACAACCTTTTCTTGATTTCTTCCCCAAAGATGAACCTGATACCCTTTTCTAACTAAGACTAAGGATAAAGCAGTCCCCCAACTACCCGCACCTAATACTGCAATCTTCTTCATTGATTTTCTCCCCTTTTATCCATATTTTCCCCTTCCCGTTTTTTTCCTATTTTATTTTCTTGTCCATGATAAAGCCTGACAATATTTGTCTTATGATTATAAATTACAAAAGTAGCTCCTAAAACTCCAAATAAAAAAACGGGAAAAGGCTTTTCTAAAAAATATAATAAGAAAGGAACACTTAAAGCCGCTAAAATAGAACCTAAAGAAACATAATGACTAAAATACACTGTAATAATAAAAATAATAAGAGCAATTAACGTGACATCAGGAGCCAGAGCTATAATAACTCCTAAACCAGTGGCTACCCCCTTTCCACCTTTAAATCGAAAATAAACAGGATATGTATGCCCTACCATTGTAACTAACCCTCCAAGAACTGCATAACTGTAACTTGCACCTCCCAAATAATAACCTAGTGCCACGCCCAAACTTCCCTTTAAAGCATCACCTAGCAAAACAATAGCTGCAGGTCCTTTTCCTACAACTCTTAACACATTAGTAAAGCCTGTGTTACCACTACCAAAATTTCTAATATCAATACCCTTTTTGATCTTTGTTATAATTATCCCAAAAGATACCGAACCTAACAAATAAGATAAAATAAAAATTAAACAGACTTTCCCCAAAACCAACCTCTCTACTCCTCTCTTTTTCTCACTGTAATACGAATAGCAACACCCTCAAAACCAAAATTTTCTCTCAACTTATTTTCTAGATAACGTAAATATGAGAAATGCAATAAAGTTGGCTCATTAACAAACAAGATAAAATGCGGTGGTTTTACCCCAGCCTGTGTACTGTAAAAAATTTTTAATCTTTTCCCTTTATATGATGGTGGTGGTGTAAGTAATACTGCTTCACTAATTACTTCATTTAAAACGCTTGTTCTGACACGGTTACATTGTTGTTCAGCTACAAAATTAACTAGTTCTAATATTTTCATAACTCTCTGTTTAGTAAGAGCAGAAACAAACAATAGTGGAGCATACGGCATAAAAGCTAACTGAGTACGAATTTCCTCCGTAAACCTTAACGTAATTTTATCATCTTTTTCTACTAAATCCCACTTATTAATAATAATTATAGCACCTTTTCCGGCTTCATGTACATAACCGGCAATACGCTTATCCTGTTCAGTAACACCCTCAAGAGCATCCAAAACGATTAAAACAACATCACTACGGTCTATTGCTCGCAAGGCTCTAATCACACTAAACCTTTCCGTTTTTTCCTCAATTTTACCTTTACGTCTCATCCCTGCCGTATCTATTAAAAGATAATCCTGCCCTTCTTTTTGAAAAGGAGAATCTATGGCATCGCGAGTTGTACCAGGAAGGTTACTGACAATTACTCTTTCTTCACCTAAAATCACATTAACTAAGGAAGATTTCCCAACATTAGGTCTTCCCACTACGGCAATTTTGATAACATCAGGCTTTTCTTCCTCCTCCGGTATATCTTTAAATTGACTGACAAGTAAATCTAATAAATCACCCGTATTCAGTCCATGAGATGCTGAAATAGGAATAGGTTCTCCTAGCCCCAGTTTATAAAATTCATAAAAATCTAGATTATTTTTGAATTGTTCCACTTTGTTTACTGCTAGTATAACAGATTTTTGACTTTTTCTTAACAAATTAGCAATAACTTCATCCTCAAAAGTAAGACCGGATCTACCATCAACAACAAATAACAATACATCGGCTTCTTCTAAAGCAATTTGGGCCTGTTGTCTAATCTGACCACTTAAGGATTCTTCTTTGCCGGTAAAATCCAAACCGCCTGTATCGACAAGTGTAAAAGTTCTTCCCCCCCATTCTGTATCTCGATACAACCTATCGCGAGTAACACCCGGGGTATCTTCCACAATAGCCACCCGACCACCTGTTAACCTATTAAATAATGTTGACTTACCAACATTAGGTCTACCCAAAATAGCAACAATAGGTTTAGTCATTTTTTAACCCTCCCTTCTGTTCCATAATCTTAGCTAATATTTTTATAGGCTCCAACGGAACAGTAATTACCTGAATATCTAAAATTTCCGCAATCTCACTAGGTGTCCAATCATCTAAAAACTTACCGTCTCCCGACTGCATCATAGTTGCCGGAACAAATACCACACTTCCTTTTTTAATCCCTTTTAAACCTGCCAACAAACACGACCCCGTCAAAAGTCCGGCCACAGTTACTGTAGCACCAAAAAAGCTATTAGGAATTGCTTTTATGGCAATTTTTAACCCGCGAATCGTATTTAATCTATCCTTTACCGGTTTTAAAACCTTTTCCCCTAATAGTCCTGTTGCAAAAATTATTTCTTGAGCCGGCTCTATTGTTGCAGGAAGTTTTAAATGCTGCCACTTTTCCCAAAAAAGACGTACCATGCCCACACCATTTTCTAATTGCGAAAAATCTTCATAACTTTCCGCTGTTGGTAAAGGTAAATCTGCTAATAAATAAAATTCGTCAGAAGCCCAGATAAAACGACTTCCCCTTTTCTTTAGTTCTAACCTTTGTTTTTTTTCTACCCATTTTACTAAATGATAGGCCTCTTCTTTTTCATATAATCTAAGTTTGGGTAAATTATGACGATAAGCAGTAAGACCAACAGGTACAACAGCTAGAGAAACAACACTCTCCAGCCTACTCAAATCCTGATAAGTCTTTTCTAAAACTTCCCCATCATTAACACCGGGGCAAGCCACAACTTGAGTATGAAATTCAATTCCTGCTTGAGACAAGCTCGTCATTATTTCTAAAAGTTCACTTGCACGAGAATTATTCATCATCTTCTTTCTAAGCTGAGGATTAGTAGTATGAACAGAAATATACAACGGGGAAAGATGTTCTCGTTTAATCCTTACTAAGTCCTCTTCTTTTAAATTCGTCAAAGTTATATAATTTCCTTGTAAAAATGATAAACGATAGTCATCATCTTTAAGATATAGACTTGGCCTCATTTGACGTGGCATCTGGTCAACAAAACAAAACATACATTGATTCTGACATCGTCTAGTCCCATTAAATATAGCCTCTTTAAACTCTACCCCCAAAGGCTCATCATAATCTTTTTCTATTTCATATAACTCTCTTTGACCATTACTTTTCTTAATTTCTAAAAATACTTTCTCCGTAGCCCAAGCCCATTGAAACTCAATTAAATCAGTAAAAGCTTTATGATTAATTTTTAAAATACGATCACCGGCTTTTAGCCCCAACCCTTCAGCCAAGGACCCGGCTTCCACAGCTACAATTTCCGCTCCCCACATCCCCCTCCACCGCCATTTCTAAATTCACTGCATTAATTATCCAATATCTACGGTTTTTCGTCAACAAAATTCCTGTTTTTAACTACCTTTAACCCTTGTGAACCAATATGCCCAAACATATTTGGATATTTTTCTTAATTTTCCTTTACTCAAAACTTCCAGAAAATTAAGGAGAACAGAATTAAAAGAACTTACATCATATAAAATTATTTTTTCTTTTACTTGACTTATTTTTAACATCTCCGGCCACATAACTGTAGTAAACAGCTTCCCATAACGCCCCACACCTAAAGTATAAAATCTATTTCCCATTTGGTCTTTACCCATATAGTAAAGCTGTCCCGGTTGATAGTTTTTTACATCAGCAAAATAAGGCAAATTAAGAATATCACGATAGTTGGCTTTTTCAGACAAAACACCTCTACAAACCGCTGCAGCAACTACAGAAGCAAAACATCCCATTTGATCTACAAAAACAATTTTCACAATAACCTCTCAAAATTTATCTGAACTAAAATATTTATCTTTAACTGACTTCACAAGACGAACAAATTTTCCATATGACTTTCTTGTCCCCAAAATAACAATTGGTCTACCTAAACATTTCAGCCTTAAACGTCTTGATAAATAACCTCCGATAACCATCCACAAATTCACATAAGGCATTGTATTAATAAAAATATAGTTTTCCGGTTTTTCTCCACTTAACACAAGTAAATGTTGCATAATTCTTTCGTAAAACATCCCTAAGTTTTTTTTACCGGTAATATAAACTTCATTACCCCAACTATCAAAACCCATAAAACGAATTCGACCATGGTCCTTCCCTTCTTGAGCATCAAAATAGGGAAGATTAAGTAATTCTTCTGCACTAACCTTACTTATATCCGTAAGTAACCCTAAATGAATAGCTGCTGCCGTTACGGAAGAATGAGCTCCTCCAAAACAATTATAAATAATTTTCAACTTTCCTCTTCCCGTCTTTCTCCTTCACACTCTCCACTCTTTTTCTCAGATTCTACTTCAATTTTCTTCGGACCTAAATAATTAGAGAATTCTTTCCCTAACTCAGAAAGCTTAGTTAAGGAACCCTGTAAACTACCTGTACTAAGGAAAAGGAACGCCCCACCACCTATAATCGCCAGAGCAAAAAGCCATAAAATAGCTTTTCCTGTCCCTGTTCTTTCTACGCTCCTTTTTACCCCCGGTGCTACTCCCGGACCAACTGTTGCTCCAATAATATGAGGTATTCCTTCTGCGAAATGGGCGACGCCACGTTCCGCCGCAGTTCGACTGTTTGTATGTGTCCCCACCTCAATAAGAATAGCTCGAGGTCCTAAATCTTGATTATAATTCCCTTTTCCCAAAAAAATACCTTTAACCAAACCGGGTGAAGTTTTATCAAAATATGCTTTTATATTTTTAGCAAAAGCTAAATTGGATGCCATATGTGGATTCTGCCTCCCCACAACAAGCCTAATCTTGGTTCCGGGTAATCCTTTAACCTGGGTTTTATAAAAATTAGGGTCCGGGATTCCATCACGATGCACATCAACCAAAGCTATGGGATTAGTTTTTAAAATTTGTGCCGCTGTTTTTCGCGAACGATGATAAGCATTAGCATCATGTGGGTCATGTTTATTAAAACTAATATGGGCTTCTACACCTTTATCCTTTAAATTATTGGCAAAAGTATTGCCGACTTGTAATATCCCTCCTCGCCCGGGCTTACTTTCCGTTCCATCAGTAGGAATATATGATTCATCGGTATGAGTCATATAGACACCGACTTTCCCCTGGTTTTCCGCTACCCTTGTCGTCGCCGGCACCTGTGTCCATTCTTCACGCCAAACTAATTCCTCTTTCCCTACTAATTTAGCAATCGCCTTATTTTGTTGTTGCTCAATTTTGATTACCTGATAACGATTATTATCTTCAAGAATAAATTCATCCCCGATAAAAACAAAACGACTAATCTGGTCTAATTCTTTACCTGTTTCATCAACTAGAGAAAAATAAGTACCACAATCCATTTCTTTTTCCCAGCTTCCTAAACTATCTAAAAAACTTAAATTTATTCCCGACTGGGCAAAAGCATTATATACTTGGGGGTTCTTTTCATAATAAAAGAGAAAACCACCTACCAAAAGAAAAACTATCCCTAAAACAAAGACAAATCGATTAAAAATATTCTTCTTCATCACCCTCACCCTCCTTTTTCTCTTCCTCTCCTGCCTTTCCCTCTATTTTAAGGTCACTATTTAAATGCCGTAGAAGTTCCGGGTCACGTCCTCTTGTTGCCGGTCCACCTTGTAAACGCTCCCGCGTCTCTCCTAATATTTCCGCCAATAAAACAGCCACTAAGCCGGCAATAACTATCGAATCAAAAGCACCGGCACCACCTATATGCACTGTACCGGGTGTTCCTGTTGAACGTAACCAAAACAGATGAATAAAGTCTTGGCTTAAAACACCTAACGTAGCAGCAACGAAAGCAGCCCGTCGTGAACGCCCCAGAAGGTACGCAGTCAAACCACCAACAAGCGGATAAACATATAACGGGTCAAGCAGCATCATCCTATCTCTCGGGTCACCTTGCATAACCACACTTCCTAAAACATAAATAACACCTGCCGTCACTACTGTAGCAACAATTGCCCTTACCCATTCCTTAGTAGTCCCGGCCTGAAAGAGAAGATAACCTGCTAAGCCTACAGGAACTAAGCCTCCTCCTATATTTAAAGAAGCTTGAATATTCCCTTTAGCAAGAGGAATATCGAGGAAACTCCCCACAAGTAAAGCCCCTATAACTATTAAAGCCCCTTTGTCCGAAAGTCGCATACGATCAAGTAACCGTTGAGCTAAACCAAAAAACACCAAAAATAGCAAAACAACCAAAATAATTGTCCCTAAGGGTAATCTACTCAAACAGATATACCTCCTTTGCCCTACATATAAACAACTACTAAAAAATCCATTTATAACGTAGATTTCCCAGATGCTAATATAAATATTCATAACAAACAAAGCCATGCAAAAAACTCAAGACATCCTTTTTCACGCCTTGAGTTTTTTAAAATTATTACCATTATTCATATTTTACTCACCGGTTGAACCAAAGCCCCCACCGCGATCTTTACCTATTTCCCGTACACTGCTTACAGTTATCCAATGTATTTGAGGTACCTTTTGTAAAACTAATTGGGCAACCCTCTCTCCCTTTTTTATCTGGCACCCCTTCTCTAAAGAAGTATTGTGCATAATAATACCCAACTCGTCCCTATATCCGGCATCAATTGTTCCCGGGCTATTAGCCACTCTTAAAGGGGTTTGTAAAGACAACCCACTTCTGGGACGAATTTGTAATTCATAACCTAAAGGAAGCGCTACTTTTAAACCGGTTCTAACGACTACTGTTTGTCCGGGCTTTACTAGTGTATCTTCAACTGCATAAACATCCATTCCCGCATCTCCCCGCCTAGCATAACAAGGCATTTTAGCCTCAGCATGACAAAGCTCAAGATATATATTTACTGTTTCCCTTTCTTCTTCCATCTGTTTTTTTGGCCTCCTCATTTTCTACATTTGCAAAAAATACTTTAGTTTTATATTTGGACAAACTATCTTTTTATCCTGCAAAAATATTTCTTAAATTAACTTCTACCATTAAGTTGCACAAGGAAGATAAATAATAAAACTGGTTCCCAACTCTTCCTCACTTTCAATTTCTATTCTCCCACTATGTTCCTTAATAATCTGAAAACAAATACTTAACCCTAAACCCGTCCCCTTGGTCTTTGTTGTAAAAAAAGGAGTACCTACCATTAATTTTTCTTCTGCAGTCATCGCCTTTCCATTATTAAAAATGGTTACAGACATCTCCTCAGTTTGTTGGTGATATTTAGTAGAAATTTTAATCTCCGAACCGCCATTATCCACTATAGCCTCTATCGCATTTTTAACTATATTTAAGATAACTTGTCTCAGCTGATTAGCATCGGCTACAACTAATTTATCCTCGGAAATTAAATCGAAGAACACCTTAATACCTCTAATAAAAGTATTCGTATCAATGATTAACTTCATCGATTCAATAGTTTCATTCAAAGATATTTGTTTTAAATCGGGAGGACAAGGCTTGGCAAATGTTAAAAAATCACTTATAAATTTATTAATAATCTCCGTTTCCCGATCAATCATACAGGCATATTCCTGCATCTTCGCATCTTGACCTTTATATTTAATCAATTGACTAAAACCCTTAATCGCCGTCAAAGGATTTTTAATTTCGTGGACTATCCCGGCAGCCATTTGTCCTAAAGCAATAAGTTTTTCTTTTTGCTGCATCTTTAAACTTTCTTTTTTGAAAAGAGTTATATCTGTAGCTAAAACAATTGCCCCAATTTTCTCTTCCATAAGATTATTAATATAATCAATATGGTAGAAAAGGTCTTTTTTATTACCATTTAAAGTGCTAATAGAAGCCTCATGTAATTCTTGACCTCTTTGGTTTTTTTCACTTATATTAATATTGTCATTAATTTTAAAATTAAGCAAAAAGGCTAAATCATTGGCATTTTTCCCCACGACCTCATTTTCTTCCATTTCTAAAACTTCCAGACAATTTTTATTACACATAATAATTTCATTTTCTACATCAAGCAGTAAAACTACTTTATTAATAGAATTAAGAATCGTCCTCGTTTGTATTTTTAATGTCTCTAGCTCCCGTTTTTCCGGTACTTCTTCAAATAAAACCAGGTAACTATCAGAGAGTTTATAATAGTCGGCTTTCACTTTATATTTAGTGCCCAATTTGTTTTTTAATTCAACATATACATCTTTAATCACTTCTTTATTCTCGGCATTTTGTTCTAAAATGTTCATGAAACCAAATTTTTGCACAATCACATCATGATGAAGTCCATATATATCTTGCGACTGATAAGCTAATAAATCTAAGGCTTTTTTATTAGCGAAAAAAAGTCTCATATTTTGGTCATAAATTACTATGCCCAGAGGAATTTCATCAAAAACCTGAATTACTGACTTACTTGTTTGTTCGATTTTTTCATAGGGATATTTAACAGCACTAACAAAGATCCCTTTCAAAAAGAAAATATAATACGTTGTTTTTAAAAGATGTCCCCAAATATTATAAAAAAGAGTAGGAGAGTTTATCATAAAAAAAACTTCTGTAATTATAGCTACTAAAAGTGCGTTAATAAGATAACGATAAGCTAAAACATCTTTGCGCATAAATTTTGATCGTAAATTATATACAGCGAGCAAAAACAAACCCGCAAGCAGACAATTCATAATTATTTTACTGTTTGTATATCCCTCTGCATCAAACAAAATAGGTAAAACTTCTTTGTATTTATATAAACACATCGCTAAAAAACTTACTACTAAAAGCGAAAGAAAAAGACCAGTATACTTATTTAACTTAAGCTGTAAATCTGTAGTAACCGCAAGTAAAATAATAGCCAGTAAAAATCTTCCCAGCAAGCAATACCATACAGATAAATCACTTAGTCCAAGCATTATTTCCTGAGAATAAAAAACAAGATGTAAAATATCAAAAGTACCAACTATGAAAAAGCAAAAACAGATTGCATGATTAATCTTAAAATTATCTTCATATGTATACCAGATAAGCAAAAAAATTGTAAAAGAAATAAAAATACAAACCAATTCAATACTTGTATGACAAAGAATAGTGTAATTTGACCATAGCGAAATAGCTAATACCTTTGCCAGAAAAAAAGTACCTAAAAAAAATAAAAAAACTTCTTTAAACATTACTTGCATTGTTCTTGTTTCTTTTTTATTAAGTATTAACATCTCCCCTTTACTCACTCCTTCTTTTTCCCGCCTAAACTAAAACAACTATTAAAAAATTATTTTCTCCTTATTAAAAGTAAGACAAAGGAAAAAGATAAATCGTTCTTATTCTTTAAGAAAAAAACAAGGAACGTTTTTCTCTCCTCACTGGTCATAGAGATACAACAAAAATTTAGGAGGAGATACTATGTATAAAAAATTAACAATTCTGGTTTTAGTACTATTTATGCTGATGACAACCCCTTTATGGGCAGTGGAGGAAATTACTATTGACCCCCAAGCTTCCTCAGTGTTTTTGTCCTACGGCTCAAGTATAGCTAAGAATGGAGATTCGATTACTTGTACCGCTTTTTCTCATCTAATTAATGACTATTCCCAATCTATTAGCATGAATTTGCAAAGATACGAAAATGGTTCTTGGGTAACCTTACAGTCATGGTATGGCTCCAGATATGATGTTACTTTAACTGTGGGTGGGGGATATCCTCTCAGCCCAGGTACTTATCGCGTCTTATCAACACATAAAGCAGGCGGAGAAACACGCACCTCCTACAGTGGAAATTATTCCATCTAAAAAACAGGGAGCTAAATAGCTCCCTATTTTAATCCTTCAATAACTTTAATTATTTCCTCAACATCAATATTTCGGGACAAAATTAAAAATCTTATCAGGTTTTCTGTCCAGAAAACCTGATAACTGGAGTCCTGAGCAATTAAAGTTACCTCCAGATTATCCTTTGTTTTAATTTTTTGGACTTCCGTATTTTGGGGCACAAACGTATTATGAATTTCCTCAAAAAAAATATTTTCTTGTCTGATAATTAAAAAAGACTCCTCCCCATCATACCTTATTGTAACCATAGATTTAGGATAATCGCTAGAAAAAAGCATTATCTGTGGTGGCGCCGAGAAAACAGCAGGAATATAATGCGGATATTGCAGGTCATATACCACCATCCCCTTGGCTTCCTCCCAACTCAGCCCTTCATATGTTCCTACTTTATACTCAGGATTATGCCTTTCAAAAATAACTAACTCCCCACTACTTGTTTGTCCTAACCACTTAAATACTTCATTTTTAAAACCAATCACTACTCTCGGATTAAAAGAGACGATAACTAAGAACACAATAGCAAAAACAGCTACAGGCAAAAATTTGCTCCGAGGAAGCTTTTTCTTAGCTTCCTTTTGTTGTGCATGAAGTCTTCGCTCAAAATCCTGCCACTTTTTTTCACTATCTACAGGCAAAGAAGTCTCCAGCATCATTTGCAAATTTTCTTTAATTATATTGTCTAACTCCTTCTTCCGCATTAGGCTCACCCTTTATCAGCTTATTATCTTTCTTACTTCTAGTTAATTTTTTACCTAATATTTTTCTGGCACGATATAAAGAAGATTTAACTGTACCTAAAGGCAATTTCAACCTTTTCGCTATTTCCGGGTCAGTTAACTCCCAATAATATTTTAAAATAATCATTTGACTAAGAGGCGGAGACAAACAATAAATCGCTTCACGTATTTCTTGTGCTGTTTCCTTAGCCAGATATTTATTGCACGGGTCATTTTCTTGAAAATACATTTTATTTGTCTTTAAATATTGTTTTCTTAATTCATAATCATCAAAAACCAAAACCTTTTTATTACGATTATAAAGATTAATAGCATGTTTTGTGGCAATCGCCGCCACCCACGCTCCAAACTTTTCGGGGTCTTTTAATGTATGTATGTTCATATAGGCCTTCAGAAAAGCCTCTTGTGTTGCTTCTTCAGCTAAAGCACTGTTTTTCAAAATTAAAAAACAAGTTATATAAACTTTCTGATAGTACTTTAAATATAAAATTTTAAATGCCTCCATAATAAGTACCTCCACATTATTCCAAATAGGGTAAACAAACTTTATGCTATACAAAATCAGCCTTTCGGTTTTGATCTAGTACTCTATATTGCAACGCTTCGGCAAGATGAGTAATCGTAATCTCTTCACTTACAGCAAGGTCAGCAATCGTCCGCGCAATCTTCAAAATCCGCTCATGTGCACGAACACTTAAACCTAAATTAGTATAAACTTTTTTTAATAATTCTTTTGCCTCTGCCTCTAATTTACAATATTTTCTAACTTCTTTTCCCGTCATCTGTGCATTACAAGTTATATCCCTACCGGAAAAACGCTCTAACTGCCTGTGACGTGCTTTAATTACCCGTTTTTGTACCTCCCGTGAACTTTCTTCTTGTTTTTTATTCTCTAATTCCTGATAAGCCAAGCGCGGTACTTCAACATGAATATCAATACGATCTAGCAGTGGACCTGATATCTTACTACGATATTTATTTACCTGATAAGGTGTACAAGTACAATCTTTAAGCCCGTCACCATAATAACCACAATAACAAGGATTCGCCGCACCTACGAGCTGAAATTTAGCCGGATAAGTAATTACTGCTGAAACCCGCGAAATAGTTACAGTCCTTTCTTCTAAAGGCTGTCTTAAGGACTCCAAGACATCACGACGGTATTCAGGTATTTCATCTAAAAATAGAACCCCATGTGTAGCCAAAGTTACTTCCCCAGGATTAGGAATCACTCCACCACCAATAATACTAGCCGCTGATGCTGTATGATGAGGTGCCCGAAAAGGGCGACTAGTAATTAAAGGTTTATCTTTATTTAATAATCCCGCAATACTGTACACCTTACTTACTTCCAAGGCCTCCCCAGGAGTAAGTGGTGGAAGGATAGAAGATAAACATTTGGCTAATAAACTTTTTCCACAACCGGGTGAACCGATTAAAATTAAATTATGTCCCCCTGCCGCAGCCACTTCCAAAGCACGTTTAGCTAGATGTTGTCCTTTCACATCAGCAAAGTCATAACCTACCTCTTGTTCCTTATGTAATAAGTCCTGTAAACATTGTTGTTCTACACTGTTATAAAGCTGAGGGCAATCTAAAAAATTTTTAACTTCACTCAATTTACTAAAACTATATGCCTGTACGGGTGTTAAAGCTACTTCTCCCTGATTATCCTCTGCTACAAGAAAAGATTTATTTGTTTGCTCATGAATAAACAAGGCCATCGGCAAAGTCCCCGGTACACTCCTAATCGAACCATCGAGAGATAATTCCCCGACAAAAATATAATCCTTTAAAAAGGTAGATTTTATTTGACTAGTAGCTGCTAATATTCCTACCGCAATAGCTAAATCAAATCCGGGGCCTTCCTTTTTTATATCTGCCGGAGCAAGATTAACAATAATCTTGCGCGGCGGGAAATCAAAACCCGCATTTTTAATCGCTGTTCGTACCCTTTCTTTACTTTCTTTTACCGTTGTATCCGGTAGCCCTACAATCGTAAATTCAGGAAGTCCACCGGAAACATCTACTTCTACTTCAATTAAATAAGGGTCTATCCCTACCGTAGTACAACTAAAAACACGGGCTAACAAATATCTACACCCCTTCTTCTAAATAAAATTATCCTTAATAATGTTAATTTTTTTCTCCCCGGACAAATTTTTTCTTTATATGATTTATTTCTCGTTAATATCTTAAACTCCTGCCTGCTTATATTTCACTTTTCAAAATATTTTTGCTAAAAAAAACTGCCCCAAAGGGCAGTTATAAAGAACATTTAAGGCATGACCACAATATTTGTCACCACAGGACGTAATTTACCATCAGAAGGTCTATTTAAAACTTCTCCTCCATAAACAAAAGCACTAGAGCCACCACCATCTAAATTATAAGCTTCTTTTACCCCTAATTCTACCAACTTATCAATCAGCCTTTCTAAAGTAACACCACTACTCCAATCAGCTTGACGTCCATCAACAACAATCATAATTAAATCGCCATTAGCATATTCACCTAAAATCGTACGAGGTTGTTTTGTTTTAGCCCATTCCGCAGGAATAGGTTGGCTAACTCCCTGTTTAATCAGTACAGGGATAAAACTAACACCCTGATAAGGATTCAAAGCCATTAACTGCTCCTTTTTTGATATTATTCCCCCAATAACCCGTCCCGACTTATTCACTCCGGCAAAACAAAGATTCCCCGGGTAAGCATTAAACGGAGTAATTAACTTACCATTTATCACTACATTACCAATATGCACAGCATAAGGTTTTCCCTCTCTCATTTCGGTATAAAATCCACCACCATTAATCCCCAAAAGTGCCCCCGTTCTTTTTACCGCCTCTAAAGTTGTTTCTTTTTCCCCTAAAGTATCTTTTGCTAAAACAACTTTAAAAGCCTTGGGATTAAAAAGTTTCACCTTGGCAATATATCCTCGATAACCCAATTCTTCTAATTTAAAAACCTTAATTTCCACTCGCGAAGATTTATGAACTTTAACTGGTTGTCCCAGCATCGTTAAAATACGCTCTTCATAAATCTGGTCAGACACATTTTTATGTTGAGAAGCCAGTTCTGTAAGGCTAATTAAAGACTGGTCATGTTCCTCATATTGCGCTTTCTGCTGGTCAGCTTGTGTTTTGAGAACAGACATTTCCTTTGCCAAAAGCTGAAAACTTTCTTCCAAAGAATAAAGCGAAATATTTGCCTTTTCCACTGGTAACACCAGGTCTTGGGCATAGCTGGTAAAACTACTACAAGCAAGCCATATCCCAAGAAAAGGAGCAATTATGAATAAAGCTAAAAAATTACCGGCGCGCATCAGGAGCCTCCTTCAAGATTTTAAGACTTTTTTCTAAATTTTTTAATTGACCGTCAAGTAAATCTATTTTTTTGTTCAACTGTTCCTGAATACCACTTGAAGACGACAAGGTTTCATCGGTACTACTAAGTTCACTTTTTAAAGCAATCATTTCATTAGTTAAACTATCTAACCTTTCCTTTACCTCCTGCATATTCATAGCATTAGTTTGCTGAATATTATTGATAGCATTAGCCAAATATTGTTTTGTAAAATAAAAACCGCCATAAACCAAACCAGCCCAAATAAGAAGCAACAATAAAATATAAATAAAACCCAACTTAGAACTGGTTTTTTTACGTCGCGGCGTTTTTTGCTGGTCACTATTTATTATTATCGGGTCTGAATATTTCACGTTAAACTCTCTCCTTCCATTTTACACTTTTAACTCTATCTCATCGCTCTCATTATTTTCTCTATTTATTTATGATTTCCTGCCACAATTTTTTCCCATTTTCCACCAATATCTTTCTATTTTCAAAAAGCATCTTTAATTAAATCCAAGGACTTAATCTTATTTTCCTCATCAAAAAGAACACCAATTACATCAAAACGACATTTTTTCTCCCAAGCCTGCTTCTCTTTTAAATAATAACTAGCTAAACGTCTAAGTTTTTGCTGTTTAGACCAAACTACAGTTTCCTGAGGCAAACCAAAAAATGAATTTCGCCTACTCCTCACTTCAACAAAAACTAAAACATCAACGTCCTCAGCAATAATATCTATTTCTCCAAAAGAACAACGAAAATTACGTTCGATTATCCGATAACCCTGACCCTCTAAATATTTAACGGCTATCTCTTCAGCTTTTCTACCTAGACTAATTTTATCCACAATATTCCACCCTGAATTTAAAATTTAAGAACTATTTAACAATAATTAGACAAAAAACTTTTTCTATGTACCGATGAGGGACCATAAAGATTTAAAGCCTCTAAATGTCGTGCTGTTCCATAACCTTTGTTGTCTCTAAAACCATACACAGGATAAAAGTCATCCATTAGCTCCATAATTCTATCCCGATACGTTTTGGCAATAATAGAAGCAGCAGCAATAGCTGCACACTGACAGTCACCATGCACAATATTTTCTTGTGGTATATTTAGATCTATATTCATCGCATCAAGCAATAAATAATCCGGTTTCACCGCTAAAGCCCATACTGCTTTTAACATCGCTTTTTTAGTTGCTTGCAAAATATTGATTCGATCAATCTCTTTATGATTAACCAAACCTACAGCCCAAGCTATGGCTTCTTTTTTAATCTTCTGTTCCAGTTCTTCCCTCTGCTCTGCGCTCATTTTTTTCGAATCATTTAAACCTGATAAAAAACAATTATCAGGAAGAATCACACAAGCCGCTACTACCGGTCCAGCCAAAGGACCTCGCCCCGCTTCATCTATACCTCCAATAAACTTATATCCTCTTTTCCTTAGCTCTTTTTCCTTTTTTTGCAATTGCTTTAATCTGACCATTTCCTTCTCTGCAGCAAGTATTCTTTTTTCCATACTTAAAGCAATGTTTTGTACACCTTTACGTGAATCTAATTGTAATTTTTTTATTATTTCCGGCCAATATTCCTGAGAAATATGCTTAATTCTTTCCCTAATTTCCTTTATTGGCATCTTACCCTCTTTAATAAACATCCAGCGTCACCCTACCTAACTTACCACTACGAAACTCACTAAGCAAAATTGTAGCTCCTTTTTCCAAATTAAGGTCACCACCACGCAGCAAAAACCCCCGCTTTTGACAAAGGTCCTCCAAGACACAGACAGCTTCTTTCTCTTCCTCAACCTGATAACGCCGAGTAATTCTACCCGGTTTATTCTGCCTTAACCATTCTAACAACCACAAAGCAAGCTGAAGGGGGTCGTACGCTTCCTCTTTAATAGCTCCTGTAACCGCTAATTTATATCCTGTAACCGGGTCTTCAATCTTTGGCCACAAAATTCCCGGCATATCCAAAAGTTCAAGGTCATTATCCAAACGTATCCATTGTTTGCCTTTAGTTACTCCCGGCTTATCTCCTGTTGTTGCTACCCCTCGACCTTTTAAATTATTAATTAATGTAGATTTACCAACATTAGGTATCCCTAAAATCATTAACCGCACAACTTGATTTTTTATGCCTTTTTTCTTCCGACGACATAGCTCGGTGTGAGCCTGTTTCCTAACCAACCCATATAACCTTTTTTTCTCTCTTTGACTCTTACTTTGTAATGAATTAAAAGCTATTACCGCATAATCCTTCTGTCGATAAAAATTCAACCATTTTTGCGTCTCTTTATTTTCTGCTAAATCTACTTTATTTAAAACAAGAACAATTGGTTTCTTTCCTAAAACTTCTTGCAAAAGAGGATTTCTACTACTAACGGGAAGTCTAGCATCCACAAGCTCTAGCACTACATCAACCCATTTAATATTTTCTTTGATTAACCTTTTTGTCTTAGTCATATGTCCCGGAAACCAATTAATCACAAAAAAACCTCCTATAACAACAAATCGATTTGATACAAAAGGGACTGAGTTGCTCAGTCCCCTCTTTCTTTACACTATTTTACTCGCTCTCTAATTCTCGAAGCTTTACCGGACAATTTACGTAAATAATAAAGTTTCGCTCTACGTACACGCCCTTTACGGAGTACTTCAATTTTTTCCACTCTAGGCGTATGAACGGGGAAACAACGCTCTACACCTACCCCATATGAAACACGACGAACAGTAAAAGTTTCATTTAAACCACTACCTCTTCTTTTAATCACAGTACCCTCAAAAAGCTGAATTCTTTCCCTGTTCCCTTCTACAACTTTAACATGAACACGCACCTTATCACCGGGGCGAAAATCAGGAATATCCTTACGTAAATATTCAGTTTCCACTGATTTTAATAAATCCATAATCTTTTTACCTCCTTCCACCTAGATGTTCATACCTTGCCTTAAAATCAAGATAGCGGACCATCCTTTTTCCTCAAAAACAAACAATCGATGATATTATAGCATATCCTTAGCTACATTAACAACTATTTTCTTCAAGATGCGAAATTCGAGGTTCAAGATTGTGTATTATATATTATTTTTTTGCTCTTGTTCAAGTTTAGATAATAGCTCCCGCTCTTCATCCAAAAAATGCCGTGTTTTCAACAAATCAGATCTCCTTTGTAATGTTCTGCGTAAAGCTTCCCTATGACGCCACTTTCTTATTTCTTCATGATTTCCCGAAAGTAAAATCTCCGGTACCGCCATACCACGAAATTCCCGCGGACGAGTATATTGGGGATATTCTAATAAACCATGAGAAAATGAATCAGAAAGAGGAGACTCGCTTTCTCCCAAAACACCGGGTAACAATCGACAAACGGCATCAATAACTACCATTGCCGGAATTTCTCCACCTGTCAAGACATAATCACCGATCGAAATCTCTTCATCAGCTAAAAATCTAACCCTCTCATCAAAACCTTCGTAATGTCCACAAATAAAGGCTAGACTTTTTTCTTTTGCTAATTCCTGTGCCATCTTTTGGTCAAACTGTTTCCCTTGTGGTGACATCAGTAAGATTTTCCCTTGAAAATTCTGATAATTACCCAGTACAGACTCTACAGCATAATAAATCGGTTCCGGTTTCAAAACCATTCCCGCCCCTCCACCAAAAGGACTATCATCTACATTTTTATGCTTAGATGGCGAATAAGCACGAAAGTCTATTAATTTTATTGTCACTAACTGCTTTTCCTGAGCCCTTTTTAAAATGCTTGTATTTATTGAACCTGTAAACATTTCCGGAAAAATCGTAAAAACATATATTTCCATCTAACTAACTCCCCCTAATCCAGAAGACCCGGTGGAATCTTTACCTCCATAAGACCACGCTCAAAATCAATCTTAGTTACTACCGCTTTTAACGCAGGAAGATATATTTCCTTGTTATCCGGTGTTTTTACCACAAAAATATCATTGCCACCGGTTTTTAAGACCTCGCATAACTCCCCCAAATATTGTTCATCTTCATAAACAGCTAAGCCAACTAATTGAAAAATATAAAAAGAATCCGGAGGAAGTGGTCTTACCTCTGCTCGAGGTATTTCTAAATATAATCCTTTTAATTTTTCTGCCATATTCATATCGGAAATCTCTTGAAGTAATAATAAAACCATGTTTTTATGTAACTTCACTTTAGCTATTGTATAACTAACATAATGCCCTGCAAAATTAAGATAAACTTTTTCTAAAACGAAAAATCTTTGGGCATCATCAGTCAAAGGATATATTTTTAACCCACCTTTATAGCCATGGGTATTTACAATCTGACCAATTTTAATATATTCCGGCATCTTTTATCGTTCCTACCTTATTGCAATAATCTGACCATCCTCAAGAACAATCTCCCGCTGCATTATTTCTTGCCAATTATCCCCCACCTTGACTTCAAGAGGACCTTCGATTTCTCCTTGAACAACTTCTTGCCCTTGCTCTAGTGTACCCACAATCTTAATCTGTTCAGCCATTGCTGTTCTAGTCTCTTCCCTTTTACGCTTTTCATATTCTAATTGTTCTCTTACGGCTGCTACTTGTGGTGAGGCTTTGAGGGTTAATTCTGTAATCATCTTTTTAGCCCGCTGATCTAAAAATTTTAATTCGGCATCTAATTTTTTTATACCCTCCTGTAATTCTTGAATCACTTGTTTTTTAAAAAGGTCTGTTACGCGAACTTTTACCGTTATTTTACGATTTATAATTAACTTTTCCACAATTTTTCTCCCTTCTTCTTGATAGCTGAAGAGAGGTCTTACCGACCTCTCTAATCAACTATATCAATAATCACCTTTTTCTTCTCATGAGCAGCGGAAGCCCTTACTACTGTACGAATCGCCCTAGCAATACGACCCTGCTTGCCAATAACCTTCCCCATATCTTCAGGAGCCACACGCAACTCAATAATTATCTTATCTTCTTCGTCCTGACGAGTGACCTGTACTTCCTCAGGATTATCCACTAATGCTTTAGCCAAAATTTTAACCAACTCTTCCATACATTCCACCCCTAATTATTATTCACTAGCCTTAGCCAAAATACCGGCTTTATTAAGCAAAGATTTGGCTGTTTCGGAAGGTTGTGCACCTGTTTTTAACCAATATAATGCTCGTTCTTCATTAATATTGATTACCGTAGGTTTTTTAGTAGGGTCATAATAACCAATTTCCTCAATAAAGCGTCCATCACGAGGAGCTCTCGTATCAGCCACTACTAACCGATAAAAAGGCGCTTTTTTGGCACCCATTCTTCTTAATCTAATTCTTGTAGCCATTATTTCACCTCCTTATAAAATACAAATTATACTATATCTAAATGACATTAATTAAAAAACGGTATTTTAGCAAATCCTTTTTTTCTGCCTTTTCCACTAAATTGTTGTCGTGTAAACTGTTTCATTAGTTTTTTCATTTGAGCAAACTGCTTAAGAATCCGATTAACATCTTGTAACGAAGTTCCACTACCCGCGGCTATTCGTTTTCTACGGCTTCCGTTGATTATCTCCGGTTTGTGCCGTTCGTCCGGAGTCATCGCCTGAATAATTGCTTCCACATGACCGATATCTTTTTCATTTATTTCTAACCCCTGCAGACCCTTCATTCTACCCATGCCGGGAATTAATTCCATGAACTGGTCTAGTGGACCTAAGTTTCTCATTTGCTGAATCTGTTCTAAAAAGTCCTCCAGGGTAAATTCATTCAAACGCATTTTACGTTCAAATTCTTGTGCCTTTTGCATATCCACTGCTGCCTGAGCCTTTTCAATAAGAGTGAGTACATCACCCATCCCTAAAATACGCGAAGCCATCCGCTCAGGATGAAAAGGTTCTAAAGCATCAAGTTTTTCACCCACACCGGCAAATTTCACAGGTGCCCCGGTAACAGCTTTTACCGATAAAGCAGCACCTCCTCTAGTATCTCCATCAAGTTTTGTGAGAATTACACCATCAAGACCTAACTTTTGATTAAAGCTTTCCGCTACATTTACTGCATCTTGACCGGTCATCGCATCGACAACCAATAAAATTTCTTGCGGATGACAATTTTTTTTCAGTTGCTCTAACTCATCCATTAATTCTTCATCAACATGCAAACGTCCGGCCGTATCCAAAATAACAAAGTCATGTCCATTTTTTTGCGCAAAACTTACCGCTCCTCGAGCAATATCTACAGGGCTTTGCTTCTCACCTAACGAAAAGACACGAATTTCCAACTGTTCACCTAAAACTTGCAGCTGCTTAATTGCGGCGGGTCTATACACATCACATGCCACAAGTAAAGGGCTTTTTCCCTGCTTTTTAAAATAACGAGCTAACTTAGCACTTGTAGTAGTTTTTCCTGAACCTTGCAGACCTACAATCATCACTACAGTCGGAGGCTGAGAGGCAATATTTATTTTACTTTGACTCCCCCCCATTAACTGAGTCAGTTCATCATGGACAATCTTGATCACCTGCTGACCAGGTGTTAAACTTTCCAAAACTTCAGAACCTATCGCCCTTTCGGTAACTTTATTAACAAATTCTTTAACTACCCGATAATTGACATCAGCTTCTAATAAAGCTAAACGAACTTCCCGCATCGCCTCACGAACATCTTTTTCGGAAAGCTTACCCTTCCCTCGTAAGTTTTTAAAAACATTATGGAGTCTTTCAGCAATATTCTCAAAAGCCATTACTTTTTTCACCTACCAACTATCTTCTAATTTTTGCAATAACACAACTATCTGTTCTAAATCTTTTTCTTTTTGTTTTTCTGCTTTATTTCTTAAGCTATCTATTTTTTGTCTTATCTCTTTAATTATGTTCCTACTTAATTGATATTTTCGGACAAGCTTTAATTTGTTCTCATAATAATTAAGTGCATCCTCTGTCCGCCTTAAAAGATCGAAAACTGCTTCGCGGGAAACACCACGAATTTCGCTAATCTCCCCAAAAGACAAGTCCTGTTGATAATATAAATCATATATTTCTTGCTGTTTTGCAGTTAAAAGTGAACCATAAAAATCAAAATATAAAGCTCGTCGAGTTAAATCATTCATCAATAATCTCACCAAAAACATATTTTATAAACAAAACGATAGCTGTTAAGCAAAAGTACTTAACAGCTTCTTTATTTTAAACTATTCCTCTCCCTCATGTCAACTATTTTTCACAAATTAAGCTATTTACTTAAAGAATCACACTTCGAACGTTTTCTCGTAACCATAACCTTTTTTATTTAGTCTTGCCTTAAATATGTGGCAAATTTAGCCTTTGCCTGCCTGACTAATTTAAATAACAAATCAGCATTTTTTTCGTAATCAACATCAGACTTTGTCATTACAATTTCCTGCACAACTAAGTTTTCAGGTGTATCTTCTTCTCCTATATTTCCATCGGAATTAATTACTGTAATCTTGCCATCCTTCAAGTCTTTAATAATAATAGTATCGTCAGCAGGGCGATAATTCAAATTCCTGGTCTCAAGGTCAAAGTCATAATAACCCTCCTTAATCTCTAACACCTGTTGGATAGTAGTGCGCGGTACAGGAATGATAATATTAGTTACTATTTGAGTAACTTCCACAACCGCTTGTTCAATACACTTTTTAACATCTTCATTTATTTCTACCGTCGGGAATGACTCTTTAGTTTTCTGAACAACGGCTGCCACAATTAACTTCTGATATTCCGTTTTTTTGACATAATCAAAGAAAGTTTTTAACGTGTTTGTTTAATTCCATAATAGACTTATAAGCATTCTGGGTAATAATCTTAGTCATTTCACTTTTACGTTCATCCGTAGATACGATATTATCTGGAAAAGTAAGTTTTAGTTGTTCAATAAAAGAATAACTAGCTATGATCTCCTCTGCCCTTGACGGTAACTCTACAATTGTTTTTCGGTTTTGCTCAATAGAATCATTTACTTCAATAATATTTAACTTACGGATAATAGAATTAGGATCATTGGCAGCATTAATAATAGCATCGTATTTATCATGATGCACAATATTCAGGCGATTTACAGCATCCACGCTTGTCCGCACACCGTATGGTAAACGTAGTCACCACCGATTTTCATTTTCTACGAATTAAGTCCTGCCCTCGTTTTTCTGCTTCAAATAAAATTCTTTCTTCATCTAATGTTAATACTTGACGCTCTTTCATCACTAGTTTTCCATCAATAATTACCGTTTGCAAATCAGAAGACTGGGCAGCATAAACAAGATTAGCTACAGGGTTATACAAAGGTGTCCAATGCGGTTTTTGTAAGTCAAAAATAAGCAGGTCAGCCTTTTGCCCAGGTGCAATCGAACCTACATTATTTAATCCTAAGACCCTAGCTCCATCCTTCGTAGCCATCTTTAAAACTTGTTTAGCCGGTAAAACAGTAGGGTTCATTGTTGCCACTTTATGCAAAAGAGCACAAGTACGCATCTCTTCTAACATATCTAAATTATTATTACTTGAGGCACCATCAGTTCCCAAACCTACTAAAGCACCCTTTTGTAAAAGTTGAGGTAAAGGAGCTATCCCACTAGCTAATTTCATATTACTTTCCGGATTATGAGCAATGCCTACTTTGTTTTTTACTAAAATCGCAATTTCCTTTGCCGAGAGATGAACACAATGAGCTGCCAAGACATGACGTCCTTGAAAAAGCCCAAGAGAATCCATTAATTCTACCGGTCGCCAACCATATTGTTGCATAATTTGGGTCACCTCATCCTCTGTCTCGGCCAAATGAATATGAATTCCTACCCCTAAATCATCAGCTAAAGACATCACCCGCTCTAAATAAGCCGGGGGACAAGTATAAGGAGCATGAGGTCCCAACATACAAGTAATTCTCCCCTCCCCTTGTCCCTGCCAAGTCCGGATAAATTCCACACTTTCCTCCAAAGCCAACTCTGCCGTTTCTCCTGAACCAACCATACCTCTAGATAAAGAAGCGCGTATCCCAGATTCTAATACTGCTTGCGCTGTTTCATTCATATAAAAATACATATCCGCAAAAGTAGTCGTGCCGGACTTAATCATTTCTAAAATAGCTAATTGTGTACCCCAATAAATATCTTCACTATTTAAATGAGCTTCACGTGGCCAAATCATCTCCTCCAGCCAAGTCATCAAAGGTAAATCATCAGCATAACCTCGCAACATTGTCATCGCCGCATGTGTATGACAATTAACAAAACCAGGCATCACCAAACTATCCTGTCCCTTAATTACAGTAAAATGAGGATACTTAGCGTGCAGATTCTCTCCTACTTCTTTAATCAAACTACCTTCAATGGCCACATCGCCCGTGAACCAATCTTGCGCATGATCAGCAAGAGGAATAATTAAAGCATTTTTGATTAATAAACCTTCCATTGACTTTTCCTCCTTGCTCAAAGTTTATTATCAAAATGAAAAGGGGGACGAATGATACCTTTTTCCGTAATAAACGCCGTCACCAATTTTGCCGGAGTAACATCAAAAGCTGGATTATAAACAGGTACATTTTGGGGTGCTAATTGATACTGCCCCCATTTACGCATCTCTTCTTCATCTCTTTCCTCAATCGGGATCTGTTGTCCTGTAACAAGAGAAACATCAAATGTCGAAAAAGGAGCAGCTACATAAAAAGGAACTTGATGATAGTGAGCCAATACCGCTACGGAATAGGTACCAATTTTATTGGCCACATCACCATTAGCGGCAACACGATCCGCCCCCACTATCACTAAGTCAATCTTACCCTGCTTGAACAAATATCCCGCCATATTATCCGCAATCAAAGTAACGGGAATCCCCTCCTGCAATAGTTCCCAGGCAGTTAACCTAGCCCCTTGTAAAAGTGGTCTCGTTTCATCAGCATAAACTTGCACCTTTTTCCCCGCTTGATAAGCGGTACGAATCACCCCTAATGCTGTACCAAACCCGGCTGTAGCTAAAGCTCCGGCATTACAATGAGTAAGAATCGTAGCCTCTTGCGGAATAAGCTGATTACCATAAGCCCCCATCTGCTTATTCGCCTGTAAGTCCTCTTCTAAAATTTGCTGTGCCTCTTTTTCTAAGCTTTTTTTAATTTCCGCAAGCGAACAAATAGATTTTTCTTCCCCAACTTTTTTCATTCTGTCTAAAGCCCAAAAAAGATTTATTGCCGTAGGTCTCGTCTTCCTTAAATCAATACATGCTTCTTCTAAAAGGCGAAAAAACTCCCTTTTTTCCTCTCCCTGATAAGAAAGTGCCGCTAAAACCACACCATAAGCGGCACTTACCCCTATCGCAGGAGCTCCTCTCACTTTCATCGTTTTAATCGCTTCGGCCACCTCTAAATAATTACGACAATGACAATATTCTACACGGGAAGGCAACAAAGATTGATCTAATAAAACCAGTTCTCCCTCTTGCCACTTTATCGGTTGCAAAAACATACCTCCTTCGTGAACCACACTCTACCTTATGGAGTACCCGTAATCCCTTGTGTACATTCACAATCCTTCTCCAAAGTAATTTCGGCCAAAACAGACATCAGCAAACGAGACATATCCTTATTCAACTGCTGTGTAACCTCCAGCACCTCTTCATGTGTAAGCATCGTAGGAGATATCCCTGCTGCATAATTAGTAACCATACATACTGCAGCATAACAAATCCCCGCTTCACGGGCTAAAACAACTTCGGGCACACTAGTCATCCCTACCACGTCACCGCCCAATTGTTTAAACATCTTAATTTCTGCCGCTGTTTCAAACCGTGGCCCTTCTGTGCAAACATAGCAACCACCCTGATGTACCTTCAGCCCTAATTCTTCTGCCTTCTCAGAGAGAAACCTCCGTATTCCCGGACAATATGGATTAGTCAAATCCACATGTTCTACACCCCTAAATCTTCCTTCAAAAAAAGTGCTTTTTCTTGTTTTAGTAAAATCAAGGAACTGATCGATCAAAACAAAATCACGTGGAGCCATTTCTTTATTTAGTGAACCTACAGCTGCTGTAGCAATAATCTTTTTTACTCCTAAATCCCTTAAAGCCTGGATATTCGCTCGATAATTAATCAAATGAGGAGGCACAGAATGTCCTTTGCCATGACGAGCCAAAAAAACAACATTGCGTCCTTGATAAGTACCTAAAAGTAAATTAGCTTTTCCATACCGTGTTTCAAAATCTACTCTTTTGGCATTTTCCAACATTTCTGCTTTGTAAACTCCCGTCCCACCGATAACAGCAAGATTAGCTTTAAACATATAATTCTTCCTCCTTTTTATTTTAAATTAACCCTTGACTAAAAATATCAGGGTCAAATTCTTTTAAATCTTCTATCGTTTCACCAACACCAATAAATTTCACAGGTAATTTATACTCATTTTGTATACCTAAAATTACCCCACCCCTAGCTGTACCCTCCATTTTTGTTAAAATAACACCCGTTACTCCAACTGCTTCAGCAAACAACTTAGCTTGAGAAAGAGCATTTTGTCCTGTTGTTGCATCTAAAACCAAAAGGACTTCTTCCATTACACCGGGATTTTCCTTATCAATAACTCGACGTATCTTTTTCAATTCTTCCATTAAATTTCTTTTAGTTTGCAAACGCCCTGCCGTATCAATTAAAAGCACATCTATCTTCCGAGACTTCGCAGCTTGCAAAGCATCATAAACTACTGCTGCCGGGTCAGCACCTTCCTGATGATGCACAAGGTCCAAACCGACCCGATTACACCAAACCTCTAATTGCTCAATAGCAGCAGCTCGAAAAGTATCCGCAGCAGCAACCATAACTTTAAAACCTTTATTCTTCAACCAATAACCCAATTTTCCAAGAGAAGTAGTCTTCCCCACACCATTAACACCTACCATCAAAATAGGTATTAACTCACCTTTGGGCAAAGATAAATGATGTTCTCCTTCTTTTAAAATAATAGCAATTTCTTGCCTTAATACTTCTTGCAATTCCTCCGCCGTACTTAATTTCTCCTCTTTCGTTCTCTTCCGTACAATCTCTACCAACTGTACAGATGTTTCTACCCCTACATCGGCTAAAATCAAAGCTTCTTCCAATTCTTCAAAAAGTTCTTCATCAATAGAACCTCTACCTGTAACTACTTCTGTTACTTTTTTAAAAAAAGATTCAAAAAGACCCATTGCTACCTCCCCAACTTTTTTATTTTCTTATCTTCAACTAGCTTCTTTTTGAGCATCCTCTAATTTTACAGAAACAAGGCGGGAAACACCGGTTTCCTCCATCGTCACTCCATATAAAGCATGACCAACCTCCATCGTACCTTTACGATGTGAAATAACAATAAATTGTGTCTTTTCCGCAAAACTACACAATAAATCAGCAAAACGATTAACATTAGTTTCATCAAGATTAGATTCAATTTCATCAAGAACACAAAAAGGGCTTGGTCTTACTTTAAGCATCGCCATTAATAGAGCAATTGCCGTTAAAGCTCTTTCTCCCCCGGAAAGCAGAGAAAGATTTTGTGTTTTCTTACCCGGGGGCTGAGCAATAATTTCTATTCCTGTTTCCAAAGGACAATCGGGTTCACACAACACTAATTCAGCCCTACCCCCACCAAAAAGCTGTACAAAAACTTCTTTAAAAGCTTGATCTACCCGAACATACGTTTCTTTAAATTTTCGAGCCATAATCTGATCCATTTCCGCAATGACAACTTCTAATCTTTTTTTAGCCTCACACATATCTTGAATCTGAAGATGTAAAAAATCCAATCTTTCCTTAAGTCGAGCATATTCCTCAATGGCTCCTAAATTGACTTCCCCTAATTTATTTATTTCTACTTTTAACCAAGTAATTCTCTCCAAGGACTTTTGACGATTTTCCAAAATCGTTCCTTTTTCCCGAGCTTCCTCTACTGTGAGATTATATTGTTCTTGTAACCGCCTTTCTGCCGCCTCCCAAGCTGTATCCAATTTCGACTGTTGTAATTGTAATTGATGCCTTTTCTCTTCTTTTTTACGTAATAAATCAGTATACTTTTTTATTTCCTCAGTAAGTGCACCAATCTGTCCCTGAACATTAACTTTAACTTGGCGCATTTCCTGCAATTGTCCTTCCCATGCTTGCAACAACCGCAGTGAGTGAGCGATGCCTTCCTCAACTGCAAGAAAACTTTCGGCTAATTCTGTTTTCTTCTGTTTGATCTTTTGTTCTTCTTCATGACTTTCTTCCTCTAATTGAGCCAACTGAGCCAAACGTGACAGATAATAGTTTTCTTCTTTACGATAGGCAGTGAGTTTTGCCTCTCCTGTAGCCACTGCAATCCGTAATTGAGTAAGAGCTTCATTTTTTTGCAGTTTTTCAACTTGCCTTTTCTCCGTTTTTTGCTGTAATTCTTCTATTTTAGCTAAACAAGCAGTTGTTTTCTCCTCCAAAACTTTCTGCTCTTGCTCAAACCTTGCCACATTTTTAAACAAACTTTCCGCTTCATTTCCGGTTTGTTTAATTTCTAACTGTAAACCTTCTATCTCTGACTCTTGACGCCCCTTATCAGCACGCCAACGCTCTAAAACAGTACTTACTTCTACCTCTCTTAATCGTAACCCTTGAATCTTTTCCTTAACTTCTTCCCATTCATGATGTGCTTCTTTTACGGCAACTTCTAATTCTGCTTCTTTTTTTTGACCTTGAGCCAAAACAGTTTCTACTTCTTTAACTTTTTTCGTTAAATCTTCAATATTTCTTTTCCGACTCAAAATACTATTACTATGAGTTTTAATACTACCTCCCGTCATGGAACCACCCGGATTAACTGTTTCTCCATCTAAAGTTACTAAACGCCAACGGAAGTTTGTATCCTTACCTTTTTCAACAGCGACAGCTAAGTTTTCCACTAACCAAGTACGCCCTAATAAATATTCTATAATTCCTTTATATCTATTCTCATAAGAAATCAACTCACTAAGACAGCCTATTACTCCTTCTCCTCTAGGCACTAAACCTCTTTTTACTTGTCCTTTTACCATATCTAAAGGCAAAAAAGTTACCCGCCCCCGTTGTTGCTGTTTCAACCAAGTAATCGCTTGACGGGCTATCTGTTCGTTCTCCGTAACTATATGTTGCAACGAACCACCCAACACTACTTCTACAGCTTTTTCATATTCACGTGGCACTTTTATAATTTGAGCCACCGTACCAATAATTCCCGTTAACTGCTTACTTGCTTGTAATTGCAAAATTCCTCTGACCCCATGACCATAACCCTGTCCTTCTCTCTCCATTTCCTCGAGAAGTTGACGTCGTGAACAAAGATTATTCCTCTCTTCTTTGAAAACAAGATTTTGTTGCTGCTGTTTCTGTAACTGCTCTCTTTTCTGAAAATATTGCCGGTCCTTAGTTACTAGTTCTTTTTCTAAATTCAACAAAGAAAGCATATTATCCTCAGCTTCTTTTTCTAAAGAAGAAAGTTTCTTTAGCACCTGCCCTACTTCCTCTTTCTTTTGACCTTCCCGCATAGTAAATTGCTCTTTTTGTTTTTGCAAAGACTCAATCCTTTGCTTTACAGCAACAATTTCATTATGAACCTTAGCTCCCGCTTGCAAAAGCTCAAAATGATAGTTTTTTAATTCCTCTAGTTTAGTTTTTTCCCTTACTTCCTTTCTGCTTTCTTCTTCCAGTAACACTTCATAATCACATAATTTTTCCTGACCTTCTGCTAATTCTTTTAAAAGCATCTCCTCTTGAGACCTATGAGTTACAAGTTCTTGCTGCAACAACTCTTTTTCTCGCTGCAATTGTTCTCGCTCTTGAACTAATTGTTCTTTTTGCACAGTTAAATGTGCTGTTCTTTCTTTAATTAATTTCTTTTCACTCTCGTTTTTTTCTAACGAAATATTTTCTTGATAAATTTTTTCTTGATAAAATGCTAACTCCTCATCTTTTTTTTGTAACTCCAATTTACATTCTTCTTCACTACTTTGTACCTGATGATATTGGGCTTTTACTTCTTCCAACTCTAGTTCTAACTGCTGTAATTTATCTGTTACCTTTTCTAATTTACTGCGACACTGTTCACTTTCTGCTATAATCAATCCAATTTCCAAACTATCTAATTCCGTTTTTTTATTTTTATACTGAGTCGCCTTTTTAGCCTGTTCCGCTAAAGGTCCTTCCTGTCTTGTTAACTCGCCAAGCAAGTCATTTAAACGTACTAAACTATTTTCTGTTTCCTCTAATTTTTTTACAGCTTCACGTTTTTTATAACGATATTTTACAATTCCCGCAGCTTCCTCTAATAAACCACGTCTTGCTTCCGGTTTTACAGAGAGAACCTCATCAACTTTTCCCTGACCAATAATCGAAAAACCTTCTCTGCCAATCCCCGTATCCATAAAAAGAGCATGAATATCACGTAAACGACAAGGAACTCGATTAATTAAATAATCGCTTTCCCCTGAACGATAAAGTCGTCGCGTAACCGTAATCTCATTATATTCCAAAGGGAAAATACCGGAAGAATTATCCACCGTTAAAGAAACTTCGGCCATCCCTAAAGGGCGGCGCTGCTCACTACCGGCAAAGATAATATCTTCCATTTTATCCCCACGCAAAGATTTGACACTCTGCTCTCCTAGTACCCAACGAATCGCATCAGCAATATTTGATTTTCCACTACCATTAGGTCCCACCACTAAAATAATGCCGGGTTTAAATTCTAACTTAGTTTTATCAGCAAAAGACTTAAAACCTTGAACTTCGAGTCTTTTCAGGTACACCTTTATTCGTCCCTTCTTGAAAACTTTACTCCACAGAACTTACTCGTTTTAGTGCCTCTTTATTTAAGAACATCTCTTTTATATAATTCGATATCTTTCTAAGAAGTCCTGTCTTTTTATGTGTACTACTTGACAAGTAGTACACATTTCTAAATCATTTACCGGCAATTCCTCTTCCGGTCTTAAATTAATCTTCAGCAACTGATACTTTTCTTGGAGAAAACAAAGATTTTCCTTTTTCTGTCCCACTACTTTCGAATAAACACGAGGATTAAAAAATACCGTCAGAGTTTCTCCTGCTTTAATCTGCAATTTCTCTAACCCAGCTTTCATCTGCTCTAACATCAAGCGACTTTCTACTAATTCGCCAAAAGCAGGATGATAAGGTCCGGCTAGCAAATCCTTTTCCACAGAAAGATTTTCTACAGCCTGAAGCCCCAAACGAATCACCGGTATCTGATAAAAAGAAAACACTCCCAGCCAAGAAACTGCTACCTGTACAGCCTCCTGTAAACTCCAAGGAGTGTACCTTCCTTCACGATACCACTTAGCTAAAGTTGTTCCACGCAAAACCAAAGTAGGATAAATTCTAACGAAATCCGGTCTGGCCTCCACCGTTCTTTGTGCTGTTAAATGAGCAAAAGAAAAACTATCCCCCGGTAAACCTAACATCAACTGATATCCTACCTGAAAAGGATATTTTCTTAAAAAGCGTAACGCTCGAACCGTATCGTCAACACAATGACCACGACAAGTCTTTTCTAACACCTCGTCTACCAAAGACTGAACCCCTAATTCAACAGTAGTTACACCATAAGATAGCAGACACTCTAAAATTTCTTCATCAATATAATCGGGACGTGTCGATAATCTAATTCCCTTAATGCGACCTTTTTGCTTTTGTTCGGCAGCTGCCCGCAAAAGTCTCACTTGTTTTTCTAGCGGTAAAGCCGTAAAACTCCCACCATAAAAGGCTATTTCCACATATCTGTCTTTCCATAACCGTGCCTTTTGTAAATATGTTTCCACATATTGATCAATTTCTTCCGGTTTTAATTCTTCTTCTTTCCCGGTGATTTTCCATTGATTACAGTAAACACAAGTAAAAGGACAGCCGGCATGAGGAATAAAAAAAGGAATGATTAAAGGTTTCTTCATTTTTCTACACCCAATTTATGTAAAGCTTGCTTCGCTGCATTTTGCTCAGCTTCTTTTTTTGTTTTCCCAATACCTCTAGCTAACTCCGTTCCATTCAAATATACAGCGGCCGAAAACTTTTTAGCATGGTCAGGTCCTACTTCTTGCAATATTTTATAACCTAAACTGCTCTGAGGGTCTTTTTGAATATATTCCTGTAGTGCTGTCTTGAAATCACCAAAAACTCCTTGCGCTGCATCTTCTATTTGTTTTTTCAAAACAGAAAGAATAAGGTCACGAACCTTCTCCAACCCTAAAGAAAGATATAGAGCACCTATAAAGGCTTCCAAGCAGTCCGCTAAATTAGAAACTCGACCTGCTCCACCCATCTGCTCCTCTCCTTTACCTAATAATAAATATTTTCCCAAATGTAAAGCTTTAGCACCTTGAACTAAGGAAGATTCACAGACAATAGCTGCTCTCATTTTTGTTAATTCCCCTTCAGTTTTTTGAGGATACTTTTCATATAGATACTGCGCAACAACCAACCCTACAACAGCATCTCCCAAAAACTCCAACCGCTGATTATGAGCACCGGGAACTTTTCGCCCCTCAAAAATATAAGAAGGATGAGTAAGGGCCTGATCAATTAACTGTAAATCAACTTTTTCTGGCAAGTGTAATTGAGCCAATAATTGTTCCAATTGAGCTTTTCTTTGACCATTCAAGATAAAAAACTCCTTATCCTTTAAATTTCCCCAAAAGAATAGTAGCATTATGCCCACCAAAGCCTAAAGAATTACTTAACGCATATTGTACTGACATTTTTCTAGCTTTATTAGGGACATAATCAAGGTCGCATTCAGGGTCAGGATATTCATAATTAATCGTAGGCGGAACTAAATCATGATAAATCGCTAAAGTTGTGGCAATGGCCTCAACTCCACCTGCCGCTCCCAAAAGATGCCCAGTCATTGATTTAGTTGAACTAATCGCTAATTGAGAAGCATATTCACCAAAAACATCTTTGATAGCCATTGTTTCATATTTATCATTAAGTTCCGTCGAAGTCCCATGAGCATTAATATAATCTATTTTTTCCGGCTTAATCTCAGCATCATGTAAAGCCATCCGCATAGCTTGAGCCGCTCCAACTCCACCCGGAGCCGGTGCTGTAATATGGTAAGCATCAGCAGTAGCACCATACCCTAATACTTCCGCATAAATGGGAGCTTCTCTCTTTTGAGCCGATTCCAAACTTTCTAAAATTAAAATACCTGACCCTTCACCCATAATAAATCCATCTCGTTTTTGGTCAAAAGGGCGACTAGCTTTCTCCGGGTTCTCATTCTGACGGGACATTGCCCGCATTGAACAAAAACCTGCAAAAGCCATGGGTGTAATCGGAGCCTCTGTTCCACCTGTAATCACTACATCGACCGCTCCCCTCTGAATCATCTTAAAAGCTTCCCCCATAGCATTCGTAGCAGAAGCACACGCAGTAACAACCGTAAGATTAGGACCAGTTGCTCCAAAAGTAATGGCTATTTGCCCTGCAGCCATATTACTAATCATCATCGGTATAAAAAAGGGGCTAACTCTGTTAGGTCCTTTGGTCCGACATACATCTATCTGCTCCTCTAATGTCTCCATACCCCCGATTCCCGAACCTAAAACAACTCCTACCCTATCCGGTAACACTTTAGACATATCTACAGCCGCATCTTCTAAGGCCATTTTCACCCCGGCTATTGCAAACTGTGTAAATCTATCCATCCGTCTAACTTCTTTTTTATCCATATATAAAGTAGGTTTAAAATCTTTAACTTCTCCTGCAATTTGTGTGGGAACCTCCCCCACATTAATTCTTGAAACTCGAGTCACACCCGATTTTCCTTGAATTAGACTTTGCCAAAAATTGTCCACATCATTACCAAGAGGTGTGACTGCACCCATACCTGTAATTACAACTCTTCTCTTCATATTTCACCTCTTACCCGACTTCAAATTTAAATAATCACCTTACCTATCCTATTGTGAAGTCTCTACTTCCTCAAGCAGAGTACGAATAATCTCTTTTACAGACATTATTTTTTTTATTTTTTTAATAGATTCACCAACAAAAACTAAGCCATCTTTTAAATTCCCCTGCTGGGCATTTTTTAATGCTGTCATAATACAGAAATTACCTTTACACATTTTTAAACATTGCTTACATTTACGTAAAGGAGCAATCTGACCGGAAATAAGTTTTTCCGTAAATTCATTTTTTAGTGCCCTCCCCTTTAAACCTACGGGACTGTCAATTAACACAAATTCCCGTTGCTCCAAATTTACATAAAACTCTTTAAGCTTTTGGGCAGCATTTGATTCTTTACTCGCCGCAAAACGAGTACCCATTTGAACTCCATCTGCACCATGTTTAATCGCCTTAACAATATCCCGTCCTTCGGCAATACCTCCTGCCGCAATCACGGGAATATGAACACTTTTTTTAACTTCCGGAACAATTTCCGCAACAGAAGAAGTAGTTCCCAGATGACCTCCTGCTTCCTTTCCTTCAACAACTAACGCTTGTGCACCAAGTCTTTCTGAAATTTTTGCTAACCTAACCGAAGATACTATAGGTACAACAGGAACGTGAGCTTCTTTACCCCAAGCAAACATATCGCGAGAAAATCCGGCTCCGGATATTACTAAATCAATTCCTTCTTGCAAAGCCGTTTTAAATAATTCGGCAAAAGCTGAAACGGCAAACATCACATTTATGCCGATAATTCCCGAAGAAAGAGCACGTGCCCGCCGTATCTCTTCCCTTAATTCTTGAGAAGTCATTCCACTTGCCGCAATAATCCCAATTCCACCTTCATTAGCTACTGCAGCGGCAAGTGACGATGTCGATATTTTTACGGCCATTCCTCCCTGTATAATTGGTAAAACAGGTTCAAGGCGGCCTATCCGCAGCTTAGGTAAATTCACACTAACGCCCCCAATATTTCATCTAAAACAACATTTTTGACAAAAGCTCCGTAGCCAATTTACCACGGAGCCATTGTCACAACATCACCTAAAACAAAACGATTATTGCTGATCCTTAATATACTCTACAGCATCACCTACAGTTTTAATTTTCTCAGCATCCTCATCGGGTATCTCCATATCGAATTCCTCTTCCAAAGCCATAATTAATTCTACGACATCAAGAGAATCAGCATTAAGGTCATCAAATGTAGTTTCTAAATTAATATCCTGCTCATCTACTCCCAATTGCTCTGCTACAAGAGATCTAATTCTTACAAATTCATCCATTATATCACCCATGATTTCACCCCCCTTCAAAAAAATAAAAAAGTGTCTTTTAAATAGTCATACCGCCATCCACCGGTATAACCTGTCCGGTTATGTAATCAGCCCCCGGACTGGCTAAAAAAACAACAAGTTTAGCAACATCTTCAGGTTTACCCAAACGACCTAAGGGTATATCTGCCGCGATTTTCTCTTGAACTTCAGCAGATAATTGTTTGGTCATATCTGTAACAATAAAACCGGGAGCAATCGCATTAACCATTATACCACGTGAAGCTAATTCTTTAGCAGCAGTTTTCGTTAAACCGATTATACCTGCTTTCGCCGCGGCATAATTAACTTGCCCCGCATTACCATGTAATCCAACTACCGAAGCTATATTAATAATTTTACCATATCTTTGTTTCATCATGGGACGAGTCACCGCTCGCAAACAATAAAAAGCTGCTGTAAGGTTCGTCTGAATAACTTGTTCCCATTCTTCATCTTTCATTCTCATAATTAAAGTATCACGATTTATCCCTGCATTATTCACTAAAATATCCAAACGCCCATATTTCTCTAAAACTTTTCCTACCATCTCTTTAACTTGCTCAGAAGATGAAACATCAGCCTGCATAAGTTCTACCAAGGCGCCACGTTGTCTAATTATCTCCTCTACTTCTCTCGCCGCTTCTTCATTTCCTTTATAATTAACAATTACTTTTGCCCCATTCTCCGCCAACGCTATGGCTATCGCTCTCCCTATACCCCTAGAAGCACCTGTTACCAAGGCTACTCGCTCAGTTAACATTCTCCTTCACCTCCCTAAATAATAATATGACCTTCTCTAAAGATTCTCTATCCTCAATATTATACATTTCTACGTTTTTATCAATCCTTTTTAACAAACCGGTTAAAACTTTTCCCGGACCTATTTCTACAAACGTAGTCACCCCTGCGGCTAAAAGCCTTTCCATAGACTGTTGCCACAATACAGCTGAACTTACCTGTTTAATCAAATTAGTCTTAATTTCGCGAGGAGTTGTTTCCAAAGTAGCTGTACAATTAGCAACTATAGGTATCCGTGGCCAAGAAATAATTACTTTTTCTAAAACATCTGCCAGTTTAGGAGAAACATCCTTTAGTAAACGAGAATGAAACGGTCCGCTCACCGGCAAAAGCAAAGCTCGTTTAGCGCCATATTCTCGAGCTAATTTTACTGCTTTATGTACAGCTAAGGTTTGCCCGGCCAAAACAATCTGACCCGGACAATTATAATTAGCAGGTTCAACCACACCCACCTGTGCAGCTTCTGCACAAACCTTCATAACTTTATCTGTTTCCAAACCGAGAATAGCCGCCATAGTTCCTTCGCCCGGAGGTACTGCCTCTTGCATCAACATGCCTCGTTGACGAACTAACCAGACCGCATCACGAATGGTTAACGCACCAGCCGCAATTAAAGCTGTATACTCCCCCAAACTATGCCCGGCAACAAAATCAGGTCGCAATCCCTGCTCTTCGACTACTTTAAGTATAGCTGCACTAGTAAGCAAAATTGCAGGCTGAGTATTCACAGTTAATTTTAAATCTTCTTCCGGACCATTAAAACAAAGTGTACTTAGTGAAAACCCTAAGACCTCATCACCAAGCTGAAATACTTGACGTGCTGTAGAAAAATGTTCAAATAACTCCTTCCCCATCCCTACATATTGAGAGCCTTGACCCGGAAAAAGAAAAGCAATTTTTCTCTTCGTCATTTTTTTTCTTCTCCTTGACTAAAAAATCGCGCCTTTTCTTGTAAAACTTGCAAAGCTTCTGTCGTTATTTCCTCTATTATTTCTCTTGCCGGTTGTATTTTTTTGACCATTGCCGCTACCTGCCCTGCCATCAACGAACCCATGCGCACATCGCCATCTACTACCGCAGCACGCAACCTCCCTATACCTAATTTTTCAAACTCTTCTTCACTGGCTCCTTCTTTAATCAATCTTTGATACTCACGTGTCAATTTATTTTTCAACACCCGTACATAATGTCCATTATATCCGGTAAGTACAGTATCCCTATCCTTTGCCTTGAGCACTGCCTGTTTATAATTATCGTGAACAATACATTCTTCCGCACAAATAAAACGTGTTCCCATCTGTACACCTTGAGCACCCATACACAAAACTGCAGCAAGCTGACGACCATTTGCAATTCCTCCGGCAGCTATAACAGGAAGATCCACGGCATCAACAATCTGAGGTAACAAGGCCATCGTCGTTAAATCCCCTATATGTCCTCCACATTCCATTCCTTCCGCAATTAAAGCATCTACACCTGTTCTCTCCATTCGTTTAGCTAAAGCCACCGAAGAAACAACCGGAATTACTTTAATCCCTTTTTCCTTTAATTTAGGAATATGCTTACCGGGATTACCTGCCCCTGTAGTAATCACCTGCACACCTTCTTCGAGAATAATCTCGATTACTTCTTCCACAAAAGGTGAAAGATAATAAACATTAACCCCAAAAGGTTTTTTGGTCAAAGCTTTTACCTGTAAAATCTGCTGACGTACCACCTCAGCAGGAGCATTCCCAGCTCCAATTATCCCTAGCCCTCCAGCTTCCGATACCGCAGCGGCTAATTCTGCCGTAGCTACCCAGGCCATCCCACCTTGCAAGATTGGGTGTTTAATTTGCAAAAGGTCACATAATTTTGTATTCCTCATCTTTTCTCCCCCTTACACTGCCCATTTGATTACTGTAGAACCCCAAGTTAAACCAGCACCAAACCCTACCAGAAGAACAATACTTCCTTTTTGAATATAACCTTTTTCTACCGCTTCCACTAAAGCTACCGGAATTGAAGCACTAGACATATTCCCGTATTTATCCAGATTAATATAGACCTTATCTACAGAAAGCCCTAGCCTTTTCCTTGCCGCTTCAATAATTCGAGTATTAGCCTGATGTGGAACTAAATAATCCAGGTCTTTTTGAGATAAGCCGGCCTTTTCCAGTACTTTAATAGAAGTATCGCCCATCGTTTTGACGGCAAATTTAAAAACTTCATTACCACTCATCACCAAAAAATGCTCTTTATTTTGTACTGTCTCTTGGGAAGCAGGTTTACGAGAACCACCGGCCGGAACTTTTAAAAGGTCTCCTCCCCTTCCTTCAGCACCTAAATCAAAAGACAAAAAACCTGTACCTTTTTCTACAGCTTGTAAAACAGCGGCTCCAGCCCCATCACCAAAAAGAATACAGCTATTTCGATCTTCCCAATCTACTATTTTTGTCAATACTTCTGTCGCCACCACGAGCACCGTATCATATGCACCAGTTGCCACAAACTGATTCCCCACAGCTAAAGCATACAAAAATCCGGAACAAGCCGCAGATAAATCAAATGCCGCTGCTTTAGCTGCACCCAGATTTTTCTGAATCAGACAAGCTGTTGACGGAAAAAACATATCCGGAGTTACTGTTGCTACAATAATTAAGTCTACCTCTTCCGGTTTAATTTTAGCCGACAGAAGAGCTTTTTGCGCAGCTTTTATTCCTAAATCCGAAGCCGCTTCCTCTACTGAAGCCTTACGTCGTTCAGAAATACCTGTACGTGTTAAAATCCATTCATCAGAAGTATCTACTAATTTCATCAAGTCATTATTCGTAATTTTCTCTTCCGGTAACCAAGCACCAAGACCGACAATCCCCACTGAACGAAGATTGTTAACCATTAACTTCACCTTTCTTCCCCAGCAATACTCTCTTGTAAAGCTTGCACCATATTCTTTTTGATACAAAGAGAAGCTACACGAATTGCATTTTGAATCGCATAAGCATTAGAACTACCATGACAAATTATGCTTAACCCTTTTACACCTAAAAGAGGTGCTCCGCCATATTCGGCATAATCTAACCTGGCCTTAATTCTTTTCAAAGCGGGAAGGAGAAGAAAAGCCCCTGTTTTACTTCGTACATTCTTTTGCAACTCCTCTTTAAAAAGAGAAAAAATACCCTCGCCTGTACCTTCCAATACTTTTAAAATAACATTACCAACAAAACCATCACAAACGAGTACATCAACAGCTCCCGAAAAAATATCCCTTCCTTCCACATTACCTATAAAATTAAGTTCAGTCTTTTTTTGTAATAATTCATATGCCTTAAGCGTTAATTCATTCCCTTTAGAAGGTTCTGTTCCATTACTTACTAAGCCTACACGAGGAGTAGAAATACCCAATATTTTTTCTGCATAAACACTACCCATTTCCGCAAACTGCAACAAATTCTCCGGTTTACAGCTAACATTAGCTCCCGCATCTAAAAGAAGTTTGGGTTTTAACAATCCAGGCATAACCGTACCGATTGCCGGTCGATCAATTCCAGACAGACGTCCCAAACCAAAAAGTGCTGCTACCATCTGAGCTCCCGTATTACCGGCAGAAATCACCGCATCTCCTTTTTTTTCTTTCACTAAACGTGTCGCCACCGTAATCGAGGCCTCTTTTTTTTGACGATATGCCAGTGCCGGATGTTCATCCATCGCAATTACTTCTTCACAATGGTGAATACTAAGCCTTTCCGCATCAAATTTCTTAGGTAAACATTGTTTAATTGCCTTTTCCTGTCCTACCAAAATTAACTCTAAGTTTTGCTCAAGGCTCAGTGCTTGTATAGCTCCTTGTACAATTGCGTGAGGAGCATGGTCTCCACCCATTGCCTCAATAACGATCCTCATTTGTCTACCCCCTGTTTTGCTGCAAAAATAAATTTTCCCATAAATACCTCTTCCGTACCCACTTTCGAGACAACTTTAATCAAATATTTATTAATCTTTTTTCTGGCTAAAAAAGCATGAGCAATAATTTTTTCATGTAAATATACTGGTCGCCGAAAACGCAACCTAGCACTTCCCGTTAAAACAATCTCGGCATCAATTAAAGCGGCTGCCAAAGTATTAGCTTGAGCAAAAAGATAATCGCCCCGGCAAACTTGACTTTTTTCCGCTACCATTTCTCTTCCTACTTCTAAAACAGATGTAGCAAATTTACCTAATTGTAATTCTATTAATTCACCTACCATTTCATGCGCTACCATTGATTTAACCTTCTGATGTGCTTGCTCGGCTACTTGCATTGTTCGTGTCCGTAATTCCGGAATATCTAATTCTAACCGGTCCAAACGTATTGTTTGCACGGAAACCGCAAAATGCTTAGCTAATTCTTCATCAGTAACAAAGGGATTATTATCAATTAATTTAAGCAGCTGAAACTGTCGCTTTTTTTTATTAAGCTTTTTAACCATAGTTTTTCGCTCCTTTTGTCACCAGGTCTCAATACCTAGTATAAATGTACTTGATATTTTTGGCAAGTGCATTTTATAAAAAACAAAAAAAGAAAGCCATCTTTTACGGCTTCCTCTTTTTTGTTTCTTGTCAACACTTTCTATGCTTCTACTTCTTGGGTAACAACCTCACGATTCTTATAATAACCACAAGAAGGACATACCCTGTGAGACTGCATTGGTTCATGACATTTTGGACAGGATACAAAGCTAGGTGTCTTTAATTTCATTATTTCTGCCCTTCTCCGACGATTTCTTGCTTTAGAACGGCGACCCTGCGGTACTCCCATTAGACCCACCTCCTCCTTTCACCTAAAACTTACCCTTAGGATTCCATTTTCTTTTTCAATTGTGCCAAGACCTCAAAACGAGGATCAAGGTCTGCACTACAACAATTACACTGACCTTCTTTTAAGTTTCTGCCACATTGAGGACAAATTCCCGGACAATCAGGTGTACAAAGAATACGCATCGGTAAGTTAAGCAGTAAATTTTCTCGTACAACTTGTTTCAAATCAAGCCAATCTCCTTCTAGAAAAAACACCGCCGAACTATCCTCTTCATCAACTTCGGATAAATTTGACCACTCTTCTTTAGAGTAATATTGATCAACTACTTCCAAATCAAGAGGTAATTTAACTTCATCCAAACAGCGACTACAAGGAAGCATAACCTCTGTCTTAATCCTCATTAATAATTCTAAAAAATTACCCTGATTAGACACATGCCCCTTCACATGTATAGGCTTGAGCAAAGAAACTTCCCCCATATTTTCGGGTACATCTTCCCAAACAAAAGCGAAATTCTCTTTTACCCCAGGCTCTTTCCACAACTTGGCAATATTAATTTTCATCTACGCTCACCCCTATATTTACAAGCAAGCTATTCCATTATACAAAATATCACAAATTTTTGTCAAGAACGTTCTGACCAAAGCTACGGATACCCGAGGCAGTACCTTATTAAAACAATAAGCGAAGCACGGAACAGGAAACAATACAACCTCTTTTAGCTTAACTTTTGACAAGCAGTAATCGCTACTGTATTCACAATATCCTCTACACTACAACCCCTAGATAAGTCATTTACAGGCTTCGCCATTCCCTGCAAAATAGGACCAATAGCTTCCGCCCTACCAAAACGCTGTACCAGCTTATAGCCAATATTCCCGGCTTGTAAATCAGGGAAAACCAAAACATTAGCTTTACCCGCAACAACACTACCGGGTGCCTTAGAAGCTCCTACCTCAGGCACTAAAGCTGTATCAGCCTGTAACTCTCCGTCAATAATCAAATCAGGCGCCTTTTCCTTAGCCAATTGAGTCGCCTGAACAACCTTATCAATAAGGTCATGTTTCGCACTTCCTTTTGTGGAAAAAGAAAGCATCCCTACTTTGGGCTCAAAACCAACTAAAGACTTTGCCGTCTGTGCAGAAACAACTGCTATCTCCGCAAGCTGTTCTGCAGTAGGATTAGGATTAACAGCACAGTCAGCAAAAAGCAGAACTCCCTCTTCTCCATATTCCTTCTGTGGGCTAATCATCAGAAAAGCACCGGATACGGATGAAATCCCGGGAGCAGTTTTAATAATTTGCAAGGCCGGACGCAAAACATCACTGGTAGCATTCTGAGCACCGGCTACCATACCTTCCGCCTCGCCTTTATAAATCATCATTGCCCCAAAATATAGGTTTTGGGCAACAAGTTTTCCTGCATCTTCCAGGGTAATGCCTTTATGTTTACGCAATTGAAACAATTCTTCTGCATACAGCGAAAAATTCTTCGCCTTTACCGGATTGATAACTTTAATTTTTGCTAAGTCTGTTCCTACTTTTTCGGCAACAGCTTTTACCTGTTCTTCTTCACCCAACAAAACTAAATTAGCTAATCCTTCTTCGGCAATTATCCCGGCTGCAGTTACCGTACGTTCTTCTGTACCTTCCGCTAAAATAATGGTACGCTTATTTTTTCTTGCCTTTTCTTTAATCTGGTCAATTAAATTCATTTCTAAGTCCTCCTCTGTTATAATATACATTAACTTGTTACCACTTCGCCATAAATTTTTATTTTCCTATTGAAAATATTTTTTAAAGAAAAACTCCTTTTTATATATAACCCACAAAAGGGGGAATTATGACATGAATGTAATCGGTATTATTGCCGAATATAATCCTTTTCATAATGGACATCTCTACCACCTGCAAACAGCTAAAAAAAGAACTGCAGCCGAAGGAGTCATCTGTGTCCTCAGTGGAAACTTTCTCCAACGCGGAGAACCGGCTCTCACTAATAAATGGGCACGGGCAAAAATGGCTATCCAAAATGGAGTGGATTTAGTTTTTGAACTACCTGTCCTTTATGCTACACATAGTGCTTACTGGTTTGCCCGGGGAGGAATCGAAACATTAGCCCACACCGGAATCGTTTCTCACCTTGCCTTTGGTGTAGAAACTGTAAACCCTACTCTCTTTCAAAAAGCAGCTACTTTTCTAGCTGAAGAACCACCTTCCTACCAACAACGTCTCCAAGAGTTGCTCCAAACCGGACTTTCTTTCCCTCAAGCAAGAATACAGGCACTTCCCCCGGAATTATCTTGTCACTCGCAAATTTTACAAAGCCCCAATAATATTCTTGCTCTAACTTACCTCCAAATTCTCCAAGAACAAAACCTGTCCTTAAGTCCTGTGATGATTAAACGCCAAGGGGCAGATTATTTGGATAAAACCCTTTCCCCAAACTCTTTCCCTAGTGCAACTGCTATCCGCAACCACTTAACCCAAAGTCCTACCAAATTTCTAACTTTACTGCAAGATGTGACTTCTTATTTGCCCCCGGCAACTCTAGAAATTCTCCAAGAAGAATATACCCGGGGACAAACACCTATTTTCTTGAATCAACTTACTCCCCAGCTAATGACCCTTTTACGACGTACTACCAAAAAAGAATTACAACAAATCGTCGATATCTCCGAAGGACTGGAAAACCGTATTCTCCAAACAGCCCACCAGGTCACTAATCTTCAAGATTTCCTTACCCACCTAAAAACAAAAAGATTTACCTATACTCGGCTACAACGTTTTTTAATTCATCTTTTTATAAATTATACAAAAGAACAAGAACGCTGTCTACAAAATGGTCCACCTTATCTTCGTTTACTAGGCTTTAGCCCCCACGGTCAAGAACTACTTAAAAAAATCAAAAAGAAAAGCTCCCTCCCACTAATTACTAAAGGGGCTCATCTTCATAAATATCTACATAATAATCCTACCGTACGCTGTTTTTGGGATATGGATGTCCGGGCAACTAATCTTTATACTCTCCTTTACCCTAATTTTACTGCTCGTAAAGGTAACCTTGATTACCTGCAAAAACCTATTTTTTAATTAACATAGTCCTTCTCTCCCTCCCATATAATCATTACAGAAAGTATGAGGAGGGAGATTTTTATGTCCATAAAGTGTTGGAAAAAACGAAGAAACAAACTCTTCGCTCTCTTTTCTACTTGTGCTGTTCTTTTCGTTATCTCCGCTATGCTTATCTGGCCCCAAGAAACATACCAAGGGGCCCTTTATGGTTTAGAATTATGGGGCACCATTCTCGTTCCTTCTCTTCTGCCTTTTTTTATCATTGCCGAAATTATGCTTAATTTAGGCATTGTCAATATGCTCGGTGTCCTTTTAGAACCACTAATGCGCCCTCTTTTTTATCTACCCGGTTCAGCCTCCTTTGTTCTCGCTATGGGCTTTACCTCAGGTTTTCCCATGGGTGCTGTCCTCACTAAACGTCTTCACGAGGAAAAAGCATGTACTCGCTCCGAAGCTGAACGCCTTATCGCTTTTACGAACAATGCCAGTCCCCTTTTTCTGATGGTCGCCGTCGCCGTAGGAATGTTTCAACAAGCATCCCTTGGCCTTCTTCTTCTTCTCTCCCATTATCTTGCTAATATTATCCTGGGTATCTTCCTCGGTATAAAAGCACGCTTAAAGGAACAACACAGAGGAAAGAAGCAAAAAAGGAACCAATACCCCGGCTCCAGTTTATTATTGCAAAGTATTCATGCTCTCCTTAAAGCTCAACAAAAAAGAAAGCCCTGGGGGCAACTACTTAGCGATGCCATCAAATCCGGCATTAATACGATCTGTTTAATTGGTGGTTTTGTAATCATTTACGCAGTTTTAATTAAAGTACTCCAAGTTACTTCCCTACTCACTTTTTGCCAATATCCCTGTTCTGTTTTTTTACAAATTTGCGGTTTAGATTCTTCACTGGATTTATCCCTCGCTACAGGATTCTGGGAAATGACCCTCGGCTTAAAAAAAATTTCCTCTACCACTGCCTCTTTCCCGGAAAAAGCGATTATCGCCAGTATCCTATTAGGCTGGAGTGGTCTTTCTATCCAGTCCCAAGTTACCGGTGTCCTAAGCGGTTCCGGAATTAACCCGCGCCTATATTATCAAGGCAGAATTATCCAAGGGCTTCTTTCCGGGCTACTCACCTATTTACTGATACTTAATGGTAACTGGTTAACCCCTCTTTCTACACCCACTCTCACCCCCCAGCCTTCCCCTAGCCCCTTTCTCCCCCTTTTCACCTTTAATTTCCTTTATCTCAGTAAATTCTTTTATTTAGCCATGTTTATCCTCTTCTTTATTTCCGGCTTAACTTTATGTCTTAATTATTTCTTAAAAAAATAGACCGATCAAAATCGGTCTACTCATGCACTTGGTTCTTCCGGCTCTTTATAATTACGTAAGAAAATCTGACTGGTTAATTCAAAACTGGTTTCATTCTTACTACCTTCATTTTTCATACCTTGAATCGTAACATTAAAACATCTATCATTAATATTTACAACCTCAAACAGGACAATATCACTGGCAATAACTTTAGAAACCTCATTTGCATTTGTATCTGTATAAACATATTTTATTAATGACGGTATGTTATTTTCAGAATCTGCCGGAACATATGTAAATGATATTGGTTTTTCCCCTTCATACAAGGTTAAAGTTGTACAATCTAAGTTTTTCACAGCTTCATAACTTTCTTTATCGATCGATAAATCAGTAATAACTTTCATGGCATTACGTACTTGTTCTTGAATATAAATCTCATCCTGGGCGATATTAGAAAAGTTTATATTCATTACTAAAAACGTAAATACTGCTGCCATAATCATAGAAAAAAGAGAAAGCCCGATCATCAATTCAATTAAGGTTAAACCTTTATTATTCAGCTTTAAACCCCTCTTCATAAGCACTCCCCCAACCTTTTACTACTTTAACTATTTTAAACCTTTTCCCACATATCAATAGTAATATATTGCTTATAAGGAATTACGCTGGTAGGTTCTGTTACTCCCATAGAAGATTCAATCGTTTCATTTACAGGTTCAGCAGGATACCCAATCTCAAACGGGTCATCAATAAGAGCAGACTCCCATTCTATAACTTTATTACGTACATAAAACCGATCACCAATAATTGTTTTAGGCTGAGAATCCTCAATATAAATATCACCTTCGGCAATAATTAATCCTCTAAAATTAATGTTCCCACGTAAATGAACATCTTTTTTGGTAATAATAATACCCCGGCAAGTGTTTACAGAAACATCTATTTCTTTCACTTCACTGCCCAAAGGAATATCAACTGTACTACCTCCCGGTCCAACTAAATAAACATCCTCGTTCTCTGAAAGGAAAATATATTCGGAGGGAGCATTTACATTAACTAAACTCGTACTATCTATAGTTACATGTTCCAATAAATTATTTACATATTCCCCTGTCTCTTTTTCCGCTTGGGGATTAAATTTATCTGTCTTTTCATTATAAAGAAGCTGATAATCGTTCTTCTTTGTTTCAACTTCACCTAAATTTCCTTCCCCTTTTTGATAAACATTACCCTCATTAAAATAAGCACCCAGTGTATAAATATCACTGTCCGGAGTACCTAATTGAATATTATCTACACCACCCCAAATTAAATCCCACTTTATATCTTCTTCATTAGCAGGATAAGTTACAGTACAAAAGTCATAAAAAAACTTCGCTTTGTCTGTCGCGGACATACTTCCTGCTTCCCCAACCTTTTTATAAACCAAATGCATTGGTTTATAATGTTTATATTCATATTCCGGCAAATAATAGTTATAGGCACGATAATTCCCTTTCATCGCTAAACTTTCTCCCGTTTGATAAAGCTTTTCTATCTCTTCAGGTCCTTCCGTTACATTAATGTATGATGTCCCTAAAAGAAATACCTCTCCTCCAATCGAAAGTTTAGAACCTTCGGGAATATTTATATCCGTAGTATTAATGACAATACTACTACTTTTATCATGTTTAACTGCAGTACTTCCATCGGAAAAACCAAAATAATTCCCCAAAACTTTTAACACTGATTTTTTCCCATTCAACTCAATATCATCCAAAGTATATAAATCCTTAGCTATCTCAATATAATTTTCCTCAGCACCATTTATCACGAGATTATTCGCATATACTGTACCATTAACCTTTATTCCGGAAGTATTAGCCTCATTAATTTGCACATTAGCATGTGTAACCAGGTCCCCATTTACAGAAACGACATTATCTGTACCAGTTAAAACAAAACCACCATAAGAATATGGATCTTTTCTTTCCTCTTCAAGCGAAGGAACCACACCATAAGCATAAACATTACCGTTAATTCTTACATTTGTAGCATCAATCTTAATATCACCACAAGCCGTCATCGCATTATTCCAAAGGGCGTTTGTTTTATTTGTTTTCAAGACTTCTTGATATATATAATAATTTTTAAGAGCGTCCTTAGGCATCTGTATCGTAAAAGTCAATTGCACTTTTTGAGGAACTTCTTCTTTTTCATACTTAGAACATAGAGTTATACTCGTTTCATCAGAGTCCTCAGTAAAAAACAATGTCGGGGGATTCGGAGGGTTAAGGACTGCTACCTCAGGTTTATTATCTGAAACTAAAGAATCAAGGTCAAAAGGGTCTTTATATTCACTCGCTTCTTTTATTTTAGCAATAAAATTATACTCATTTTGAGCGTTGGTGGTATTAAAATACGCCTTATACCCTTCTTGAAATTTAGTTTCTAAATCAATCTCGGTTTTTGTCTTCCAAATATTTTCTCCCGTTGTATCATCTATGTTTTTTATATCAAACCTTATTTGTTCCCAATTGGCCTCAATGATATAGCGATCTTCATCAGCGATATAATAATAATTACGAACATAATCAGACTTTGTTTCTTCGTTATTTTCCATCTTTTCTGCTTCCGCAAGTAAAAAGTCATCAATTGCCGTATTTACTTGTTCATTTCCCGCTTTGATCGCCTCACCAATTTCCTCCAACATAACCTTATAAGCTTGTTCTAATCCAGATTCAGCCATATAAAAAGAAAGTTTAGCTTTTTTATCCATCATCCCTACCTTATAATGAGCCAAACTTAAAGACATCACAGCTAAACCAAGGGTACTAAGGATAGTTATAATGATAATCACCATGGCCAGGGCTGAACCTTTATTATTATTTAATATTTTTTTAATCATCCCTATCTACCTCACCTTATACCCTACTTTTGACTACTAACCCACTCAATTAATCGAGTTTGAGCTACTTCTGCAAGTACTTCATCATCCTGGTCCTTAACAGTAACAATAATATTAACTCCTCGCTTATAACCTTCTACTGATTCATCATCGCGAATTTCTACTTTTCCCTGTTTTGTACTTAAGGCAAAATCAGGATTCGCCTCAGAACCATCGGCATTTTTCTTTTCCGCTTTATTAATGATTAATTTTTTATCTAATGTATTTTCCACATTTAACGTTAAACGAGGATTATTTGTAATAAACAAATTGAGCTCCGGCTCACCATCAACAGGAAGGGTAATTGCAGCAGAACAAAGTTGATCTCCCGTGGCGTTTAAAAGTTCCATTATTAACTCACTTATCCTTAAAGTATAAGCCTCACCCGGAGTAACCCCGGAACTGGAATTCCCCATCTGAATTGTGATTCCACTAGTTGAACTATTAGCAATCTCTACATTACCAATCCAATTTTCATTCTCTACCGGCACAAGAAACTGCTCTGTCGCTACACTAACATAAAAAGACCTTCCATTAATTATCTCTTCACTAGGTACAGAGGGCTCTTCATTTTCCAGAGGGGCTATTGCCTCTAAATCCTTTTGCTTATAATCCTCCATATATTTTTGTGCCAAATGGTTAGCCGTTTGCTGAATTTTCGTCTCTCTGGCAGCTTTCATCGCATCAATAAAATAAACAGAAAGGGGAAATACTGCACCAAGTATTACTGTCACGATAATTAATTCTACTAAAACAAAACCTGCATTTTTCTTAATACAACGCATTCTATCCCCCTCCCCTCTTTACTCTATTTCGATATAACCGGCTTGTTCCACAATATTAACCCGCGGTCTTTCGGAGTCATCATTAATTACTTTCACCACAAGAGGCTTGTCTGTTTCATTGTGAAGACTAAGATTAACTCCACTTAAATCCGTAGCACTCGTACGAGGATTACTAAATACCTTCATTACTATTTCGCGTTCTCCGCTAACAAAAGGTATCTCTACCCCTTCAGAATTACGCGGATAGCTTTCCTCGCCGACTTGATATTTACATAAATACTGCTCATCTTTCATGAATAAATGTAATTTAGCATCTTCTACCCCGGAATTATCCGCACAAACAAAACTGTCTGCAGAGATATCATCATCTAACCCTAACACAATCGTCGGTAAATCAGCAGTAATCGGTTTCACAGTTAAGACAAAATCACATATATTTACTTTTTCTCTTCCTAACAAAATATCCATGACGTCAGCATCTACTAAACTAACACCGGAAAAAGGGTCATTACCACCCATTACCCCCGTAAAATCGCCATTTAAAGAATCCATAGAGCTCTTTAATAAACTAGGAATAGCATAAAACTCTAAAACCATATTACCGGCTAAATAATTTTCTCCTCTTCTTTTACTAGAATTGATAATGTCGGCACTTTTAATTAATATTTTTTTGTCAAATTCTCCAACCTGATTTAAAAAACTTAAGAACTGATTAAAAGTACCACCATAGTTAATCGAAACTTCCATACAGGTCAAATCTTGCAATGATTCCGGCTTCCCTTGTGTTGAATTAACCTTAGCTGTATTTTTTTGTTCTTTAAAAGTAAGATTGTGTCCATTAAGACCTGACTCTGTAAGCAATTGATTCAAATCTAAAATTATTCTCTCTTGAGCTAATTGATTATAAAACTTATTGGAAAAAGCCAAAGCTTTAATGTTTAAAGTCTTATACCGATCCTTTAACTCCGTATCCTGAGTAATATTTTGCTGAATAGTAGCTATTTCCTCATCAAGTTCAGTGTTTTTTGCACGTAATGCCTTCAAGTTATCTAATGCCGGCGGTAATAAAAACATGAAAAAGAGAACCGCGATGACAACTACCGCAACCACCATAATTAGTATTTTTTCTCTCTCATTAATTTTCATGTCCTACCACCTCCTGATTAAATGTTCCTTCCATACTGAAAGCATAAAAATTTCCTTGTTTTTCAATAGGTTTATTATTAATATTACTTATTTCTACTGTATCAACAAACCCACTTTTCTTTAAGGCATGTTGAAATTCGGCAATCGTTTGACGTGAATCGGCATATCCTAATAACCGCCAATCTAATTTATCAAGTGTTAAATCCTGAAAGAATAAGTCTTGGGGTACGGTATCAAGTATCTTTTCTATCAATGACAAATTAATAAAATCTGCTTTGGTAAATTCCTGCTCCAAATTTTGCACCATTTTAAGATAACTGTTCTGTTGAACTATTTTCCTTTTAAGCTCCATAATCTCATTTAATTCTGTGGTCTTAAGACGATCTAACTGTTGCTCTTTTTCCGCAATATTTTTTTGTAAAATAAACACTTGACCTTGAACAGCAAGATAAGCACCGACAGCTAAAATAAAAACTATTAACACGATAAACCCTTTGTTGCGTAATGGAGAAGTCTTTTCTTTTTCTAAAAGTGGCGTAAAAAAATTTAACTTAGGCATACATTTTTTCACCTGCCCTTAATCCAATGATAATGCGCTAATCGCATTGAAATATTGATTTAATGAAAAACTTTCATTATAACCTCTATAAATAACATTTTCATTCTCTTGTAAAACAGTAGTTGGTCTCTCCAGCTTTTCCTCAAAATATTCAGCCATATTTGGAATATTCGCCGCCCCGCCTAAAAGAATTATTCTATCAATTTTGCTTTTGTTCTGTAAGGAGAAATAAAAACGAAAAACCAATTTAATTTCTTCTAACCATTTATTAATAGTCGCCTCTACATTTCGGCTATAACTAACCGGCGAAATGTTTTTATCATAATTAGCAAATTTCTCCGGCGATACTTTCAGACCTGCCGTAGAAACGATACGGTTAAAAACAAGTTTCCCCTCACTAACAATATTACAATTGATACTAGCGTGACCTAAATCAATTAAAGCCAACGTTTCATTAGCAAATGCTTTTTGTGAAAAAAACCCGCCTCCACCAATACCATGTAAAGTTAAAATCGTTGGTTCCATTTCCAGTTCTGTGCATAGATCCCAATATTTTTTAACAATATGTTTCGGTAAAGCAATCACCAGTATATGTGCTTTTTTTATATTTTCTTCTTTAAATATATCTAAGGTAAGATGTTTTATCACATAATTATCGACAGCAATAGGTAAATGCTTCGGGAGTTCATAAGGTACCATCGCTTCCATCTTTTTTTCATTAATATAAGGAAGAGTTAACTCCCGTGTGATCGCTTTTGTACTAGCAATAGTAAAAAGAGCTTTATCTGTATAAATATTCTTTTCATCCAGCTTTCGCAAAATTTCTTCTTTTAGGGGTGCTGAATTTAAGATTTCCCCATCTTCCACCGCCCCAACCGGGGTAGGAAAACTAAAAGCTTCTTTAATCATGACTTTGTTTTTATTTCCTTTGCCTAAAACTACCTTGGTACTATATGTACCGATATCAAAAGATAACATTTCTTTTTTAAACATAGCGATTCCTCCATAATTTAGGAAGGTATTTTACTCATATACAGGTCTGCCGATTAGTTTTACAATAACTCCTTGATCACCGTCAAGATTAGTTACATTACCGATATCAGGGTCAAAAATAAACGCCTCCGTTCCATAAGCAGATATCGAGGTTCCTGTGTTTTTCACAGACGTATTCGCGGCATCATTACTATTTGTTCTATTTAAAACTATTGTGCCATCAATAACTTTATTTGTTATCAAATCATCTAAAGTAATACTGTTATTTTCTGTTGTTAAAATCACATCATTTTTAATTACATACATTTCCGCTGCCTTAGCAAAACTCTTAATCATAGCAGCATCAGCATCCCATTCCGCCTGACTCTGAATCCTTAAATATTTGGGAGCACCAATACCCAGGATTATGCCTAAAATAACTAAAACCGTCATCAATTCAACTAATGTAAAACCTTTTTCGCCAATTAGCCCTTTTCTAATTTTGCTGAGCATGATCCTTTGTCCCCCTTTAATACAGTCTTTGACCAATTAGATCAAGCACTACTATGTCAAAACTTTCACGAGTCACACTACCTGAATCATTCTCCACATCAAATTTAAAAGATAAATCTCCCATAAGGTCTTTTAACGGTGTCTGAGCTTCATTTTTGTATGAAACATCGACTGTTTTACCGGCAAGATGCTTCCCATTAATTCTATTTAAAATCATATTACCGTCAATAATTTTGATACTAACTAATTTACTTATAGAAACATCTTCATATCTGTTTTTTTGAGCCGCATATACTTCTGCCGCTTTAGCTATATTTTCAATCGTCGTTTCATCAGCATCCCATTCTGCTTGTGCCTGAATCCTTAAATATTTAGGAACACCAATACTTAAAAGCACTCCCAAAATGATTAAAACGGTCATCAGTTCCACCAATGTAAAACCTTTTTGACTTTTAAGTATTTTCCTTATTTTGCCCGACATTTTCTCCGTCCCCTCCCCATACCATCTTTATACTGTCAGTATAAAGATGTAAGGCTGGGGAGGAACAACCTCCCCACGTAGAATTTTATGCTACTACTACCAACCAGCTTCCACAGTATCATTAGGATATGTTGGTGAGTCTCCGTATGGTGGTTTGCCGATTAATTTACATACAACTTCTCCCAAATTATTTACATTACCTGTTTCTTGGTTAAATTTAAAAGTTTGGTCATTAGCCTTTACTGCTTGTGGAGGCGTGGTTTCTGTCCCTGTGTTTTTAATGGAATTATTACTGCCATCGTTGATCCTATTTAAAACAATATCTGTGTCAATAATACCAGCAGTATCTAACTCACTTAACGCAACATCACTATATTTATTAATAGATGCTGCATACGTTTCTGCTGCTTTGGCAAAGTTGCGAATTGTAGCCTCATCAGCTTCCCATTCTGCCTTCGCTTGTACTTGTAAATATTTGGGTACCCCAATACCTAAGATTACTCCCAAGATGATTAAAACAGTCATTAACTCAACCAGAGTAAAACCTTTTTGATTCTTGAGTACTTTACTTATTTTGCCAAGCATTTTTCTTCTCCCCTTTCTGCCTTGATGTCCTAATACTTTTTATCCTAATACAACTAAAATACATTAATCTTTTTCCACTGATCTATAATACTTAAGGTCAGAAAGAAAAAATTTCATATATAAGGCTTATCATGTTCCTGTTGCAGGAAAATAATCTGGACGACCTCCATATGGTGGTTCGCCGATTAACCCCTCGACAACTGTTCCCAAATTATCTACATTACCTGTTTTTTGGTCAGGGGAGGAACAACCTCCCCACGTAGAATTTTATGCTACTACTCCCAACCAGCTTCCACAGTATCATTAGGATAAGTTGGGGGGTCTCCATATGGTGGTTTACCGATTAAATTACATACAACTTTTCCCAAATTATTTACATTACCTGTATCTGTGTTAAACTCAAACTTTTGGTCTCCATCTATTGCCGTACCGCTCGTGTTTTTAACAGACTTCCCGTCCGTATCCTTTGTCCTATTTAAAACAGTGTTCCCATCAATAAGACCAGCAGTTGCTAAGTCACTTAAAGTAATTCCAGTATGATAGGTATTCATCGATGCGGCATACGTTTCCGCTGCTCTGGCAAAGTTTTTAATCGTCGACTCATCAGCTTCCCATTCGGCCTTCGCTTGTACTTGCAAATATTTCGGTACCCCTATACCTAAGATTACACCCAAGATGATTAAAACAGTCATCAACTCAACCAGAGTAAAACCTTTTTGATTCTTGAACATTTTTCTAATTTTACCTAACATTTTTCATTCCTCCTTATTTTTTATTATTTAAAGAAAACTTAGAAGATTATCTTTCGCCAACCACCTCCCGGTATATTTTATTACAAATTATCCTCCTACTGTCTTGGCAATATCAAACATCGGTGTGATGATGGAAAAAACAATCAAACCGGCTACTACTGCCATCAGAATAATCATCAGTGGTTCAATAATCGAAGTCAACCCTTGTACAGCTACCTCTACTTCTTGGTCATAAACTGTGGCCGTGTTTTCCATAACTTCATCTAATTTACCGGAATCTTCCCCTATTTTTAACATATGGATAACTATCGGGTCAAAGACACCTGTCTTGTTCACAGAATCTGTTAAACTAGCTCCTTTGGCAATTTCCTCTCTAACTACAAGCAATTTCTCACTAACAAGTTGATTCCCCACTACAGCTGCTACATATTCCATTGATTGCATTAAAGGTATGCCACTTTTCAGAAGACTAGAGAGAGTTCGCGAAAATCTAGCCATAACAATTTTGTTGTTTACACCACCAATTATCGGCAGGCTAAGCTTAAACGTATCTACCCAAAACCTTCCCTGTGCGGTGCGTACAAAATATTTACAACCACAAATAAATAAAATTAAAGCTACTAAAAGATAAAGCCAATATTGTTGTAAAAATCCGCTTATATTTATCAACATTTGTGTCGCTGCCGGAAGTTCCACATTCGCACTAGCAAACATTTCTACAAATCTGGGCAAAACAGAAGTAATAAGAAAGGTAACCGCAACAACAGCCACAATAATAATAAGTGTTGGATAAACCATGGCTCCGGATACCCTTTTTTGCATTTTAAATTCTTTTTCATAGTCCTCAGCCATACGCCGCATAACAAAATTAAGTGTTCCACTAGCTTCTCCAGCCGCAACCATATGTATCAACAGTGCAGGGAAAACATTCTGTTTTTTCATAGCTTCCGAAAAAGGTATTCCTGTTTGCACCTCTTCCGAAACTTCAACTACAGCTTTTTGCAGATTTTTATTGACAATTTGTCCACTTATGATCTGCAAAGTATCCGCAATTGGAATACCGGCATTAAGAAGTGAATAAACCTGCCGACAGAAAAAAGCAATATCTTTTAATTTGACTCGTTGGAAAAAATGAGAGGCTTTTATTTCTTTGCTCGCTCCTCCTCCTTCTTGAACCATGATCGGATAAAGATTTTTCTTTTCGAGCATTACTAATACTTCATCTCGACTGTTAGCTTCATAAGTGCTTTTTACCGTCTTCCCCATGTTGTTTATAGCTTCATAAGTATAAACAGCCATACGCCACCCTCCTAAAGAATATAAGTATTTCTTATATATTCATCAATGGTCGTGATGCCATTAAGAACCAATTCTCTACAATTCTCCTGTAAATCAACCATCCCTTGTTCCTTAGCTGCCGCCTTAATTACGTCACCACTCTCTCCTTTATCAATTAACTTTTTAATTTTAGTATCAAGTTCCATAATTTCAGCAATTGCTATTCTACCTTTATAACCTGTATTATTGCAGGTTGGACATCCTCTCCCACTGTAAAGAGGGACTGATTCGTCTATTTTCATTAATCTTCTTTCATTTTCTGTAGGTTGATATTTTTCTTTACATTCTGGACAAATTTTTTTCACTAATCTTTGGGCCACAATTCCTACTACAGAATTAGAGATAAGATATGACTCCACACCCATATCGATTAAACGAACAAGCGTCGATACTGTATCATTAGTATGCATTGTGCTTAATACCAGGTGCCCTGTAATCGCTGCTCTCACCGCAATCTGCACAGTTTCCGTATCTCTAATTTCCCCAATCATAATGATATCCGGGTCTTGCCTGAGAATAGAACGAAGACCATTGGCAAAAGTTAAGTTTGCTTTAACATTAACCTGTACTTGGTTAATTCCGGATATTTTGAACTCGACCGGATCTTCTACTGTAATAATATTGCGATTAACTTTATTCAATTCTGACAAAACAGTATATAAAGTACTGGTTTTTCCACAGCCGGTAGGTCCAGTTACTAAAATAATACCATAGGGGTAACGAATGATTTTATCCAATCTCTCTATATTTGTCTCCGTAAAACCTAGTTGACTTTTATGAATAAAAACATTTTCTCTGTCTAAAATCCTAATGACAATTTTTTCACCATAAGTTGTGGGTAAAGTAGAAAGACGTAAATCAATCCGACGATCTTCAATTTTTATTCCTACTCTTCCATCTTGAGGGAAACGTTTTTCAGCAATATCCATTTTCCCCATAATTTTAATCCTTGCTACAACAGCAGAATGTGTATTTATATCTAAGGACATTATTTCTTGTAAATCCCCATCAATTCTAAACCGTACCCTTACATAGCTTTCAAAAGGCTCAATATGCACATCACTAGCCTTCATAATTACAGCCTGTCTTAACAAAGAATTGACAAGACGTACTAAAGGTGCATTGTTGATCTCATCGAGAGTTTTTTGATCAAGGTCTTCCATTTCTTCAGAATCTAACTCTCTCATTAAATCTTCGACAGCTTCTTCTGTACTCTGTTGTCCATAATAAAACTCAATAGCCTTTAGTATTTCTTTCTTCCCAGCTATATAAGGTATAACTCCATACCCTGTCGCTATCCTAATGTCATCAACAGCATAAACATTAAGGGGATCTGCCATGGCTACAACAAGTCGCCCGTTTTCTATTTTAATCGGAATTAGAACATGCTTTCTTGCTAAGTTTTCTTTAATTAAGGCAGGGATTTTAGGATTAATAAGCATATTACTAAGTTCCACATAGGGGAAACCCATCTGTTTACTTAAAACATCGACAATGTCACTTTCCTGAACTAACCCATTGTCAACGAGAATTTCACCTAATTTATTTCTGGTTTCTTTTTGTATTTTCAATGCCGCCTCCAAATTATCTTCAGAAATTAATCCTTTTTCAACTAAAATTGTCCCCAATCGAGCTCTTTTAGGCTCATGCTTTTTTTCTGCTCTATCAAACAATTTTTTCTTCTCTCTTTCTTCGCTAGGCGCTTCGTCTTTTCCTGCTTTTTTTCTTGTTTTTTCTTCTTCTATTTCTTTTTTCCTCAACGCTTCCTCTTCAGCCTTTCTCTTCGCTTCTCCCTCCGCCTTTCTTTTGGCTTCTTCTTCAGCTCTTTTTCGTGCTTCTTCAGCTTTTCTACGAGCTTCTTCTTCCGCTTTTCTCTTCGCTTCCTCTTCAGCCTTTCTCTTGGCTTCCTCTTCTGCTCTTTTTCGTGCTTCTTCAGCTTTTCTACGAGCTTCTTCTTCCGCTTTTCTCTTCGCTTCTTCCTCAGCCTTTCTCTTGGCTTCTTCTTCAGCTCTTTTTCGTGCTTCTTCAGCTCTTCTACGAGCCACTTCTTCCGCTTTTCTCTTCGCTTCTTCCTCAGCCTTTCTCTTGGCTTCTTCTTCCGCTCTTTTTCGTGCTTCTTCAGCTCTTTTACGAGCTTCTTCTTCCGCTTTTCTCTTCGCTTCTTCCTCCGCCTTTCTCTTGGCTTCCTCTTCCGCTCTTTTTCGTGCTTCTTCAGCTCTTCTACGAGCTTCTTCTTCCGCTTTTCTCTTCGCTTCCTCTTTTGCTCTTCTTTTAGCTTCTTCTTCAGCTTTCTTCCTTGCTTCCACAGCCCTTTTCTTAGCTTCCCATTCTGCTTTCTTCCGTGCTTTTTCCTCTGCTTTCTTCCTTTTTGCTTCCTCTTCAGCTCTTCTACGAGCCTCCTCAGCCCTTCTCCTGGCCTCTTCCTCTGCCTTTTTTCGCGCCTCTTCTTCCGCCTTCATTCGTGCCTCTTCTTCGGCCTTCTTCCGAGCCTCTTCTTCTGCTCTCCGACGAGCCTCTTCTTCCGCTTTTCTCCTGGCTTCCTCCTCGGCCTTTTTTTTCGCTTCTTCAGCTCTTCTACGAGCCTCCTCAGCCCTTCTCCTGGCCTCTTCCTCTGCCTTTTTTCGCGCCTCTTCTTCCGCCTTCATTCGTGCCTCTTCTTCGGCCTTCTTCCGAGCCTCCTCTTCAGCTCTCTCTACGAGCTTCTTCCTCAGCCTTTCTCTTGACTTCCTCTTCAGCTTCTCTTTCCGCTTCCTCTTCAGCTTTTTGAAGGGCCTCTTCCTCAGCCTTTTTTCGAGCTTCTTCTTCGGCTTTTCTTCTGGCTTCTAATTCCACTATTTTTCTTGCTTCTGCAATATTTTTTTCATCATAATAATGGTTAATTTTTTCTACAATTTCTTTAACTTTAGCTTTTCGCGGTAGAACAGTTAGCCCTGTAACTGCATTAACTTCCTCGATTGCCTCCAAGTCATAAGGATCTACCATGGCTACCAATATTCTGTACTGACTTTTTTTAAAAGGAAATAAAATATATTTTCGCGCCAATTCCTCACTAATCAAAAGTGGCGTTTCCATATGTATCTCCTGCTTAGATAAATTGACAGAAACAATATTATATTGACGTTTGAGAAATTGCTTGATTTCCTCTTCAGTCAAAATACCTTCTTCTTGTAAAATTTCTTCGAATCTTTTGCCTGTTACTTCTTGTTTTTTTTGAATTAACTCCAGTTGCTCTTCTGTAATTTTGCCTGCTTTAACAAAAGATTCACCCAAATCAAATTTGTTCGCAGTCAAGAAGATTCACCTCTTTATTGTTTCAGAATTTTTATTTAAATACGACAACAATTTCCTAATTTTTCCGTAATCTCTTATTTACATTTTATCATACTTTTTTGATATATCAATAGTTTCTCTTTTCTCTTTTTATTCGTCAATATTTTTATCTCTAAAATTTACTCTTATTTCTTCACGTCCCTGATTAACAACCTGCATTGTTTTCTCCAATTGGGTCTGCAAACGAGCCATTACTTCATCTGCATAGCGAAGAGCTCCTTGTGTTATTTCTCGGGATACATCGCGAGCATTACTAATTATTTCTTCACCTTGGATTTTAGCAACTTTAACTATTTCACTTTCGCCGGCAATTCTCTCTAATTTGCTTTTAGCTGTTTCCACAATTGTGTCGGCCTCTTTTTCAGCTTGTTGTATAATCCGTTCTTTTTCTCTTAAAATCCACTCAGACTCCCTTACCGTTTCCGGTAACATTGCCCTAAATCCGTCCAAATAATTATACAAAGTGTCCTCGTTAATAATCACCTTACCTGTCATCGGAATACGAGGACTCTCTTCCACTACATTTTCAAATTCTTCCAACAAACGCATGATTTCCACTTTTATTCCTCCCCCATAATTTATAAAACCAAATTACTGTATCTCCGTACTTACTTTTCTTAAAAAGTTTTAAGACCGCCCCTTCTTTTCGTCCAGAAAAATATTGTTCCTGTAAAAATGTCCTTTTATCAGTTTCCATGATAATTATACCCTCATCAGCAAGAAACTCTGCTTCCACAAGCTTTTGAAGCAACAAATCATAAAAATCAACTTTATAAGGAGGGTCTGCATAAATTATATCAAAACTAATCACATTTTTTTTCGTAAAATCAGAAATAAAAGCAAAAACATCTTTATTATAAACTAACGCAGACTGCTCAAAAGCACACTTTGTTAAGTTTTCTTTAATTATCCGACAAACTGCTTTATTTTTATCATTAAAACAGCAATACGCCGCACCTCTACTTAAAGCTTCTAATCCTACGGCTCCGGAACCGGCAAATAAATCTAAAAATCGGGCATTAATAATTTTTACTCCTAAAATATTGAAAATCGCTTCTCTTACTCGCTCCGGTGTGGGTCTTGTCGCTAACCCTTTTAAACTCTTTATAGTATGTCCTTTAGCAGTTCCGGCGATAATACGCACGATTTAATTGCAACTCCTTTGGAAAAGATTATACCACAAAAAGACAGTTTTCTCGATACATCTTTCTATATATTGCTATTATTGCATTATTTTTTTAATTCTATGTAATCATAGTTTTTCCTCTTTATGACCATAATATTAAAGCAAAAGTTTTTTATAAAAAACCGACATTTCCTCCCTCCGGAAAAGAAACCGTCTCTTCAAGCGGTTTCTTTTCTTATGATTAAACAAGCATAACATCTTCATTAATCGGGAAAACTGAACTTATAAAAAATTGAAGCGAGGTATAACGAATGAGAAAAAAAAATGAACTCTATCAATTATTGGGAATTAATTTAGATTTAGCGGTAGAAGCTCACGATTTACTGAGAGGTGATACAGGTAGAGAAATACCGGGCGTAAAAGAGGAGATAGAAACCTTTTCCCAAGGAACTGTTAAAACTATCACGATTATAAACGAACAAGGAGCAGCTATTATGGGCCGTGCTCCCGGCAGTTATCTTACTTTGGAATCAACAGGACTTCGCGAAAACAATAAAATGGTTCATAAAAATATTGGCGAAGTCCTTGCTAATAAATTAAAAGAAATTCTACCTCTCCAGGATGACTCTACTATTTTAATTGTCGGTTTAGGCAATTGGAATGCTACTCCCGATGCTTTAGGACCAAAAACTGTCGAATACTCGATGGCCACCCGACATCTTTTTTATTATGCCCCGGAAGAATTACGTCAAGGTTTAAGGTCCGTTTGTGTATTGGCACCCGGTGTCTTAGGTATTACCGGAATAGAAACAGCAGAAATAATTAAAGGGATTGTTGACCGCATCAAACCCGACCTACTCATCGCCATTGATGCTTTAGCTGCAGGTAGTGTGGAAAGAATTAATTCCACAATTCAAGTAGCTACTACCGGAATCAATCCGGGATCAGGTATTGGCAATAAAAGAACAGGTATCAATCAAGAAACAATGGGTATTCCGGTAATTGCTATCGGTGTACCTACTGTCGTCCATGCTGGAATTATTGCTCATCAAGCTATAGAAAAACTATTTACACATCTCCAAACAACACCACATTTACGTGATGTTTATCAAGGGTTACAACCGGTCGCCATAGGGCAAATGATTAATCAAGTCTTAGAACCCTTTGGCGGTCAATTAATGGTTACTCCTAAAGAAATCGATGAACAAATTACGAATACGTCTAAAATAATTGCCATGGCTTTAGCTTTAGCTTTACATCCCGGTATACCTCCGGAAGAAGTAGAACATTACCTACATTAAGCTACACTTCATGCTGATAAAAAACAAGCAGGTGGTCTTTAGACCCCTGCTTGTTTTTTATCCATTATTTCAATTAGGAGTTAGGTCATTTGTCCTTTGGATAAAGCTTCTTCAGCAATCTGAACCAGCTTTCTAGTCATATATCCCCCAACATATCCATTCTGACGGGAAGTCAGTTGTCCTTTATCAACCTGTTGATAGTTAGCAATCCCTAACTCACCGGCTATTTCATACTTCAACTGATCAAGAGCTTGAGCAGCACCCTGTAGTGCAGGTTTGTTTGTATTACGAGGCATTTTTAACTTCACCTCCTTTACTTGAAAGTATTCTTATTTTTGGCTATTGATAATTTTTTTATACGTTTAAATAAATTATTTTTGTTAGAATCTTTTCCCATCTTCTCTTGGCGATGAGTTAAACCAAATTCCTGTGCTGTCTCATATTTGATTTTTTCCATCCTTTTTCTAAAATTATGGTCCTTTTTCATTATTAATACACCTCCATTTGTAGTTTTGAACTTTTTTATTATTTAAATACACGGGAAGAAATAGAAAAATCAATATTAAATAAAAAAGAGTGTTGCTAACTTTAGCAACACTCTTTTTCGTCATATACAGAAAAATTTTATTAATTTATTTTTTACTTAAACAAAGAAAGTAATACTCCGGCCGCCACAGCTGAACCAATTACTCCGGCAACATTAGGTCCCATCGCATGCATGAGCAAAAAGTTTTTAGGATTTTCTTTTTGCCCTACAACCTGAGAAACACGTGCGGCCATCGGTACTGCCGAGACTCCTGCTGAACCAATCAAAGGATTGACTTTACCGCCGGAAAGAAAATACATCAAATCTCCTAAAAGAACACCACTGGCTGTTGCTATGCAAAAAGCAATTAAGCCCAAAAGAATAATTTTAATGGTGGCCGGATTTAAAAAAGCTTCAGCATTGGCTGTCGCCCCGACTGTTACCCCTAAGAAAATCGTAATAATATTCATCAAAGCATTCTGAGCTGCATCACTCAAACGTCCTACAACACCGGATTCTCGGAAAAGATTCCCCAACATCAACATCCCCACCAAAGGAGTAGCATCAGGTACGAGTAAGGAAACAACAATCGTCACGACAATCGGAAAAATTATTTTTTCCCGCTGTGAAACAGGACGTAATTGCTCCATAACCACCATCCGCATTTTACGAGTCGTTAAAGCTTTCATAATCGGAGGTTGAATAATCGGTACTAAAGCCATATATGAATACGCGGCAATAGCAATCGCCGGCAATAACTCCGGTGCTAACTTCGAAGTCAGAAAAATAGCGGTGGGGCCATCAGCACCCCCAATAATCCCAATAGAAGCCGCAGCTTTAGGTAAAAAGCCTAAAAATAAAGCCCCGATAAAAGTTAAAAAGATCCCAAACTGAGCCGCCGCCCCTAGAAGTAAGGTCTTAGGATTAGCAATAAGTGGTCCAAAATCAGTCATCGCCCCTACACCCAGAAAAATTAAAGGTGGATAAATGCCTAGTTTTACCCCTTGATATAAATAATAAAGCAAGCCACCGGGAGTGAGCTTATCCTCTCCTGTAAACGGATCTATCCCCACCTCCGGGGGGTTCATTAAACCCGCATGAGGTAAATTCGCTAACAACATACCAAAGGCAATCGGTAAAAGTAATAAAGGCTCAAATTTCTTGACAATCGCTAAATAAATTAAAAGAAAAGAGATCAAGAACATTATCACTTGCTGTATCGTCAGATTAACTAAGCCTGTACTCATCGCCAGGTCATAAATGGCCTTTGATAAGTTTATTTCCATCATCAGAATTCCTTCCCCTCTTGAAATGATAAAGATACCTCCTAATTAAGCAATGACCACCAGAACATCTCCCGGATTAACGGCAGTACCTTCATCAACCCTAATTTCTTTAACCGTCCCTTCAGTTCCACAGAAAATTTCATTTTCCATTTTCATTGCTTCTAAAATCAAAAGTAAATCTCCGGCACTTACCTGCTGTCCTACTTCTACTTTAAGTGACAGAATCTTACCGGGCATAGGTGCCGTAATAACTTCAGCCTCCTCAGGTATAGCCGCTGCACTCTTAGACACACTTGGTACTGCGGGAACCTTCGAACCGGTACCGGGTTCCGAGACCTTTTCTACAGCAACTTGAGGAGCAGCTGCTGAATTATCGCTTATTTCTTCTACTTCTACCTCATAAACTTTCCCATTTACTTTCATCCGGAACTTTTTCATCAAAAAGCCCCTCCTTTTTCTCTATAATTTTATTCCAGTACTTTTATTACGGCATTACCTGGTTTGTCGTAAAAACATTATTTCTTGACGTCCTACCGCACTCCAAACAGGAACCTCTTCCTCTTTGACCCGCTGAATCGTCTTAATACTCATTTTCTTTCCCTTAGTTAAACAAGCTACAGCGGCAGCAATTACAGCGATAACCTCCCCCTCATCTTCCTTACTGAGAGGAGCATCTTTAACGACTGACCCTTTTTTAATTAACACAGGCTCACCTGCACCTTTTTTGGCCTCGGAAAGCTCTGTTGCCTTAGTCAGCAATTTAATCACAAAGATAAGAAAAACTAAAGCAATAAAAACTACACTTATGCCTAAAATAGTAACTTGCAGTCCGAAAATAAGTGTTGGCACGTACCGTCACCCCTTTCCTCACATTCCCACCATCTTGCATTTTACAATGGAATATTGCCATGTTTCTTTGCCGGACGGGTTTCGCGTTTCGTAGCTAACATTTCCAAGGTATTCACGAGACGTGGGCGAGTTTCATGGGGTTCAATCACTAAATCGACAAACCCTCTCTCTGCGGCAACATAAGGTGTCGCGAAACGCTGACGATACTCGGCAATTTTCTCTGCCCGTTTTTCTACCGGATTATCAGCGTCCTTAATTTCTTTACGGAAAATAATGTTGGCTGCACCTTCTGCACCCATCACCGCTATTTCTGCCGTAGGCCAAGCGATTACTTGATCTGCACCTAAGTCACGCGAACACATCGCTAAATAAGAACCACCGTAAGCCTTGCGAATAACCAAAGTAATCTTAGGTACAGTAGCTTCCGAATACGCATACAATAATTTGGCTCCATGACGAATAATCCCACCATGTTCTTGATTTGTGCCGGGAAGATAACCGGGCACATCAACAAAATTAACCAAAGGAATATTAAAAGCATCACAAAAACGAATATGACGAGCCGCTTTATCGGAAGCATTAATATCTAAACAACCGGCCATAAACTTTGGCTGATTAGCAATAATTCCAATAACCTGTCCCTTGATCCGAGCATACCCGGTAAGAATATTCCGAGCATAATAAGGCATCGTCTGAAAAAACTCACCATTATCTACAACTAGAGTAATTATATCTAACATATCATAAGCCTGGTTAGGATTATCAGGAACGATTTCGTCTAATTCCGGAACAATTCGTCCCGGGTCATCACCGGTTTCCACAAAAGGCGGATTCTCCAAATTATTAGAAGGTAAAAAACTCAATAGTTTTTTTATCTGAACAAAACACTCCTCTTCATTGGTGGCGGCAAAATGAGCTACCCCACTCTGCTGATTGTGAGTCATGGTTCCTCCTAATTCCTCCACCGAAACCTCCTCACCTGTTACTGCTTTAATTACCTGAGGTCCGGTAATAAACATTTGGGAAATATTCTTCACCATAAAAACATAATCAGTTAATGCCGGAGAATAAACAGCACCTCCTGCACAAGGTCCTAAAATTACCGATAACTGAGGAATTACACCTGAAGACAAAGTATTACGGTAAAATATTTGACCATATCCGGCTAAAGCATCAATTGCTTCTTGAATACGCGCTCCCCCTGAATCATTTAAACCAATAACCGGTGCTCCCATTTTTAAAGCAAGGTCCAATACTTTACAAATTTTGCCGGCATGCATTTCCCCCAGTGACCCACCTAAAACAGTAAAGTCCTGAGCATAAACATAAACAGGTCGACCATCTATAGTTCCATAGCCTGTAACTACTCCTTCACCAGGGGCCTCTTTTTTCTCCATCCCAAAATTGACACAACGGTGTGTTACAAATTTGTCCAGTTCAGTAAAAGAACCGGGATCTAACAATTTTTCAAGACGTTCACGAGCAGTAAGTTTACCCTTTTGATGTTGCTTTTCAACAGCTTGTTCACCACCACCCGCCTCAATCTTTTTAGTTAAAGCTTGTAGCGCTGTAATCTTTTCTTGTGTACTCATCTTTGGAAAATCCCTCTCTTCCACATTTAATCTTACTCTTTCCTTTCCGCGAGCTCTAATAAAACACCTTTCGTAGCTTTAGGGTGTAAAAAAGCTATTCGCGCTCCTCCTGCACCATAACGTGGTTTTTCATCAATTAAACGAAGCCCTTTTTCTTGCATAATTGCTAAGGCTTCCTCAAGATTATCTACCCGCAAAGCAATATGTTGAACACCTTCGCCCCTTTTTTCAATAAATTTAGCAATTGGTCCATCAGGAGTAGTTGACTCTAAAAGTTCTAATTCACTATCACCACAAGGCAAAAAGGCGACTTTTACTTTCTGTTCCGGCACTACTTCTGTTCCGACCGCTTCCAACCCTAAAACTTTAGAATAAAATTGCAGAGATGCCGTTAAATCTTTTACCGCAATACCAATATGGTCTATCTTGAGAACTTTCACGTAACCATCCTCCTCTTTAATACTTTTAGCTATTATGTATATACGTAGACACTCTCTTAAACTTTCTTCCCCGCCATGTATAATTATACATATTACCAGAAATGTACTCTCATGTAAATAAGTCCTGTATTTTTTATCCTCTCATCAGCACATCATGAAGTATTGTCTGCGCTAATGTATATGGGTCTATCTCTTTTTTTATTAAACGATCCATATATTGCTGAAATTGACCGTCCTTTTCTACCTTAGACGTAATCTGCTGATAAATCTTTTTACTAAGACCCTCCCAAAGCTCCTTTTCTAATCTTTCTCTTCTTTTTACTTCCAATTGTCCGGATTCCTGCAAATAAAAAAAATGCCTCTTTATCCCTTCTACTATTTCTATAATGCCTTGATTTTGTTCCGCAATAGACATAAAAACAGGCGGTTCCCAAGCAGATTTTTTCTCATTTAAGTCCAACATCATCCGCAATTCGAGGACAACTCGATTGGCTCCTTCACGATCAGCCTTATTAACTACAAAGAGGTCTCCTATTTCTAAGATACCCGCTTTGATCGCCTGAATATCATCTCCTAAACCGGGTACCATTAGGACAATAGTAGTATCGGCAGCTTTTACAATATCTACTTCTGACTGACCTACACCCACAGTTTCAATAAAAATATAATCAAAAGCACAGGCATCAAGAATCTTAATCACTGCACTTGTGGTCGCCGCTAAACCTCCCAAACTGCCTCGTGTACCCATACTGCGAATATAAACATCTTCATCTAAATTTAAATCCGACATTCTAATCCGGTCACCCAAAATTGCTCCACCCGTAAAAGGACTAGTGGGATCAACAGCAATAATCGCCACCTTCTTCTTTTCTTTCCGCAGTTCTTTCACCAGTTTATCTGTCAAAGTACTTTTACCGGAACCGGGCGGCCCCGTAATCCCAATGACCTGTCCTTGCCCTGTAAACTGATATAATTCTTGCAAAGCTGTTACCGCTTCAGGTGCTTCGTTTTCAACTAAAGTAATTAATCTAGCTAAAGCACGGCGATCACCTTGTCGGGCTCGCTGTACTAAATCCATACCTCCACCGCCTCTTATTAATTAAACTTAACCTACTTTACTCCGAATATAGTCAACGACTTTACCCGTAGGTGTACCGGGAGTAAAAATTTCCGCTATACCTTTTTCCTTTAAAAAAGGAATATCTTCCTGAGGAATCACCCCACCACCAATAACTAATATCTCGGCTGCGTTTTTTTCTTTTAAAAGTTCTACTACTTTAGGGAAAAGATGATTATGAGCACCTGATAACAAACTCATCGCCACTACATCTACGTCTTCCTGAATAGCGGCAGACACTATTTGTTCAGGTGTTTGACGAAGCCCTGTATAAATTACTTCCATCCCTGCATCACGCAAGGCACGTGCAATTACTTTCGCTCCCCGATCATGCCCATCAAGTCCCGGTTTAGCTACTAAAACTCTAATCCGTTTTTTTACCATTTGCCCAAAACCTCCTTCACTATCTTCTCCTATAATCAATCAGAGTATCTCCACAGGTCTATATTCACCAAAAACCTCACGTAAAATATGGCAAATTTCTCCTTCAGTAGCATAAGCACGAACTGCTGTAAGTAGATAGGGCATGAGGTTTACCTCAGCTTGAGCAGCTTGACGTAATTCTGTAAGACTGTTCTGTACCGCAACATTATCACGCGACTCCTTCAATTTCTGTAATCTTTTAATTTGTGCTGTACCTACAGCAGGATCCACACGCAAAAGGTCTTCTTTTCTCGCTGTCTCTTCCATCTGAAATTTGTTAAGACCTACCACAATTCGTTCACCTGCTTCAATTTCCTTCTGATAAGCATAGGCACTGTCTGCGATTTCTTTCTGAATATACCCTTGCTCAATAGCCCTTACTGCACCACCTAAAACATCTATCTTTTCCAAATAAGCAAGTACCCGCTTTTCAATTTCCAAAGTCAATTTTTCTATATAATAAGAACCTGCTAAAGGATCTACCGTTTCACTAACTCCTGATTCATAAGCTACAATCTGCTGTGTCCGCAAAGCAATCCGTACAGAGTCTTCTGATGGTAAGGCTAAAGCTTCATCGCGTGAATTGGTATGTAAAGATTGTGTTCCACCTAAAACAGCGGCAAGAGTCTGGACCGCTACCCGCACAATATTATTATCCGGCTGTTGTGCTGTTAAAGTCGAACCGGCTGTTTGGGTATGAAAACGCAACTTCCAAGAACGAGGGTTTTTGGCCCGAAAACGTTCTTTCATGACCTTAGCCCAAACTTTACGTGCAGCCCTAAATTTAGCTATTTCTTCAAAAAGGTCATTATGAGCATTAAAGAAAAAGGAAAGCCGCCCTGCAAAGTCATCTACATCCATCCCCGCTTCAAGTGCTGCTTCCACATAAGCAATACCATCGGCCAGAGTAAACGCTACTTCTTGTACAGCTGTAGCCCCGGCTTCCCGTATATGATAGCCGGAAATAGAAATAGTATTCCATTGGGGAATATGTTCAGCACAAAATTCAAAAATATTAGTAATCAATCTCATCGAAGGAGCTGGTGGAAAAATATAAGTTCCGCGAGCTGAATATTCTTTGAGAATATCGTTTTGAATAGTTCCTCTAAGCTCAGCAATATTTACACCTTGCTTTTCGGCAACTACAATATACATCGCTAAAAGAAGCGCCGCCGGTGCATTAATCGTCATGGATGTACTTACTTTATCCAAAGGAATCTCCTTAAAAAGCACTTCCATATCAGCTAAGGAATCAATAGCTACCCCAACTTTCCCTACTTCCCCTTGGGCGATAGGGTCATCAGAGTCATAACCTATTTGTGTCGGTAAATCAAAAGCCACGGAAAGACCTGTTTGCCCCTGTTCTAATAAATATTTATAACGCTGATTAGACTCCTCTGCTGTAGCAAAACCGGCATATTGTCTCATCGTCCAAAGTCGTCCGCGATACATCGTCGGCTGAACCCCTCGCGTAAAAGGATATTCACCGGCAAACCCTAAATCCTTTTCATAATCAAAATCTTGAATCTCTAAAGGAGTATATAGACGTTCCACGGGAATATCAGAACCGGTAGTAAATTCTGCTTGACGTTCTTTAAACCTAGCCAAAGCTTTTTTAACTGTTCCGTTTTCCCAATTATCTTTGGCTTCTTTCAGTTTTTTTAATTTTTCTTTTTCCCACATAGTACTGCTCCTTCCCTATGTTTCGCTTCAAATTATCTCCCGGGTATGTTCCGGTTTTCCTTTTATATTATATCAATACTTTTTTCATTTACCAGATAATCTCTGACTTTTCCTGCAAGTATACAATATTCTAATCTCTACTAGGAAAGCTGCCCCGCAAACTAACATCCCCCGCTATTAAGATCTCCAGCTCTCCGGAATCTCTGCGTACTAACAAACAGCCATCTTCATTAATGTCTTCAGCTATTCCGGTAAAACTTTCCTCTCTAGTACTAACCATCACCTCTTTGCCTAAAGTTACATTAAGTTCTCGCCAAAATAATAGTGTTTGCTCAAATCCTTTCGTTAAATAAATTTCATACTGTTTTTCATATTCTTCTAAGATCTGACGTAAAAGTTCAGCTCTCTGCCAAGAACGTCCTGTAGCTAAAGCTAACGAAGAAGCGGTCTTCCTTATTTCAGGCGGAAAATCTTTTTCCTGTTGGTTAACATTAAGCCCTATCCCTATCACAAGATAATTAATTTCCTCAATTTCTGCACCTAACTCAGTCAGAATTCCACATAACTTTTTACCTTTATATAATAGGTCATTAGGCCATTTAATCATCAGCGGCAACCCGGTTACTGTCCTTAAAGCCTTACAAACTGCTACAGCACTAACAAAAGTTAACTGAGAAGCCTGAGCTAAATCTATTTTGGGACGCAAAATCACCGAAAACCATAGCCCTAACTCCGGGGGAGAAAACCAATTTCGCTCAAGTCTGCCTCTCCCCTGTTCTTGTTGTTCAGCTACAACTATTGTACCTTCCGGAGCACCTGCTAAAGCCTCCCTTTTGGCTGCTTCATTTGTTGAATCAAGTGTAGAATAACAGAGCAATTTCTGCCCTAAAAACTCCGTTTGTAATCCTGTCTTAATTTCCATCGGAATAAGCAAGTCCGGTCTTTCCAGAAGGCAATAACCTTTTCCGGGAGAAGAAGTAATCTTATAACCGGCTTCTTTTAAACCCCGGATATGTTTCCAAACGGCTGTCCTACTTACTTGAAGAAGGTCACTAATCTCTTCTCCGGAAACATATTCACCTTTGTGTTCGAGCAAAACCTGTAATACCGTTTTTTTCATAAATATACCACCTCTTTCTTATATATTAGGAATAGAAAATATAAGTATGAATTGTTTTTCTCTTGCCTTCCCCATCTGTTTTTGATAAAATAACAAAGTGATGAACTTAAGGAGGTGGATTAAATGGCTAATAAATGCGATATTTGTGATAAAGGCAAACTCACAGGAATGAAAGTCAGCCATTCGCATAGGCGTTCCAAGAAGACTTGGGCTCCCAACTTACAAACAGTCAGAACCACAATCAAGGGAACACCGGTAAAACTAAAAGTATGTACACGCTGCCTCCGTTCCGGTAAAGTTAAACGGACTATTTAACAACAAAACTTGAAAAATATCGTCACATATTCTCGTGACTTCAGTGGTGAGTAAGTGACGAATATAGGGTAGGAACTATCCAAATTTACGCCTGTGGAGTTAGTAGGTTACGAGGACGATTAAGCAGGAAAATCTAATCGTGAGATTAGAAGCACGTGACTTTAGTCATATGAGGTTCACAAAAGAAAGCGGAAATTCCCGCTTTCTTCTTTTTTAACATGAATAGCCAATAACAGACCTTTCTCTAAAGAAAGGTCCACTACTTCATCAATAAAAACATTACTGACACCCAGCGGAAAGCCCATCGTAAACTTCCCCTCAGGAACCTGATAATATAAACCGGAAGTAGTTATCCCTGTTACTTCATCACTTAAAGGTAAAAGAGAGATAGTTTCTCCCTTCTGTCCTATTATTTTCATCTTTGGTTTAACTAAAAATATTTCCTGATAAGGCTCTAAAATACGAACATCTAAGTTCCTCACTTGAGGTAAAGCCAATAACATTATATTAGACAAAGCATGGTCAAATCTTTCCCCTAAACAAGCTACCAGAACAATTTGATGATATCCTAATTCCAATGCTTTTAACAAAGCATAAAAAGTATCCGCATAATCTTTTTCGCACGGATATTTAATAAATTTTACCCCACGCATTTTTAATTCTTTTCTTTCTGCTTCGGCTAAAGAATCTAAATCACCCACGACAAAATTAGGTGTTATCCCCAGTCTTAGTGCATGTCTCGCCCCACTATCAGCACAAATAACCATTTCTGCTTCCTGCAATATTTGCCGATGATAAACATCATCTTCTAATAAACCACCGGAAACAATAACACATTTAGGCATATTTAATTCCTTCAACACATAACCCTTCCCTTTTCATATTTTCTTGTAAAAACAACAGCCGCCACAGGCGGCTTATTCGTATGACTCTAATAATTTAGCTACAGCCTGTGCCGGATCCGGATTATTAAACACTGCGGAGCCGGCAACAAGTACATTAGCTCCCGCCCTTACTACTAAAGGAGCTGTCTCGCGATTAATACCCCCATCCACCTGAATATATAAATTGGGATTCCTTTCTAAAGCCCATTGTTTTAGCAGATTTATTTTAGGCAAAACAGCAGGAATAAAACGTTGTCCGCCAAAGCCGGGATTAACCGTCATTAAAAGAACTAAATCCAAATCTTCCAATAGATATTTAATTACCTGTAAAGGAGTATGAGGATTTAATGCTACCCCTACTTTTGCCCCCAAATCCTTAATCATCTGCACCGTACGATGCAAATGAGGACAAGCTTCCGCATGTACTGTAATTAAATCAGCACCTGCTCTCCGAAAATCTCGCAAATAAAGTTCCGGATTCTCAATCATCAGATGCGCATCAAATAAAAGCTGACTTTGTGGTCGTAATGCTTTAATCACTACAGGTCCAATAGTAAGATTAGGTACAAAATGACCATCCATCACATCAAGATGTATCCAATGAGCACCTGCCTTTTCTACATAAGCTACAGACTTTCCTAATTGACTAAAATCAGCTGACAAAATTGATGTTGCTAATAAAACCATGCTAATATCTCCCTTCTTCAGCAATAACTTCTGTCAAGATCTTAAGATAGCGCTTATACCTGCCCTCATCAAGCAATCCTTGCTCTACCGCTGCCCTAACACCACAACCCGGTTCTTCACGATGTAAACATGTTTTAAACTTACAAGAGTCTTGGTAAAGAAGAAAATCCGGATAATAGCTGCTCAAATCTTCTCTCTTTATGGCACGAGGTAAATACAACCTACTAAAACCGGGGGTATCAGCTAACAAACCACCACCGGAAAGAGGTAGTAATTCTACATGCCTAGTCGTATGCCTCCCTCGATTAACTTTTTTACTAACCTCACCCGTAAGCAGAGAAAATTGTTTTTCTAAAGAATTCATTAAACTTGATTTTCCTACACCTGACGGTCCTGCTAAAACAGAAACTTTATGCTGTAATAATGCTTTTAATTCCTTTAACCCCCAACCTTTAACAGCACTGCTCACTATAACAGGATAACCTGTTTGTGAATATTTTTTCGTTAAATCTACTACTTGTTGTGAAGTAACAAGGTCAGCCTTATTAAAGCAAAGAAGCGGATTTACGCCATGATATACAGCCATAATCATAATTCTATCTAAAAGTTGCAAATCAGGTTCCGGTTTGGCTAAAGCCGTTATAATTAACACCTGATCAACATTAGCCACAGATGGTCTGGATAATTCTGTACGACGAGGCAAAACTTCTTCTAAAACTGCTGTCTCTTTTTCTTCATTTATTTTTGTGCAAATTACGCGATCCCCCGGAAAAAAGGTTTGCTTTTTCAGACGAAGCTTTCCCCGTAAAGAACATTCCCAAATCTTCTTTTCTTCTGTACCATGCTCCCCCGGACTAATGTTTTCTTCAAGCACATAATAAAAACCACTATAGCCCTTGATGATAATTCCCGTAAACTTCACACTTTACCTCCTCTTCATGATCAAACCAAACTTGAAATCACCATTCAGGACCGGGTCCTGCACTAACTACTAAATTGACAATAGTGCCCTGTAATATTTCACTTCCCGCTCCCGGGTCTTGACGCAAAACAATCTCTTTAGGATATCTATAACTGGGCTCTGGTTGAACTACACCTATTTCAAGATTATTACTCTCAATGATACTTTTAGCCTTAGTCAAATCATAACCGGTAAGTTGAGGCATCTTAATCCAAATCGGTTGTGGTCCTTTACTAACAATTAATTTTACCACAGAACCTTGAGCTAATTTTTGATTGGCCTCAGGTTCCTGACGAATAACATGATTTTCTTCAATTTGATTATGATAAACATAAAAAGGGTCACTAAGCAGTCCTTGATTAGATAAATCAATTTCCGCCGCAGCAAGAGTATTATTGATAACATTAGGAACATCCACCATTAACGGTCCTTTGCTTATTGTTACCTCTATCTTTTCATTTTTTTTGACGATTTCTTCAGCCCGAGGTATTTGCGATATAATTAAATTCTCCTCTACCGTAGGATGATTAATCTCTTTACCTAATTTTAAAAGCAGACCATATTGCTCCAACTCTCTTTTGGCCTCTTCGATAGTTTTATTAGTAAGGTCGGGTACAGCAACCTCACTCTTGGCCAATACTTTTGCCGATAAATACATTCCCAAAAGAAAACCGACAATAAGTAACGCCACCATCACCCATGTCCATAATTTAAGAGGTTCTGCTAAATTACTTTTCTTCGCTTGCTCCCGTTTTTCTTTACGAAGTCGAGGTAAAACAATGGTATCATCCATCACCTTTACAGATTCATCGTTATCCACACAATTATATAACTCCGCCGAAATAAGATTACGTCTTAATTCAACTGCTGAATTATATCGTTTTTTAGGGTCTTTAGCCATGGCCCTTAAAATAACCTTTTCTAAGGCTTCCCCAATTTGAGGATTAATTTCACGGGGAGGTACCGGGTCATTCTGTATTTTACTAAGCGCTATACTAATTGGTGAATCACCTTCAAAAGGGAGTTTACCGGTAACCATTTCATAAAGTACAACACCTAGAGAATAAAGATCTGATTTTTCATCGGCAATCTCTCCTCGTGCTTGTTCGGGAGAAAAATAATGTACAGAGCCCATAATATTACTTGTATGAGTAACCGTAGCCGTAGAAACAGCTCGCGCCAAACCAAAATCTGTTACCTTCGCCTTCCCCTCACTAGTAATAATAATATTATGAGGTTTAATATCACGGTGAATAATTTGATGTTCATGAGCATGGGCCAAAGCATCACAAATCTGAGTAGCAATCTCTACCATTTCCCGTGTAGAAAAAGACCCTTTTTCTCTAATTATTTCTTTAAGGTCACGCCCTTCAACCATTTCCATTACTAAATAATAAGCACCTGTATCATGTCCTACATCATAAATACTAACAATATTATTATGAGAAAGACTGGCGACAGCTTGGGCTTCGCGACGAAAACGTTTCACAAACTCTTCATCACTGGTAAATTGCTCGCGTAAAATTTTTATAGCTACAATCCGATTAAGAAAAACATCTTTAGCCCGATAAACAAGGGCCATACCTCCGCCACCAATTTTCTCTAAAATTTCATAACGATTGCCCAAAAGCTTCCCGATCACCATCTCACCCCTTCCCGTAAAAAAACATACTCAACCTTTTAGGCATACTGAACAAGAACTGCTGTAATATTATCATTACCACCACGTTCTAAAGCTAAATTAACCATTTTTTCTACCTTAACTTTAAGTAAACCTTCCCCAGAAAGATTATCAGCGAGTTCCTCCTCATAAACTTGATTATACAAACCATCTGTACACAGCAACAACAAATCCCCTTTTTGTACAGATAAATTTAAAACATCAATTTGCGGTTTTTCATTAATTCCTAATGCTCTAGTTAAAATATTACGGCGAGGATGATTTTCTGCTTCTTCCGGAGTTAATTCACCTTTTTGCAATAATTCGTTAACCAAAGAATGGTCTTGAGTCAAAAGATGCAAACAACCTTCTCTAAATAAATAAGCTCTACTATCACCAATATGCGCAACATATAATTTTTCAGCTTGAAATATAGCTGCTGTCACAGTTGTTCCCATCCCAAAATAGGCACAGGCACGATCTTGTCCTTGCCGCAAAATTAAATCATTTGCTTTAATTAAAGCGTTTAAAAGAACCTTTTCGCAATCTAAATCAACTAAAGGAGGTCCTATTTCTTCATCTAAAACACGTTTAACGATACTGCTGGCCACCTCTCCGCCCGCATGTCCTCCCATCCCGTCAGCCACGACAAAAAGGCCTCTCTCTGTAGAGACCAAATAATTATCTTCATTATCTTTTCTTACGCGACCCACTTCAGACAAAGCATTTGCTACTAACAAGGTATTTCACCTCACTCCGTACCTCCTGCCAATTGACCACAGGCTCCGGCAATATCACTACCCTTTTCTTCGCGAACAACTACAGTAATCCCTTTTTCTCGTAAAAAAGAAACAAAATTCTGCACATCCTCCTGTTCCGGTCGCTGATAATGACCACCGGCAGTTGAATTAAGAGGAATTACATTAAGATTAGCCTTTATTCCTCGTAGCAGAACTACTAATTCACTCGCCTCCTGTAAGCTATCGTTAAACCCCTTCATTAATACATATTCAAATGTTATTCTGCGTCCCGTTTTCGTAATATAGCGTTGACAAGCATTGATTAATTCTTCTAACGGATGCTGCCTGTTTACGGGCATAATTTGATTACGCAACTCATTATTGGGTGCATGCAAAGAAATAGCTAAAACAAGCTCAAGATTTGCTGCCGCCAAACGGTCAATTTGAGGAACAAGCCCACAAGTAGAGATAGTAATTCTTCTCATCCCAATATTTTGACCATCTTTATGATTCAATAGTTTAATACTTTTTAAGACAACAGGCAAGTTCAAAAGAGGTTCTCCCATCCCCATATAAACAAGATTATTTATTTTAAACTGCTCTTCCCCTTGTTCTGCTTGCTTTCGCTGTAATGCCGTTACATCCAAAACCTGACTTACTATTTCGCCCACAGTAAGATTTCTAGTAAAACCAAGTTTACCTGTAGCACAAAAACGACAACTCATTGGACACCCTACTTGAGTTGAAAGACACAATGTTGTCCGCTTTTTCGTGAAATCACCTTCATGAAAAAGTAAAACACTTTCTACCCTCTTCCCATCCGATAATTCCCAAAGATATTTACGTGTCCCATCACGACTAACTTGTTCTTCAACTAGTTTTAATGGCAAAAGACTAAAATTATCTGCTAATTTTTTCTGTAGTTGCCCACTCAAATTAGTCATTTCCGCCCAAGATTGTACAGCTTGCTCTTGTAGCCAATGAAAAACTTGTGCACCGCGAAAAGACTTTTCTTGTAACTCTACCATCATTTTACTAATTTCTTCCGGTTCTAAGCCTCTGACCTCTGGGAATTTAAATTCCTCTTGCTTAACTTTGTTTTTGTAATCCGGCAATAAAAAAACCCTCCATTTCCTCGCGAAAAGGTAAAAACTGCCTTTGTCCTCTTTTTAATTCTTCTTTTTCTTCCTCAGAAGTTGGTCGATAGGGAATAACCGGTGTTAAATCAAAACTAACAATATCTCTATGCGTAGCTCTAAATTTATTAATAACCTCAACATTTTCTTCCGGTTCAATAGTACAAGTACTATAAATAAGTCTGCCCCCAGGGGCCAAAAGATGATACACACTAGCTAAAATTTGGGCTTGTAATGTCGCTAATGCCTTTATTTCCTTTTCCTGTTTACGCCAACGTGCATCAGGTCTTCTTCTTAAGACACCAAGCCCGGAACAAGGAGCATCAACAAGCACCAACTCATATTGACCGTTTAACTCCTTGGCAATTCTCGTCGCATCAAGAAGCCGTGTTTTAATCATCTTTATCCCTAACCTCTTCGCATTTTCTTCAATCAGGCGTTTACGGTGCTCATGAACATCACAAGCTAAAATTTGGCCCTGATTATTCATTAATTGAGCCAGATGCGTGGTTTTACCACCCGGACCAGCACAGACATCTAAAACTATTTGCTGAGGCCGGGGATTAAGTACATGGGCCACCAACATCGAACTTTCATCTTGTACCGTAAACAACCCTTCCTGAAAACTGGACAAAGAGGCAAGGGGAGGAGCTGATTGAAGCAAAATCCCCTCCGGTACCCGTAAACTTGGCAGGAGGACACATCCTTCTTTTTGCAATCTAGTCATCAGTTCTTCCCGTGTGCATTTTAAAGTATTGGTCCTAATCCATAATTCGGCCGGAACATTATTATACTGACATAATTTGCTTGTCTTTTCCCAACCATATCGTTCTAACCAACGTTTTAGCATCCAACGAGGATGCGAATAAACAACCTCTAGATATTCAAGAGGATTTTTCTTAGCATCAGGTAAAACAACTTTTTCCGGATTACGTAAATAATTACGCAAAACACCATTAATTAAGGAAGCTACCCCGGAATGAAAATACTTTTTAGCTAACTTCACTGCCTCATTTGTTACCGCAAAAGGCGGTATTTTATCCATAAAAAGAAGCTGGTAAAAAGAAAGACGTAATAAAATACGAGGTCCTTTTTTCAGCTTCTCCACTTTTTTGACCATCTTTGTAATTATCCAATCCAACCTGGCACGATATTTAACTGTACCGTAAACAATTTCCGTAATCATACCACGATCTAAAGCAGTAAGATGTTCCATCTCGTGCAAAGTTTGCTGAAGAAGAAGATTAGCATAAGCCCCTTCTTCAATCTTTAATAAAATCCGAAAAGCAATTTCCCTATCTTTCATTAATCCCTATCTCCTAAAACACCTGAAATGACTAGCAAGCGTAAAAACTGCAATAAACTAACTAAAAGTGCAGCTACATAAGTCAATGCTGCGGCTTTTAATACTTTTTTAGTACCACCCACCTCAGATGGTGCAATAAATTTATAGCCTTCCAAAAGAGCAATAGCTCGACTAGAAGCATTAAATTCAACAGGTAAAGTTACTACCTGAAAAAGAACAGCAAAAGCAAAAAACCAAAGACCGACTTTTATTAAAGAAGTAAAACTAAAAAGAAGCCCTATGAAAAAAAGAGGAAGTGCCATTGTCGAACCAAAGTTGGCTACAGGTACTAACCCATTACGAATATTTAAAGGCACATAACCGGTTGCATGCTGTAACGCATGCCCCGTTTCATGAGCCGCCACACCTAAAGAAGCCAAAGAGGTACCCCGATAAACTTCAGGTGACAGACGTAATACTTTATCTCTGGGGTCATAATGGTCTGTTAATTCACCGGCAATCATTTCTACAGCAACATGTTCTAAACCTTGTGCTTGCAAAATCTCCCTGGCTACTTGAGCCCCGGTTACACCTCGTTGTGCAGGCACCCGTAAAAAACGCGTAAAAGTAAATTTCACTTTAGCTTGTGCATACAGAGCTAAAAGCAAACCGGGAATAACAATCAACATTGTCGAATCAAAAAAGGGATTATAATACATCTGGTTCATACCTCCCCATAAATTTTTTAAGATAAAACTTTTGCATTAAAACTTTTTTGAAAACTTCTAATCGCTTCTTCTACTTTTACTAAATCTACCCTTGTATTAGCACAAGGACCTTCCGGTCGTTCATTAATTATCCCAATAACGGGCAACCCCTCCACATCTTGAATCCCACTCGTTAAATCTCTTTCACAAGCAATGGCCACTACTGCTTGCGGACGATATTCTTTAATCACCTTACGAGCCATTGTTCCTCCAGTAACGACTTCCAAATGTGCGCCCGTTTTCTGAGCTAAATTAATTAAATCCATAATTAAACATCGACCACATCTTTTACAATTATCTACATTTATCGTTATTTTATGAGGACAATGAACCCACTGTAAACAATGGGGTGCCAAAATCATTACTTTTTTGTATGCTTTTACCTTAGTCTGAGTTCTTACTAACTGATTGGAAACTTGAATATAGGAGCTTTTAATCTTCTCTTCCGCTAAACCGAACCACTTGCCTAGCCGCATAGCTAAAGGAAAAAGTACATTAGTTGCTGTACGCATAGCACTTTGCAAAGGAGCAATCTCTTTAGAACGCCATAAACTCCAAATTAATCCCAATAACCCCACGGATAAAAGAACAAAGAAAACTAAGGCAACTGCTATTACGATGGTTAAAATAATTTTATTTAAATAAAACATTCGCCAAGAAACCAACCACCAAGCAAAAGTAACTACAGCCACCAAAAATATAAGACTACAAAGAAGTAAGCCCACAAATATTCTTTTTTTAGTACGTTGCTCCGAGTCATTATTTTTCCGGATTATTGAAGACATCTCCCACCTCAAGGTGATAGCCGTTAATAAAACTTTGCGCCGACATCATTTTTTTACCTACAGGCTGTACCTGTTTAACTAAAAGACTTCCATCCCCCGTCTGTACAACAAAACCCTGCCCTTTTATTAAAAGTAACACAGTGCCCGGCACTGCCTGTTGACCTGTATCAACATAAATCTCACTTTTTTTTATTTTTAAGGGCTTCTTACGAAAAATTGTATATGTGCCTGGTTTAGGAGTCAACCCCCTAATCTGATTATAAATCACTTCAGCAGAATTTACCCAATTAATTTTTTCATCATCCTTTTTAATGGGGAATGCATAACTAGACTCTTTATCTCTTTGAGAATGCGAAGTTATATCCCCTGCTTGCCAAAGAGGAATCGTTTTGACTAATAATTCAGCACCTATAACAGCTAAACGATCATGCAACTGCCCAAAAGTAAAGTCTACGGGAATTTCCACATCGGCTTGAGTTAAAATATCTCCTGTATCCAAACCTTGATCCATTAACATAATCGTTATCCCTGTTTTTTTCTCCCCAGCCATAATAGCACGTTGAATAGGGGCAGCCCCGCGATAATGAGGAAGTAAAGAGGCGTGAACATTAAGGCAACCATAAGTAGGCATTTTTAAAATTTTCTCAGGTAAAATTTGCCCAAAAGCAGCTACAACAATTAAATCCGGTTGAAGGCTCTGCAAAGTTTTGATAAAACCTTCCTCTTTAATGCGGCAAGGCTGCAGTACATTCAACCCCATTTCTAAAGCTTTTTCCTTCACAGACGAAAAACTTACTTTCCGGCCTCGCCCACGAGGACGATCGGGCTGAGTAACAACAGCCACAAGGTCATTATTGGTTTGAGCAAGTCCTGCCAAAATAGGTACCGCAAAATCCGGAGTCCCCATAAATACTATTCGCATTATTATTCTTCACTCCACTGGTCTGATATTCTCGGCTTTATCAACAAAAAGAATTCCATTTAAATGATCTATTTCATGCTGAAAAGCTCTTGCTAAAAGCCCTTGTGCTGATATTTCCACTTCTTCACCCTGACGATTAAGAGTTTTTACCAAAACCTTGGAGGCTCTAACTACATCACCCATTAAACCGGGAACACTTAAACAGCCTTCAGTATCAGTTGCCGAACCTTCTGCCTGAACAATTTCCGGATTAATTAATTCATATAATTCGTCATCAAGGTCTACGACAATTACTCGTTTAGAAATACCGATTTGAGGAGCAGCTAAACCTACCCCCATCTCAGTAGCATATAAAGTATCTTTTAAGTTATCCAACAACTTCTCAATCTGAGGTGTAACTTTCTCTATTTTTTGAGCCTGTTGACGTAAAATCTCATCCCCGATTTTCACAATTTGATAAACAGCCATCACGTTTCCCTCCTCTTTATTACCTAAAGCAAATTTTGTGGTTCAATATCAATAATTGTACGTGGTTCTCCACTATTTTTTAAATCTTTTTCTCTCACCTGCCGAGTCAAATATTGTAAAACCTTTAATTGTCCGCTTTTTATAATTATATGATAACGAAACCTTTTTTTCAAAAAACCTATCGGTGCCGGTCCTGGTCCAAGAAACTCTACATTTTCTTTTAATTTTATACTTTCGCTTTCTAAAATTCCCTTCCAACTCTGTATTCTTTGGATAACTTGCCTTTCATTATAACCGCTCACCATAATTCGTGCCAAATAAAGGAAAGGAGGATACTGTAAAATTTCACGATTAGCTATTTCTTGTTGATAAAAATCTTCATAATCTTGCCGTATTACCGCAGAAAAAAGATAATGCTCAGGGTCATAAGTTTGAATTAACACTTTCCCTTCTTTTTCACCTCGTCCCGCTCTTCCCGCTACTTGGGTCATTAATTGATAAGCTCTTTCTCCAGCCTGATAATCAGGCATATTTAAAAGAAAATCAGGATTAACCACCCCCACTAAAGTAACCTCGGGAAAATCTAACCCTTTGGCAATCATTTGTGTACCAATAAGTACCTGAGCCTTACCTTCCTGAAATTCTTTAAGCATCCGCATATGACTATCTTTCTTCTGTGTTGTATCTGTATCCATACGTAAAAAAGAAACACCGGGGAAAAGTCTAGCAAATTCTGCAGCCACACGTTCCGTTCCTGTCCCATAATAACATACATATGAACTACCACAATAAAAACAACTTTTAGGTAGAGAACGTTGATAATGACAATAATGACAGACCAGCCTACCCTTAGCACGATGATAAATCAAGGTAATACTGCAATGAGGACAGGTTAAAGGTTTACCACATTCACGACACATTACATATGTATGAAAACCTCTCCTGTTCATAAAAAGAATGGCTTGTTCACCTTCTGTGATCACACTCCGCAAAGATTCCAACAACTTTTTACTAAAAATACTTCTATTTCCTGCACGTAATTCCTTTTTCATATCAATAATTTCTATTTTGGGCAAAGGACGAGCAGCTACACGATAAGGCAATTTCAAAAGACCATATCCGGCTTTTTTCGCTAAATAAAAAGAACGTAAAGAAGGGGTCGCCGACCCCATAATTAAAGTTGCTCCCGACAATTCAGCTAATTTTTCAGCAACTCGCCGAGCATCATAACGAGGGTCAGGCTCATTTTGCTTATACGTATTTTCGTGTTCTTCATCAATAATAATTAACCCTAAATCAGTAAAAGGAGCAAAAACTGCCGAACGAGGACCTAAAATAACTCTCGCTTTACCTTCCCTGATTTTCATCCATTGGTCATATCTTTCTCCTACAGACAAAGCACTATGTAAGACCGCTACTTTCTCCCCGAAAACATCGACTAAAAGAGAAACTATCTGAGGTGTCAAAGATATTTCCGGAACCAAATACATAACCTGTTTACCTTGTGCCAAAATTTCTTCCATAATACGTAAATATACTTCTGTTTTTCCACTTCCCGTAACCCCAAAAAGCAACCATTTCTTTTTTTCCACCTGTGCCTGAAGATTATAACAAATAATTTCACAAGCTCGTTTTTGGTCCGGATTTAAAACTAGAGGTCGTGCATTCCGCAATTTTTCCTGCAAAGGATTTCTTTCTATCGTTTCCTTACAAACCTCAATTAAATTTTTCTCATATAAACCTTGTAAAGCCGTTCTACTATAAATCCCTTTAGCTTTCAAATCATCTCGGGAATGAGGAGCTTCTTTTAATAACCGCAATATCGCTCTTTGACGAGGGGCTCTCTCCAATGTCTTCTCGACATCTTTACATCCTTCTTTAATCTGAAAAACTACTTTTTCCTTTTTTGTCACTTGAGGAACAAACTCTTTTTCGCTCCGAATAAACTTATTTTCTAATAAATAAGCTAACTCTTTTTGCACCGGTTGTTGTGTCTTTTGCCTAATTTCTCGGCTAGTTAAACCTTGAAGCGCATTAGCCCTTAATACTTCCAGTATTTTCCTTTCCTTTTCTTGTAATAATAATTCCCGCGCCGGAAAAGGAGTTTCCGAAAAATAAACTGTCTTTTCTTTCATCCTTACAGGTGGAGGAAAAAACAGTTGAAATGCCTTATTCAAAGAACAGACATAATAATTAGCAAGCCAATAAGCTAGTTTAAATCCACATGCTGTAATAATAGGCTCACGAATTAAAACTTGCTTAATATCTCTAAGTCCACTTAAATTCGGTTTATGTTTATAAACAGCAAGGACTAATCCTTTATAATTTTTTTGCCTTATCGGAATAGAAACTAAAGAACCAATCTGTATTTTCATCTCCGCAGGAATACTATAAGTAAAAATTTGATCAAAATTACTAGGTGTTCCCATAATCAAAACGTCAGCATACATTACCATTTCTCCCATTAACAATCATCTAAACTTATTATATCAAACGAAGCACGAAACGAGAAACATTCCTCTGCCCTTCACCCCTAAGATAAAATGCTGTACCATTTAACGTTTCCTCCCTGTAGTACTGTTTTAGAAAAGGTACTGCCGGATGGTGACTTAGCAAAGGTCAGTTATACGTCCTTAGCGAAGGTGAGGCTAGTAATGACGAGGTGGCGACACGGATGTCGACACCAGGGCGAACTGAGCAAGGACGCGAATTGAGCCCGTTCGACATTACTCCGAACCAAGCTCTAGCACGTTCTGACCGCAGCTACGGATACCCAAGGCAGTACCTGACTAAAAGAACTGAACGAAGCACGAAACGAGAAACATTCCTCTGCCCTTCACCCCTAAGATAAAATGCTGTACCATTTAACGTTTCCTCCCTGTAGTACTGTTTTAGAAAAGGTACTGCCGGATGGTGACTTAGCAAAGGTCAGTTATACGTCCTTAGCGAAGGTGAGGCTAGTAATGACGAGGTGGCGACACGGATGTCGACACCAGGGCGAACTGAGCAAGGACGCGAATTGAGCCCGTTCGACATTACTCCGAACCAAGCTCTAGCACGTTCTGACCGCAGCTACGGATACCCAAGGCAGTACCTGACTAAAAGAACTGAACGAAGCACGAAACGAGAAACATTCCTCTGCCCTTCACCCCTAAGATAAAATGCTGTACCATTTAACGTTTCCTCCCTGTAGTACTGTTTTAGAAGAGGTACTGCCGGATGGTGACTTAGCAAAGGTCAGTTATACGTCCTTAGCGAAGGTGAGGCTAGTAATGACGAGGTGGCGACACGGATGTCGACACCAGGGCGAACTGAGCAAGGACGCGAATTGAGCCCGTTCGACATTACTCCGAACCAAGCTCTAGCACGTTCTGACCGCAGCTACGGATACCCAAGGCAGTACCTGACTAAAAGAACTGAACGAAGCACGAAACGAGAAACGGTACAGCATCTTTTCGTATTTATCGTTCCCAAAGTAATTTCAAATCATCTTTAGACTTTCCCTGCAAATAAATTTTATTAACATTACTTAAATCATCGGTAATTGTTATATTAAAGTCCCCCGACCTATTTTTCTTTGTAGCTAATGCGTATCGTAATTTTAAATATAAAACATCATCTTTTATTTTATATTTATGTTTTACAAAAGCCTTAGCACTACTTACTGTAGTCCCTTTAATCTCAACCCCACTATTATCGGCTTTTACAATTATACCCTGCTCTGCAATCCTAATTGGTTCCGTAGACTCTATTTTCCCATAAGTTAAATACATATTTCCAAAAATAAAGACAAAAACCATGCCTATTATAAAAGCTGTCATACCCGCAATACTATTGAGTTTTTTTTGTGACTGTTTTGCTCGTTCAATCTTATTATATTTATTAATCATCATCTTCAGCCCCCAAAGTTTTCTATTTTACTTTCTTACATAAATTCTAACTTTGAGGAAAGGTAAATTTTACTATTGGAAATATTTTTTAAAATCTTCTACTCGATCTAACCTTTCCCAAGGTAAATCTAAATCTAACCTACCAAAATGGCCATAGGCAGCGATCTGTTTATAAAGAGGGCGGCGCAGGTCTAGTTCTTGAATAATTCCTGCAGGACGCAGGTCAAAAATTTCTTCGATCGCTGTTACTATTTGTTCTTCTGCAACCCTTCCCGTACCAAAAGTATTGACCATAATACTAACCGGGCGAGCAACCCCAATTGCATAAGCCAACTGTAATTCACACTTTTCAGCTAAACCGGCAGCAACAATGTTTTTGGCTACATACCGCGCCGCATAAGAGGCCGACCGATCAACTTTCGTAGGATCCTTGCCGGAAAAAGCACCTCCTCCATGCCGAGCCATTCCCCCATAAGTATCAACAATAATTTTTCTTCCCGTAAGTCCGGAATCACCCATGGGTCCTCCAATCACAAACCTTCCTGTGGGATTAATTAAATATTTTGTCTTTTTATCAACAAAACTAGCTGGCACCACCGGCGCAATAACTTTTTCCATAATATCCTTTTTGATCTGCTCTATTTCTACACTATCACTATGCTGTGTAGAAATAACAATAGTATCCACCCGTACCGGTTTCCCATCTTCATATTCTACTGTCACCTGTGACTTTCCATCAGGACGTAAATAAGGTAAAATCCCCTGTTTACGCACCTCGGTAAGACGGCGAACAAGTTTATGAGCTAAAGTAATATTTAGAGGCATATACTCAGGTGTTTCATTAGTAGCATAACCATACATCATCCCTTGGTCACCGGCCCCAAGAGCTGCTATTTCCGCTTCGCTCATTTCACCAGTTTTAACTTCCAAAGCCTGATTAACACCTAAAGCAATATCAGGTGATTGTTCGTCTATCGCTGTTAAAACAGCACATGTATCACCGTCAAAACCATATTTCGCCCGTGTATAACCAATCTCCTTCACTGTTTTACGTACTAATTTAGGAATATCTACATAACAATTAGTAGTTATTTCTCCCATCACCACAACAAGACCTGTTGTTACTGCTGTTTCACAAGCTACCCTAGCTAAAGGGTCTTTGCTTAAAATCTCATCCAAAATCGCATCAGAAACCTGATCAGCAACTTTATCCGGATGTCCTTCAGTAACAGATTCGGAAGTAAACAGCTTTCTTACCAACGTTTATCACTCCTTTGCATTCATTTTTTCAATTACTTCCTGCAGGATTAGCTTGGCCACATCGTCTTTACTCATTTTTCCTAAGTTTTTAACCTTGCCATTAGCAAAAACAAAGGAAACAATATTGGTGTTACAAGCAAAGCCTGCACCTTCTTGAGTAACATCATTAGCTACAATAAAATCAAGATTTTTCTTCGCTGCCTTTTCTGCCGCCGAAGCCAACATTTTTTCTGTTTCCGCAGCAAAACCTACTAAAATTTGTTCTTTTTTCTTTTTCCCCAATTCCGCTAAAATATCTGGATTTCTTGTTAACTCTAAAATTAATTCTCCCGATTGTTTTTTTATTTTTTCAGCACTTTTTACCTTAGGTCGATAATCAGCTACTGCCGCTGTTTTAATAATCACCTGACAATCTTCCCAGTGAGCTAAAACTGCCTGCTGCATTTCTTGTGCAGTTTCAATCTTGAGTCGCTTTACTCCGGGGAAAGGTTTTATTTCCGTAGGACCGCTAATTAAAAGGACTTCTGCCCCCAACAAATAAGCTTGTTTAGCTACCGCATAACCCATCCGCCCCGAACTCCTATTTGTCAAAAAACGCACAGGATCCAAAGGTTCCCTTGTTGGTCCGGCTGTAACTAACACTTTTTTCCCTCGTAAAGGTTTCTCTTGAAATAATAATTCTTCCGCTTTTGCTAAAATAGCTTCAAGTTCAATCAAACGCCCTTGTCCCTTTGCTCCACAAGCTAAAATGCCATATCCGGGACCAACAAAAACATAACCCCGTTTCTTTAAGCTAGCGATGTTTTCCTGCACAATAGGATTTAAATACATGTGATGATTCATCGCCGGAGCTATAAGAACCGGAGCTTTTGTCGCCATGATCGTTGTTGTTAAAAAGTCATCGGCCAAACCTGAACAAACTTTACCTATTAAATTAGCTGTAGCTGGTACTACCATAACTAAGTCTGCTGCCTCAGCCAATCCCACATGCTCTACATCCCAGTGCTGTGGTTCCGCAAACATTTCCGTAATTACCGGATTTTGCGAAAGGGTTCTTAAAGTAAGTGGTGTTAAGAACTTTTGTGCCGACTCCGTCATAACACAATGTACATCAGCACCTTTTTTCTTTAGATTGCTGACAAGGTCAATTGCTTTATAAGCAGCAATACTACCCGTAATCCCTATAACAACACACTTATCCTTAAACACTGCCTGGTCCTCCCCTATTTAATACCACCCTTAGCTGTTTTTGTCTTTATTTTACCACTTGCGATTTCCCTCATTGCTATACTTACAGGTTTAACCTTCTCTTGCAATAATTCCTCTACACAAGGAGTATCCCCATCTGTTAATTGCCTAGCCCTTTTCGCCGTAGCTACTACTAACGCATATTTAGAATCTAATCCCGTCATCATTTCATCTAAACAAGGTTGCTCCACCGTTCATCAAAACCTCCTCTTTTTATCTAATTAACTTCCCTCATGTATGAACAAAGCTTACCATTCCCAACGGAATGTACGACATCTTTCCGCAACAATAATGGCCCGAATTTTCTCTACAGCTTCCTGAACAAAGTTATTAACCACAATATAATCATACTCCCGGAGATGACCTATTTCTTCTTCTGCTTGCTGTAATCTTTTCTGTATCTCTGCAGTATTTTCCGTACCACGACAAGTAATTCTTCTTACTAACTCTTCATGTGAAGGGGGTACTAAAAAAATAAAAATTCCTGTCGGCCATTTAGCTTTTACCTGCAACGCTCCCTGTACATCAATTTCCAAAAGACAATCCTGTCCTTGTTGCAAAATTTTTTGCACATAAGCAAGAGGTGTCCCGTAATAATTGTCAAAAACCTTAGCCCATTCTAAAAAAGCCTTCTTTTTAATCAACTCTAAAAACTTTTCTTGTGTGTAAAAAAAATATTCTCTACCTTCTTTTTCCCCAACTCGTGCTTTTCTAGTAGTTGCCGAGATAGATAAAACTAGATCCTCATGTTTTTCCAATAAAGCTCGACACACAGTTCCTTTACCTACCCCGGAAGGTCCCGAAATTACAATTAAATTACCTTTGTCCTTCTGAAAGAACATGCTTTTTCACCACTTATCTTTTTTCTCCACTTAATTTTTTTTTATAGCCTCATTACATTAACTATGACCCTATCATTATAATGTAGTTTCTTCATCTGAAGCTGTCTCTTTAGTATTCAACCGATGAGCTACCGTCTCCGGTTGAACTGCGGAAAGGACCACATGTTCACTATCCATAATCATTACCGCTCTTGTACGGCGTCCATAAGTAGCATCAATCAACACGCCCTGGTCTCTTGCCTCCTGAATAATTCTTTTTATCGGTGCTGATTCAGGGCTAACAATTGCAATAATTCTGTTGGCCGCAACAATATTCCCAAAGCCAATATTAATCAGTTTGATTTCCATTTTTAACCCCCTGTTTATTCAATATTTTGTACCTGTTCCCTTATCTTTTCTAATTCACATTTTAAAGCAACTACAGCTTGCGTTATCTCTAGATCATTAGCCTTGGAACCAATCGTATTCACTTCCCTATTGATTTCCTGAAGCAAAAAATCAAGTTTTCGACCTACCGGTGCATCTGCTTCTAAACTTTGGGCTAACTGGATAAAGTGACTATTAAGCCTCACTAATTCCTCATCAATATTACATTTATCAGCAAACAAAGCTAATTCTAAAACTAAACGGTCTTCATCTATTTGCTCTGCAGTCAAAAACTCCTCTAAACGTGCCCTTAATTTTTCGTGATGACTTTTTACTACTTGAGGACTTTTGGCTAAAATTTTACCATGAATTTGTTGCAAAACTTGGATCCGTTTAACAAAGTCTTCCTTAAGCTTCTGCCCCTCTTTTTCCCTCATCTGCAATAAAGCATTCACACCTTCTTGCAAAGCAGGTCGAATATCTTGCCAAATACTTTCCTTTTCTTCTTCTGATTCACGTACGGTAAGAACTTCCGGAAATTGAGCTATTTGTACAACATCAACCTCACAAGAAATTTCGGTAATTGCTGCCAATTCTTCTAATGCCTTATAATACGCTACGGCTAAATCTTTGTCAACTTGAAATTCGCGCTGCTTTTGACCGGTATCTTCAAGTCTAATCACCACATCTATTCTTCCACGCGAAAAATGTTTTAAAACAAATCCCCTAATATTTTCCTCTAACAGAGCATATTGATTCGGTAGTTTTACCTTTACCTCACAATAACGACTATTGACAGATTTAATTTCTACAATTACCTGTTTAAGCTTACCTATATGTTCACCACGACCAAAGCCTGTCATACTTCTTAACAAAACTTAACCTCTCCTTAAGTTTATTAAAACTCAACTTTCCCCAAATTTTCTTCTAAACGACGCAAACCTTCTTTAATTCTTTCTTCAGGTATCGTAATCGAAATCCGGAAATAACCTTCACCATATTGACCATAGCCACTACCTGGCGTAATAATCACCCCGGCTTTATCTAAAACATATTCAGTAAAAGAAGCCGAAGTAAAACCTTTCGGTACAGGTGCCCAAATATAAAATGTACCTTTAGGTTTAGCTAACTGCCAACCCATTCTATTAAAACCATCGACCATCATGTTTCTTCTCTGTTCATAAATACCACATAATTCTTTCACATTATCTTGACAGGTAGTTAATCCTTTAATCGCCGCATACTGAATAGCCTGGAATTGACCAGAATCAAGATTAGATTTTATTCTACCTAAACATTCTACGACATCACGTCTTCCGGCCGCCCAACCAATACGCCATCCCGTCATATTAAAGGGCTTAGAAAGAGAACCAAATTCAATCCCCACCTCTTTAGCACCCGGAATTTCGAGAAAACTAACCGGACGATATCCATCATAAGCTATCTCTGTATAAGCAGCATCATGACAAACAATAATTTCATATTTTTTAGCAAACTCTACAACTTCCTCAAAAAACTTACGGTCAGCTACAGCCCCGGTAGGATTGTTCGGATAATTTAAAAACATCAATTTAGCTTTTCTCGCTACTTCTTCCGGAATTTTAGTTAAATCCGGCAAGAAACCGTTTTCTTCTAATAAGGGCATGAGATAAGATTCCCCTCCTGCCAAAAGTGTACCAATACCATAAACAGGATAACCGGGATCAGGAACAAGGTTAATATCACCCGGGTCAACATAACAAAAATTAATATGTCCAATTCCCTCTTTAGAGCCAATTAAAGTAACTACTTCTTCCCGCGGGTCAAGTTCTACACCACGAGTTTCCCGATAATATTCACTAACAGCCTGACGAAAAGCCAATAACCCTACCGAAGTAGGATACCGATGATTAGCCGGATTATTAGCTTCTCGGCAAAGTTCATCCACAATCGGCTGAGGAGTAGGCAAATCCGGGTCTCCAATCCCAAAACTAACAATATCAATACCCTTTTCTTCAGCCTCCTCTACCTTTTTTTCAATTCTAGCAAATAAATACGGAGGTAGTTTTTTAATTCTTGATGCTTGCACAATCAACACCCTTTCTTTAAATTACTCTAGTTTCTTTATTAATTATCTACCCTGGATTAAATTATAATTTATCTCTTGTTTAATTTTACCTGAACAAGCCCTTCTCTTCAACTTTACCGGAAAAAACATTCCGGGCCGGGCCAGTCATATAAACGTGATTATTCTCTGCCCATTCTATAATTAAGGTTCCCCCGGGCAAATGTACTTTGGCCTTGCGCCCAGTTTTTTTATTTAAAACCGCGGCTACTAAAGAAGCACATGCTCCCGTACCACAAGCTAAAGTTAACCCGGCACCCCTTTCCCAAACTCTCATTTTTATTTCCCGGTCATTAAGCACTTCTAAAAAATGAACATTTGTTTTCTTAGGAAAAGTCGCATGAGTTTCTAACGCAGGACCATATTTTTCAATGGCTATTTTACTCACATCATCAACAAAAACAATACAATGAGGTACTCCCATTAAGAGAGCAGTCACATAAACAATCTTGTCCAAAACAGATAAAGGTTCATTAATAGCCTGTCCTGCCGGTCCTAACATCGGTACCGCACTTCTTTCTAAAACAGGTTCACCCATATCGACTGTAATTCCCATTAATTTATTTTGCTCAAAAACAAGACGCGGAGTCATTATTCCCGCGAGTGTTTCCACCGTAAATGTTTCTTTATTCACAAAACCTTTTTCATAGGCATAGCGAGCAAAACAGCGAATGCCATTACCACACATTTCCGCTTCACTACCATCAGAATTAATAATCCGCATTTTAAGGTCAGCTTTTTCCGAAGGCAAAACTAAAATTAAGCCATCAGCTCCGATCCCAAAATGCCGATCGCACAACTTAGCTGACGTGGTTAATAAATCTGCTGGCAGCTTTTCCTTAAACCCATCAATAAGGATAAAGTCATTCCCTAGTCCATGCATTTTCGTAAAATTCAACTATAGTCACCTCACTTAAGTATGTAAATAAATTATCCTTCTCTTCCTCTTGATTTTAACAGTACACACTAATCTCTGCAAGAGGGTAATTCCTATGGCAAAACAGAAAATAAGCCCCCAATGACTTAATTGTAAAGGCATCGTCTTAAAAATACGCTGAAAAAAAGGAACATAAATCACAATTAACTGCATCCCAAACGAACAAAGAACGGCTCCTACTAAAAACAGATTAGAAAAAAGACCGAGCTCTAAAACAGAATAACTTTCCGAGCGACAAGGAAAAACATAAAAAAGTTGAACAACAACCAATGTAGTAAAAGCCATTGTTCTGGCTAAAACCAAGTCTTGCCCGCCCCAATAAAAAGCCGTGATAAAAGCCAATAAAGTACTTACACTAATTAAAACACCCATGACTAAAATTTGTCTAGGCAAACCATGGGCAAAAATACTCTCCCGGGGGCTACGCGGTTTCCTTTGCATAATCCCGGGGTCACCGGGATCAAGTCCTAAGGCCATCGCCGGTAAACCATCTGTAACTAAATTTACCCATAAAATTTGAATAGGTAACAGCGGTAATGGTAGCCCTAAAAGAGCAGCTACAAACATCGTCAATACTTCCCCCATATTACAAGAAAGAAGATACCGAATAAACTTTCTAATATTATCATAAATTATTCGTCCTTCTTCTACCGCCGCTACAATCGTGGCAAAGTCATCATTAGCTAAAATCAACGAAGAAGCTTCCCGCGTTACATCTGTACCACTTAAGCCCATACTAATACCTATATCTGCTTCCTTTACTGCCGGGGCATCATTAACACCATCTCCGGTCATAGCCACAACATGCCCCGCCTCTTTTAGCATTTTCACAATACGCAATTTATGATGAGGCGAAACCCGAGCATATACTACTACTTGATTAATGATTCTTTTTAACTGGGTATTTGTTAATTCATCAAGGTTATTACCACTAAGTACACGCTGCGAAGAATTAGTAATAATCTGTAACTCCTTGGCTATCGCCTCCGCTGTTTTTTTATGGTCCCCTGTAATCATCACCGTTTTGATCCCTGCTTTTTTGCATAACCTTACTGCTTGTTTAGCCGACTGCCGAGGAGGGTCAATCATTCCGGCCAAAGCAACAAAAACGAGGTCTTTTTCTAATTCCCTTTCCTGCTTTAAAGAAAGTTCTGTAAACAGATTCTTTTTCCCCGGAAAATTAGCAAAAAATCCTACAGGAAGTTCTCGATAAGCCAGACCAATAACTCGCAGAGCTTGAGAAGCCATCTCTTCATTGGCCAAAAGAATTTCTTCTTTAATTTCTGGAGTAAGAACTCTCACTTCTCCTTCCCACCAAACCTTACTACACAAATTAAGTAAGACATCCGGAGCACCCTTCGTATAAATTCTAGACTCTCCCTGTACAGAATGATAAACAACACTCATTCTCTTTCGCTCAGCCTCAAAAGGAATTTCACCGATGCGTGTTTCTTCTTTTTCTAAATGTTCACGCCAGAAACCACCTTTAGCTGCAGAAACAAGAAGGGCTCCTTCTGTAGGATCTCCCATGACCTCCCATTGATTACTACGTTTTCTTAAAAGCCCCGGAATCAATGTTTCCTTTTTTTTCAGATAAGCATTATTACATAAAGCCGCTATTTTAAAAGACAATTCTAAGCCTTGTTTATTTTTCTTTTGATACTTTACCTTACCGTGAGGAGTATAGCCCTCTCCCGTAAAAGAAATAATTTCTCCAGACAAATAGTATTGTCTAACCGTCATCTCGTTCTGCGTAAGAGTTCCTGTTTTATCAGAACAAATCACCGTAGCACAACCTAAAGTTTCTACTGCCGGCAAAGAACGCACAATCGCCTGACGCTTTACCATCTTCTGCACACCTAAAGCTAAAACTACAGTAACAATAGCCGGTAAACCTTCGGGAATAGCAGCAACAGCTAGACTCACTCCTGTTAAAACCATGCGATAAACAGTTTCACCTCTGGCTAACCCTAGAAAAACCACGACACCGACAATGATGAGGCAACATAAAACTAACCAATGACCTAACTGAGCTAAACGTTTTTGTAAAGGTGTCGCCTCTTCCTCAATCTCCTGTATACTACCGGCAATTTGTCCCATCTCTGTAGCCATACCTGTACCCACGACTACGCCTTGCCCTTTACCGCGCGTAATCACCGTTCCCATATAGGTCATATTCTTTCTATCGCCAAGAGCTGTTTTCTTCTTGCAAACCTCTTCCGCCATCTTTTTTACGGGAAGTGATTCCCCGGTTAAAACAGCTTCATTTATTTCTAACTGCTGTCCGCCTAGTATTCGCAAATCCGCCGGGATAATATCTCCTGTCTTTAAAAGAACTATATCTCCCGGCACAAGTTGCCCCGCAGAAATTATTTTGGGTAGACCTTCTCGTTTAACCATAGTTTCTTGAGCCGTTAACTTTTTTATTTTTTCTAAAGACTTTTCAGCACGATATTCTTGCACAAAACCCAAAATAGCATTAATAATCACGATTACTAAAATTGTTATCGCATCTGCATATTCCGTCAATAAAGCTGAAATAAGAGCAGCAGCAAGCAGAATAATAACCATAAAATCACTGAATTGAGCCAGAAAAAGAGTAAAAACCGACTTCTTTTTTTGATTTGTTAATTGATTGGGACCTACTAACTTCAAGCGTCGCCGAGCCTCATTTTCAGAAAGTCCTTTCTGAGAATCAACCTGCAATTCCTGTAGCACTTCTTCTCTGGTCATTTCTTCCCACTGCTTTCTCGGCATGAACCTTCCTCCCCGGCAAAAGACTATACATAAATTCTTATTCTTCTTTTGCTAAAAAATAACCAGAGATAATAAACCGAAATAATATAATGGTGACATTTTCAAAAGTTATTGACAGCCATTATTGGATAAACCTATATATGTTATAATTGAACTAAAAACAGAGAATGGAGCAGAAAAAAATGTCTTTTGATGGAATTGCCCTACGAGCAATTACAATAGAATTAGAAAGAAAACTGTGCCGAGCCCGCATCGATAAAATATATCAACCTAAAAAACACCAAATCATTTTAAGTCTACGACAAAAGGGGGCTTCTTATAAATTACTGCTCTCCTCTCTCCCTCAAGAAGCAAGAGTACATCTCGTCTCCCAAACAGCCCCCAACCCTTCCGAGCCACCACTTTTCTGTATGGTTCTACGTAAACATCTGGAAGGAGGTCGAATCCTTTCCTTCACCCAACCGGGTTTAGAACGAATTTTAGAAATCAACTGTGAAGTCCTTAATGAACTGGGCGATAAAGCTCAACGAAAAATTATCATCGAAATAATGGGTAAGCACAGCAACATTCTTCTTATAAACCCGGAAGAAAATAAAATTATTGATGCTCTTAAGCGTGTTCCCGCATCCCTTAGCCGTTACCGCCAAGTTCTCCCCGGTTTGTCTTATCATTATCCACCACCACAGGACAAAATTATCCCTTGGCAAACTGAACAAAAATTTTTTTATGAACGACTATTAAACCTTCCTCTGACCACCAAACTAAATAAAGCCCTTATTAAAACATGCCAAGGATTAAGTCCCCAATCCATAAATGAACTTATCTTTAGAACAGGTCTTGCACCCCACCTTGCTCTTGAATATTGTGGGGAATATGAGTTAAGCCTGCTCTGGCAAGAACTACATCGACTAGGTATTCAATTACAAAAAGAAACACTTTCCCCGGAAGTAATTATCGAAGATAATCTACCCCTCACCTTTTCCGCTTTCGCTTTAACCTCTTATCCTTCAACTATGCGTCAAAGTTTTCCTAGCCTAAATGAAGCCTTAGACTATTATTATCTTCATAAAAATAAAGCTAACACCAAACAACAAGCAACAGACAAATTAACAAACATTATCACCAAAGAAATAAAACGTTGTGAAAAAAAAGCAAGTCTCCAGCTGGAAGCAATCCAAGAGGCTAAAAATGCCGGCAAATACAGACTATGGGGTGAGTTACTTACGGCTAACCTGCACTGCCTCTCACAAGGAAAAGAAGCCCAAGTAAGTAATTACTATGACCCTACAGGGAAAGTCGAAATAATCCCTTTAAAGCCACACCTTTCTGTTTCGGAAAATGCGCAACGTTATTTTTCTCATTATCAAAAATGTAAAAACGCTACTATCAAAGCAAAAAAACAACTGGAAGAAACAAAAAAAGAACTTGATTATCTTTACTGTTTAGCTAATTCCTTAAATAATGTAACTGACTTAACCGAAATAGAAGAAATTCGCGAAGAAATTCAACAAGCCGGTTATTTAAAAGCTCCCCCCAAAACCAAAACTAAAAAAGCGCGTCACGAACCCAGCCTTCCCCAAAAAATAAACCTAAACTCCTGGGTTATTTACTTGGGCAAAAACAATCGGCAAAATGACCTATTAACCATGAAAATAGCCAAAAAAAACGACCTTTGGTTCCATACTAAAAATATTCCCGGTTCTCATGTCCTCATAAGAAATCCCGAAAACAAAGTTGTCCCTCCTGAAATAATAGAAAAAGCAGCTATGTTAGCTGCTTACCATTCCCAAGCCCGTTATTCTGCTAAGGTTTCTGTAGATTATACTGAACGACAAAATGTTTGGAAGCCACAAGGTGCCAAACCCGGTTTTGTTCTTTATACTAAGCAAAGCACACTCTATGTAACTCCTGACCCTGAAAAAATTAAAATTTTATTAGGCGAATCCACTATCTAATCCTTTTCTACTATTAAAATCCTTTCCTCACCATCTGTCTCCTGAAGCATAACCTCAATGGATTCCCGACGCGAAGTAGGCACATTTTTCCCAATATAATCAGCTCGAATAGGTAATTCGCGATGTCCTCGATCAACAAGAACGGCTAATTGAATAGACTTAGGTCTGCCTAAATCCATAATAGCATCAAGAGCTGCCCTCACCGTTCTTCCTGTATATAAAACATCATCAACTAAAATAATTTTTTTGCCGGTAACATCAACGGGAATTTCTGTAGCATGAACAATGGGTTGATCACTTAAAACCGTAAGGTCATCACGATATAAAGTAATATCGAGCTTACCTACAGGAAGATTTGTTCCTTCAATTTGCGAAATTATCTCTGCTAACCGTTCCGCTAAAGGTACCCCTCTACGTCTAATTCCCACTATAATTAAATCATCTATACCTTTGTTTTTTTCCACAATTTCATGACCTATTCTCGTTAAAGACCTTCTAATTCCATCTTGGTCTAACAGTTTTGCTTTTTCTTTCATTTCCACATCCCCTTACCTTTTTCTTCTGATAGTAACTTATTTATACTATCACTTCCCAAAACCTGCAAAGCATTTACAAAATCTTGCGGAGGAATTGCGCTAAATTCTAACCACTCCCGGCTACACGGATGCTTAAAACCCAATGATACAGCATGTAAAGCCTGTCCTTGTAGACCTAATTTTCTACTCTGCTCTTGTTGAGATATTGAGGTTCCATATTTAAAATCTCCCACGACCGGATGTTGCAAATAAGCTAGATGAACCCGTATCTGATGAGTACGTCCCGTCTCTAACTGACAGTGAAGTAAGGTATAGTCTTGGAAACGTTCTAAAACTTGATATTTCGTGATCGCCGACTTACTATTTTTTAAAACGACCGCCATTTTTTGGCGGTTTCTTAAATTCCGCCCAATAGGAGCATCAATAATTCCTCCCGGCTCACTCATTACACCATACACTAAAGCTAAATATTCCCTTCGGACAAGACTAGCTTTAAATTGCTGCACTAAGTCTTGATGTACATAATCATTTTTCGCAACCACTAAAAGCCCGGAGGTCTCCTTATCTAAACGATGCACAATTCCCGGTCGGATACTCTCTTTTCTTCCGGATAATTCAGAACAATAATAAAGCAAAGCATTAACAAGAGTGCCGGTATATTTTCCCCTAGCCGGATGTACTAACATACCACGAGGTTTATTAATCACCAATAAGTCCTTATCCTCGTAAACAATCTGCAAAGGGATATTTTCCGGCAGAATTCTTATAGCTTTCCGGAGAGGAAATTGACAAGTAACAATATCTCCCACTTTTATTTTATAATTAGCCTTCACTAACCGACCATTCACTAAGACCTTTTTTTCCACAATCAACCGCTGGAGCTGTGATCGTGTTAAATCTTCTAGCAGCTCAGTCAGATAAAGGTCAATTCTTTTTCCTTGTCCTGCTTCATCAACTATAAATCGCTGTTCTCCCATACAAACTCCTTATATACTTTCCCAACTAAATTATTAGCCCTTCTCGACTATTAATATTTGCCAAGCTAATAAAATCATGCCTAGCACTATGGCCGCATCAGCTATATTAAAAACATAAGACCAAATCCCCCGAAAATCTATAAAGTCTATCACATATCCTGTTTTTAATCGATCAATAAAATTACCTGCGGCCCCACCAAAAAGCAAACCTAGGATTATCGATAACCATATACTTTTTTTACCCATAGTGTACTGCAAATAAATAATAACCAAAAAAATAAATAACGTAATAATTATAAAGAACCATCTCTTATCCGCAAATAAACCAAAAGCCGCTCCCGAATTCCGCACATAAGTAAGATGAAAAAAATTCTCAAGCACCGGTAATGTATGCCCCAAACTAAGCTTTTTTACAACCAAATATTTTGTCCACCTATCAAGAAATAAAACAACAGCTCCACAAATCCAAAAAGCCATTTTCCGCTATTCTCCATTTCCTCACTAATAATTCCCGCAATACCCTTACTTTTTAAGACTTTCATTAACTAACTGCACTACATCTGCAATAAAGTCACTAATCAAAGGAAGATTAAGTAAGACAACCTGTTTTAACAAATAAATAAGCAACGCTCCTAAAATAGTAAATCCTACAGCCATCCCTAATCCACGAGCAATTCCTGCTAAAAAATTTGTAACTAGCATCCTGCGTGTATTGTTTAAAAACTCTACATATTCCGCAATCTTTATTTTTTCTACAGCTAACGTTAAATTTTCTAATTTGTTTTCCAGACTTTTAAGTATATCGCGATCTATTTTATTCTGCATTAATTACCCTCCGCAAATACTATCTTTCTCTAATTCTATTCTATTTAGTATTTAACAGTCTTTAGTACTATTCTAGAGGTTTACACAGAATCCTTTTCTAAGTCATACTCACTTTTTAGTTGCTTAACGACAAAATGGGAGCCGGAATTCTGCCGCCACGTTGCACAAAAGCTTTCGCACTATACTGATGAAGAGGCATTACCGGTGCGGCTCCTAAAAGACCTCCAAACTCCACCTTCTCCCCTACTTTTTTCCCGGGAACAGGGATAATTCGCACCGCTGTCGTTTTCTTATTAATCATCCCAATAGCCGCTTCATCAGCAATAATTGCCGCAATTGTCTCGGCCGAAGTATCTCCGGGTACAGCAATCATATCTAAACCCACAGAACAAACACAAGTCATCGCTTCTAGTTTATCCAAACAAAGTGCCCCTTCTTCAACAGCTCTAATCATCCCTGCATCTTCGCTTACGGGAATAAAAGCTCCACTTAAACCACCGACATAAGAAGAAGCCATCGCCCCACCTTTTTTAACAGCATCATTTAATAAAGCTAAAGCTGCTGTTGTTCCATGTCCACCAACTTTTTCTAACCCCATCGCTTCAAGAATATCGGCAACACTATCTCCTACGGCCGGAGTAGGGGCCAAAGAAAGGTCGACAATACCAAAAGGAGCTTGCAATCTTCGCGCCGCTTCTCTACCCACAAGTTCCCCCATCCGTGTTATTTTAAAAGCAGTCTGCTTAATTATGGTCGCTAATGTTCCAAAGTCCACCTTAGGATTTTCGCGCACCACATGCAGAACTACCCCCGGACCGCTAACACCTACATTAATCACTGTCTCCGGCTCACCTAAACCATGAAAAGCTCCTGCCATAAAAGGGTTGTCTTCCGGAGCATTACAAAAAACCACTAATTTAGCGCATCCTATACCATCTGCATCTTTCGTCAATTCTGCCGTTTCTTTAATAATCTTACCCATCCGGTAAGCAGCATCCATATTTATTCCGGCTTTAGTTGTCGCTACATTTACCGAAGCACAAACATGTTCTGTTTCCGCTAATCCTTGAGCAAGGGAATTTAACAAATTATAATCGCCTTTAGTAAACCCCTTCTGCACTAGTGCAGAAAATCCCCCGATAAAATTAACCCCTACTTCCCGAGCTGCTCGCTCTAAAGCTTTTGCTAATACTACATAATCCGTACTCTCACAAGCTTCTCCCACTAAAGAAAGTGGAGTTACCGCAATCCTTTTGTTAATAATCGGAATCCCATATTCACGAGAAATATCTTCTCCCGTTTGCACAAGCTTTTCCGCTTTCCGAGTAATTTTATCATAAATTTTCCGGGCTACTACTTGTATATCACTATGACAACAATCCCTTAAACTAATGCCCATTGTAATCGTTCTAATGTCTAAATTTTCCAGCTGGACCATGTGTATTGTTTCCATAATTTCTTCAGGCATTAAAGTTCTTGACATCTTTCCTTCCTCCTAAATACGGTGCATAAATTTAAAAATATCTTCATGCTGAACCTTAATTTGCACCCCTATTTCTTCTCCTTTTTCCTTTAACAAATACTGCAACTTCTGTAAATCGACAACAGCTTGAGAAATATCTACAATCATAATCATCGTAAAAAAATCCCGGAGAATCGTCTGGCTAATATCTAATATATTGACACGATAATCGGCTAAAACTCCGGAAACTCCGGCAATAATTCCTACCTTGTCCACTCCCACAACAGTAACAATGACTCGTTGACTATCTCTTTCCTGACTTTGTTTTTCCTTAGGACACATCATCAACACTCCTCTATTTTTAAACGCCTCTATTATAACATAACTGTCCCCTACTACTTTCCTCATATCAACAAATTCAAATCCCGAATTTCGAATTAAGAGCTATCCTAATAGCTGCAGCATAAATATCTTTACAAATATCAGCGACCTTTTCTAATTGTGACCGATCTAATTTTTGCAGAGTAGCTACTCCTTTACCGGTAAGTACAAGTATCGTTTGCCAATCAAAAAACAAAAATTCCTGTAAATAACGATGATCAGTTATAAAATAACTTTCTCTTAAATTAATTGCTTTTTCCTCAACCAGAACATTTAAATCTTCTTTGTATCCATTCCAATACACTAAAGATAGCGTCCTATCTTTCAAACCTGTTTGCAAAAGCTGATATTCCTGAAATTCGGGAGTAACCAAAACTAATAGATACCCCCTCCTCCCTAAAAAACGCAAAGCAGGTAATGTTGCCGGATATATTTCCAAGCTTCTTTTTACCGTATTATTAACTGCATAAGATGTTCCGCAACCGGAAAAAAAGATGGCTTTACCCATTATAAATACACCCCCGTCCCTTTAATATATGTCCGGGGGTAAAATTGAGTGCATCAGTGAACCTTTCTTTATATTTCACGCGCTAACATTATTTATCTGCTTGCCACCTCAAAACAGGTTTTCTCGCCGCCTGTGTCTCATCAAGGCGCCTAAGCGGAGCTTTTTGAGGTGCGTTGTGCAATATTTCCGGATTTTCTTTAGCTATTCTAGCCATTGCTGTAGCAAACTCATCAAGTGTACTTTTATTTTCCGTTTCCGTAGGCTCAATCATCAAAGCTTCAGCCACAATCAACGGAAAATATACTGTTGGCGGATGAAAACCATAATCAAGTAAACGTTTAGCTATATCTATCGTCTGAACTCCCGACTTTTTAATCTTATGAGGTGTAATCACAAACTCATGCTTACACGGACCTTTAAAAGGCTGTTCATAATCTCGGGCTAACAATTTGAGAAGATAATTAGCATTAAGTACCGCCTTGGTACTAGCTTCTTTCAGTCCTTCTCCACCCATCATTAACATATAAGTAAAAGCTTTCACAACCACAGCGAAATTACCATAAAATGCTTTCACGCGACCAATAGATTGTGGTCTGTTATCATCAAAACTATACATCTTTTTTTGCTGGTCATAAATAATAACCGGTTTAGGTAAAAAAGGCTCTAAATTTCTTTTTACTCCTACCGGACCTGAACCGGGTCCACCACCACCATGAGGTGTAGAAAAAGTCTTATGGAGATTAAAATGCACAACATCAAAACCCATATCTCCCGGACGGGAATAACCCATAATTGCATTCATATTCGCCCCATCATAATACAAAAGACCACCAGCCTCATGTACTATTGTGGCAATCTCTTTAATCTGAGTTTCGAATAAGCCAAGTGTATTAGGATTAGTTAACATTAATGCTGCCGTGTCTTTACCGACTACCTTTTGCAACGCCTCTAAATCTACTCTGCCTTGTTCATTAGAAGGCACCTGAATTATTTGGCAGCCGGCTAAAGAAGCTGTCGCCGGATTAGTGCCATGAGCAGAATCAGGAATCAACACTTTGTTCCGCTGTTTTTCACCATTTGCCGCGTGATAAGCCATAATCAACAAAAGACCTGTCAACTCACCATGAGCGCCCGCAGCAGGTTGCAAAGTAAACGCATCCATCCCGGCAATCTCTGCTAAATATTCTTGTACCTTCACCATTAACTCTAGGGCCCCCTGCACACTTTCTGCAGGTTGATAAGGATGGAGTTTGCCAAATCCCGCCAAATTAGCAGCATCCTCATTGATTTTAGGATTATATTTCATTGTACAACTACCTAAAGGATAAAACCCCGTATCTACGCCATAATTTAAATTAGACAACCGTGTATAATGGCGCACCACTTCCACCTCTGTCAACTGAGGAAGAAGAGGAGCCTTTTTTCTTCTTAATTTCGCCGGTATCGCTTCATCCACAGGACAAGCGGGAACATCTGAAGGTGGTAAATAATGACCTTGTCTTCCGGATACACTCTTCTCAAAAATGACCTTTTCCACTATCTACACCTCCCCACACCTGAACTAAACGTTCTATTTCTTCTTTAGTCCGCATTTCTGTTACACATAAAAGTACATGATTTTCCAGCTCCGGATAATACTTGCCCAAATCAAGTCCCCCTAAAATACCTGCTTCCCAAAGACGTTGATTAATCTTCAGAGGTGCCTCAGCCGTCTTCACGACAAACTCTTGAAAAAAAGGAGCGGAAAAAGGTGCGGAAACTCCGGGCAATTCAACTAAACGCTCTCTAGTATAATGACTTTTCTGCAAGCACTGTTTACCCACTTCCTCTAAACCCTGTGGACCAAGTAAGGCTAAATAAATAGTAGCAGCTAATGCACAAAGAGATTGATTAGAACAAATATTAGAACCTGCTTTCTCCCTACGAATATGTTGTTCACGTGCCTGTAAAGTAAGCACAAAACCTTCCCTACCTGAGCGATCCACCGTTTTACCCACAATTCGACCGGGTAAACGTCGAACATACTTTTCCTGACAAGCCATAAAACCTAAATAGGGACCACCAAAACTAAGAGGAAGCCCTAAACTCTGACCTTCACCTACAACTATATCCGCTCCCAACTTGCCTGGGCTTTCCAGTAGTCCTAAAGAAAGAGGGTCCACACAAGCAATCAGCAAACCACCTTGGTCATGAATAAGTTCAGCAAATTGAAATAAATCCTCAATACAACCAAAAAAATTAGGACTGGAAATAAGGACAGCCGCCACTTCATTAGTAAGCGCTCTTGCTAATTCAGCAACATCAGTCAAACCTTCTCGATAAGGCAACCAAATAATTTCTACACCCTTTCGCAAAAGATAAGTCTGCAATGTTTCTCGATACTCCGGATGAACCAAAGTACTAACAGCAACCTTACTCCTTCTAGTAGCCTCTACCGCCATCAATGCGGCCTCCGCAAGTGCCGTAGCCCCATCATAATGAGAAGCATTCGCGACATCCATTCCCGTCAATTCGCAAATACTAGTCTGATATTCAAAAATAGCCTGTAATGTGCCTTGACTTATTTCCGGCTGGTATGGCGTATATGCTGTATAAAATTCAGAACGGGAAAGCAAATGATGTACAGCCTTAGGCTGATAATGTTCATAAGCTCCCGCCCCTCTAAAACAAGGATATTCACCTGTATGTTTATTTTTTTTCGCTAATCTCTCGACTTCGTCCCAAGCCTCTTTTTCAGAAAGACCTGCAGGAAGATGAAGCGGTTTGTTTAAACAAAGTTCTTTCGGGATATCGCTAAAAAGCTCGTCCACAGAAGAAACTCCAATCGTCTTCAGCATTGCTTTTTCCTCTTCACTGGTATGAGGCAAAAAAGACATCTATTTATTCCTCCTCAGCCACAAATTCTTCGTACTCACTAGCTGTTAAAAGGTCCTCTGCCAATTCCTCTATTTCTATCTCCACTAACCAACCTTCACCATAAGGGTCATCATTAAGCAGCTCTGGAGCAGCAAAAAGATTTTCATTTACTTGTTTGACAGTCCCTGCACAAGGAGCATAAATATCAGAAACGGCTTTTACCGATTCTACTACTCCTAATGACTCACCTACTTTTAACTTTTGCCCCACTTCCGGTAATTCTACAAAAACAACATCACCTAAAGCATTTTGGGCATATTCAGTGATTCCTACTAGACCCCATCCTTCTTTAACTGAGAGCCATTCATGCTCTTTAGTATACTTTAATTTTTCAGGATACATCTCTTTCTACCTCCCTCTTTTATAAAAAGGCTTTTTTATAATTTTAGCTTTTAAACGTTTGCCTCGAATAACTACAGATATTTCATTATCAATAAAGGCTTGTGCGTTTATCACATAGCCTAACCCTAAATTTTTTTCTAAAGTAGGTGCATAACTACCCGAAGTTACTTTACCTATACAAACACCATCTTTTTCTAAAAGATAACCCTCTCTGGGAATCCCTCTTTCTAACATCAAAAAACCTACTAATTTACGTGATAACCCCTCTTTTTTTTGTTTCAACAAAACTTCTTTCCCGATAAAATCATCCTTATGCCAAGCAACAAAAAAACCTAATCCTGCTTCCAAAGGAGTAACCGTTTCCGTCAACTCCTGACCATATAGAGAAAGACCAGCTTCAAAACGCAAGGTATCTCTTGCCCCTAGCCCAGCGGGAACTAAACCAACTTCCTTACCCACTTGAAGTAGTTTATCCCAAATTAAAGGTGTTTTGTCCACAGCTAGATAAATCTCAAAACCATCTTCTCCCGTATAACCGGTCCGTGAAATTAAAGCTTTCGTACCTTCTATTTCCGAAAAAACAAAATGATAATACTTTAAGTTGACTAAAGAAACAGAAGAAATGCTGTTTAAAATCTGTTCGGCTAGAGGGCCTTGTAACGCCAATAGTCCTATTTCTTCAGAACGATCTTGTATCTTTACTTCTTCACTAGAATTTATTCCCTTGTGCTGTTGTTCTTGAAGTAACTGCTCTCTGAGCCAAGCCAAATCTTTAGCTTTATTCCCGGCATTAACTACTAACCAGTATTTATCTTCTGCTAATTTATAGACTAATAAGTCATCAACAATCCCACCTGTGGGATAACACATTAAACTATATACTGCCTGACCTACAGTCATCTTCGCTAAGTCATTAGTTAATAATCTTTGTAAGAAAGCTAGAGAATCAGAACCACTTATCTCCAACTCCCCCATATGTGAAACATCAAAAATGCCTGCTGTAGTACGTACTGCACGATGCTCTTCCAAAATACTTTTATACTGTACAGGCATTTCCCAACCACCGAATTCTACCATCTTTGCTCCTAAAGCCACATGACTAGAATAAAGAACAGTTTTTTCCCCTTTCGACACCACCTTCACCTCTTCTAACGTATCATATCCTACCTTTCTATACACAGATAATGGTTATATGTATATAGTATATCAAATATATAATATAGTAACTTTTATCCTTTGGCAAGGAGTGAAAAAATAATGAAACAGAAACTACTACATAGGGTATTTCTCTTTCTCCTTTTTTTCCTTACTTGGCTGGATGTCACAAAATTTCTAACTATACCGGTTGGCAAAATTTGCGAACCTATCCCTGTCTTTCCTCAAATTCAAATTAATCTCTTGAAATCATCCCAACAAAACTTAGTCCATGATGCTCTCCAAGAAACAAGTAAGATGCTACTACGGTACTTTGTTCCTCACCTTGCTCACGCACCATGGCAAACAGATTTTGTTTTTGTAAATTTATTACCCAACGATGAACCGGAAGTCGCCCTTGCCTTATCCTTGCCCCCCCAGCAAGGAATTTTAGTTATCCTCCAAAAAAGAACTAATTACTATTTTATTGCTTCTTGCCAAGACAACTTATACCCCATCACCAAATTAGAAGTCCTCCCTTTTAAAAATAAGCAAGATTTTTTGATAACTAAAGAAGACCAACAAGAACAAGGCGATGTTTTTAATAAGTCCTCTCCCGTTAAAATATGGCTCTGGAATGAAAACAATCTACAAGAAACATTTGCCGAAAACACATCCTGGGAGATTTTTTGGCAAGACCTTACCTCTGAAGCGCAGAAATGGTATCACCTCCAACAAAACTTAACAATAAATTATCGCCAAATAGGGAAAAAAACTATCATCAAAACAGAAGGAAAACAACAATTCTCTGAAGCCCCCATTAAAAACACAATCTTTCCTTTACATTATACTTATGAATGTTCAACACCTTTTACTATACTTAAATTACGCCCTATTTCCCAAGAATACTACTGGGATGACCATTGGAAAAAATTTATTCTTCAAACCGGTTTCTATCTACCACCGGGAGAAAACACACCTCAAGAAATTGCTATCCTTAAAGACCTCACTCAACACTTAAAGTCCTTAGCTTTTGAAGAACAACATCATTACCAAGTTATAAATAAAAAAAAGGGGGTTTTCCCCCTTAATAAAAGTAGCTTAATTAATCTTCCCTGACAACTTGTGCCGCATTTTCTCCCGCTAAATAACCGGTGGAAAAAGCAGCCTGTAAATTAAATCCGCCGGTAACACCGGCTAAGTCTAAAACCTCCCCGGCAAAATATAAACCATTAATCAATTTTGACTCCATTGTTCCCGCCTGAATTTCTCGTAAAGAAACGCCTCCGGCGGTAATAATAGCCTCAGCCCAAGAACGTGGTCCTAAAACGGTCATCCTTAACCCTCTTAAAGCTTGTACCAAATTTCTTCGTTCTTCTTTCGTAATTTGATGAACAAACTTAGTGGGAGGAATAGCACTCAGCCGTATCACCACAGGAATTAAACGTCGCGGCAAAAGGTCATCTAAAGCATTTTGCAATTGTTTACGCTGATACTTATAAAAATCTCGCTGTAACCGTTGCTCTAGTTTTTCCTCCTCTAAAGCCGGCTTTAGATTAATAACTAAAGATAAACCTTGCTGTATTTTTTCTTCTACTACCCAATGACTTAACGTTAAAATCACCGGACCGGATACCCCAAAATGCGTAAACAGCATTTCACCAAATTCCCGACCTAAAATCTTTTTTCCCTGTAAAAGCGTAACCTCTACATTTTTTAAAGTTAAGCCTTGTAATTCCTTCACCCAGGCATCTTGAATATTAAGTGGAACTAAAGAAGGTCTCGGAGTAATCACTTTATGCCCTAATTCAAGAGCCCATTGATAGCCATCACCAGTAGAACCTGTTGCCTGATATGACTTCCCTCCTGTAGCAACTACTACCGCTTCACAAGCAATAATTCCTTGTGAAGTTTGCACACCTTTGACTCGACCTTCTTCCACTAATATTCCTAATACTTCTTCCGTCCTTATTTCAACCTTGTTTTTCCGAACATAGCTAAGTAAAGCCTTAACTATATCTTCAGCTCGGTCAGAAACAGGAAAAACCCGCTCTCCTCTTTCCACTTTTAACTCGGTACCATATTTTTGTAATAACTTAATTAAGTCCTGATTAAAGAAACGATGAAAAGCACTATAAAGAAAACGTCCTTTATCATAATAACTCTCAATAAAAGTATCTAGGTCACTATTATTAGTAACATTACACCGTCCTTTACCTGTAAGCAGTAATTTACGACCTAACTTTTTGTTTTTTTCCAAAAGGATTACCGGTACACCTAATTCACCAGCTCTACCCGCGGCCATTAAACCGGCAGCACCTCCGCCAATAACTACTACCGGCGAATAAGTCGGCATTTTTTATGTTTCCCCCCAATTATTTAAAGGATTCTACAACTTTTGCACAACGTTTACACAAGGTCGGATGTTCTTCATTTTCACCTGTCGTTTCCGTATAAATCCAACACCGTTCACACTTTTTACCCGGTGCTTTTTCTACTACCACAGCTAATCCCGGCAGCTCTTCACTAATAAAAGCCTCTGCCGGTACATTATTGTCTTTATCCAAAACCACACTTGAGGTAATAAAGAGAGTCGCTAATTCTTCTTTTAAATCAAAGAGGAAGTTATACCATTCTTCTGCTGCATAAAGTTTAACTTGAGCGTCAAGAGCATGCCCAATCACTTTATTCCGACGTGCTTCTTCCAAAGGTTTGGCTACAAACTCTCTGACCGCAAGAATTTTATTCCATTTCTCTTCTAATTCAGCATCTAAATAACGTTCTTCAAAAGCAGGCCACTTAGCAAGCTGTACTGTACTTTTTTCTTCATTATGAGGTAAATATTGCCAAATTTCTTCTGTCGTAAAAGCTAAGATCGGTGTTAACATTTTTACAAGTGCCAAAATAATCTCATACATCACCGTTTGAGCACTTTTTCTTTCTACAGAATCTGCTCGAGAAGTATAAAGTCGATCTTTAATCACATCCAGATAAAAAGCGCTCATCTCTACAGCACAGAAATTATGAATATTATGATGCACAGTATGGAATTCATAGTTCTGATAAGCCTCAGTAACCTTATTAATTAACTGATGTAACTTCAGTAAAGCCCATTGATCAATTTCCAGCAAGTTTTCATATTCCACCTTGTCTTTTGCCGGATCAAAGTCATAGAGATTACCCAACAAATAACGACAAGTATTACGAATTTTACGGTAAGCTTCAGAGATTTGTTTTAAAATACCGGAAGAAATAGCCACATCATGACGATAATCTGCTGACGACACCCATAAGCGAAGAATATCAGCACCCATTTTCTCAATTACTTCTAGAGGGTCAACACCATTGCCAAGCGATTTAGACATCTTCCTTCCCTGGTCATCGACCAAAAAGCCATGAGTCAATACAGCTCGATAAGGAGCTTGATTACGCACAGCTACAGAAACGGAAAGCGAAGAATTAAACCAACCACGATGCTGGTCACTTCCTTCCAAATAAAGGTCGGCTGGCCAGCTCAATTCCGGTCTCGTTTCCAAAACCCCAAAATGTGTAGTTCCGGAATCAAACCAGACGTCCATAATATCTTTTTCTTTACGGAATTTTGTGCCTCCACACTTGGGACAAGTTGTTCCTTTAGGCATAAGTTCTTCTGCTTCTCGCATCCACCAAATATCAGAACCATACTGAGCAATAAGGTCTTGTAAATAAGTAATTGTTTCGTCATTAATAAGTTCTTGATTACATTCCTCACAATAAAAGATGGGAATAGGTACACCCCAAGTACGCTGACGAGAAATACACCAGTCACCACGTTCAGCTACCATATGATGAATTCTCTCTTCACCCCAAGCAGGAATCCACTTAACCTGTTTAATCGCTTCCAGTGCTTCTTGACGGAAACCATCAATAGAAGCAAACCACTGCTCTGTTGCACGAAACATAATCGGATTTTTACAACGCCAACAATGAGGATACTGGTGTTTTATAAAGGCCATCGAAATTAAAGCACCTTGGTCCTCAAGTGCCTTAATCACGGCTTGATTACCTTTGCCAATAAACATACCGGCAAACTGCCCTGCTTCCTCTGTAAATTTACCCTGGTCATCTACAGGGGAAAGCACATCTAAACCATACTTTTTACCAACTTCAAAGTCCTCCACACCGTGACCGGGAGCTGTATGCACACAGCCCGTACCTTGCTCTGTAGTAACATGATCACCGAGAATAACAACAGAATCTCTTTCATAAAGAGGATGTTGGCAAACAATCCCTTCCAATTCTTCTCCTCTAAAAGTTTTTTCTACTGTATATTCCGGTTTACCTAAAACCTCCAGAAAAGAATCTTGTAATTCCTGTACTACTATATATTTTTCCTTCCCAACAACTAAAACATTATATTCTAAATCAGGATGGAGACAAATAGCTAAGTTAGCCGGGATTGTCCATGGAGTTGTAGTCCAGATAACAAAGAAAGTATTGCCCTTTGATAACAAACCTTTTCCTTCAGAAACCGGAAATTTAACATAAATCGAAGCTGATTTCTTTTCATCATATTCAATTTCTGCTTCAGCTAAAGCTGTTTCACAATGTGGACACCAATAAACAGGTTTAAGTCCTTTATAGATATAACCCTTTTTCGCCATCTCCCCAAAAACACCTATTTGTACAGCTTCAAATTTAGGGTCTAAAGTAACATAGGGATTATCCCAGTCACCTCGTACTCCTAATCGTTTAAACTGTTCCTTCTGAATATCGATATATTTTAAAGCATATTCACGACAACATTTTCTAAACTCGACAGGGTCTTGGGCATGACGATTTAAACCTAACGTTTTAATTGCCTGTTGCTCAATCGGCAAACCATGTGTATCCCAACCGGGAACATAAGGAACGTCATAGCCAGTCATACTATGAAATTTAATCACCATATCTTTTAAAATTTTATTTAAGGCATGACCCATATGAATATCCCCATTAGCATAAGGTGGACCATCATGAAGGTTAAACTGAGGTCTGCCCTTAGTCTTTTCCTGTACTACCTTGTATAAGTCCATTTTCCCCCATTTTTCTAGGATTTTAGGCTCCTTGCGAACCAGATTACCCCTCATTGAAAAATCTGTGCGCGGCAAATTTAATGTTTCATTGTATTCCTTTTTAGACATACCTTTCACCTCTATAAAATAATCTATACTTAATATTTGTAAATAAAAAACTCCCTTCCCGTAAGGGACGAGAGTTGTTTCCCGTGGTACCACCCTATTGACAATAACATGCCACTTTATAACCCCTTAACGGAGGTCATCCGGTAAAACCTACTATCTTTCAGTTTTACTTGCTCCAGAGTGATCCTATCTTGACTTTCTCCTACCTGTCTTTCACCCATTTACAGGCTCGCTATAAGTTACTAATCAAGAACCGTCTCTTTCATCACGTTAATTTATATTCTGTACAATTATATATCTTACAATACAGATATAAGTATATGTTATCAAAACGATCCTTGTCAATTTTTTCGAAATAAAAATTATAAAAATCATTTCGCTGAATTGCGTCTTATTAATTGCTTTTTAAACGTTGCCTAAATTCATCCAAAGTTAACCCTGTAATTTCGATTGTTTTATTTCTACTTTTTAAACCACTAATTATACTTATTTGTCGCCGCGACACTGCAAAAAAATCAGCTAAAAATTTAAGACAAACCTTATTAGCCTCACCATCAACAGGAGGCGCAGTAAGCCTAATTTTTAAAATCTCACCTTGCCAACCGGTTATCTCATTACGACTAGCCCGTGGCTGTACTTTAATTTTAAACCTTAGACCGTTGGGAGTCTCCTTGACCATAACTATTGACACTTTCTGAAAACTTCCTTTCTCTTAAAGACGCTTCAACCTCTTTTACTTGATTCTCTTGACTTTCTTCGTTTCCCAAATCGACTTGTTTAGTTTGTACAGCATTTTCTACGTTATAATTTTCCATATACTCAAGTTGAGTTAATAAAAAACTCTTCATTTTTACATAAAGTTGTTTTTCTAAACCACGCATTCTTTCCAGTTTTTGGGTAGTTGCTATTATTTCTTTTTCCGCTTCACTACAAATTTGTTCTGCTTTTTTCTGAGCTTCCCAAATAATTAATTCGGCCTCTTTTTTAGCATTCTGCTTAGCCTCTTCCCCCGTCTGCTGAGCCAAAACTAACGTATTCTGAAGAGTTTGTTCTAATTCTTTATAACGATTAATATTCTCCTCTTTTTGTTGTATTGTTTCCTTTAAATCCAAATTTTCTTTATATAAAGATTCAAAGTCTCTAATCACTTCATCTAAAAACTCATCAACTTCATCAATATCATATCCCCGTAAACTCCTCCTAAATTCGCGATTATGAATATCTAATGGGGTCAACATTCAAAACAGCTCCTCTCCGCATATGTTTCACGCCCTTGCTTATATCTCTTCAGCTCTTTTTGTGGCCGCTAATACAGTTTCCATAATCGTTCCTCTCACACCGTTCTTTTCCAAAGACAACATCCCATAAATTGTTGTGCCCGCAGGTGAAGTAACTTTATCCTTCAATTCAGCCGGATGCATCCCTGTTTCGGCAAGAAGTTTTGCTGTTCCTGCTACTGTATCTAAAGCTAACTTCATCGCTATATTCCGTGGTAAACCCGCCAACACACCACCATCTGCTAAAGCTTCAACAAACAAAGCTACAAAAGCCGGACCACTACCACTTAAACCGGTAACAGCATTTAACATTTTTTCCGGCAAAATACTAACATTACCCAGACCACGGAAAATTTCCAGCGCAATTTGCAAGTCCTCTTCCGAAGCAAACTTACCTCCTGTTAAAACTGTTGTCCCTGCTCCCACTAAAGCCGGAGTGTTTGGCATTGCTCGAACAATCCTACTTCCTTCAGGAAAAAACCCTTCTAACATCACTGTCGTTATTCCGGCAAGAATAGAAATCAACAGCTTTTTATTATTAAATACAGAAGCACAACTATCAACAACCACTTTTAAATTCTGGGGTTTGATTGCAAAAATAATAACATCACTATTTTCGACCACTACTTTATTCTCTGCTGTTGTCGCTACCTGATACTTTTTTTCTAAAAACTCCCGTCGTTCTTTTTGCAAGTCACTAATAAGGAAAGCCCGGGCCTCTCTACCTCCCGCCAATAACCCTTTAAGGATAGCTTCACCCATAGCTCCTCCACCAATAAAACCAATCCGTTGTTGCAACACTACTACCTCCCTGCGTCAGAACCCTCTGAGATTTTATTAATCCAAGCAAAAACTTCTTTAGGCTGACTAACACTGTTCATATCTCCCGATATATCAACATTGCTAGGCGTAGCAATAATTGTCCCCGTACCTACCTTTTGTAAACAGCCCCCTAAAGCATAAGCTGTTCCCCCAACAAAATCAATAATTCTACGAGCTAAAGATATTTCCATATTTTCTAAATTGATTATTATAATTTTTCTGCCTTTTAAATGATCGGAAATAAGCTGACAATCATCAAAAGAAAGTGGTTCCAATAAAATTACCTTATTATTTTTGTTAGCAGTAAAGGGAACCACCTGTCCTTTGGTCTTAGGAGACTTCCATACAGGAAGATATTCCCTGGGCTCATCTTCTTCAAAAACGACCTCTTCTTGGACTTCGCTAAATCCCATAATATCCAGGAATTTATCCAACGCTTTCATGCACTCACTACCTCCTCACATCATTCCTTGTGCCGAAAATTCGGCTACCCACACGAACCAAAGTTGCTCCTTCTTCTACAGCAACCCGAAAGTCATTACTCATGCCCATAGAAAGCTCCTGCATTTGTACACCGGGTAACTGAAGTTTCTCGATAGATTCCGCCAACATTCTTAGCTGCCGAAAAATCGGACGTGCTTTTTCCGAATTCTCCGTAAAAGGAGCCATCGTCATTAGTCCTTTAATCTTTATTCTAGGTAATTTGCATATTTCCTCTACCTTACTCTGTACTTCTTCTGGAGTAAAGCCATGCTTATTCTCCTCTCCGGCAACATTAACCTGTAAAAGAATGTCTACCTCTAGATTTTTTCTTAAAGCTCGTTTGTTAATTTCTCGAGCTAAGGAAAAAGAATCTACTGAATGAATCAAAGCAACTTTTCCAATAATATATTTTACTTTATTTCGCTGTAAAGTCCCAATCAAATGCCATTCTATATCTGAAGGAAGCAAGGGTGCTTTTTTACATAACTCCTGAACACGATTTTCCCCAAATAAACACTGTCCTGCATCATAAGCTTCTTTAATTGTCTCCACAGGAAAAGTCTTAGAAACAGCTAACAACTTTACTTCATTCGGATTCCTGCCCACCTTGACACAAGCTTTTTCTATTTCACTTTTAATGCTTTTTATATTTCTGACCATTTGTTCCATAAATAATCTCCCCACTAAAGCACATCATTTATTAATACGAGTAACCCGTTTCCCTTCAGTTACCAATTGTGGGTCGGCAATCACCCAATCATCTTCTTTTAAATTTGATAAAACAACTTTGCCTCGTAATTGAGCTATTTTCTCAACTTTTTTCCAGCAAGCTCGTCCTTTCTTAAAAAGATAAACACCATATTGACCATCTTTCTCCACTAAAACTTTTTCCGGCAATACTATTCCTTTATAAGTATGAGCAATAATTTCGCCTTTCTCTTTACGACTAGAATTAAGATTGCCCAGATTTAAAATTTTAATCAAAACTCCATACTTCCCTGTTTGTCGAGAAAGGTCTACTACTACCCCCTTTAAAACCAGTTCCTGATTATCCTCAAAACGAATACGAAGATTACCTCCTTTTTTAATTTTTTCAGGATAAGCCCCAGCACCCGACCAATAAAAATAACAGCAATCCAAATTATCAACAATCTTACAAAGACCTTCTCCTGCCTCAAGCATTCCTTCTCTCTTTTGATTGTCTTGGTCATCCTTCTCCGCTGAAGAAGCTTTCACTACTTTAAGTAATGTTTCTAACTTGCTTAAATCCAACTGTAACCACATCTCCGGAGCACATATACTTTCTAAACCATCAATCTGATAAGAAATTAAGCCCGCCGCCGAAGCTTTTATAGGTAGTGAACTCTTTTTTTCTAAACTTGTCCCTTCAACTTTTTCTAAGTAACCAAGTACCGTATCCTTTGCTACTCTCTCCCCTTCATTTTTAATTTTAATAAAATAACCTTTAAAAGGTGCCGTAATCACTCTTTCCTGACGTAAAACGATAAACTCGCCCTCAAAAGTATCTTCTAATTCGGAAATCCTTGCCTGAATAACCTCAACCGGCAAATAACTAAAAACTATTTTCGAAAGAAAATAAAGAAACACTATACCAAAAATTATTAACGGTAATTTACTACGTTTACGTTTCCTTCTCTTCACCACAAAATCTCCGCCCAATCAAAGAAGTAGCTAAAAAATAAACTGTAATCTATATTCTACGATAAAACCACGTTATCCTGCCACTTCCTTTGCAAAATATTATGTTTTCTTTTAATTCTACTTCAGCATGATTATTGCCACCTGTCTTCCTAACATTCCCCAACGATGAGAAAAAAACTTTTCTGAATAACAATAAGTACATAATCCAGCTACAGTTATATTTTTCTTAGGTATTCCCATCTCAAGCAACTGTTGTTGATTAGCCTCCCAAAGATTTAATTGGGCTAAACCTTTCTCCCTATTCGTCAACAAAAGACTTTTCTCTGTCGGGAAAGCCGCTTCTACTTTAGTAATAACCGGTTCATCAACTTGATAATGACAAGGTCCAATACTCGGACCAATCCCTACTAAGAGATTCTGAAATTTAGTACCATAGTCCTTAAGCATTACTTGAGCCGTCTTAGCAGCAATCTTAGCTACCGTCCCCCGCCAACCGGCATGAGCAAGAGCAATTACCTTTTGTACAGGGTCTAAAAATAAGACAGGAACACAATCAGCAAAGAAAGCCAACAAAGCTATACCTTTTTCCTGGGTAATCAAAGCATCAGTAGCCGGTATTGCTGTTTCCTTGGCATAAGCTCCTCGTCCTCTATCGGCTACAGTTACCCTATAAATATTATCACCGTGTACTTGCTGTGCACTGACAATAGATTTTGCCTCAATACCTAAAGTCAGCAAAAATTTACGCCGGTTCTCTAAGACAATAGCCAAGTCATCCTCGGTAAAAACACTTAAATTTAAAGTACTATATTTTCCCTGACTGAAACCACCCTTTCTTCCGGTAAAAGCATGTTTTACTAGATCAGTTTTCGCAAAAGAGGGAACTGTATAAAACTCTATTCCATTTTTTTCTTGCCTAAAAAAAGCTCCATCCATTACTTTACCCTCCGCTTTCACGCACTAACTACTTCCATTCTACCTTTTTTGTGAAAAAAAACAAGCAAAGATGCTGTACCGTTTAACGTTCCTTTCCCTTACTCATACCATTTTAAACTAGGTACTGACGGAGGAAGGAAATTTATTTCCATGATTCGCATAAAGCAAAGTGCTTACCTAAAGGACTCCATTAAAGCCCTTGTTCAGAAGAACGAACTGAGCCGATGTGGTGAGGGCAGCTACCCCAAGTGGGGATGGGGGTCCCCACATGGTCATGCATAGCCCGAACCCAAGGTGAAGAGAGTTCGATTCCTTTTAGCTTTAGGAGTCCGTAGGTAATACTTTGCTGATGCATACCCGAGACAGTATCTAACTAAAATAATCAACCCGAATCGAGTACTAGTCTGTTCCGGACGAAGCAGGGAACGGGAAACGCACCTCTGCCTTCCTCCCTCAGAAAAGATGCTGTACCGTTTAACGTTCCTTTCCCTTACTCATACCATTTTAAACTAGGTACTGACGGAGGAAGGAAATTTATTTCCATGATTCGCATAAAGCAAAGTGCTTACCTAAAGGACTCCATTAAAGCCCTTGTTCAGAAGAACGAACTGAGCCGATGTGGTGAGGGCGTTTACCCCAAGTGGGGATGGGGGTCCCCACATGGTCATGCATAGCCCGAACCCAAGGTGAAGAGAGTTCGATTCCTTTTAGCTTTAGGAGTCCATAGGTAATACTTTGCTGATGCATACCCGGGACAGTATCTAACTAAAATAATCAACCCAATCGAGTATTAGTCTGTTCCGGACGAAGCAGGGAACGGGAAACAGTACAGCATCTTTTCCTCAATTAAAAAAGGACAAGAGAACATTTTTTACCGTCTCTTGTCCTCTTCCCTGCAAAATCAAGGCTGAGGTGGTGGACATTGAGCACAACGTCCGGGTTCCAAATCTGTCTCCTCACAAAACTCCTCACATTGAGCCTCACGTTCAAAAGGTATGCACTGACCTGGCAGAATGGGGAAAGGCAATTCAATACATTCTTCCGTACAAGTAGGAACACAAATAATAGAGCGACCTGATTCTAAAGCAAAAAACTCTTTTTCTACCGTAACTTCAATGGCATAAGGCGGACAATTCTTAGGATAACCTGCCGGTTTCGGAACCACAACAGCACGAATACAATCAAGTTTAATTCTTCTAATACACAAATCAACAGCTTCAGGATTACATAAAATACAGCCTCCATCAATATCCTCTACCGGAATAGCCAATTCTCTAGTAAAACATTCACTAACCATACCTACTTCTAAACATTTAGCTGCCTTATCAAAAAATTCAAACCACACACGTACCTTATATTTTACCGTGAAAATAATACAGTCACCGGCACGACGAGGAGAAGATACGCCGGGTGGACAAGGCTCACATCCCACTCCGCAAATAACGAAATTACTCACCACACAATTAATCGGACAGGCATCAGACGGGATAGGACACCCCTTTTCTGTTTGAAATAAATAATGAATATCATGGAAACACTTGCTTCCGGAAGCACATACCTTTTCCATAATTACAGGAGTACAATTAAATTTCTTGTTGAAACAGCGCCGTGCCAAAGCTTTAATTTCCGGGTGTTGCCAAACTTCCTTTGCCTTTGCCACAAAATCAATATTTTCCAAAATAATCCCCCCTATTCAAAAATAATTAAACTATGTCTGTTTTATAATATGAACAGACATAGCAGAGGGTGTCTTGACTACATAAATAGGACAAAGGTAATTACTCAGATTGACTCCATTTTTTTATTTCTTCTAATAAATTAAGTTCTACTTTATTTTGTTCATCCAACACAAGATTTAGGTTGATGAACATGCACCTTGCTTACTCTTTATGCTGAGGAGGAAGGAAAGGAGAAAGCCCTCTCCTCCTTCAGCTAAAGGAACAAATTGAAAAACAGGTCCTTCCGGAGGTGGAAGTAAGGGGTTTGCCTTTCTTTTTTGTTTTTTTCTTCTTTTGGCTGAGGGAAGTTGAGATTTATTTATTGGGGAAACATCGTTTTTTATAGAAGGAACAGAATCACCTTTAAGCATAATTAAAATTTTAGCCATCAAATCTTGTAAAACTTCTTGCTCTTCTAATTTAAGATTATCAATTTCCATAAATATAATAGGTTGAGAGGAAAAATAAATGCCCATATATTTCAAATTGCAAATAAAACCAAAAAAGTCACATATCTCCCACTCGAAATTGGAAAAGCTTCCCCGCAGCTTCTCCATAATTGAAGATATTATTTGCCAACTTTCGTGACGTTTCCTTAAAGAATAAAAAATACGTATTTTACTTCTCGCAGAATCACCTTTTTTATCTTTAAAACTTATCAAAAATTGTATATTCATAACCTGTCCCCCACCTTATCATCTTCTTGCTATTACTATATGAAAAAATTAAATATATGCTAAAGAATATTCGCGAAACAGGTTAATTTGTTTTCAAAAAAAGGTTGTACCTGAATCAACAGATACAACCTTTTTAAAATTACTTCATAATAAACAACTGGGTCACAACAACCCCATACTTATCCTGCACTACCCCAATACCTACATGAGTAAAATTTGGATTTAACATATTAGCTTTATGCCCTGAACTGCCCATAAACAAATAAAAAGCATGTCTTGCATTTCTAGCTTTAGCTAAATTTTCACCTACCGAATAAAAGCGGATTCCCGCATCAGAAACCATTTTGGCAAAAGAGCCATATGTCGGTGAAGTGTGAGCAAAGTAATTATATTTAATTATATCTTTACTCTTTAAACGAGCCAATTCCGTCAATTCCGGCATTAAGGTCAAAGGCTTTAACCCATTTTTGGCTCTTTCTTCATTCACTAATTGCAACATTTCCCTTTCTTGACTTGATAAAGCACTATAATTATCCTGCTCGGAATTAGGATCCTCAGGAACAGGAGTCGGTTCCGGAACCGGTGTTGGTTTTGGTTGTGGAGTAGGTTCAGGAATTGGTGTAGGCGATGGAATTACAGGAGAACTATTTTGCTGTTGCAGTAATTCAAAAAGCTTCGCCGCACCCCAAGAGGCCTGAGCTTGTCCAATAAAAAGTTGGGAAACTAAAAGAAAACTGATCGCAAAAACAACTAAATTTCTTGTTAATTTTCTAATCATCTTAACCTCCTCTTTTTTTAATAAATGGTTACTATATCTATTTGCCTAGCTTAAAACAAACAAGAACCAAGAAGTTGTCGGTTAATCTAATTAAAGGAAATTCCGCAAAGGCTTTTTTTCTACAAATTTTGTATATTTTTTTCCCGCTGTTTAATTTTGGCAACCTTTAACTATGCACCAAAACTAGTCCACGGCATAAAATAAAAAATAGACAACTATCCATAAAATAAGGAGGAAAAAATGTCCTGGTATCAAAATAAAGCTAATTTTCATCTGTCCCGATCTCTTCCTCTAACTTTAACCAACTTAAATTCCGCAGCTGATGAAGAAAAGGTCATTAAGACCCTGCAAAACTTAAACGGAGTGAATAAAGTTACAACTGACCTTCCCACAAAAAAAGTCTTGGTATCTTTTAATCCCGCAAAAGTCCAAGTGGGAACAATTATCTACGTACTTACCAAATTAGGGTATCATTGTCTTGAACATAACTGTAAGGGTTGCGGACGCTATTAATTAAACCTAAAAAAGCTACTTATTTTCAAATTTATTCTTTTAAAAATTGTAACATTTAAAGAACCTGTCTAATAAAATACATCAGACCCATTATATTAAAAAAGGAGGAATATTTATGTCCGAAGCCAAAATTGCCCAAGTAACACCTGGTGAATGCCCACCGGAGGGTTGCCCGCCTTTTACAAGGATAGAATGTATTGCCGTCGATAAAATTTATGACAGTTGTTTTCAAATTCATGATTTAACTAGGGATACAACAGTCAAATTTAAAAATGACTTCGAAGAAGGTGGCGTAATCCCTTGTGCACAAAACGGAGACATTGAATGTCAAGAAGTTTCCCGCACCGATGTGGGAGGAGGCTTTTTCACGATAACTGTCCTCGTAACCGTTCCCATCACCCTCACTAACCCCAACGACCCAACGGAAACTGAAGATAAAGAATTTACTTTTACGAAAACAGTTACCCTCTGCTGTCCGGAAGGAGTAGATCCTGACTGCTCAGAAAGCATCATCAATTTCTGTAATTGTGTTATCACTGATGTTAGTGGTGATCCTAGCAACCCCGGAGAGAAAACACTTTCCTTAACTTGTACTTTACAAATTTGTCTTGTGCTCAAATGTATCCTCAGGGTGCAACTTCTTGTTCCCAGTTATGGATTCTGTGTGCCGGCACCCTGTGTTACACTTCCGGGTGTTTGCCCACCCACTCCTCCCGCCCAATGTTTCTAGCTTAAAATGTTACCGGAAAATAAAGCACACTGTTATTTATGCAGTGTGCTTTTTCTTTCTAAATTTAATTACTATTTCTTTTTTTCTAAAACACCCTTAGTAACTACGCAATAGACATCTCCCGTATCGCTGCTAAATCAAGCAAACGCTGATTACGAGAACCACGAAACGCTAAGGAAAGATCCTTTAACTCCTGACGAAAAGGACCATCTACCAAAATATCCGTAACTTCCAAAAGCTCTCGACTCCCCGGTAATTCCAAAGTCAATAATTCTTCATAAACATATCCTGTATAAGTTACTACATCTAAGCCCATTTTCTTAGCTTCACGAGCCAAGGCCGCCATTTCATGCCCTTGTAAAAAGGGTTCTCCGCCTGATAAAGTAAGACCACGTAAATTTTTCCGCCTTTTTCTGAGCATCTTTCTTATTTCACGCCAAGTCATTTCTTGTCCACCCTGCAAGTCCCAAGTATCCGGATTATGACAACCGAGACAATGATGTGGACAACCTTGCGCAAACACCACAAACCTTAGCCCCGGGCCATCAACTACACTTTCCGGCACAATTCCCGCTAAACGCATTGCCCTTCCTCCCCTTAACCTCCAAATTTCAAATGTATTTTTCTATTTCTTTCTTCCGCTAATTTACTGTCATTAAACTTATCCAAAGTCGAAAGATACCCTGTAATCCGACGGATTCTACTAATTTGCCCTTCTGTATGACACTGGGGACAAGTTTCCGTTTCAATCACTCCGTTAAAACCACATCCCTTGCAAATATCAACAGGAAAATTTACGGCAAAATAACCCATATCAGCTTCACACATCGCTCTTATAATTGTTTCAAAAGCTTCTAAGTTCTGGTGAGGTGCAGAAGGAAGCTCTACATATGAGATATGTCCGGCATTACAATACTTATGATATGGTCCTTCCAAAGCAATCTTCTCCATACCTGTAATCTCATATTCAACAGGTACATGAAAAGAATTAGTATACCATTCCTTATCCGTAATCCCCGGAACTACACCGAAACGTTCTAAATCTAATTTAGTAAATTTCCCACTTAACTGTTCAGCCGGAGTGGCTAAGAGTGTAAAATTGAGCCCATATTGACGAGTCGCCTCATCACAACGGCGTCGCAGATAACTAACAATCGCCAAACCAAGAGCCTGTGCTTCCGGGCTTTCGCCATGATGTTTACCCGTAAGGGCAATTAAACATTCGGCTAAACCTATAAAACCAACACTTAAAGTGCCATGACGAATTGCTTTTTCTACAGAGTCATCAGGTTTTAAATCTTCACTATCTAAATATAATTTCTGACCCATCAAAAAAGGGAAGTCTCTAATTCTAAGTTTTTTCTGCAAGTCATAACGAGTCAACAACTGCTTAATTGTTAAATCTATCACCTCATCAAGATATTGCCAAAAGAGAGTAAGGTCTCCACCCGACCTAATCCCCAGCCGTGGTAAATTAATTGTCGTAAAAGAGAGATTACCCCGCCTATTAGTCACTGCAGGACCATTGACATTAGCAATAACCCTTGTCCGACAGCCCATATAGGCCACCTCTTCTTCACGATGCGGAGCATTAAAACTGGCATCTTGATAAGAAAAATTAGGCTGCAAACGTTTACAAGCTACTCTTAAACTTAATTTAAACAAGTCATAATTAGGGTCTTCCTCTTCATAATTAACTCCTTCTTTAATTTTAAAAATAACATTAGGAAATAAAGGGGCTTCCCCCTTACCTAAACCTTTTTCAAAAGCTAGAAGAAAGTTTTTATTAATCATCCGCCCCGCCCACGAAGTATCTGTACCCAAATTAATACTGGAAAAGGGAACTTGAGCACCCGCACGAGAATTATGAACAAAGATACCTTCGGCAGCCAAAAAGTTTTCATTATCAGCTACAGAAATATCATAAACATATTCCTCAGGAGCTTCTTCTACTAATTCTTTTACTTTTATCGGCCAAAGACGTAAAACTTTAATAATTGTCTCTAATAAATTAACAAACTTTTGATTCTGCTCCAAAATTCGACAAGCCCATTCCATAACTAAAGCCGGACTCTGACAATGATTATCAATACGGCTAGCAGTATCCAAATTAACATTTTCCGGAAGATAAAAACGCTGTAACATATCTTTATAAGGATAAAACACCGGTAAACGCTTACAATATCGTGGCAATTCTTTTTCGGCTAATATTTTTAGTAAATAATACCTTGCCGAAGTTTTAATTTGAGGAAGAACTTCCACTAATTGATCTAACCAATAATCTTTGCTAGATAATCTTTCTATTTGTATTTTTTCTTCATCTTCTAAAATTCTACTAGCTAAATCACCGGCAATTTTTTCTAGATAAGCAGGTGTAATTCGATAATTAAAAGAGTTTTGGCAAAATACACCATAAACATCTTTTATTAAAGCACGTAAAAACTCATAATCATAGGGCGTTTGTTCTCCCAAAACCTCAATTGTTTCCTCTAATTTTTCCGCTTTTTCTCCACTAAGCGTAATTTCTTTACTATAAACCCCTAGTTCTCGGGGAACTAAACAATGTTTTAAGTTATGAGGTGTCTCTGTTTTTATTTCACCTTCGCCCCCCAAAGCCATTACCGAATGATTATCAGTAACTGTTACTTTTTGCCCTGATTTTAACTTAATCGTAAAAAGCTTGTGAATATTTTTATGTTGAAAAGTGCCTGTAATCTCCTTTAATTCTGTACACCCATTTTGATAATTTAAACTAAGAGCTTGATAACGCCCTTTCATATATTTCTGATGAAAATCTTCCATGCTGATAGTAAAAAATTTTTCCTCCACTTTATCATATACCCAAATTCTCTCCTTACCACTTAAAGAATGCATCGTATTTAAATTATAGACAAAGCCCTCCATAGCTTGATAAACTTCTTCTTCCGTATACTCTAGTGCCATCTCCTTAAACTGTTTTTCCTCTACAGTTAAACCTAATCGTTCTACTGCTTCCCGCAGTTTTTTCTCTTGACGCTGATATTCAAGCTCCACATAAGGGGCTAAGTCACGATCAAAATAGGCAAAAGATTGACCACCATGCATATCATTCTGATTACTCTGCAAAATGATTGCCGCTAAAGCCGCTGCTGTTTTTATACCCTTAGGTGGTCGGATATACCCATGCCCATTATTAAACCCTTCCCTCAGCAGCTTGTCCAAAGGTATTTGTAAACAGGTCATCGTTTTCCCATACCAACCTAAGTCATGAATATAAATATCTCCTTCTCGATGAGCCAGAGCTTCATCTTCAGGCAGAACACGTTTTAAATAATAATTTTTAGAAGCAGCCTCGGAAATTTGTAAAACCTTGGCCGAAGGCGAATTACCGACATTGGCATTATCACGATTAGTTTCTTGTAAAATTTCCGCTACCGCATCCATTAACTCTGTCCGTGCTTCACGAAGACGGGAACGTTTTTCACGATATAGTATGTACGCTTTAGCCGTTCGAGCATGTCCCGTGTTAATCAACACTTTTTCTACCGCATCCTGTACTTCTTCAACACTAAAAATTTCGCCCTGATACTCTTGTTTTAACAAATTCATTACTTCCACAGTTAACACTAAAGCCAGCTGTCGATCTTCTCCACCTACAGCTTTTGCTGCCGCAAAAATAGCATCAGTAATCTTACCGGGATCAAAAGCAACAATCCTTTCATCCCGTTTCCTAATCTGTGTGAACATCTTCCTCCTCCTCTTCCTTTTCCATTAGTGTTTCTATTTCTTTAATAAAGGTATTTATATCTTTAAATTCTCGATAAACACTCGCAAAACGGACATAGGCAACTTCATCTATCTCCTTTAATCTTTCAATAACCATTTCGCCAATTTCCGTCGTCGTTACTTCCCGTCTTAAAGAACCACTCTTTAACTTTCTTTCAATCTCTGCTACTACATTTTCCAATGTAGCTAAAGGAACAGGACGTTTCTCACAAGCTTTTAAAAGTCCCTTTAAAATCTTGTGATGGTCAAAAGGTTCCCTCCTTCCCCCTTTTTTAATCACTAATAAAGGTAAATCATCCAGCTTTTCGTATGTCGTAAACCTTTCTTGACAACCCAAACATTCCCTGCGTCGACGAATAGAATACCCTCCATCAGCAAGTCGAGTCTCTAACACTCTAGAATCCCTTTGCCCACAATAGGGACAACGCATTAGCTAAAACCTGCCTTTCTTAAGACTATATATAGTGTTACCTCTAATTTTAATAACTAGATATAGAGTTGTCAAGAAAAATCGTCTTTTAATAATCTGTTTGCTGGCTTGGTAAATCAACTAAAAGAACATCAACCCCAATCCGTTTAATTTTTTCCCACGGTACAATCAAGTCATCACTTCTGCCAAAAATACCCAAAACTCTTCCCGCCGTATAATTCGGTAAAACTAAAGCCTGAATTGCTCCTTTTTCCAAGTCTAGTTCAATATCTTTTAGTGGGCCCAAACGTCTACCATCATTTATATTAATAATTTCTAAATCACGTAAATCAGAAATCTTAATCAACATAAAACCCCTCCTCTTCCTTGCTAATACATTTATATGAATCCCGTCCTTACTTAATGCTAAGTAGTTCTTTTTCGGACTAAGACTCATTGATAACGGGAAGAGAAGGGGCATCAATCCTTATTTATATATATTTACGCAAAAGATGTAATGCTGCTTTTTCTAACCGTGACACTTGAGCTTGTGATATACCAATTTCCTCGGCAACTTCCATTTGCGTTTTTCCCTCAAAAAAACGTAAAGTTAAAATATGTCTTTCTCGTTCATTAAGTTTACTCATTGCCTCTTTAATAGAAATTGTTTCCAACCAATTGACATCTGTATTTTTTTCATCACCTATTTGGTCCATAACATAAATAGGGTCACCACCATCATGATAAATAGGCTCAAATAAGGAAACCGGATCCTGAATCGCATCAAGAGCAAAAACTATCTCCTCCCTAGGAATATTTAATTCTTTCGCTATTTCATTAATCGAAGGCTCACGAGAATTTCTATTCACTAAATTATCTCTCACCTGTAATGCTTTATAAGCTATATCCCGTAAAGAACGGCTTACCCTGATTGGATTATTATCCCTTAAATATCTTCTAATTTCACCAATAATCATCGGCACAGCATAAGTAGAAAATTTTACATTCTGGGCTAAATCAAAATTATCAATTGCTTTCATTAAACCAATACAACCTACTTGAAAAAGGTCATCAACATATTCTCCACGATTAGTAAAACGCTGAATTACACTTAAAACTAAACGTAAATTACCATTTATTAATTCTTCCCGAGCCGAAAAATCACCTGCCTGCATTTTTTTAAAAAGTTTCCGCATTACTGAGTTCTTTAAAACCGGTAGTTTAGACGTATTTACACCACATATTTCTACTTTGTTAATAATCATTTTTGCCTCCTCGGAAAGTTTCCATAGCTAACAACATTATTACCGCTATAAAAGGCAAATATACCGTTTAAAATTTTGATAGTTGGGAATAACCTCCGAGAAAAAAGAGAGTCCATAGACTCTCTTTAATAGTTAATTTTATACTCTAAACAAACCTCATCACAATTCGGGAATTTAGGACAACTAATACAGTCACGCCAAAATTTTTGTGGCATACTTTCCTTAGCTACTTCTATAAACCCTAATTTAATAAAAAAACCGGGCTGATAAGTAAGGGTAAAAACACTGGGGATCTTTAGTTCTGCCGCTTCCTCTAAAAGAAATTCAACCATTTGTCTCCCTATCCCCTGCCGTGTATAACCTTCTTTTACAGCGAGAGCTCGTATCTCCGCCAAATCATACCACATAATATGCAAAGCCCCTGCCCCCACAAGCTGGCCTTCGCTTTCTACCACAATAAAGTCACGAATAAATTCGTAAATCATACTACGTGGACGCGAAAGCATTAACCCTTTATCTGCATATTTATTCACAAGTGCATGTATAGCTTCAACATCACATGGTTTAGCCTTTCTAATCATCATCTGGGTCCCTCCACCTCTAGTTCATCTTTTAGGTTCCTCTATTATTTTATCAAAACAGCCCTATATATACAATGTTTTTGTATATTTATTCAATTAAGTTTTCACTCCATTCGTTGAAATTCCTTCCGCAACCTTTTAATAATTCGCTTTTCCAAACGCGAAATATAAGACTGGGATATTCCTAAAAAGTCAGCCACCTCTTTTTGTGTTTTTTCTTGTCCATCTTTTAAGCCAAAACGCAAGTCCATAATTTTTCGTTCACGACTAGATAATTTATTCATCGCCAACATAAGAAGCTTTTTATTGACCTCTTCTTCTAAAGGTCTATAAACAAGATCTGTTTCCGTTCCCATTACATCAGAAAGAAGTAATTCATTTCCATCTAAATCAATATTTAAGGGTTCATCAAAAGATACTTCAAAGCGAGTTTTGTTACTTCGTCGCAAATGCATTAAGATTTCATTTTCAATACAACGGGAAGCATAAGTAGCTAATTTAATCTTTTTAGTGGGGTCAAAAGTATTAACTGCCTTAATCAATCCAATTGTACCTATAGAAACTAAGTCTTCTATTCCAATTCCCGTATTTTCAAACTTCCTCGCAATATATACTACCAAACGTAAATTCCTTTCAATTAAAGTTCCTTTAACATTCTGGTCACCTTTTTCTAAGCGATGTAACAAATGACTTTCTTCTTCAACGGTAAGTGGTGGAGGTAAAGCTTCACTACTACCAACATAAAAAATATCTTCATCTAACCCCAATATTTGTAATACTTTCGCTACGATTTGTTTAATATTTAGTTGTACTGAGGAAACCTTACTTTTTGCCTGCATTTTTACCTCCTTCTTTTAATGGCTTTGCAAAATTTGTGGATGCAATAGAGCTCTATACTGTCCCTCCCGTGATAATGACTTATTAACTAAGCCTAAAACTACATTACTCGTAATAATCTCTTGACGCTCATTTTTTATTATGACAACATCAGGTCGCAAACCAATCATCAAACCATGACTTTTACCCACAGAATTAAAAGGAATCAAGCGTATTCTAGAAGCCCAATTCTGATCCAAAGAAACAAGCAATTCATTTGTTTCTAAATTCTCTCTACTCACTTTTTGCATTAATTCCTTAGGCAATATCTTTTCTAAAACTGCACTTTCTACGACTATTACCGGTTTTTTAGTAAGAGGATCAGTTAATTGATTTCCTGTATCCAGAAAAGCGGTGACTACAACTTCCTGTTCACAAAAACAAATAGTAAGCTTATTTATTAATTGTTGCTGTAACCAATTTTTCCGCAAATAGTGAAATCCACCATAACCTAAAAAAAAAGTTACAACTAATCCTATCGTTAACCAACCATAATGAATTCCTCCTAAAATGCCCACACCATTCCAGGCTTGGATAAACCCGGGGGCTCTACCGGTTAAATATACCGCAGCAAAAACAGCCCCACCCATCGTAAAAGATAAGATATATAAATAAACCAAAGCACGCACGAACTTCCTCACACTTTTTGGTCGATAAGCAATGACAACCATAATTATTGCACAAATATTCTTAGCCAAAAAAGAACTGCCTACAGGCAACTCCGGAAATAAAACAATTAGAGAATAAAAAGCACCTAAAACGGCACCTAAGATAAGTCTAGTTATCTTAACTGATAGATTGGTAATTTTTCCCGTCGCCCATAAAAGAAAAAAATCCATTATAAAATTGATAAGCAGAATAATATCTAAATAGACTTTAACTACAAGCCCGGTTTCCCCCACCTTTATCACCTTGGGCCTTCCCTTCACTTCCTTCCTAATTATACAACAAGTATCCCTTGTTTTTTGTCAAATCTTGCCAATACTTCTCGTACATTTTCCTCCTTTTTTCGCACACAACAAAAAAGGTGACAAGCGAAACGTCCCCTCGTCACCTTTTCCTTATAAATTTAAATTATTTGCCTACTTACTTGCCTCTATTCCGTCTTAAAAATTCGGGAATATATAACTCATCCTCATCTTGTGGTTGCTTTATACCCATTTCCGGTCCTTTGACTTTATCTTCCTTATCAAAGCCGGTAGCAATAACCGTCACCCTAACTTCTTCATCCATCTTTTCATCAATAACCGCACCAAAAATAATATTAGCTTCCGGATGTGCAGCTTGAGCAATAATTTCCGCTGCTTCATTAACTTCAAATAAACCTAAGCCCGCTCCACCGGTAATATTCAAAAGTACTCCTCTTGCCCCTTCGATTGATGTCTCCAATAAAGGACTAGAAGTAGCGGTTCTTGCAGCTAAACTAGCCCTGTTTTCACCAGAACCTACACCAATACCCATTAACGCTGTTCCTGTTTCTTGCATAATTGTCTTCACATCGGCAAAGTCTAAGTTAATTAAACCAGGTACAGCAATAAGGTCTGAAATGCCTTGTACACCTTGTCGCAAAACATCATCAGCAATCCGAAACGCATCATTAATCGAAGTGTTTTTATCTACAACTTGAAGAAGTTTTTCATTAGGAATAGTAATCAAAGTATCTACTTTTGATTTAATATTAGCGATCCCTGCTTCTGCTTGAGTCTGTCTTTTCCGTCCTTCAAAAATAAAAGGTTTAGTTACTACACCCACTGTCAGAGCACCTAATTCTTTAGCTACTTCAGCAACTATAGGAGCCGCGCCTGTTCCTGTTCCACCACCCATGCCTGCGGTAACAAAAACCATATCTGCCCCTTTTATAGCAGCCTCTATGTCATTACGACTTTCTTCTGCAGCCTTAAATCCTATCTCCGGATTTGCTCCTGCACCAAGCCCTCTCGTTAATTTCTCCCCGATCTGAATTCTGTTTTCCGCTTTAGAAAGATGTAATGCTTGTAAATCCGTATTAATTGCAATAAACTCTACACCTTTCAAACCACTTTCAATCATTCTGTTAACAGCATTACTACCACCGCCACCCACACCTATAACCTTTATTTGGGCATACTGGTCAATTTCCATTTCAAACTCCAGCATATATCGTTTTCCCCTTTCCTTTATGGTCAAACTTTTAAGGTTTCTCGTACTATTTCATTATTATAATGGTTATTCCACAATCACTAGCGATTATCCTTTTTTTAGTTTAATCTTTTTAATTTTTTCGTTTAATTACAGGTAAAGATTTATATCGTAAATCAATATATTCTACTGTTTGCTTATTTATTAACTCTTCATTTTCTACTAAAAGCTCCTGAATAAGTTGTAGTTTTCGTTCAATTTCCTCCGGTTCACCAAAATGTATTTTTACCCCTTGCAACATTTTTAAAGTAAGATTATAAGAAGTTGTTGCATTAATTTCTGTAACATTTTCTAAAAAACTTTTGTCCATCAAGCGAAGCAATTGTAAAGCAGACTCTAACCCCGATGTAGTTAAGTTGTCACCTAAAGATATCTCCTCATTTAAGGTAATTCCACTAATCACAGGAAGATTAAAATTAAGTAAGTCATCAACCTGTTTAATATAGATTCCCTCTTCATCAATAACTAAATACTCACCACTTCCCACAACTAAGGCGATCGGAATTCGCTCATTCACATCTAACACCAAGGTATAAGGAAGTTTTCTAGAAACATATACTGTCTTAATTACCGGATGCAGTTCTAATTTAGTTATAGCTTCCTGTATATCTATCTTGAAGAGATTAGTTCCTAAAGTTAATCCACTTAAATTTATTACTGTCTCTTTCTCTATAGTGGAACAACCTCTAACCTCTATTTTTTGCAAATTAAAAAAGGCGGAATTTATAAAAAAGTAAAAAGATAATAATAAACAAAACAATAAAAAAAAACTTAATCCAATTATAGGTTTATTACGTTTTCTTTTCTTGGACATACTTTTTTCTCTTTCCTACACATTCTTCTTATCATTATGCCATAATTGATTATCTATATCAAATGTTTTAAAAATGAAATTATAAATTAGTCTTGTCTACTCTTTACGTAAAAGAAAAGGCGATTATTGCCTTTCCTTGATTCCGTTAACCCTTAAAATCCGGGCACCAAGATTACGTAATTTTTGTTCAAAATTTTCATAACCACGATCAATCAAGTTTATTTTATCGACAACTGTGGCCCCCTCAGCAACCAATCCCGCTATAACTAAGGCCGCACCCGCTCGTAAATCTGAAGTTTCTACATAGGCCCCACTCAAGCTCCTTACACCTTTAATAATCGCCACCCGTCCTTCTACCTTAATATCGGCCCCCATGCGCCGAAATTCATCCACATGTTTAAACCTATTTTCAAAAATTGTTTCTGTAACAATACTAGTCCCTTCCGATACAGCCATAAGCACCATCAGCTGAGCTTGCATGTCTGTAGGAAAGCCCGGAAAGGGCATCGTTTTATAATCAACACATTTTGGCCGTCTATAACTGCGAACACGAATTCCTCCATTACTTTCCATTATCTGTACTCCGGCTTCTCTTAATTTTGAAATAACTGCCTCGATATGTTCCGGGATAACATTTTTAATAAAAACATCTCCACCTGTAATAGCAGCCGCTACCATAAAAGTACCTGCTTCTATCCGATCCGGAATAATTGTATGTTCAGCTGAACCTAATTCTTGAACACCCTCAATTTTAAGCACATCTGTACCTGCTCCCTTTACTTTAGCCCCCATCTTATTTAAAAAGTTCTGTAAATCAACAACCTCCGGTTCGCGAGCGGCATTTCTAATTGTAGTTACACCTTGAGCTAAAGTAGCCGCCATAATTAAATTCTCCGTAGCTCCCACACTCGGGAAATCAAGACAAATCTCATTACCTATCAAATGCTCCGTTTTAGCTTCGATATAACCGTGCTTTTCTATTATTTGTGCTCCTAAAAGTTTTAGCCCTCTTAAATGTTGATCCATAGGACGAGAACCTATTGAACAACCACCCGGATAAGCCAATTTAACATGGTGAAAGCGTGAAAGAATTGGTCCCATCACTAAATTAGAAGCACGCATCATTCTGGTTAATCTATCTGGTAATTCCACTGTGCTAACATTAGACGCATCTACCACCATCGTAGTACCATTAAGGTCTACCTTAGCACCTAAACAAAGTAATACTTCTTGCATTACCTTAACATCACTCAATTTAGGAACATCATAGATAGTACAAACCCCCTTAGACAAAAGACAAGCGGGCAAGATAGTCAAAACTGAATTCTTTCCACCACTTACACGTACAGTTCCTGACAACTTATTCCCGCCAATAATAACATACTTCTCCAATAACTGTCACCTCCTGTTGTCTTCAAAACCCCACAAGACAACTTCAGTTTCCAACTCCACATTATACTTTTGTTTTACCGCCTTTTGCACCTCCCTTATCAAAGTCATAATCTCACTAGCTTTAGCTTCACCAAGATTTACAATAAAATTTGCATGTTTTTCAGAAATCTGGGCATCTCCCACACGCCAACCTTTTGCGCCAACACCCTCAATTAACCGTCCTGCTCCCTGCCCCGAATTCTTAAAAACACTGCCTGCATTAGGCCATTCCAGAGGCTGTTTTGCACGACGTAAATTAAGATACCGTGTCATTCGTTCCTTAATTTCCGAAATATTCCCTCTTTGTAAAGCCAATTTTATTTCCACAATTAATTCCTTCCTCTGTTTAAAAATACTATTTCGATAGCCTAAAGCTAATTCTTCCTTACTATATGTCTTAAGCTTTCCCTCCCTATCTAAAGATTTCGCGCTAACAATTACCTGCTCTAAGGAATCACCATAAGCACCGGCATTCATCACCACAGCTCCACCTAAGGAACCGGGAATACCGGCGGCGAACTCTAAACCTGCTAAACCTTTTTCCGCAGCTAAACGGCTTAAATGAGATAACAAAACACCAGAACCCACGGTAACCAAGTTTTCCTGCCAAACTATTTTCCGCAACCCTTCTGTCAAGATAACTAGACCTCTAAGACCTTGGTCAGCAACTAAAACATTAGATCCTACACCTAAAATATTTACCGGAATCTGATGTTGCCAAGCTAACTGCAAAACTTCAGCACACTCGCTAAGCTCTGTCGGTCGATAAAGAAGGTCCGCCGGTCCCCCTACTCGCCAAGTTGTATATTTTTGTAACGGTTCCTCATAAAAAAGAGGTCCATACTTTTTTTCTTGTAATAGTTTATAAAACTCTTGCATTTTCACCCGTATCCCCTCAATTTACCCTAAACGAATCTACTCTCTTATTATACCGAAACGTTTCCTACTTTAAGAAACTGTTTTTTCCTTTTTCATTAGTAAATCCCGCAAAGCTACACCGATCGAGCAAATATCACCGGCCCCCAACGTTAGCACTAAATCTCCCGGTTGTACCATCTCCACAAGTTGCCCCGCGATCGAATTTTTATCGGGAATATATTCAATCTTCTGTCCTGTTTGTTTTTGTATTTCTTCAAGTAATAAATGGGAACTAACACCATTAAGTGGTTTTTCTCCCGCTGAATATATCTCTGTCATTACTAAAACATCGGCATCCAGAAAAGCTGTACCAAACTCTTGCTTTAAAAACTGTGTTCGTGAAAAACGATGGGGCTGAAATACTGCCACAACTCGTTGTGCTCCGACTGTTTTCGCTGCAGCTAAAGTAGCCTTTAATTCCGAAGGATGATGAGCATAGTCATCATAAATATGGATACCATCAATCTCAGCAACTTTTTCAAATCTTCTCTGAACACCTCGAAAATCACACAAACTTTTAGCTATATCCGTAAAAGAGAGACCACATTCCATTCCTACAGCTATAGCTGCTAATGCATTATAAACATTATGCTTTCCGGGTATTTTTAGAGTTATCTCTCCACAAACCTTGCCCCGATTTTCTACACTAAACTTCGTTACAAAACCCTCGAGTCTTAAATCTCGCGCTACATAATCGGCAGAAGAAAAGCCATACGTAATAAGCTTTACTTTTCCTTCTATCTCCGGCACTAATTGAGCGACCCCCGGGTCATCCAAACAAAGAACCACAAAACCGTCCGGAGGCGTTTTTAGAATAAACTCATAAAAAGCCGATTTAATCTTTTCTTGTGTACCATAAAAATCTAAATGGTCATCCTCAATATTTGTAACTACAGTTATCGTCGGGTTTAATTTTAAGAAAGAACCATCCGATTCATCAGCTTCAGCAACAATAAATTCTCCCTGCCCCAGCTTCGCGTTTCCTCCTATATCATTAAATTCTCCCCCTAAAACAACAGTAGGGTCAAAATTATTTTTTTCAAGAAGAAAAGCAATCATCGAGGTCGTTGTTGTTTTCCCATGAGCACCGGCAACTGCTATTCCTTTCTGTCGTTTCATCAACCTACTCAGCATTTCCGCCCGCTGAATAACAGGAATCCCTAAACTTTTAGCTTTCACCACCTCTGGATTATTTAAGGGAATCGCTGATGAAACAACGACAGTATACACACTTTGATCTAAATTATTTTCGTGATGACCAAGATAAATCACTGCCCCTAAACTAACTAAACGCTCTGTTATTTCTGAAACTTGCAGGTCTGAACCGGAAATGTTATAACCAAGTTCTAGTAATATTTGCGCAATCCCACTCATCCCTGCCCCACCTATACCGATAAAATGTATTTTTTCCTTTTCATACATTTTAGAGACTTCTCCTTCCCTGACCGCCTAAAACTTCCTTCTCCCCTTTAAATAAAAAATAACCTGCTCTGTAGTTTACTATATATGCAATTATTCTCAAAGGTGTTACAAAGAAGCCCGGCTATTGCCTTCTTGGCTTGTCCTTGTTTTCTAGACTCGAATCTTAAATATCATACATCTAAATATTTTTTCACAACTTCAATAATCTTTTCAATAGCTTCAGGTTTCCCTGCTTGTTTACTCTTTTGCGCCATTTTCTCCCTACGCTCACAAGCAAAAAGCACCTTTTCTATCTTTTCCAATAATGCTTCCCCCGTCAAATCACGATCTAAAATCATCTCTGCTGCTCCCTGTTCTACCAAAGCTCGAGCATTATGTTCCTGATGATTTTCGGAAGCATAGGGATAAGGAACTAAAATTCCGGGAAGACCTTTAGCCGTCATTTCGGCAAGAAAAGCAGCTCCACTTCTCGCTACACATAAATCAGTACACGCTAAAGCGTACTCCATCTCCTGCAAATAGGGTGTTATAATAATATTTCCATTATTAGCCACATCTATACCTGCCTGTTGAAACTCCTGCTGAAACTCCGCATATCCTGTCTGTCCCGTAAGATGAATTATTTGTACTCGCTGGTCATCAACATATTGACGACAAACAGAAAGCATGGCCTGATTAATACTTTTTGCTCCGCGTGAGCCACCTATACCCAATAAAGTAAGTTTATCAGGGGAAAAGCCGAAATAAGAAAGTCCCTCTGCTCTTTCCACCTCAAGAATAGCCGGTCTAATCGGTAATCCGGTCACATTAATCTTTTCCTGACTTTGAGCAGAAAAATACTTTTTTGCTTCCGGAAAAGTTAAAAGTATTCCCGTGACCCGACCTGATAATAACCTATTAGTTAAACCCGGAATCGCATTTTGTTCATGTAATAAAGTCGTGATACCTAAACGTGAAGCCGCCCCTACTACAGGCAAACAGACATAGCCACCGGTACCAATAACTAATTGTGGTGAAAAATCACGAATTATTTTCCGGGCAGCAAAAAAAGCTTTACTCGCTTTCCAACCTGCTTTTATGGCTTGAAAAGAAAATTTCCTTTGCCAACCTTCTACCTCAAGAGTAACTAGAGGAAACCCTACTTCAGGAATAATTTTGTTTTCTAAACCGTTTTTTGTACCCACATATAAAATTTTACACTGAGGCCATTTTTTTTGTAGTGCTTGACCAATAGCTATCGCGGGATAGATATGACCACCCGTACCGCCTCCTGTCAAGATTACACGCACACCTTCCACCTCAATCACACTTTAACACTATCACAAATTATATCATGGATTTGAACAATAGCGGGAAATATTTAAAAGAATCCCTACTCCACTCATCGAAAAAAGTAAAGAGGAGCCTCCATAACTAATAAACGGCAGTCCAATTCCTGTTATCGGTAAAAGCCCGGTAACTACCCCCATATTAATAAAAGCTTGTAAAACAATCATTGTGGTAATGCCTACTGCCAGAAAACTGCCAAAAGTTTCCGGACAAGTAAGAGCAATCCGATAACCTCGCCAAGCAAAAAGACAAAAAAGCAAGATAACTAAAAACGCTCCTATAAAGCCTAGCTCTTCTCCTAAAATCGCATAAATAAAGTCTGTATTTTGTTCCGGTAAATAATCTAATTTTTGCCTGCTATTCCCTAACCCCATGCCGAAAAGTCCTCCTGAACCTAAAGCATAGAGAGAATTAATTAACTGATAACCTTCTTTAGAAGCATGTGACCAAGGATCAAGATAACCGATAATGCGATTAATTCGATTGGGGTTCACTATAATCAAAGCTACTACCACCACAAATCCCGAAAGACCAAGCACAAAAAAATGCCTCCACCGCAATCCTGCCGCAATTAAAAGTACAAAGGTAGTTCCCGTAATGGCTAAAGTTGTTCCTAAGTCCGGTTCCCGCAAAATTAATGCTCCCACAACCCCTAAAAGCAAAAGGAAAGGGCCTACACCCGTAATCAGATTTTTTATCCGTGCCCCCACTTTAGACAATTCTTTTGCTAAAAAAAGAACCATGCTTAATTTCATAATTTCTGAAGGTTGTATATTAATAAAGCCTAACTCTATCCAACGTCGCGCCCCTTTAGATGGTTCAAAAAAAAGAACAACGATTAACAAAATAAGAGCGACAAAAAAAATAAAATTAATATACGGTTTAAGACGAAAATAATCAATTTTCATCATAATGAACATCGCCACAAAACTAAGTGCTGCCCACATTAACTGTTTGCGTAAATAAAAATAAGGGTCATTTTCTAAAGTATCATAATAACTGGCACTAAAAACCATAACAATACCGATAGCCAGTAAAAACATTGTTGTAAAAAACATCCCTAAATCAGGTGCTCCTTTTTTCAAACCCATCTGTTCACCCCCATTTCCTCTAAATACCGTTTTACCTTACCCTTAACTTTTTTCCTCGGTCAAACGATGTACCAACTCTTTGAAAACATCACCTCTCTGCTCAAAATTAGCAAATAAATCAAAACTGGCACAAGCAGGTGATAAAAGAACTATCTCCCCCTCCTTAGCAAGACGACTGGCCTCTTTTACAGCCTCGGCAAAACTTGAAACATGATGAATTTTAGTATAACCAACTTTTCTAACAGCCTCGGCAATTTCCGGTGCTGCCTGCCCGACTAAAACAAGTTCTTTTACTTTTTCTTTGATTTTTATAGCAAAAGGTAAAAAATCGCTACCTTTGCTTTTTCCTCCTGCAATAAGTACTATCGGCTGGTCATAAGCCTCTAAAGCTTTAATCGAAGCATCAGGATTCGTTCCTTTCGAGTCATTAATATAAGTTACTCCTTGATACGTCAAAACCGGCTCTAAACGATGTTCTACTCCTAAAAAAGTACGTAAACTGTACGCAAGGCTTTCCACTTCAACCCCCATTACCCAACCGGCAGCAGCTGCAGCCAAAGCATTCTCTAAATTATGACTCCCTTTAATCTGTAAATCCTCTGTGGGTAAAAGACGTGTAATTTGTCCCTTGTGCTTAACTACCAACCAACCATCTAGAACACAAAAACCCTCTTCTAAGATATGTTGCCGGCTAAAAAATAGAACTTTCCCCTTAGTTTGAGCTGCCAGTTTTTTCGTTTCCAGATCATCCACATTTAAAATTAACCAATCATTTTCCTGTTGATTAAGAAAAATCTTCTTCTTAGCCCGACAATAACCAGCAAAATTATCATGTCGATCGATATGATCCGGTGTTAAATTTAAAATCAAGGCTACCTTCGGTCGAAAAGTTTCTGTTGTTTCTAACTGAAAACTGGAAACCTCTAATACTATAATATCCTCATAACTTATTTCTTCTACCTTACTAATCAAAGGTTCTCCTATATTTCCTCTTACAAAAGCTTTCCGACCACTATCGGAAAATATTTTTCCAATTAAAGTTGTCGTTGTAGTTTTCCCATTAGTTCCCGTAACCGCAACAAGAGGTGCCTTTGCAAACCGTGCCGCTAACTCTATTTCGCTCCATACAGGAATACCACTCTTTTGGGCTTCTAACAAAGGAGGAATAGAAAAAGGGACTCCCGGACTGACAATTAAAAAGTCAGGACCTATTTCATTGAGCACAGGATGTTGGCCCAAAATTAACTGAACTCCCCTTTTTTCTAAATCCTCTAGTTCACCTACTCCTAAATCTTCCCTTTTTTTTAAATCATTTAAAAAAACGTGTGCACCATACTTTAGCAAAAATTTCGCTACAGCTTGACCACTACGAGCAGCACCAATGACCAAAAACCTCTTTCCTTTAATTTCCACTTAGTTCATACCTCTTTTCTTTACAATGTAAGTACAACTGCCCCAATAGCTAATAAAGCCGCTCCTATCCAAAAAGTAAAAACAACCCGTTGTTCACTCCACCCCTTTAATTCAAAATGATGATGCAGAGGAGCCATTAAGAAAAGCCTATTCCCTCCTGTAATTTTAAAATAAAGTACTTGTAAAATAACAGAAAGTGCTTCTACTACATATACTCCTCCTAAAATAAGCAGCAAAAGTTCTGTCTTAGTTAAAATAGCTAATGCACCTACGGCACCGCCTAGAGCTAAGGAGCCTGTATCCCCCATAAAAATTCGTGCCGGATAAAGATTGAAAAAAAGAAAACCAAGACAACTACCCAATAAAGCAGCACTAAAAATACTTATCTCCATCAGACCCCAAGCTTTAGTAATTAAAAGATAGCCTAATGCTGTAAAAACGGTAACCCCCGCAGCTAAACCGTCCAAGCCATCAGTTAAATTCACTGCATTGACTGTACCTACTAAGACAAAAATAGCAAAGAGTGGATAAAACCAACCTAAATCTATATAAACCGAGGTACCGGGAACTAATATTTCTGTACCTCTTCCTAAAGAAACTAAAGCTACATAAGTAAAAATACCTGCTATAAATAATTGTCCAATAATTTTTTCGCGTGCCTTTAAACCTAACGGTCGCTTCATAATTACCTTAATAAAGTCATCAAGAAATCCAAGCAAACCAAAACCTAAAGTTGTTAAAAAAAGCACCTGTGAATGAAAACTATACTCCCCAGCTAAAAGCAAACTTATTAATAAACCTAAAAAAAACATTAACCCACCCATAGTAGGTGTTCCGGCTTTTTGTAAATGAGCCTTAGGTCCATCAGTACGAACATGCTGCCCAAATTTTAATTTACGTAGAAAAGGAATTAAAAAGGGTCCACTCAACAAACAAACAATTACAGCAGAAATAAAAGCGATAAAAATACTTTGCAAGAACATAACCTCCTCTATCTCAATCCGAAAGCAATCCTGCGACTATTTCCTCCATTTTTACTCCTCGGGAACCTTTTACTAAAACAATATCTCCCGCTTGCTTAATCTTTTTTAAATAACTTAAAGCTTGAACATTATTTTGGCAGGAATATACTCTATCCGCATTCATCCCTGCCTCTCGAGCACCTTGTGCAATAATTTCTCCTAATTTACCCACTGTAATAAGATATGCTAATCCTTTTTCTTTGACTTGCCTACCTACCAAAAGATGTCCCTCTTCTGTATAAGCCCCTAGCTCGTACATATCACCCAAAACTCCGATTGCCCGCTTACCTTGGGACACCTGTTGTAATACTTCTAACGCCGAAAGCATCGAATCAGGGTTAGCATTATAAGTGTCGTTAATAACTTGGACCTCTCCATTCGCTGTTCGGCTAAATTCCAGACGCATCCGCGGGAGCTCTACCTTAGCCAAACCTGCTGCAATCTCCACCCCGGAAAATCCTAAATGTTTACCTATAGCTGCCGCAGCCAAGGCATTGGAAATATTATGTCTCCCCGGAAGAGGAAGCTTAATTTCGCTTATTTTTTCCCCGCGATAAAGAAGATTAAAACTAAGACCTTTTTCACCCTGAACACAAATTTCTTGAGCAGAAATATCTGTCCGGCTGTTTAAACCAAACCATAGCAAGGGACAACGAATGTTAATAAGCCAAGGTCGGAGAATATTTTTCGCCGCATAAGGTAAAACAAGACCGCCCTTAGCCGGTAGATGAGAAATAAGCTCTGCCTTAGCTTGAGCAATTTTTTCCTGAGACCCTAAAAGTTCTTCATGCGTATGTCCTATATTTGTAATTACTCCATAATCAGGCTGACTAATTCGACAGAGAAAATCAATTTCTCCTAAAGCTCTCATCCCCATTTCCACAACAATACTCTGATGTTCCTTCTTTAAAGCTAAAATAGTCAACGGTAAACCAAGGTCATTATTATGATTTTCTGCTGTCTTTAATACAGGTCCTTTTTCTCGTAAAAGAGCATAAATCATCTCTTTAGTAGTAGTCTTTCCTGTACTTCCTGTTACCGCAACTACTGTGCCGGAGAATAAATTACGCTGGGCTATCGCTAATTGCTGTAAAGCTTTTACCGTATCCTCAACTATTACTAAAGGAAAATCAGTGCAAGAAAAATCTGTCGGTCGAAAAGTCACGACTGCTCCACTTGCACCTTTATTTCGTGCTTCATTTAAAAAATAATGGCCATCAGTTTTTTCGCCCTTAAGGGCAAAAAAGAGGTCCCCTTTTTTTAGGTACCTCGTATCAATACATGCCCCCAAAGGCTCCGGACAATTACCTTCTATCTCTAAACTTCCTTGCACAACAGTAACAATTTTTTCCCAAGTAAAACCAAACATTTTTCTTTCCTCCCTAGTCTCTCCACTTTCCTGTTTGACGTAAAGCCTTTTCCGCAACTTTACGATCATCAAAAGGGAGCACCTGTGAACCAATTAATTGATAGTCTTCATGCCCTTTGCCGGCAATAATAATAATATCTTCCGGTTTTGCTTCCTGAACAGCTTTAAAAATAGCTTCTTTACGATCTGCTATTTGCCAAAAAGGTCTACCATTAGCTCCTTTTTCTACACCGGGAATAATCTCGGCAATAATTGACTCGGGTTTTTCGGACCGTGGATTATCAGAAGTAACAATACATAAATCCGAGTATCGTCCCGCCACTTCTCCCATTAAAGGGCGTTTTGTTCTGTCCCTATCCCCACCACAACCAAAAACAGTAATAATCCTTCCTTGGACAAACTCCAACACCGTTTTAAGGCAATTTTCTAAACTATCCGGAGTATGAGAATAATCAACAATTACTGTGTATTCATGACCACGATTGACTTTTTCAAAACGACCCGGTATCCCCGTTATGTTCTCCAAAGTAGCAATAATTTTCTCAATAGGTATACCTTCCACCAAACCTACAGCAATCGCTGCCAGCGAATTATAAACATTAAAAAGACCTGTTAGCTTTAATTTTACCGGAAGTTTTTGGTCCGTATATCTAAGCATAAATTTCACACCGGCAGAAGTAACTTGTACCTCTTCTGCTTGCACATCGGCATTATTTTTAAGCCCATAAGTAATAATCGGTACCCTCGTCATTTCAGCAAGATATTGACTATAAGGGTCATCCGCATTAAATATAGCAAACTTTCGTCTTTTTTTATGTACATGATATCCAATATTACTAAACAATTTACCTTTTGCCAAAAGATAATTTTCCATGTTTTTATGAAAATCAAGATGTTCTTGCGTCAAATTTGTAAACACAGCTATGTCAAACTCAGTATTTCTTACCCGTTGTAACTCTAGAGCATGTGAACTCACCTCAAGCACTCCATACTCGGCACCATTAGACAAAAAAAACTTCAATAATCTCTGCAAGTCAGGAGCTTCAGGGGTAGTATGAGAAACAGGTAAAACTTTTTTACCGATTCTGTTATGAATAGTACCCACTAATCCCGTTAGATGACCGGCATCTTCTAAAATAGCCGTAATTAAATTTGTCGTAGTAGTTTTACCATTTGTTCCTGTTACACCGATCACATTCAAAAAATGACTAGGCTGCCCATAGAAAGTACAACTTAAATCAGCCAAGGCTTTTCTACTATTGGGAACTTGCACCCAAGGATATTGCTCAGACCGAAATTTACTATTCTCAATAATCGTCGCCACCGCCTTTTTTTGAAACGCTTCCCTAATAAATTTATGCCCATCTATTTTTAAACCGGGAATTGCCACAAAAAGAGAATGAGGTTTTAATTCCCGCGTATCATAAGCTAAATCAAGTACCTCTATATCTAAATTACCACCACAAGCTAAAACTTCTATATCTTTAATTAACTCTTTTAAGTTCAAAAAGTTCATCCTCCTTTCTGTTTTTATTATTACCTCACCATCATCAACTCAAACCTAAGGCCCTACGGGATACAAAACATCCTCTGACCCTGTTTCCAAATAAAGATTAATTTTACTTCCTATCGGCACCTGATGTCCCGGTTCGGGCTCCTGCCTTACAACTACTCCACTACCCTGAATATCAAAATTTAAATTTAACATACTAGCTTCTTCTTTAACCTCTACGATATTCTTTCCGGTAAAATCAGGAACAAAAACTGTTTCTGGCTCTGCTCCCTCAGCAGGTATACTAGTATATAAAACAACCTTACTACCTTCTACTACCTTCGTACCGGCCAGGGGTAATTGAGCTTTTACTTTAGTGCCTTGACCTATAATATCCACTTTTAGCTTTTTCCCACCAAGAATTTTTACCGCTTCAGCAATTTTCAAATTCACCAAACTAGGCAACTCCATACTTTGCAGATTATTAGCTATCTTTTCAGGTTCGATTTGTGCAGGTACTTGCAAGTAACGTAAAGTATCGCGGACAATATTTCTAAAAGCAGGAGCCGCTACTTGTGACCCGTAATACATCCCTTCCGGTGAATCTACTACTACTAAACAAACTAAACGCGGGTCATTTACCGGAGCTACTCCTATAAAAGAGCCAATATACTCACTGGTGGAATAACCACCACCGGGAATAATTTTCTGTGCCGTACCGGTTTTACCACCAACTCGATAGCCCTCCACATAGGCATTTTTCCCAGTTCCCTCACTAACCACAGATTCTAAAATACTCATCACCAGCTGAGCTGTTTCCGGAGAAATTACTTGACGTACCACTTCCGGTTCGATCGTCTGAATAAGTTTCCCTTCTTTGTCCCTAATTTCTTTCACGATCTGAGGCTTCATTAGTTTACCTTCATTAGCCATTGCAGCGAAAGCGGTAAGCAATTGCAAAGGAGTTACGGCATTAGTTTGCCCGATAGACATTGTAGCTAAATGAATCTCTTGAACTTTTTCCTTGTTCATCACAATTCCTGTAGCTTCTCCCGGCAAATCAACTCCTGTTTTTTTTCCAAAACCGAAACCGTGTAAATATCGATAAAAAACATCTTTCCCTGAACGTAAACCCACAGTTATAAAAACAGGGTTACAAGAATTTTGTACACCTTCCATAAAACTCTGACTACCGTGTGATGACTTCCAACATCTTACTTTCCTCCCCCCAACCTGCACAAAACCTCCGCAATAAAATCGATCATTAACATTAACTATACCTTCATCTAATGCCCCCGACATTGTTACCGTTTTAAAAGTAGAACCGGGTTCATAAGCATCAGAAATAAGAAAATTCCTCCAATTAGCTTGAGTAAATTCATTATACTTATTAGGGTCAAAATTAGGACGCATCGCCATCGCCAAAATACGACCCGTCTTCGGTTCCATCACAATAATCCCGGCTTTTTTAGGACTATGTAATTGCATAATTCCATCTAATTCCCGTTCCAAAATATATTGAATTGTTTCATCTATCGTTAAATAAATACTATTACCATCTTGAGGAGGAATATATTTTTGTAAAGCATCCGGTATTTCCTGTCCTCTGTTATCATACTCAACCATAATTGTTCCCGAAATTCCACTTAATACTTGGTCATAAGATTTCTCGATACCATTTAAACCCTGATGGTCAATCCCGGCAAACCCTAAAACGTTTGCTAACAACTGCCCTTTAGGATAAAAACGTTCCGGTTCTTCTACGGATTTTATACCCGGTAAACTATTAGTTGCTGCGAATTCTGCTGTTGCCGGTAATTTTGCTGCTTTAAGTGCTTTTGCTTTTTCCTCTGGCACATGTCGCTTAATCCAGACAAAAGCCTGTTCTTTCGTAATTTGTTGTAAAACTTTATCCGGCTCTAATTCTAATATCCCGGCGATTTTTTGAGCAATTTCTTTTTCTCGTTTAGACTTTTTAACCTCAGCAGGATTTGCATAAAACGAATCTGTACTAACGCTAATAGCCAAGGGTTTCCCCTGGGCATCATAAATTATCCCTCTTTTGGCTTTAACTTCGACATTGCGAAAACGTACTGCATAGGCCTTTTGACGCAAAGCTTCTCCCTTAACTAACTGTACCCAAACTAAACGCCCTGCTAAAATAATTAACATTAAAGTTATAGAAAAAAAGATAAAAACTATCCTTTTTTTTATTTTTATAGATATAGACAACTTAGCTCACCCCAAATGTCGTCTTATCCTTTCCCCATAATACCTTGTAAAGCAATTACATCATAAATAGTTTTGAAAATACTGTTTTTAGTCTCCCTTGAAGCTAACTGTACATTTGTTTGCTCATCTTTCTGGGAAGTACTCTGCGTTCCTTCACCCTCCTCGGCACAAATATTATTCATCACCAGATATTCAATTCCGGGATTTTCCATCATGCCAAGTTCACTAACGGCTAAATACTTGATTCTGTGTAATGACTTTGAGCTAGCAATTTCTAATTTTATCTTTTCTATATTTGCTACTATTGCCGCATTCTCTCGTTTTATTTGACTTAACTCCCAATTTAAACAAGTTATTCTAGCCTTTATATAGGTATAAGCTAAGGACGTTGCAAAAAAACAAGCAATCAACAAAAAACCTGCCACAGCTTTATAGATAGGAAAGGTCTTGGTATGTCTTTTAACCACAATTCGCTTTTTCTTTTGTGGTAACGCATACTGATAAGTAAAGTCATATTCTGCTCCCACTGCTTTCTTCCTAGCTAATACCAAAGTTATTCACCCTTCCTCTCCTTTAGAACTTTAGTTTTTTCTTTCGGCGACACGCAGTTTAGCACTACGTGCTCTAGGGTTATCCGCTATTTCTTGTTCCGAGGGAATTACCGGTTTCTTGGTAATAATTCTTATTTTCGACTTATGCTTGCAGATACATACAGGCAAATCTTTTGGACAAACACAACCTTGAGCGGCATCTTTAAATACATTCTTCGTTAAGCGATCTTCTAAGGAATGAAAAGTAATTACAGCTATTCTGCCTCCCGGCTTTAAAATTTCTAACCCTTCTTTTAAAGCAGGTGCCAAAATTTCCAATTCGTGATTAACAGCTATTCTTAATGCTTGAAAGGTACGTTTAGCGGGATGTGAACCTTTGCGACGTGCATTACTCGGAATCGCTTTTTTAATAATCTGCACTAACTGACCTGTAGTAGTAAGTGGGGCTTTTTTACGTTCCTGTACAATAAATGAAGCTATCCGTTTCGCCCATTTTTCTTCACCATAATTCCAAATAATTTTTGTCAGTTCTTCCTGTGTACACTCATTAACCAAGTCATAAGCCTTTTTTTGAGTAGTTCTATCCATCCGCATATCTAAAAATGCATCTTGCTGATAACTAAAACCTCTCTCGCCCTGATCTAATTGATAAGAAGATACGCCTAAGTCAAAAAGCATACCATCAACTTGATCATAAGGCGTGTTTTTTAAAACTTTTGTTAAATCTTTAAAATTGGCATGCATAATTATATAATTATTTTCACCCAAGGGACGCAAAACTTGTTGAGCTGCTTCAAGCGCCTCCAAGTCTTGGTCTAAAGCAATTAATTTGCCTCCTGGTAAAATACTTTTTAAAATAGCCTTACTATGACCTCCTCCACCTAAAGTGCAATCAAGCATCACCATGCCCGGAAGAGGCTGAAGATACGCTAACACCTCCCGGAGAAGAACTGCCTTATGTTGAAAAACCATCTTTAGTCACCTCTAAAACCCTAAATCAAACTCCACCATCTTCTCCGCTAATTCCTCGTAATTCTCCTCGGCATTCTGAATATATACTTCCCAATTTTCTTTACTCCAAATTTCTATCCGCGTACCAACCCCAATAAGAACAATCTCTTTTTTTAAGTTGGCATATTCTCGTAAATGACTAGTAATAAGAATTCTACCCTGCTTATCCACTTCATATTCTACAGCCCCACCCAAAAGAAAACGGGCAAAGGCTCTAGCATGACTATTTGTAAAAGGAAGCCGCTTTAGTTTTTCTTCTAAAACAGACCATTCTTCCTTGGTATAAACAAAGAGGCAGCCATCCAAACCTTTCGTAATCATTAAACGTTCACCTAAAGAACTGCGAAACTTGACCGGCATACAAAACCGTCCCTTTGCATCAAGAGTATGTTGATATTCTCCGGTAAACAAGGCTGCCTCACCTCCCCCTCTTTCCATAAGAGGAAAAACTTTTACTCCACTATACTCCACATTGTGCCTTTTCACTCCACTTGCTACCACTTATATTCTACTTTAAATTTATATTTCCTTCTTTTTAAAAAAATAAATTATATAAGCGGAAAATTTAGACACCTGTTTAGACAACTATCCTTTTTCAAACAATAAATACGAAAACTACTCTTCAAATATAGGGATAAGGATTAGGACGATATTTTTCGTCTTTTAGTTATTGGATTAGGTGCCGGCCGTTTGCTTTGAGATATGGCGCACAAAAAAGGGACTGCCTTCCGGCAATCCCTTTTCTTACTTTCTCTACTACAATAGTTCAGGGAAATCAACATATTCTATTTCTAAAGGTTCACTTGTACATTCAAACGTATTTCCACCGACTTCACTAAAGGAATCTAATTCAACCTTTAATTTTATGGGGTCATTAGTTAAAATAAACTTCACTTCATAAGCACCAGGGTCAAGTGAACTATTAATCGTGATGACGTTATTACCAGCTACTACCCCTTCAGGAACATCTTTACTTATCTCAATATTGGTAGTTACAACGTCTCCCGTCGTCGCATTGTAAAGACCTATGACTTGTTGTATTCCCAAAGCTTCCGGTAAATTGAATTTTACTTTTAACCCGGTATTAACCCTTTGACTTAAATTGAAGTTCAACCTGCTTAGAACTTGTGCCCCGAAAACACTTTGTACTTCCCGTAAGCCCGTACCATCAATATCACCCATTCCTATTTCTTCTACTAAAGGAACTACGTTTACATTGAGGGTATATGTATTAACAAGATTATTTGAGGGTGTCTTTACTTTTATCGCTACCGTATTTATTCCCTTATTTAACTCCAGCACCTGTGTTTCTCCACTTACACATTTTGTATCAGTTTCACTATTATTGATATTGAGGTAAAGCTCTTGTGTAGCAAGGTCTTCTAACGTTGGCGTAACTTTTACTAAAAAGACATTACTGTCTACAGTATAAGCGTTGACATCTTTAGTAAACTCAGGGTCTATGGTTCCATTCCCTATTTCCAGAGTTTCCAGAGCACCGGGTCTAATCACATTGAGAGTATATGTTTTCGTTGTCACACCATCTACACCCCGTACAGTAATGGGGATAGAATTTTGACCTGATTTTAAAGGCACAGATACGGTACGTGCACCTGCAGGCTCTTGCCCGGCTCGATAGTTTTGTTCTACTTCAGCGGCAGTAAGGGCACGATTGTAGATACAAACATCGTTAATGGAACCATTCAAGAAATGGATGGGATTTCGCGATCGTGTAGTACATTATAAGGATATTGAAGTGGTCACTGATCTACTTCCGATTATTGTACATCTGAATCAAGAAGAACCTCCATCACCATTTAAATAGATTGATCCAATTCGATTGCCTTCTAAGTAACAGCAACATGTGGTCAAACCATCTGCAAGAACAGCTGTTACGATAATAATCTACATGTCCTACTTCCCAAGCACACTGCTTGTTTATAAATTATGAACCTAAAGAAGTATCTTCCGTCACCTTAGGCATAATTGAAATAAATATGCGTAACTAGCAGAAACATTAGGATAGCCATTAAGACCATGTCGAAATTAATTTGCACCAAGGCTTTAACATCTACCAAATTCTACATAATCATTCACTCCGTCAAACTCCAGTCCTTCTCCCGTCCAGCCACTTCCTGTGGTATAAGCAAAGTTGTTCAATTCGCCATGATTCCCTTTACCGGAAAGGTCATTCCAAGTAACTGCCGTAGAGCCATTTGACTCTTGCTTGCCATCAAGCCACAATACTAAGGAATTATCGATAACCGGCTGGAGTACACTAACTGTTGCCCCAGAGATCAGCAGGCGTTACAGTGACATCTATATTATCTACAGCTTTATCCAAAGTTACAGTATAAGAGGTAGTTTCACGAGTAAAGGTTTTATCCCATGTACCAATATTGGTTCTTAACTCATCTAAATTAACATCACTAGCACTACGAGTTACAGTAAGTTTATAGGTATTACTCGTTCCGGACATTTCCACTCTTATGAAAATGTTATTGGTGCCAATATTGAGAGGTATAGCTTGTTTATCAGTTTCTTCATCATTGATGTAGATTTTCGCACCATCTGCTGCTGAAGCAGTAACCTCGAGTGAAGTTATTCTATCATCTACCCTAGCCGTATAATTCAAAGTATCTTTATCAAAAGCAGGGTCTAAAGTACCATTACTAATGGTTAAGCCGCTTAAGGTTACCGGTCTAATGACAGTAAGTGAATAAAGATTTTTAGTAGCACCATCTCTACCGGTTATTTCAATCGGTATGCTATTAATCCCTACATCAAGTGATACGGAAATGGTTTGAGTACCTGTACCTGTTCCTTGTCCGCCAATTTTAACACTGGCTTGGTCGTCAGCAGGTACAGCCGTAATGGTAATATTGCTATCACCTTTTTCCAAAGTTACCGTATAGGAAGTAGTACCGGAAGTAAACTCTTCATTCCACTTACCTGTGTTAGTAGATAAATTACTTAAATTAACATCAGCTGCCCGATATACTTTAAGCGTGTAAGTCTTTATAATCTCCGTCTCCGGTTCAGTTACTTCAATATTGATAAAAGTAGCACCTACGTCTAAAGCAACGTTTTTCGCTGTGCCACTGGCAACAACGCTTCCATTAACATCTATAATTGCGGACTCTTCTCCGGTGGCAGTTACAGCTAAAACAATGACATTATTGGGTACTGTGTCTACAGTATAGTTAAAAGTGGTGGAAGTAAAATCCGGAGTTAAAGCTATTGTTTGTCCGGCACTATTTTTTACTGTAAGTGCCTCTAAGTAAGCCGGTCGGCGAATATCAACTGTATAGTTTTTGGTAGTAATGCCATCTTCAGCAGTTACAGTAACGGTTGCGGTATTTATACCCGGTGTAAGAGGAATATTGGCGTTCTCTGTTGCTACACCGTTAATTTTTACAGTAGCTTGCGGATGTTCTGTTGCCGCAGTAAGAGTAAGTGAATCGATTTTTTCATCTAGTGTTACGGCATAAATAGTAGTAGCAGGGTCAAAAACTGGATCCCAAGTGCCACTGCTTGTAGTCAAGTTTGCTAAATTAGCATTCTTAGAAGGTTCACGATAGACTGCAAGTTTATATGTACGCGTAGCACCGGATACAATCACTTCAATGGTAATCGTATTTTCCCAAACATTTAAAGGAACATGACTCGCATCACAAAGCACACCATTGCTTTTTATTTCTACAGCACCTTCTCCCACTGCCGTAATATCAAGAAATTCCACACTGTTTGCTACATTAGCTAAAGTATAGTCATAGGTAGTGGAGGCAAACCCGGGAGTTAAAGCTAAAGATTGACCTACATTGTTTTTGACAGTAAGTGCCGTTAGATAAGCCGGTCTAATGACATTAACCGTATATGTTTTTTCCAGAGTACCATTCGCAACTACAATATTAATAGCATTAGTACCGGGATTTAAAGCTACTGTCCCCGTCTGAACACCCGAACCACTTGTAGCTCCGATCGTCACCGTAGCATTATCCTCAAAAGGTGTTGCCGTAATCTCGATTTCGTTTAGAGCTTGAGCATCATCTAAGGTTATGGTGTAAACAGAGGTACCGGGTACAAATTCAGGTTTTAATGTTCCGAGATTAGTGGTCAGTGCTTTTAAATCTACAAGAGAAGCGCGATAGATATTTAAGGTGTATATAGTCTCATAACCGGGTACAGTTACTTTGATGGAAATAGTATTCTGACCTTCGTTAAGAGGAATAGGCATCGAAGTCCCACTAGTATATGGCTGATTATTAATCATTAAATCTTGCGTAGTGGGGTCTTCTAAGATAGCAGCAATATCCACAGCGTCTGTAGCATTGGCTACATTGATCGTGTAGTCCAAGGTTTCCGGTGCAAAACCGGGTAATGAAGCACCATTTAAAGCTAGGTCTGTAAGATAACCTACCTTAATTATTCTAATTTTATAGGTCTTGGTTGTAATCCCATCTGCCTCGGTAACGACAACAGGTACTTCTTTGGTTCCCGAAGAAACATCTACATTGATAGATTGGGGACCTGTCCCAATACCAAGTCCGTCTATAGTGACCATGGCATCATCTGCAGCAGGTGTGGCGGTAATATTAACACTGTTTACGGCACGATCTTCTAGAATTACGGTATAGTTGAGATTAGAAGCTTTAAAAGCAGGGCTTAACGCTCCGGGAGTAATGGTTAATTCAGCTAAATTCGCTGCGGTCATTGCTTTTATACGCTGTAATTCCGCTTGGTAGTTTTGCTGCTATTTCATCATCAGTAAGAGCACGATCATAATACGCAACTGTATAAAAGTCACCATTTATAGCCTATGAAATTATTTCTATACCCTAAGATTAAACGGACCTAAATCTATATATTCATCTCGTAGTCTGGTATTACTTACTAAAATACCATCTAGATTACATATCCTAACATTCGTGTCACTATATTGCTACAGATGATATGTTTGCTCAAGTAAACTGAATGCCAACTTATACCCCTCGTATTTATCACCATCTGACATACAAAGTGAATAGAAATACGTGGAAGCTATGACTATAAACCATAACCTTTCCGTGACTAGATACCACTGTAACAATTGTTTCTATGACCACTCGTAGCATAACTTCTCACTACTTGTAAGACTTCTATCGTAAAGTCTGCCATCCCCTATATTATTCAGGTACATTACCACATAACTACCTCCATCAAACCGTAAACTTCCCCTGTCCAACCACTGCTTTCAGTGAAATCAAAGTTTTATAATTCCCCATGATTACCTTTACCGGAAAGGTCTTTCCAAATAGTTGTCTGGGAATCATTGGAACCATGTCTTCCATCTAGCCAAAGAAGTAGAGAGCTATCATTAACTGGACTAAAGAGTATCTTTAAAAACACGTAAATAGGGATAGCCTCCATTTGTTTCAATATCAATTACCCACGTGGTATCAAAGTCCCAATTATTATAGGTTGCTTGTTCCTGCATTTCAGCCGTAGTTTTACCCGATACCTAAAGCTGAACTTGCTTGTCCACTAGCATCTATATCCCAATAGCAGTTTGTTTGTTGACAATTAGCTGTAGCCAAAGAACCTACCATACCACCCGTGTTTTCTATACCTTGCACAGAACCGGAAGCATAACAATTTTTTAACCAGCCACTGCCCAATTCTCCGATTAAGCCACCGGTAACAACCTCTCCCTGGACAGAAGCACGAGAGTAACAATTATCGAGATAATATCTTCCGCCCGCATAAGCTCCGGAACCATATCCGACTAAACCACCCACAACTGAAGTACCACTAACTGTTCCTGTACTAAAGCAATTTTCTAAATAGGTATTTTGATTATGCCCCACTAAAGAGCCTACATTGTTACCTCCGCTGATCGCACAATCTACCAGACCGAGGTTTTTAATTTCTCCGCCTTCTGTACAGCCAAAGAGACCAACATTATCCCTTTCCGGTTGATTAATAGATAAACCGGTAATGGTGTGTCCTGCCCCGTCAAAGTAACCGGTAAATTTATTCGCAGGGTTACCAATAGGTACAAAACCTGCTCCATTATTCCAGTTAACCGTATTAGTAGCGTCAATATCACAAGCTAATTGAAAGTGTTTATCTAAGAAGAGTAGGGTCATAAGCTATTTCTTGTAAAGTATGAAGGTTGTAAATAAGATAAGGGTCTTCAAACGTACCGGAACCTACAAAGTCATCCTTTGTAACGCGATTTATATTGACAGTATATGTACGGGTAATCTCTGTAGAGGGTATTTTCACCTCTAACTGAATGGTATGAAGATTCCCTTCCGGCAAAATCTATTGTCTTTTCTATACCATTTTCATGTGTCCCATCAATCCATAATTCATGTGTAGCATCTTTTAAAGTAGGGGTAATCTCCAAAGAGTTTACATTACTATTTACACAACCGTATAACCAAAATTTTCCGGGTCAAAAGCCGAGGATAACTGTCCCTCACTTACAGAAAGGTTCTCCAAAAAACCGGCTTTCTTAATTTGCAAAGTATATGTTTTGCTCTCTCCATCTTTTTCGACAATAATATTTACAGAATTTTCACCATAATCAAGAGGAATGCTTGCCGTTTGTGTCCCTATCTCCAGAAGTATTTTCACCAATAGAAACAGTAGCTTCAGGGTCATTAGCTGTAGCAGTAATGTCAATACTATCTACATCTTTATCAACATTAACTGTATATTCGTAACGTTGCGTTAAAATATCGGAGTAAGTGGTCCTACATTTGTTTGTAATGTCTTTAAATCAACATCAGCAGCAGCTCGATGTACGTTTACAGATACTTCGAGATAAATCCTGTACCGTAGGAAGCTGTGACTAAAATAAATTTGATTTACACCAACATTTAAAGAGTAATTTTAGGGATACCACTTGTAAAAACCTATCCCGTAACATGCTTGATTATCATTTTCTGCAAAAGCAGTAACATCAATAGTATCAACACTATTATCTACATATACATTATACCAGCTATGCTCATAGGACAAAAGCAGGAGATAATTCCCCTCACTTACAGTAATATTAGCTAAATAACCAACAGATAAATCCACTCGGAACATCACATTGATCAAAGTCATTATTTCCCCAAGCCACTAACATTCCGACTCATTGTACAGCTAAGAGCAGTGAGAACCTCCGGCAGCAATAGCTCCACAACTCTGAAGGAGGATCTATCTATATTTCCCCAAGTTACTATTGCAGTCCTGATGTTAACGCCACAGAAAAGTCATAACCTGCAGAGATAGCTACGACGTTACTTAAGCCCTCCGGAACTTCACATTGCCACATGGTATTTGCTCCCCAAGCCTCCACTGTGCCATCAGCCTTTAAAGCTAAAGAATGAGCATTACCGGCAGAGATAGCAATAACATCAGTTAAACCTGTAGGAACATTACACTGTTTGCGGTCATTATTTCCCCACGCTACAACAGTTCCATCTTCTTTTAAAGCTAAAGAGTGAGTACCACCTGCAGCAATGGCAATAACCCCACTTAAACCTGCCGAAACAGTACATTGTCCATTTTCATCATTTCCCCACGCTACAACAGTTCCATCAGTCCTTTAAAGCTAAAGAATGATAACCACCTGCAGCAATGGCAATAACCCCACTTTGAGCTTCTACAGGAACTGTGCTTTGTCCATAATTATCACGTCCCCACGCCACCACAGAACCGTCGGCTTTTAAAGCAAGGTTGTGATAATAACCGGCGGAAATCACCTTAACATTACTTAAACCTTCCGGAATATTTAATTGACCATAAGTATTGTCACCCCAGGCCACAACGGTATCATCAGATTTTATAGCTAGCGAATGGTTTAAGCCGGCAGACAGCCTTTTCCCCGCCTCCTGTGCTTGTGAAAATGTCACGGCCTCTGCCGTTAACGGTATTAACACACAAGTAAAAATAAATAGTAAACATAAAGATGCCCATTTTCCGAACCTCTTCATCTCTTTACTCAATTGCATAACCCCCCTCTTCTTTTTACGCTCTTTTTGGCACTCCTTTTTTCACCAACACCACAAAGGTTGTAAGCTTTCTCCACTATGCCCCCTCCTTTCCGTGTTGTCTAAAGGAACGTTGAAAAAGTAAGAATTCACTATAAATATTTAATAAAGCTATTTCTTTGGAGTTCATTTTTTTTAATAAAGGAAACGGAGAAGAATTATCTTTTCCTAAAAGTAGCCAATCAGCTGAAACATTAAACTGATTCACAATCGCAATGATTGCTTTGGTACTGGGCAGAGAACGCCCCCTCTCCCAATCAGCAACATTACCTTGCGAAAAACCTATAATTTCAGCGAACTCTTTTTGGGACAGATAATTTTTATCACGCAGTTTTTTTAAGCGAACAGAAATATTTTCGATATTACATCATCCCCTTCCCTTATTGGTTCACAGCTTCAGAGATAGATGTTTGCTCTTCATCAGCAAACGTTTCGCTTACTTTTTGAGCGTAAAATAAGTCAGGAAATAAATTTGCTGCCGAGATCCCAAACAGTCTTTCCAGGCTAAAAGCTAAAGGAAGCCTCGGATTTCTTCTGCCTTGTTCCAGCATGCCATAAAAACCGGCAGTAATCTTTAATTTTTGGGCTACATCTTCTTGTGTCCAGTTACGATTTTTGCGAGCTTCGATTAAACGATATCTGCGCATCTGTCTTTACCTCTCCCTCCCTCAAAAGCCGTACTCTATTGTCCAATTAACTTCGCAATTTAATATTTTCTGATTTTTTTATTCATTCATAGTCTGTTTTTCATCCGGCAAGACATTTTGCAACACGCTGTTGCATTCATCCGCAAAAAAAAGGGTTTCGATATTTGTATGAAACATTTCTGCCATCTTTTTAGCCAAACACAAGGTGGGATTGCGATCATTTATTTCAATCATACTATAAAAACTACGTGTAATTTGAAGTTTATCAGCAACTTCTTGCTGTGTTAAGCCATATTTACGACGTAAATTCACAAGTCGTGTTCTAGCCAACTTTTTCACCTCCACCATATTACATTTTGTTACTTTACTTTTAGTATACAGCAACAGTATGTTGCAGTCAACAATTTTTGCAACAATTAGTTACAGAGGATATTTTGCCACATTATGTGGTAAAATATTTAAAAGGGTAGGCGATAACATGACTTTAGGGAAACATTTAGTCGAACTACGAAAAAAACATAACCTGACGCAAAATGACTTGGCTAAATCTCTCTCCGTAAGTCGAGGGGCTATTTCTATGTGGGAAATTAACCAACGAACCCCTGATCTGGAAACATTAAAGAATATAGCAGATTTATTTGATGTTTCTATCGATTGGCTTTTAGGTCGTACAAATAATACTCAACAAGTTCCGGTAACTTGCCACACTACTGACCCCACCCTAGAATTACCCGAAGAGGCACGCCGCAGTCTCGAAGAATTTAAGGATTACATTTTAAAAAAATACGGCAAACAGGTAGAATACAGGTAATTATTTCACCTATCGACCTCCCACTGCCGGGCGCACCACAAAAAAATAAGCCTTGCAGATAAACTGCAAGGCTTATTTTTTTCTCTTTCCCCACCGCCAAAATAATAACAAAATTACAATGAACACTATTAACATAAATTCTCCACCATAAAAATGAGCAACTTGAAGCAACCCTAAACTAGCTAAAGTAACTAGCACCCCGGCACCTAAAACACCGACGCTTATCGCCAAAAAGGCACTAAAATAAGGAAGCCCCAAAAGCCAGGCTAAAATTGCTCCCGTCCAAGCACCTGTTCCGGGAAGAGGAATGGCAACAAACAACATTAAGCCCAGTAAACCATATTTTTTTACTTGTTCACCCTTATCTCGAGTTTTTTGCAAAAAATTTTGAAAAGACCAACCAAGCCGTGGAAAACTTTTTAATCCTTTTTCCAAAGGCTGTAATAACAACAAAATCGGGACAACCGGAATAATATTTCCCATTACTGCTAAGCAAAACGCCTTCCACGGATACATCCCCCAAGCAACCGCTAAAGGAATTGTCGCCCGCAATTCAGTAAAAGGCAACATTGATAAAACCAAAACATACCAATCCCTACTTGATATCATCTGTTACCATACTCCATCCACTTAAATCTTTCCTAAATATATACACAATCTATTTTAAAATATGAACAAAGGCATGAGCTAAATCTTCCAACGGTTTTATTTTAATCTCCTTAACTGTATCTAAAGGAGTATGATTTTTTTCTAACCAGGTAGGTGAAAGAAGGGTAAAGCTAGGAATACCTTTTTTAGCAAAAGGGAAATGGTCACTACTATGTTTAGAATTATCTTCCCAACTTATTTGCCATCCTTGCTCTTCCAAGCCTTCAACTATTTCTTGTGTTAATTGGTTTTCACTCCCCAACCAACCTAAAAGTATTTTTTGCTCAAGATTACCTACCGTATCAAAATTAATCATACACTTAATCCGCTCCCAAGGAATCGTTGGCTGGGCACAAAAATACCTCGAACCCCATAACCCTTTTTCCTCCGAACCCCAAAAAGCAAAAAGAATAGTTTTTTCAGGTCTCTGTCCGGCTAAACCGTTAATAATCTCCAAAACAACAGAAACCCCGGAAGCATTATCATTTGCTCCAGGATAAAGCTCCCCATTAATTATACCTAAATGGTCATAATGGGCACTTATCACTATTACTTCTTCTGTTCTGCCTTCTAATATTGCTAAAACGTTTTCACTAGTCTTTTTTGGTAAAGAATTATCTTGATAAAAAGCCATCCGTTTACCCGATAGTGTAGGTCTATAACCATTTATAGAAAAAGCCTGAAAATAAGTTTTACCTTCCCCGGCAGGTTTTAATCCTTTTTCTTGTAAGAATTTAGCTAAATAAAGAGCAGCCTCAGCTTCACCCCTTGTTCCTCCTTCACGTCCCGCCATTTTATCACTACATAAAATTTGCAGATATTCCGAAATTCCTTGCTGTAAATCGTTATTAGGCTGTGGTTTACTCTCTAGCTTATGTGTACTACAAGCAGTTAATAAAAACAAAGTGCAAAAAAAAGCCAGAAAAAATTTTTTCAAAATTTCAGCCCCTTACAATTTTTAATTGACGAACACTAGGTCCCGTAAATTTTAAAATTGTAGATGTTCCTAAAATTCTATCACTTAAACGGTCTTCATATGTTGCCCCAATTTCATTCGGTAATAAATTAGTACTAATTACCCAAGGTAAACGATAGTTAATTCTTTCATCAAAAAGATAAAACAATTGTTCTCGTACAAAATCAGTAGCAACTTCTGTACCTAAGTCATCAATAATTAACAAGTTAACTCGATAAAGAGACTTAAGCCGGTTCGAGAAAGCAACTACATTTTTTTCAAAATTATACTTATATTCTCGAATAAAATCCAACATTGTTCCTATTTTAAGATATGCAACATTTACTCCTGCTTGTAAAACATAATTAGCAATAGCACTACATAAATGAGTTTTTCCAGTCCCAATAGAACCACAAAGGAAAAGATTATCCACTTTTTCCCCGGCACATATTTTTTCTGCAAATTCCACGCACTGCTGTAAAATCAAAGCATAACGTTTTTTATCTTCATACCACTCCAAAGAAAAATTTTTAAAAGTTTGTTCTTTTTGTTCAGGACCTAATCCACTAAATTTCCAACGTTGCTGAATTTCTTCTTCTAATAAACAAGTACATTTTTCTCCGATATTTAAAAATCCACGGTCCTCACATTTTGGACAATCCCACCAAACCCCATCAATATTTTCAGGTAGATTATATTTTTTAAATAAAGCCCTTTTTTCTGACTGCAATGCTTGCCTAGCTTTGTCCAATTCTTCCACAGTCATCCCCATCTTTCCTTGCCCCATTGCTAAATAAACAATCTCTAAAGACATTTGAGCAAGAAGACGAGAAATTTCCCCTAATCTAGGATATTTTTGATGAAGGGCTTCTACTCTGGCTTCCCATTCGGCTAACTTTTTTTGCCTTTTTACAGCACGTTCCCCTAATGACATTCTTTCCACCCGCCTACTCTATTCCCAACATTTTTTCCCAATCTCGATTATCAGTACGACTAACCCTTCTCTTACTTACATCCTTAGTAAATCCCTGTTTCTTCTTTTGTACTTTTTTTCTTTGGTCATGCTCTTGCAAAGCAAGCTCGGCATCCTGAACACTTTTTACCTCTTTTTTATACCAATCTTGTAAAATGCCATCAATATATTTAAAACTTGGGCTATTTGTCCGTACTGTTTCTTCCGCCGCACGCATAATTACTTCATGACTAAACTTCCAACGTCTATGCCACTTTAAATACATTTCACGTTGAGGACGAGTTACTCCTCCATATTGACCTACGCATTTTTTTACTTCACTTACTTTATACTGAATCCAATCTAAGTCATTCATAAATGAAACTAGCTCCTCCACAGTCTGCACACCATTAGCATAAACCTTTTTAGCAATTGGTTGATATTTTTGCAAAGTATTTTGTCCTCGTTCAAAACACAATTGCAAAAAAATTAAAATAAAATCTGATGACCAACCATATTTAAGATTAAATTCTTGTAACAACTGTTTTTCTTTTAAATTAATAGAAAGAGTTCCTCTTACTTGGTCAAGCCATTTAATAATTTTACTATAATCAAACTCACCCTGTATTTTCCCCGTTAGCGCCTCAGAACCCTCGTTTTTCTTTTGTTTCTTCCAAAGATAGTACAAATTGTTCCAAAGAGGAAGAAAAGAAATCTTTTTTTCTTCTCCTTCTTTTACCCATCTCGCCCAACCTTCTGCCAGGCTCCACTTAATCCAAGGGTCTTGCGCTAACTCTGTAGAAGAAAGTGCTTTATTACTACTGGCCATCGCCAGTAATAAATAACCTGTTTTTTCCGGGGAAAGATTTAACGCTTGGAGATTATTAAGTAAGGTAATAGGAATAACTATCTGACCATCTGCCATTACCCATTCTAAATATTCCGATTCCTGCAACTAAACCACTCCCCTTTTAATAATCCAATGACTTAAATAAAATGTGTATACCATACACTATTAAACCCGTTAAATATTCTATACGTTGCTGAATATCTTCCCTGATTTTCTTCGCTAAATCCGGAAGATATGTATTATAACGAGCTGTTATTTCTAAGCGAATAGTTACCCCTTCTTCCTGCATATTTACAACAACTCTATTCACCCGCGTAATACCAGGAATCTGGACCACAAAAAAAGTTACAATCTGTACAATCACATATTCAGAAATAAGCAATTTACCCATTAAACTAAATTTTGGTCTAAGAATTGATTTTTCTCCTATTTTTTGCCGTGGTTCATTCTTTTTTTTTAAAAAATATTTTAAAGGATCTACTAAATAACCAGGAAAATCTGCTTTTAACTCTATTGTCGGAACAGGTATAACATGCATACCATGACTTACACGCAACTCCTTAGCCATTTTTATTTCTCTTTCTGTAGCAATATCTTCAATGTGTATTACTTGTACAGGTTCAGGAAGCTCTAAGGCAAGAGTAATGTGCTTTATCATATGCAACGACGTCCCTAAAATAAGGATTCTTGTTGGTCGGAGCTTTGCTAAACAAGCTTTTATTTCTCGAGCATGTTCAGGGTCATGAAAAATAGCTCTCTTCACAGCAGCAAAAGTCGTTGCCTCTCTCTTGGCTGATTTACCAGCCATTTTACAACCATCCTTAATCAATAAGCCATCATCAATAACTATCTCTATATTATTCTCATAAGCCACCGTCATCGCTCGATGACTTTTTCCCGTGCCACTTGGACCAACTAAAGCGTATATTTCCATCCCTGTCTCACCTTCTATCTCCCAAGCATATAAAAGATTATAATTCTAAGCACCCACTAAGATTATATTATATAATAATTAAAGAGGTAGCAAGTTATTCTTTTTTAGAACTCCTTGCACTTTTAAAAACTAAATTAAGATATAATAACTATAGAAATACACTACTTGAGGAGGTTAAAAAACTTTTATGAAACACTTAGATTTAATCAAAACCATGACTATGGCCCATGGGCCTTCCGGATTCGAAGAAAACGTAAGAGCACTTATTAAAAAACACCTTGCCGGTAAAGCTGAATTTTCTCAAGACAACTTAGGAAGTCTCATTTGTAAAAAAGAGGGGACTTCTTCCTCTCCTAAAATTATGATTCCCGGTCATATGGATGAAATCGGATTTATGGTTAACAGTATCACTAAAAATGGCTATATTAAATTTGTCCCTCTCGGAGGATGGCGAGACCAAGTACTCTTAGCCCAAAAAGTTATTATTAAAACTAGAAAAGGTGATATCACAGGAGTAATTGGTTCTATACCTCCACATCTACTCTCAAAAGAAGATAAAAATAAGCTTGTAGAAAAAAAAGAGATGTTTATTGATGTAGGAGCTAAAAATCGCCAAGAAGCTCAAGAAGTTATGGGTATCTTACCTGGTGACCCTATTGTCCCTGATAGCACTTTTCATATCTTAGGGGAAAAAATGATTATGACTAAAGCAATTGATAATCGAGTAGGTTGCTGTCTTTTTATGAATGTCCTTGAAGCCCTCTGGGGAATACCTCATGCCAATACAGTTTATGGGGTAGGAACAGTCCAAGAAGAAGTCGGGCTACGAGGTGCCACCACTTCAGCTAATGTTGTAGCCCCAGATGTTTGTTTAACCATTGATGTTACTGTCGCCACTGATATGCCCGGTTTAGAAAAAGAAGACCCGGAAATTAAATTAGGAAATGGTCCTGTTCTCACTCTCGCTGATGCCACAGTAATTAGCAACAGAAGCTTACGCAACTTCGTCATTGATACCGCTAAAAAGAATGAAATCCCTCTTCAATATAACACCATGATGGGAGGCGGAACTGATGGAGGAGCCATTCACAAATCCGGTTCCGGTGTACCTACTGTTGTCATCAGTATCCCTACCCGCTATATCCATAGTCATTACAGTATCTTTCATTATGATGACTATGAAACCTCTCTACGCCTTCTACTCAGTCTCATCAAAGCTTTAGATGAAAAAACTGTAAACAACATTATTAAAGACGAGGTTTTATAAAAAAACCTCGTCCCAACTTATAACAAGGTGTATTTATTTTTCCTTTGTCTTCGTTGACAATAAGAAATAATTATAATAAAATGCTGGTAATTCAAATAATATAAGGAGAATCCCATTATGTTTATTAAAGATATTTTTGCAACCAAAAAACAACCCGTTTTGTCCTTTGAAATATTTCCTCCTAAAAAAAACAGCCCCATTGAAACTATCTACACTACAATTGAAGGCTTAAAACATTTAAATCCTGATTTTATTAGTGTCACATACGGAGCCGGTGGAAGCAATAAAGATAGGACAGTAGAAATTGCTTCCCTAATTAAACACAAATATGGTATTGAATCTTTAGCTCACCTCACTTGTATCTCTTCAACTAAAGATGAAATTGAAGGCGTCTTAACTACCCTAAAAAATAATAAGATTAAAAATATTCTTGCTTTAAGAGGTGACCTCCCTCAAGATAAAAACTTCAAATTCCCTACACCTCTTCACTACCATTATGCCAAAGATTTAATTACGCAAATTAAACAAAAAAACCATTTCAGTATTAGTGCTGCTTGCTACCCGGAAGGACACATTACCTGTAATAGTCTAACCCAAGATATTGAATACCTCAAAGAAAAGGTAGAGGCCGGCGTAGACCTTTTGATTACTCAATTATTTTTTGACAATAACCATTTATATAATTTTATGGACAAAATAAAAAAAGCAGGCATAACTGTTCCTGTCACGGCAGGAATTATGCCTTTGCTCAACAAAAAACAAATAGAACATTGTCTCTCCTTGAGCAAATCCACTTTACCGCCCAAATTTACTAGAGTCCTAGAAAAATACGGAGACCATCCGGAAATATTACAAGAAGTAGGAATTGCTTATGCGACAGACCAAATTATCGACCTTTTGGCTTGGGGTGTTGACGGTATTCATATTTATTCCATGAACCGTCCCCAAACAGTGCAAAGAATAGTAGAAAACATCTCCATATTTCGTAATTTAATTAAAAAATAATTACCGAAGATTATTTTTCTACGTGAACCTCATTTAAGCCGAGAGCATCAGTAATAATCTTTTGTATATCTCCCATGATTTTGATCATCTTATATTCCGCCTGAAGATAATTCTGAACAGTAGGATGAAATTGGAGCACTTCAGATATTTTTTCAAATTCCTCCTTTTTTTCCGAAGATATTTCCTTCCCTAACATCTGTAACGTCTGAATTTCAAACTGTTTTGCATGAAAGTCATGAAGAACCTTCTGACTTTCTTTATTTTCTTCTAGCTGTTTTTGAATTGTTTTAAACTCCTCATATTCAGAACTTGCCCTAATTGCACGGGCTAATTCATAAGCCTTGTCATAAATCATTTTTTATTTCTCCTTTTCTACATGATTATATTAAGTGTTTTATAGAAAACACTCAACTTCTCGTAGAAAATTTTGCCCGTTAATTCTTTTGAGAATATCTCCTCTTCCATTTAGGAACAATGGGCAAAGCTTCATATTCTTCTTTTAATAACCCTAAAATCCATAAATCAACGTAGTTCCCTTCCACAAAAACTTGTTTACGCATCTTTCCCTCCGAAATAAAACCAAAACTAAGTGCACTACGTAAACCTAAGCCATTATTATCATTAATAGTATAATAAGCTTTTTCTAAACCCAACTGGTAAAAAACAATATCTAGCAACAGAATTAAAATATCTACACCGTAACCTGCGAGACGCATATCTTTTTCGCCTATACCTAAAATAATTTCTGCATTTCCATTACGCCGATCAATATTTCGCAAACCTGCTAACCCAATCGGACGCTGACCATTTTTTCTTTGTACCATATAAACTACTTTTTCCACGCGCGGATCCTTTATGTTACCTCCGGAAATAGCAATCTCCTGCTGAATCGTCTCCAGGTCAACACTGGCATATTCGTTATAACCTAAACGAAAGTCCTTATCCACATACCATTTTTGTAATGTCGCCGCATCTCGAAATTCTAGCGGTCGGAAAATAATTTTTCTACCCTTCCACATAATTCCACCTCATTAATAAATCCTATTTTTATTATGCCTCATAACTTTCATCTAGCGCAAGAGCTTAAATAACTTTTCTATGTTTATAAATAAATATTCCCGAAAGTATCTTCGGAGCAAAAAACGTTGATTTTTCCGGCATTACAATATCCGGATTGTTTATCCCGGCATCAGCTACAGCAATTAACTCACCAACGGAAACAGGTGCTAAAGCAACTGCTAAGTCATACTGTCCAGAGTCAACACATTTTTTCATCTTTTCCAATTCGTTCTCAGCATAATAATCAAAATAAAAAGAATCAGTAATCATTTCCCGAGTTAACCCTAAATAAGGATATAATTCTTTTTCTAAAACACTACAATCCAAACACCCTACTACATCCTCAGGAATATGCTGAGCCTTCAATAGATACGTTCCTTCTTTAGTATAAATAGCAAAAGAGTGTTTTTCCGGTGTTTTAAACTCCTCCACCTTAGTCAAAGGAAGTTTTTCTTTAATTTGTGCAAACTTCACCAACCCGTTAATAACTCTATTGTACGCTAAAATACGAGCATCAGTATCCTCACAAAGATAAGCCAAACAATGTGTTTGTCTATTATAAAGAGAAGCATGATAACGGTGGTGCCCATCCGCTATATATAAAGGTTTAGAAGCAATAACTTCTTTAATTAACTGTCCTTCTCTACTCTTCTCCTCTACTCTAAAAATTCTATTTTTAATGCCATGTAATTCAGAAGCTTGCTTAAAATCAGAAACAAATTCAGCCACAGCCTGATATTTACTGATTATTTCGTCCAGCACTGCTCTAAGAGAAGCCTGGGTAAGCAAAAATACCGGTTCAAAAGTATACCCGGTTTTTTCTCTTAACTTTAATCTGCCCTTAACTTTATCATCAAAAGTCTTTTCATGCCTAATTATTTGACCTTCCTGATAATCAACTACAGCAACTGCTGCAAAAACACCTCTTCTTATCTCTTGACCATAAACCTGTTCATAGACGTAAAAACAAGGTGTCTCCTCTTCCTGTAATCTGCCTTCCTCCCTTAACCTCTCTAAAGCTTTCTCAGGCTCTTTACCTAACGTAATATGATACAAAGAATCTTCATTCTGTTGTAATAAAGCTTCTAACTGAGAACCAGGTTTAATTACATCATAAGGAGGGCAGGTTATTTTTTTGATATTATCTCCCACAGGTCTTAAACCCGTTAATCCTGTAACCTCTGCCATATTTCTTGCACCTCCACAAAATAAATTAATGCTTTTACTATTGCAACTATAATTTTATGCTAAATTTCTATTTATATCAATCATTTAATTGTGATAAATCTTTACTCCAAGTTAAGATTTTTTTATCTTGCAATTTACTTTTATCTAATAACTCTTCTCTCTCACAAGGTATAGCAATAGTCTGAGGATTACCATCACTAATGTATTTTTGGTCAGGATTATTTTGAAAATAATTTAACCAGAAAGCTAATTCTAAACTACTTGCTCGTACACGTGGTAAATGCAACGGGTCAAACCCTTTAACTGCAGGGCTCAAAGCAGGATTAGCTCCTACTTTCAAGACAGCACGATGTTGATAGGTAAATCCTTCGTAAACACCTGCTACGGCTAAATCATAATTTTGGGGTGAAATCCCATAAGGTAATGCTAAAGTATCTACTTTATAACCGGGAACTGTTTCTTCCACAAGCCTTGCTAATCCGGCTAATTCTTTTTGCACTTCTACAGAATTCAACTTAGTTAACTTAGGATGAGTCAAAGTATGATTTCCTATCTCAAAGTCCAAAGACTCTAACTCCTGTAATTTTTCTTGCCAAAATTCCTTTTGTCCAAAAGGCGGATTATTATTAACAAAAAATGTCGCTGTATGACCAAATAATGGCTGTTGCTTCCCAAAATCTAAAAGTACACCAACAGCACATTCGGGGTCTATTTTTTTCGTACCATCTTGTTCCACAAGATAACGAAAATGTCCTGAATAACTGTCGTCAAAAGTTAAAATCACGGGAGTTCTTCCAGCAGGAGTATCAATATTATTATCCAAAAATTTCTTAAGACTAAGTAAAGAATAACCCTGCTCATACAACATCTCTAAATCTCGACGAAAATTAGCTGTAGTTTGAGCCCATGTCGATTCCTTAGAAGAACCAATAACATGATACATCAAAATCATTACTCTTCCCGTCTCATTCGCTTGCCATTCTGCTAATTCTTGTTCAGAGGGATAAACAGCTGCTTCCTGAAGGTTCTGATTTTTTATAGGAGTTTGTGCCTTTTCAGAAACAGCCCTTTCCTCCTCCTTATCCATACAACCTATAGAAAAAAAAGAAAAAAGAATTACTAAAATGAAGAAGAAGAAAAACGACCTATCTTTTCTATATTTCATACTAATGCTCCTTTAGCATACTTTCACACACTTATTTCCAAAAACATTTGATATAGATAACCAATTGTAGCATAATATAATATGTTAGTCTGTCAAAATATTGATCTAATTCACCAAGGAGGTGTCCCATGAAAATTACTAGGGAAATGTCTATCACCGAGATAGTCCAACAATACCCACAAACTGTAGAAGTTTTTATGCAACACGGAATGGGTTGTCTCGGCTGTGCTGCAGCTCGTTTTGAGAACTTAGCACAAGGAGCCGCTGCTCACAACATTGACCTCGACAGCCTGATTAAAGATTTAAACAAAGCTGTAGAGGAATAAGAAAACGTACGATTAAAAAAATGCTGCACATTTCAAGCAGCATTTTTTTATTTTTTAAATAATTACCTTTATATCTTAGCCTTATTCTAATTGCTCAATTTTATCAAAAACATCCTCCATTTGACTTTCCAGAGTCTGGATAGCCGCATTCATTAATTCTGTAACTCTCTTCGATTCTTCAGATTGATCTTTAACCTTTGTCGTTTCTTGATTTTGCATATTTACCCGATGAATAATTTCTTCGACAAAAGGCTTAATCTTCTTTAATTCTTCATTAGTTTTATCAGCAAGTTTTCTAATTTCTTCAGCAACAACAGCAAAACCTCGTCCTTTTTCTCCAGCACGTGCCGCTTCAATTGCCGCATTAAGAGCCAAGAGATTAGTTTGGTCAGCAACTTCACCAATTGTATTGACAATAGGAATCAGATTTTGTGTCCGTAATACAACTTCATTAGATATTTGTTCAAATTTACTAATGTTATCAATAATTGAAGAAAACTTCTCAAAGGTAATTTCGGAACTGGAGGAAATTTCCCCTACATTCTTTGTTATTTCCTTAAATATTTCTGAAACCTGATAAAGAATATCTTTAATTTTTCTAGCACTATCTTCTGCTTCTATCGATTTTTCTTCAAAGAGCCGTTTGTTTTTTTCAGCTAAAGCTATTGATTCTTCAATCATCTTTTTCTCTTGTAAAATTTCTTTTTCACGATATAAGTAACAATTATCCGGTTTGTTTAAGCCATTAAAAACAGCTACGGCCATTTCATAACAGGAACGATAGCCGCAAGATCTACAATTTCGCATATCATTATCGCTTTCTTTATGCATTTTGGCATAGACTTCACGCAATTCACTTTCTGTTGGTTTTTTGATTTTGACATTTTCTGACAAATCCTCATAAAAAGTATAACTAAAGTCATGTTCTGCAATTACCTTTTTCAAAAATTTACGTAAAGCTCGTTTATTTTTAAGGTCACTCTTATTTCTATCAACCCGTTCCGCAATTTGCCCCTCAACCCGATCTATAGATTCATAATGATTAATCGTTCCCGGACCCATATTACAACCTTTTTCACAGTTAAGAATATCCACAACTAGTGGCAAATAAGCCTTATTCAATTTTATATCCTTTTCCAAATCAGCTAAATATTTTTCATAAACCAAGGGACCTTCAATTTTTGTAATCATTTGAGACTTTGTCTCAGGATACCAATGTAAATAAGATTCTTTTAAACCACCAGGAGTAGAGAAATTGGCCGCAATTTCCGCTCCTACAATATCATCAAAACTTCCTTTTTCCATAGCTTCTACATGAATACCATTTTTTCGAAATAATTTCTCCAAAGTTTTATATGTAACATTATATTTAACGCTCTGACTATCAAGAAACTCGCGCTTTTTAGCTAAACAAGGGGAAATGAAAGCCAGGGTATAATGGGGATATTTAGATTTAATATAAACAGCAGCATCATGTGCAGGACTACCGCTCGGAGCTAAATGTTTAATTAAATTGGGATGCATAATCTCTATATACTTAACAATAGCCGGACAAGGCTGAGCAATAATCGGTGTAGTAACTTCTCCTGAAACCAGAGCATTATGATAAGCCGCTATAGTAATCTCAGCACCCAAAGATACATCAAAAACTGCTTTTACTCCCAATTTTTTCAAAGCGGTAATCAAGCGTGGCGCATCAAAATTACAATAAGCCGAAGGAGCAACAAGAGCGGCTATTTCCTGGCCGGAAGCTAAAGCTCTTTTAAATTGTTCAATGTCATCAAGAGGATAACGGGCAATTTTTTCCTCATTACCATCATGAGCCTCAATACAAGCCTCAATACAAGCGCCACAACCGATACATAAATCATCATCTAATTCAACATTGTCCCCACTACCATCATTACAAAACTTAACAGGACACACTTGTATACACCTGTGACAATTAATACAATTTTCTTCTTTTATACCAATAACTTTCACTAATTCGCCCAACTCTATATCCCCCTTTTGTAAAAAGTTCACGTGGCTTTAATTATTATTCTTCACAATAGTGTCTATTTATTAATTTCGCCTTATTTTACGAATTTCCTCTATTAATTTATAAAATAATACAGATTTTTTGTAAAAATACAAATAGAGTCAGATTGCTTCTATAAGTGAGAAGAATAAAGTAAAGAGAGTAGACAATATCATCCACTCTCTTTATCTATGAATCATCTCTTTTCTTATCATCGCCCAGTCAAAACCCTACTTTAGTTTTTCTAGATATTCATCCACATCTCTAACATACGGTGGATGACCAATTAAGGTGATTACAAAAATTTTAAAATTAGATACACTTCCCGTAGACTGATTAAAAATAATTTTAGGAGGACGTTCCTCTAGGCAAACTTCACTTAATTTCTTGCCTTGGCTATTTCTATAGGACTTCCAAGTACCCGTTGTTCTATAAAAGCATCTTCGATTTAAAGGTTGATCTTCGATCAAATTTTCATCAATTAGCTCCCGTACAGAGACACCTTCTCCTATTTTATTTTCCGAAAGCGCATATAATTGTGCTATTTTCGCTATGTTTTTTAGAGTGATAGAATCAGCTTCCCAGGCTGCTTGAACTTGAACTTGCCATAATTCAAAAACACTCGTCAACAAAACTATAGCAAGCATTATTAGTACTATCACTATCTCAAATAAAGTACTATCCTTTACATGTTCCCAAAAAAGCCTATCTTTACTGGTCATACCAATATGCCCCCAGCTTATTTAAAAAACCATGTTGTTTTTATTCTTCGCCCCCTCCTTTAAGTCCTGCATATTGTTGCATATTTTTTTATGAACCTTTACCTAAAAAATCTTCTTGAATACTGTTAATCACCCAAATCCCTCCGGAACCAACCTTCACAGGTTGGATTAACAGTATTTCACAAGAAGCATTTTTATACGTATGCCATACTACAGCTTCCCCTGTCCCTGAATATTCACCTTTGTCTTTTTGCGAAACTAATTTATACTCACCCTGAGCATATAATCCCCTTCTAGGACCCTCTTTTTTTGCTGCTTCTAATGGATCTAAATACTTTGTATTTAATCACTCCTTTTTACCAATCGAAGGAGGCATTTTGCTAGATATCTGTACCATCTTTTCCGCTAAATCAGTTACTTTTTCCCTTAATTTAAATACACAATCAACCTCATCCGCTTGCCCACGAACAATATCTTCTGCTAGAGCACGACAAGTAGGAGCACCACACGAGCCACAATCTAATCCCGGCAAATCTTTCTGCAAAAATTCCATTGTCTCTAGCTTTTGCAAAGCCATAACCATATCTTCATCGAGTCGCAAAACACCCAAAGGATGCACCTTCTTTTCCCAAGTTAAGTCTTCCCAATTTAGAACATCCGGAAGTTTGGGTAATTCTTTTTGCCTATAATTTACTAAACTAATAATACGTTCCTTAGCCATAAAAGGGTTTTCCACCGTCAGTGGACCACCAACACATCCACCTATACAAGCTAAGCCCTCAATAAAGTCTACTTCTTTTAACTTCCCCATCACCACTTCCTCTAAAACTTTACTGACATTAGCAATTCCATCAACAGCTAACCGACGAACACCCGTAAGCAAATTGCTTTCTCCCCCGGGTACAGCCCAACCCACTCCGGCTTCAGTAGCTTTTTGTAATTCGGGAACCTTTTGTAGCTTTTCTACTTTATTCCGCAAAGAACCATAGATACTAGAAATTCCAATAACTCCATCTACAGCAGATTTCAACATCCCAAGAGGGTTTTTTACCGCTGTCACTTTAGCTGCACAAGGAGAAATAAAAAAGATGCCCACCTCATCAGGAGGATAACCTTCCTTTGCCATTATTTCACGAGCTAGTAAAGCTGTTGCCTCCATGGGTGACTTAATGGGGATTACTTGATTAATCAATTCCGGAAATTTAACCTGAATTAATTTTAAAACAGCCGGACAAGCCGAAGAAATTGCAGGTTTAGAAAAAGTGTTTTTTTGAAAAAACTGATTCATGGCCCGACTAACAAATTCCGCCCCATAAGCCACTTCCCAAACCTTATAGAACCCTAATTCCAGTAAACCGGCAAGAATATGATTAATCGTCACCTTAGAATTAAATTGAGCATACAAACTGGGTGCCGGAAGAGCTATCGGATATTTATATTTTTTAATACTATCTAAAGTATCTGTAAGAGCTAACTTGGCATGATGTGGGCAAATTCTAATACATTCACCACAATCAATACATCGTTCATCAATTATTTTTGCCTTACCCTCACGAACACGAATCGCTTCAGTAGGGCAACGTTTAATACAATTAGTACAACCCATACACAATTCTTTATCCAAGGTAACTGAGTGAAAATATGAGTTCACCAAACTTCACTCCTTTATCAACTAATAACCATTTTAATTGTTGTTCCTTTACCGAATTCTGAAGTAATAGTAAATTCGCTTGTACAACTACGCATATTAGGTAAACCCATTCCCGCTCCAAAGCCCATCTCACGTACATGTTCCGGCGCTGTAGAAAATCCTTCTTGCATAGCCTTATTTAAATCAAGTATACCAGGTCCCTCATCAACAACTAAAATATTTACTGACCCCGGATTAATTTCTGCTTCAATCGTTCCACCCTCGGAGTGAATCACTAAATTCATTTCTGCTTCATAAGTAGCAATAGCCACACGCCTAATAAGTGTTCCCGGAAAACCAAGCTGCAACAACCTACTTTTAATTTTTGAACTAGCCTCTCCTGCATCCTTAAAATTCCCCGGTTCAATCGGGAAAGCCATAATTAATGTATTCTTCTGCCCTGTTTTATCCATATTATTTAATTCACCGCTTCTTGCAATAAGCTCTTCTCATCACCACTAAAAGCCTGTGATAAATCCAGCAAAATCACTAGCCGACCACTAAATCTACCCACGCCTTGCAAACCACAGTCAGCTGTAACCCGTTGTACAAAAGGTGGCAAGGGCACAATATCTTTTTCCTGCAAACTTAATACTTCTAAAACCTCATCAACAATAATTCCAACCAACCAACCACCAATGTCAACTACAATTATTCGATTTGTTTCTACGTCTCCCGCAGCCATACCATAAAAACGTTTCTTTAAATCAACAACGGGAAGTATTTCCTTCCGCAAACTCATAATTCCTTCGATCAATTCAGATTCTTGAGGGAGATTAATTATTTTCTGCAGTTGAACAATTTCACGAACAGTATTAATCGCGAGTCCAAACTCCTCATTATTAAGTGAAAAAACAATAAACTGATGCTCAACCATAAATAATTCTCCTTTCACTCCTTTGCCCATTCAGATCTTAAACAACCGAAACTACACCTTATAAATACTCTTTCATTATACAATAAATAATTAGAAACTTACAAATCAACTTTATGTACTAACTTATACAAAGATTTCTAATCATATAACCCACACCACTACAAGTAACAATATATTCGGGGTTTCCGGGATCAGTTTCTATTTTTTGCCTTAAACGACCAATACTTACCCTAAGATAATGAGTACATTCTCGATATTCTTCTCCCCAAATTGATTCTAATATTTCATCATGTGAAACTACTTTGTCCACATGATTTGCTAAATAAATTAATAACTTAAACTCTGTTGGAGTAAGATGAGTTGCCTCCCCATTGACAAACACTCGCCTTTGAGCAAGGTCTATGACTAAATTTCCTAATTTTATTTGATCTGGTGAAGACTGTGCGAAATTATTTTTAATTCTACGCATGACCGCATTGACACGAGCTAATAATTCCTCTACAGCAAAAGGCTTCGTAATATAATCATCTGCTCCGGCATTTAAACCTTCTACCGCATCTCGTAAATCTCCTTTAGCAGTAATTATAACAATAGGTACATCTGACTCTTGCCGAATACGTCGACATACCTCTAGCCCATCTAATTCCGGTAACATTAAGTCCAAGATAATAATATCAGGATCTGCTACTTTAAATTGAACTAATGCCTCTGTCCCGGTCATTGCAGAAGCAACTTCAAAGCCACTTGCCCTCAAATTCGCCCGAATAAAGCGTAAAATATTAGATTCATCATCTACAACAAGAGCAATTGGTTTTTTCATTTTCTTTCCTCCTCCTTTTTTACAGGTAAAGTAAAGTAAAATTTACTTCCTTGACCTAATTCACTTTCCACCCATAACTTACCACCATGATTCTCTATAATTCCTTTAGCAATAGAAAGACCAACTCCGCTACCTTTGGCTTGTATACAACGAGCCTTTTCCAGACGACAAAATCTTCCAAAAATAGCCTGTTGGTCTTGAAAGGCTATCCCTATACCACGATCTATTACCCCTACCTTAATCAACTTCTCCCGTTGTAGATAAGTCGCCTCAATACGAATAGTTTTATAAACAGGAGAATACTTGATTGCATTTTCTAAAAGATTATTTAAAACTTGGTCAATTCTCTTTTCATCAATAAGTACATTGGGTCTTTTCTCAGGAATGTCTACTATAAAGTTATTTTCCGGGAACTTATTTCTAAACCTTTTTACTACTCGTTCAATAACTTTTCCTAAATCAACAATGTATAAATCTAATGTAAATACTCCCGCTTTAATTTTAGACATATCCATAATATTATTAATTAACTCACTTAAACGTTGGCTTTCCTCTACAATAGCTTTGATAAACTCATTCTCTTCCTCCTGTGACCAAACCACATCTTTTCTTAAAAGTGATTCCGCACTACCATAAATTGTAGTAAGAGGTGAACGTAATTCATGAGATACCGTAGAAAGAAGCGAATTTTTCAAGTTATCAATTTCCTTTTCTCTAGTGATATCACGTACAACATACCCATAACCAAGAAAATGACCACTCATGCTCACCGGGAAGCCTTGAATTAAATAATATCTAATCTTATCTCGATAAGTCACGGAAAGTTCCCCATAGCCAAGTACCTCTTGGTTAAGAAAGCGTTCCTTTAGTTCCTCATAAGGTAAAACAACTTTCACTTCTGGATTTATTTCTTTTTTTAATTCAGAGATAAATATTTCCCTCTGTCCCTCCACCTTTTTAAGATGAAATATCTCAAAAAATAAAGGGTTAGCATAAATTACTTTTCCCTTGTGATTTAAGAGAATTAAGCCTTCATGCATACTATTGATAATAGCTAACAAAGTTTGATGTTTTTCACTAATTATATTTAATAAAACAAAATTACTAATAATTATTCCCAATTGATTACAAACAGCTTCTAAAATAACTAATTCCTGCTGTCCAAAGCGTTGTGGACAACAGCTCGTCAAAGTTATCGCACCTAAAACAATATTTTGATAATAGATAGGAATACTAACTAAAGATTTCAAATTACTCTGCCTTAATACTAAAGGAACATCAACATTACTTTCTTGTAGGTCTTCAATAACCAATATTTCCTCTTTTTCCACAACTAACTTATTATAATTACTTGTATATTTTGTAAAAATATCTTTTTCCTTCTCTGAGTAATCTGTCTGCCAAATCGTATGAATATATTCTTGGTCATGGTCATCTGTCTGTAAAAAATAAATTGTAACAAATTCCACCTCAAACAGGTCTATAATTTCATTAAAAACTTCGTTTAAAATATCGGAAAGTTCATAAGTATTACTAGCAGAAGTAGCCACAGCGTAAAGAGCTACCATTTCCTTATTTCTCATCAAAAGCTCTCGCTTATATTTTTGAGCTTGTTTTTCTAAAATGCCGCCATGCCTATGGAGAGAAAATTTCGCTTTTTCCAGATTTAAAGTAATTGTGTTAAATCTTTGACCTAATTCACTTATTTCCTGGGGAATTTTTTTCTTTGTTAAATCTACCCGATAAGAAAAATTACCTGCTGCTAATTCTTTACTAGCTTGATTAAGTTGAATTAAAGGGGAAACAACTCTCCGGAATAACATTTCCTTAATATAAAACATTAAAAAAATTATTAAAATAATAATCATTAAAAATAATAAATAACTCTTTTTAAAAAATAGAAAAATAGAGATAAATCCCCCTATAATTGCAGAAAAAATAAGGGTTAGCAAAACAACTGCTTTTACATAATATGTAAAGCTGAGTTCCTTTTTCAGCTAAATCCCTCCTTGGCAGCAACCAATCTAAAAATTTTTCCGGTTACCTACTTGACATCACACCACTGCTCTAAATTATAAATAATTAAATGCAACCATATTTTTTTAATTATAGATTAATTATTTATACTTTTAATATATCGTTCCTTCGACTTAGGGTCAAGATTTTCCTACAAAATAGCAAAAGAAATTTCACTAACCGCCCTTTTTCCCTAATCCGCCCCTTAAAATACCTGCTTTTTCCTACAAAAAGATTATATTGCTTAAACTTAAAACATACCTTAATTTAAATTAAGTTTGAGTTATATTTTTATGTAAAAAAAACAAATTAATAATTCCTACTAGTAGCGCCCACAATGCCGGTAACATAAAAGTCCAAAAAATATTTTTTTCCATTAAAAAACCAAAAAAAGGGGGCCCACCGGCAACGCCAAAAAAACGTACACTACCATATAAAGATGTAATCATCCCTCGTTCCTCCCTCCTACACGAACTGGTAATAATTGTGTTCAAGCTAGTTAAAGCCATCCCCGTACCCACCCCGGCAATAACTAATAATCCTATCAATATATATGTATTATGATAAAAAAACGAAATAAGAGCTGTGGATAAAGCTACTAAACTTAAACCACCCACAATTAATATTTTATAAAAGCTTGTCCTTTGAGTAGCGAAAACACCAACAACAGATGAAGTTAAAGCCATCGCTAAAACAGGAATAGCAATAATTAAACCTTTAACAACTCCTTCCAAACCATGTTTGACTTCCAAATGATCAGAGAGATAAAAAAGCAAACCAAATAAAACAAACAATACTGTAGCTCCAGCTAAAAAAGCAGAAAGAAAAGAAAGCCCTTTTTGTTGAAAAACTTTTTTTAAAGCCCTCGTATATTGAACAAAAGATGGCGCTTCTTTTTTAAGTGCAGGTTCTTTTACTCCTAGCCCTAAACCAATAGCAATAGGAATACAAAGCACGGGGAAAAGAAAGAAAACTGCCCACCATGCCAAGAGTCCTATTAATGAGCCCAAAATCGGGCTAATTACTTTCCCTAAACCATTAGCAGCTTCTAAAAAACCTAATACTTTACTTCTGGCTTTATCCCTATAAAGGTCACCGGCAAGAGCCATCGCTAAAGGAGCTGTCCCTGCTGCACCAATGCCCTGAATAATTCTCCCTACCATAATCAAAAGATAGGCGGATTTTTGCCCAAAAATAGCAGCAAGACCTGCGAGTACCCCTCCGGAAGCATAAATCAACAAAGAAGTAATAATAATGGGTTTACGTCTCATCCGGTCAGACAAAAAACCAAAAAAAGGGATCACTACTCCCGCGGGAATAGAAAAAAGTGTAATCGCCAAACTTACTTTAAACTGCGAAAGAGCAAGAGCTTGTTTCATTTGGGGCAAAATAGGAATTAACATGGAATTACCAAGAACCATAATCAAAGGAACTCCACATAAAACTAAGATCGGCATAATCTTTTGATCGGACAAGAATTAACCCTCTCCTCTATTGCTCTAATTCAATATCAATAGTATCTCCTAAGAAGTATTTATTTATCGAAAAAAATTTAATATTTTTAAAAAAAAAGCAGCCAAACCAGCTGCCATCAAAGGTCCCACAGGAATGCCACCAAAAAAAGCAATACCAATAATTGACCCAATAATTAAACCAAGTAGTAATTCAGGATAATTTTTTAATAAATCTAACCCCTCATCATTCAAATGAGTAGCTAAAATACCTCCTAAAAAAGCAAAAAACCCTGCCCAAGAAAAAAGTCCTCCTTTTAATTCATCTAAAGAAAACTTACCCTTAGCCAAAGGTGTTAAAACAGAAAGCATCAAAAAAAGTAACCCTAATTCTAGTCCGCGTCGTTCAATTAAAGGGTAATAATGTGTCAAATTAGATAATTTTATTACCATTAAAATACATGCCGAGGTAGCTATAAGCGGAGCTTTACCGATTATTCCTATAATAATTAAAACAATTAGTGTCGTTTCCCCCCACATCACCAATACCTCCTGTGGCAAGCATCTAATAAAAATCTATGCAGAAAATCGTAGTCCTAAAACCTATTCTTAGGCATAAATTTTTATTCTGGGGGTGAAAATTGTGCCTAAGATTTGGTCTATCGCTTTATGCATGGGACTAATAAGACTTTTCTCTGGTTTTATTGAAATATCAGCAGGAATAATGATGATTTATTTTCATAATGTTGAAACTGCTTTAAAAATAAATGCTCTCCTCGCTTTAATTGGTCCTATGATGATGATTATCGTAACATCACTAGGTTTAATAGGAATTGCCGGTAGTGTCTCTTTAGAAAAAATGCTGATTATTTTATGTGGAGTTGTTTTAATTTTTTTCGGAATTAATAAAATGTGAATAATATCTTTCTTCTTACACACAATAAACTATGGATAAATACTATCCAGCATATATTTTTAAAAAACAAGGAGGTGCAAAATGACAGTAGGAACCCAAATGCATCAGACTCTAGCTTCTCTAGAATCTGCCTGTGCTAATTTAAAAACTTTTGCTTTAGAAACTGAAGATAAAACTGCTAAGAAAATGTTTGCGGAGTATTCACAACAACTTGATTCTATTTGCCAAGGTGTTAAAGCTAGATGTGATTATATTGAGCAGCAAGAACCCCAATATAAAGTTTTTGATAATGCCATTCAACAGGGAATTCAGCAAGAAAATCAACAGGAAAAAATGAACACAACTGAAATTTAAATAAAGAAAAACAATTTTTTAAAAAGGGCAATCTCAAAATTTTAGTTTTGAAATTGCCCTTTTTTTTCTAAATCTGAAAACTTTTTAACGTAGCTATTAAAGCAAATCCTAACAAAATTAACCCCACAAATACATTTAAATAAACAGCACCTAAACGCAACCACGCCATAAAAAAAAGTACACAGCTATATAAAAGATAACCGGTAATCCTCTTTTTCTTCAAGACCTCTTTTTTGATTATAAACAGTTTTTTTTGGCGCTGTAACTTTTCACAATCAATGATCTCTTTTATCTCTGAAACAGACGGAAAAAGGAGTGTGTGTTTCAATAACTGTTGTAACTTTTCTCCATTATACAGCCTTATATTAACTGCAAAAGGTAGTAAAGAAACAAAGTACTCTTCATCTCTTAAAGCAGAATCAAATTCTCCATTGGTAAAAATTAATAATTGAGAAATACCTTGTTGTAAACATTGTCTAGCTACCGATAAAGCTTTCCGTGTAGTAACAAATTCCTCCCCATGTACATCAAGATACACAACTGCTAATTTTTTACCCCATAAGCTTCCTTCCAAAAAACCGTCCCTTATTTCTAAACTTTTTACCTTAAACTTTTTACAGATCTCTTCTTGTAATATTTTCAGAAGAACCTCAGGAGATATTTTTTCTAAACGCCTTAGATATTCTCTGTTAGCTACTTTTTGAAAACAAGCTTTTTTTAGCCATAAAGATTCTCTTTGTTGTCTAGAATAGCGCCAGAAAATCATCACAACAAAAACAACAATCATTCCTCCCAAAACTATCTTCAACGTTGGTGCAAACCAAAAAAAAAGTAATGATATCGTAAAATAAATAAAAATATCACGAAAAAAACGTGGGGCTCTTGCTTCTACTAAATTCTGACGACGATAATAATCCATTAATAATCGATTGTTTTGAGCTTTTTGCCATTTTCTTTTTATTTTCTGTTTTATTCTATAACTTATCCCTTGTTGGTACTTCATAAAAAATACTCCCCCGCTTAAACCAATCCTTTAAAAACAGTCTAACCGGGAAACTACTTTTTCAACCATTCTTGAAGTTTAAAACTCGAAATTAAAAATAAAGGTCTATAAATAGATACAGTGGGACAGACTATACGGCTGAAATATCGCTTCTTCCACTTCACCTTTTTGATTTAAAACTAAGGTTCCGTTATGCAAGAATCTATCTTGCACACGATATCTCAAGTCCATAAAATGACAAATAAGCTTATCTCCTCTTTTTTCAAAATTCATATGAAAAAAAGGTGTAAATTCACGAAAAACTTGCCCCAGCACAGTCTCACTTAAAATATTTATTACTTCTTCACTTTCACGATAAAGTCGTTGAAATATTTTGTAACTACCTTTGCCAAGATTAAGACTTCCGACAAGATTCTTCTTAGGGTACTCAATAATAAAATCCCAAGATAATAAATTAATACTAGAAGGTAATACACTTACTTTCAACGGAGTTTTCCCCTTAAAAAATCTATTCTTAATAATATGTTTAGCCCACAAACACAAACTCCAGCGGAGCAGAAAATACAAAACACACATCAACAGGAGCAAGTAGTCATTAACCCCTTGACTATTACACCATAAACTAAATAAACTAAACAAAACTAGTACTGGATCAAAAAGAGGTAGTAAATTAAACGTATATTTTTTAGCCCTCAAAGGCCAAAAAATTTTTACCCCATAAGAATTTGATAAATCTAGAAATAAATGTGATAAAAAACCTAACAAAACCCAAGGTAAAAGAACAAAAAAATTATATCCTGTATAAAAAAGGCTTAAGAACAAGGCTCCTATACTAGACATCACTACTGCACTAGGTAAAGAATGAGAAATGCCACGATGTTGCTTTAAATAAGTATAATCACCCCATAATTGAAAAACAATATCTAAATCTGGCAAAAGACTTCCTACTACTGAAGCTACCATTAACCCGTTAGTAAGGGAAAGGGAACCTCCCCCTTTTATTCCTAAAGCCATTCCTACTAAGCCATGTGTAACAGGGTCCATAACCCTTCAACCCCCACTCTATATAATAATGCCGTATGTTGCTTAGACTACATACGGCATTATTATAGCATGACCCAATAACTCAATTAACAGGTACCTTTTTCCACTATTCCATAAATTCAAATTCCCAACCATTTATTCTTACAGTATCTCCATCTTGGGCTCCTTTTTCCCTTAAAGTATCCTCTACCCCCATTTTACGCAAGATTAAAAGAAAACGATCCATATTGTCTTCATAAGCAATATCGATTTTATTTAACAAGCGCTCAATTCCCGGTCCATAAACCTCCCATATATCCCCTTGCTGTTCTACCTGATAAGGCTTTTCTTCTTCCACCTTCACTACACGTAACTCCTCTGTGGCAACTTCAAGAGGTGTTATAGGAAGTGTAGCTAACAGTTCCCCTACCCGAAACATTAATTCTTTTAATCCTTTCCCAGTAACCGCGGAAACAGGATAAATTTCATATTCCATATCAAGTTCTTTTTTTAATCTAGCTAAATTTTCCTCTGCACCGGATAAATCCATTTTATTAGCTACAATTATTTGTGGTCTAGTTTTTAAATAGGGATTGTATTTTTCCAGTTCGTGACTAATCACAACAAAATCCTGTAAAGGATCCCTCCCTTCAGAACCGGCTATATCTAAAACGTGTAGTAAAAGTCGTGTTCGCTCGACATGACGAAGAAAACGATGGCCTAATCCTACACCTTCACTAGCTCCCTCTACCAGTCCGGGAATATCTACTAAAACAAAATTATTTCCGGCTTCCAAACTAACTACACCTAAATTAGGATTAATCGTTGTAAAATGATAGTTAGCAATTTTAGGCTTCGCTGCAGACACATGAGCAATAATTGTTGATTTGCCAACATTGGGAAAACCGATCAAACCAACATCAGCTAAAAGTTTTAATTCCAATTCCAACCACTTTTCTTCTCCTAAGTCCCCATTTTCCGCAATTCTCGGTGCTCGATTTACAGAAGAAACGAATCGAGCATTACCTTTTCCGCCTCGTCCACCCCGGGCCACAACAAATTGCTGACCATCACTTGCTAAATCTGCAATAACTTCCTTCGTCTCAGCCAATCTAATTACTGTTCCTACCGGTACCTTAATAAGTAAATCAGCACCATCAGCTCCATGCATATTTTTAGCTTTACCGTTTTCCCCTCGTTCTGCTTTAAAATGTCTCTGAAAACGAAAGTCTGCCAAGGTACGCAATCCTTCCTCCGCCTCCAAAATTACACTTCCACCTTTACCACCATCCCCGCCAGAGGGGCCACCTGCAGGGACATATTTCTCACGGCGAAAAGAAATCATACCCTTACCACCGTCTCCACCTTTTACATAAATTTTTGTATAGTCATAAAACATAAATTAACTCACCAAACCTCACTCAAATTGTTTTTATCCCTTAATTATCACAACTAGTTTTTCCAAACTTACTTTTTCATAATCTACAACTAGAGAATTGGAAGTAATCTTTTGCCCAAGTAAGAAATTAAGGTTCTCTTCTTGCCCTGTAAAAACCAGGCTAAAATCTGAAGAATTAACTAAAAATCCTAATCTACACTTTAAGCGATTATCACTCAACCTCTCTTGAGCAGATGACAATAATTCCATCAAGAATTTTGTTAATTCCAAATCAACATCCCGCCATTTTTGCCAGTCACCGTGTAAACTAAATTCAAAAACATCATAAGGATTCTCAAATTGGATCATTACCCAAAGTAAAAAACTTTGTAAAAAAGGAAGAGGAATTTTACCAAGTTGCCCATAACTTTGCACGCTTTCTACTGCTTTTAATAAATATATTTTAGCTTTCTCAAGATTCCCTAATTGTAAATAGCCATAAATCACTTGTAAATGATTCATAAAGTCATGTCGTTGAATTCTATGTACTGTCAACATTTTATTTATTAAATCTCTCTCCAAATTCCTCACCCTCCTTAAATTAAAACAAAGATATTAGCAAAAATTCACACAAAAGATAGAAAAGAAAAGCCCCGGAATCTTTGCCCGGGACTTTAACATCTTTTACATAACTGCTGTGGAATAAACACTAACTTGTTTTTTATCTTTACTTTTTCTTTCAAATTTTACATAACCATCAGTAAGGGCAAACAAGGTATCATCTTTTCCCAAACCAACATTATTACCCGGATGAATTTTTGTTCCTCTTTGTCTTACCAATATACTTCCCGCACTCACTAATTGACCATCAGAACGTTTTAAGCCAAGACGTTTTGCTTGACTGTCCCGTCCATTCCGAGAACTACCTACCCCTTTTTTCTGAGCAAATAATTGTAAATTCATTTTGAACAGCATGTTGTCCACCTCCTCTTCCTAACTTGAAGATACTGTCCATAACTTTCCGCAATCGACATAAGCCCTAATTCTAATGTACCTATAATTATTTCAGCCTTTTTAAATTCCGCCGCTGATAAATTTTCCGGTAACCAACACTCTAAATAACCATCATTCTCCATTTTCCATAGAGGTTTAACTTCCAAAAAAGTATCCAACCCTAAAAGAGCTGTTTGGGTAAGTGCCGAGATACTTGCACAAACCAAATCTTCTCCCGGTGGAGCAGCCCCTGCATGACCTCGGGCTACAAAACCTTTTACTTGCTTACCCTCATAATAAATTTCCACCTTAACCATTGACAATAATTGTTTCCACGGTAACTTTAGTATACGGTTGCCGATGCCCACGCGTTTTACGGTAATGTTTCTTGGGTTTATGCTTAAAAATAACGATTTTATCACCTTTACCATGTTCCAAAACCTTTAAAGTAACGCTAGCACCTTCCACAAAAGGAGTTCCTAAAGAAACATTTTCTCCATCTACAACAGCTAACACTTGAGTAGCTTCAAATGTTTCGCCTTCCTTAATCGGAACTTTTTCTACATTAAATACGTCGCCTTCTTCAACTTTATACTGTTTTCCGCCAGTTTCTATAATCGCATACACTTAAATTACACCTCCCCTAACCTAGACTCGCCATCTCCAGGCAGTAATTATTACCTTTATCAATTTTTACTTTTAAATGCCCGAGTTGAGCGGTTTGGTAGGCACACGACGCCCACAACAGAAAAAGGATACCATATTCTGAAGCAAAAGTCAAGAACCACCACGCCCCTTGAGCACTGTACTATCTGTTATTACAGCACAATTCCCTATTTAAACAAGTTACCGCCTCCATATATAAATCTCGCTCAATAACAAATTGAATGTTAACTTGTCGTAATGATTGCGAAATACAATGAATGTTTATCCCTTTTTCCGCAAGTACTGTTGCTGCTTTTGCCAGTACACCAGGTTTTGCAATATTCGACCCAATTAAAAAGACAACAGCCACATACTCTACTCTTACTGTCTCAAATTCCTTTTCTAAATCCCATATTAAATCCTCACACAACGCATTTTCCCAAATAACTAGAGAAATACTATTCGCATTAGTAGCTTTCATAATATAACTAATATGATGTTCCTTAAAAATTTTCATAATCTCAAAATCAAAACCAACCTGTCCTACCATAGAAGCATCATGAATTTCAATTACGACAACTTTATCTGACCCTGTAATAATTTCAATTTTAGACTCTTTCCCCACATAATCTTTAGTAATCAAAGTCCCCGGATGTAAAGGATCAAACGTGTTTTTTATCCGTAAATTAATCCCGGCCCTTTCTAAAGGTTTTGAGGCCTTGGGATGTATCGCCTCCATACCTACATCTGCCAACTGATCAGCAACATCATAATTTGTATTACCAACAATAATTATGTTTTCCTGTCCAACTATTTGCGGATCTGCCGATGACAAATGAAATTCCTTATGAATAATGGCTTCATCAGCTTTTAACAATACTGCAATTTTAGAAAAGGTAATTTCCGAATAACCTCGATCAAACTCACGCATAATTCCTTCAATACCACGAGTATACCCGGTAGCTACTACAATATTTTTCGTATAATCAACAGAACTAAAAGAACTGCTGATTCTTTGGTCAATTGTACAATTAGAAGGGTCGTGAAAACCTGTTAAATCTACTAATTGAGCATTAATCCCATTGTTTTGTAAAATGTTTACCGTATTATAGGCGGAATGCGCCTCTCCTAAAGAAGCCAAAAGCTCTCGCGCCGCTAAAAAAATGTTCCTTTTATCTACATACCCCGAAGAAATAACTTTATCCATACTATTTAGATAAGATTTCGTAAGCTCAATTCTTTCCGTAAGAAAGGCATTAGCTTCTGCTAAATTTAAACCAATATCCACAAATTGTTCGTTGATTTTCTGCAATTTTTCAAATAACTCATTAATACCACTCTCATAATCTTGTTGTTCTATAAATTGAGCATAAATGCCTGGAGCCTTAGTTTTTTTATCCTCTAAAAGCAAATTGGTAACTCCACCATAAGCAGAAACAACAAATACTCTTCCATATCTAAATTCTTTCTCATGTGGAAGATGAATAATATTTTCTAAAACATGACGAAACCGGGACATGGAAGTGCCACCAATTTTTTCTACTGTTAGCATTCAAATCAACTCCTTAAAATAATCATCCGTAAAAACATATTTATTAATGAATTCTTTCATTCCGATAATATTCTAGCCTTTGCATAAGTACGGAAAACTTTTTGTATCTCTAAAAAAACATTTTCCCCTAACTGTGCTGCACCATTTTCCACTTGCACTACATAACCACCTAAACGTACAATGCCATCTTCTAGGGAATGTATATGTTTTTCAGCGATAACCCCTTTTATAATCTGACCCTCTTCTACAGGAATTTGCCTCTGAGACAAATCACCACTATTATAAACAGGTCTAATTAAATATTCCGTAAGATGATACTGTTCTTTTCCTTTAATAATAATTGTCTTGCCTAGTTCGTTTTCTAATTTATACTGCTCGATTCCGCCCACACCAATAATTAAAGCCGCTACTAAAGGATGAGCCTCAATGACAATGTGAGTCGCCGAAGTCCGAGCAACAACTTTGCGTAATTCTTCTTTTAACATAAGGTACACCGTTTGCTCTGACAGAATCATTCCTTTTCCTGCACAATAAGGACAATTCTTTTCTAAAGTACTAGATAGAGACTGTCTTACTTTTTTTCTGGTCATTTCCACAAAACCCAAAGAAGTAATTCCTAAAATATGTGTTTTAACTTTATCTTTTTTTAATTCCCCATCTAAAACAGTTAAAACCTTTTGACGATGTTCCTCTGTATTCATATCAATAAAATCAATAATAATAATACCACCAATATTTCTTAACCTCAACTGTCGAGCAATTTCCCGAGCAGCTTCACAATTAGTTCGTAAAACAGTGTCCGCTAAATCCGTAGCTCCAATAAACTTACCCGTATTGACATCAATTGCTGTCAAAGCTTCTGTCTGGTCAATAATAATATATCCACCATTTTTTAACCAGACCTTTCTTTTTAAGGCCTGGATAATTTCCTGATCCACAGCATATTTTTCAAAAAGCTTACTTGTGTCACTTAAAAAAACTCTGTTTTTTAAACTTTCATCTACAACATCCAAATAGTCTATTATCTTTTCCATTACTGTTCGAGAGTTAATACTTAATTTTTGAATATCATCATTAAAAACATCTCGTAAAACTCTTTGCACAAGCTCCAAATCCTTATGCAAAAGTGCCGGTCCCGAAGTATTTTTCGCTCGTAACATAATTCTCTCCCACATCTTGAGGAGGCTTTGTATATCCTGACAGAAAACTTCTTTAGGGGCATTTTCAGCTACCGTGCGCACAATAAGCCCTGCTTTTTCCGGTTTTAACTGTTCTGCAATTTTTTTCAACCTCTCCCGTTCTACTTCATCTTCAATCCGTCGAGAAATTCCGACATAATCTACCTTAGGCATCAACACTAAATATCTGCCCGGTAATGTAAGTTTAGTCGTGATACGTGCACCTTTAGTCCCTACCGGCTCCTTTGCTATTTGTACAACAATTTCTTGCCCTTCTTTCACTAAATCGCGAATATTAGGCTGTCTTGCCTCCATATTATTTAGCTGTATTTCTTCACCCTGCCAAAAAACATTAACTAAAACATCCTCTACATAAAGAAATGCATTTTTTCCTAAACCTATATCTACAAACGCTGCCTGCATTCCGGGCAATACATTCTTTACAACACCTTTATAAATATTACCTACTAAGCGCTGGTCCTGTCCTCTTTCTACATATATTTCCGTTAATTGCCCTTCTTCAAGAACAGCCACTTTTGTTTCATTTTTAGCTACCTGAACCAAAATTTCTCGATACATTAAAGTCACTCCTCATAAAAACCCCTATGTTTTTTCTAGTGGTGACCAAATTTTTTCTTTTTCGCGAATATATAAACCTAGTCGATGAATCTGTAAAATTTCCTTCCCAGTAAAAGGTCTTGTTGCTTTAACCATTTCTACTACTTCCTCGGGTCTAACATTGCCACCACTACCTGTTTGCACATCCATTTGCAAAATCAATTTATGCTTAATAAGCTTTCCTTGTAGTTGAAACAAACCAGGACGAATGTCCACTTGTCGTACTCCTTTTTTACCTTGACGAGATACTACATAAGTCGAATAAGAAAGTACTGGAGCAATCATTTGTTCCACATCCTCCTGCTCTAAAACCCGAAAAGGAAAAATTGATACCCGATAACGAGCCATATTAATTATAGCCATCAAACTTTTTTTTCTTTTCGTTACTGGAACAGCGCCTAAAACCTTTAATCCGGGCGGGAGAATAAAATTTAAACGCTCAACAACTTCTCGTGCCGGTAAATCTTCCTCCAACTCTAAATCAAGATACTCCCCCTCACTAGTAACTCCAACCGCTAAAGCCGAAGCATAAGCAACACGAGGATGAGGACTATAACCTTCGGAAAAAGCCAATGGCAAATGGGCCCGCCGCAAAGCTCTTTCCATAGCTCTCATTAAATCCAAATGTGACAAAAACCTAGCCTCTTCTCCTTTACTATATTGCAAACATAAAAGCATCGTTTTATTCACCTTTCTTTAAACAAGTTGCTACATCTAGGTTCTGACAAATACCGCAAACAGAACAAGTAGCAAACCTACAATCTTCAGTTGTAACTAACCGATATGCCTTCTCTCTTTCTTGCCAAAGATACTCTTTTTTTACCCCCGTATCTAAATGGTCCCAAGGCAGAGCATCTTCATAAGTTAAAGGCTGATTGGCAATCTCTTCTGGCACAGTGCCTGTTTTCTGAAACGCCTCACACCAAAGGTCATAACGAAAGTGTTCTGACCAACCATCAAAACGACAACCTAAACACCAAGCCTCCAATAATACCGGTCCTAAACGCCTGTCACCTTTAGCAAACACAGCCTCCAGAAAACTTAATTCAGCCTCATGATAATTATAAATAATCCCTTTTTCTTTAATTTTATTCCTTAAATATTTTTGTTTTGCCTGCAATACTTTTATCGGGTCTTGGGGTTCCCACTGAAAAGGAGTATGGGGTTTAGGCACAAAAGAGGACACACTTACCGTAACTTGTGGTCTCCGTCTACTCCCTTTTTCCCGCAAGATTTCCCGTGCTCTAAATAAAACCTTAGCCGCAAGATCAGCAATCCCATCCAAGTCAGCATAAGTTTCTGTAGGTAAACCCAACATAAAATATAACTTTAACTGCGTCCAACCTTCTGTAAAAACCGCCTCTACTACCTCCATTAAATTTTCCTCTGTTACATTCTTATTAATAACATCCCGTAAACGCTGAGTTCCGGCTTCCGGGGCAAAAGTTAGCCCTGTTTTTCTAACCCTTTGCACCTCTTTGGCTAAATTCACCGAAAAAGAATCTACACGTAAAGAAGGTAAAGATACCCCAATATTTTTTCCCGCAAAGCGATTTAAGGTTTCCTGCAACAAAGATTCCACACAAGAATAATCACTCGTACTTAGGGAAGTAAGAGAAATTTCATTATGACCTGTCTCTTCACTAATTTTCTCCGCCTGTTGTAAAAGCAACTCTTTACTACGTTCCCGTACTGGTCGATAAAGAAACCCGGCTTGACAAAAACGACAACCTCTCGTACAACCTCTTAAAACCTCCAACATCATCCGGTCATGTACTACTTCCAAATAAGGAACAATAGGTTTTAAAGGGAAATAAATATGTTCAAAGTCTTTAACAACCCTCTTCACAACTCGTGGTGCGACCTCAGCTTCTTTTACTTTAACCCCAGAAAACTTCCCCTGAACATCATAAAAAGCTTCATAAAATGCAGGTACATATACTCCCTTAAGCCGAGCTAATTCTTTTAATAATACTTTTTTATCCTGTTTCCCCTGCCTGACAGCTCGATGTTTAGCCATCACCTCTAAAATTTCTAAAAGAACTTCTTCTCCCTCACCTAAAACAAAAAAATCAATAAAATCAGCTAAAGGCTCGGGATTATAAGCACAAGGACCACCGGCCATAACTATAGGTTCTTCATTACCCCTCTCCTCAGCCTGAAGAGAAATACCTCCTAAATCCAAGATATTAAGAATATTAGTATAGCTCATTTCATATTGCAAAGTAAAACCAATACAATCAAAATCAGTAAGTGGTCTTAAAGACTCTAAACTATAAAGCGGTAACCCTCGAGTACGTAATTCCTCCTCCATATCAGGCCAAGGAGCAAAAACTCGTTCCATTAAATAATCTGCTTGTGCATTAACTAAACCATAGAGAATCTGTAACCCCAAATGAGACATCCCTACCTCATAAACATCAGGAAAAGCAAAAAGAGAACGCAGTTTAACTGCCTTCCAATCTTTTTTAACTGCATTATATTCATTTCCTAAGTAACGCAACGGTTTTTTTACTTTAGGCAGAATTTCTTCTACTAATACTTGTTTGAATTGCTGCAAACCTATTAATCCCCCTCAAAATAATTACTAGATAATCATTAATTGCTACATTTATAATATATTGCTTTTCCTAACTAAGCAACAAAAAGTTCCTCTTCCTCCCCCACAGAAAATATGCTGTACCATTTAACGTTCCTTTGCGAAGTGCAGCTAAACAGACTTATGAAGATGAGGTTGAGAAAGCAATGAGACTGACAGGCCGGCAGAATCAACCTGAATCAGGACAAGGAGGTACTGTTGAAGGTGGTTTGCTTTCTCCCGAATCAAGTACTAGTCTGTTCTGGATGAAGCACGGAACGGGAAACCTCCTCTTCCTCCCCCACAGAAAATATGCTGTACCGTTTAACGTTCCTTTGCGAAGTGCAGCTAAACAGACTTATGAAGATGAGGTCGAGAAAGCAATGAGACTGACAGGACGGCAGAATCAACCTGAATCAGGACAAGGAGGTACTGTTGAAGGTGGTTTGCTTTCTCCCGAATCAAGTACTAGTCTGTTCTGGATGAAGCACGGAACGGGAAACGGTACAGCATATTTTCCTTATAGACGACTCGCTGCAGGCATAAAAAACTTAGTCGGGTCTGTCGGCTGCCCTTTTACCGAAACACTAAAAAAAAGCTGAGGATAAGTCGCCGTTCCCGTTTTCCCTACCCGAGCAATAACCTGCCCTTCTTGCACTTCATCATTTAGATTAACCAATATTTCTTTGCAATAAGCATATCTGGTAATAATTCCTCCCTCACTACAAATGACAATAATCCTACCTAATTCCTCCTCATTACCTATGCGCGATACAGTTCCCCCTAAAGCAGCTTTAATAGGGGTTCCTTCCCTCGCTATAATTGTAATTCCATCATGAAAAACTCGTGACTGGTCAGGTTGTACCAACCAACCAAACGGCTTACCAATTTGTCCTGAAACCGGAACTGTTAAAGGCTCCGTAACTTCCGTAGTTGAGACAACTTCAAAAGCAGCTCTATCTAAAGTATTGCCCCAAAGACCGACACTACTAAAAAATTTTATTACCGGTTCCAGATCATAATCTTGCGTAAACCATTCCTTTATTTTCGTTTGAACAGGAACCATTGCTGGAGCTTCAAAACAAAAAACACCCCAAATAAGCATAAAGATTAACAGTGATGCAAAAGTTTGCCGTAATATCTTCAACAAGCGAGCCCGAGTCCATTGTTTTTCTCGTAACGACCATAATTTATGTTTAGAGCTTCGAAAATAATACTGCTCTCGTGGCTCCCATAATCCACCCATAACTTGCCCTCCTTTTCTCGTTTAACTAAAATATATTGTCCTTTAAGCAGGATTATGACAGAATGAATCTAAAAGTATTATTGACTTTAAAACACATTCTCAGCTAGAATTAGTTAAATTAGGAGGTGTTCATCTTGTCTAAATTTTTATCTTCCTTAAAAAGAAAAGTGCTTCTGGGTGATGGGGCACTAGGAACAATGCTTACCCAAGCAGGACTTCCACCAGGGGAAAGCCCTGAACTATGGATGCTTTCCCACCCGGAAAAGCTTAAAATAATTCATCAAGCTTACCTTAAGGTCGGGGCACAAGTAATCCAAACAAATACTTTTGGAGCTAATCGTTTAAAACTTAAAGAGTACCAAGCTTCATCCCAAGTCAAAAAAATTAATTTAACGGCAGCGGGATTAGTTAAAGAAGTAGTCGGCGAAAAAGCTTTTATAGCTGGAATAGTTGGACCTACCGGTTATTTCCCCGCTCCGCTTAGTGAGTACACTTGGGTTCAATTAGTAGAGGTTTTCCGCGAACAAATGGAAGCACTACAAGCAGGAGGAGTGGATTTTATCTTTCTAGAGACCTTTTCTGATTTAGGAGAAGCTCGTGCTGCTCTTTATGCAGCCAAAAACTTTACCACCCTTCCGGTAGCCTGTTCCTTAACTTATACCCAAGGACGAACCCTAACCGGTACCTCCCCCGAAACAGCCGCCATTGTCCTGGAAGCTATGGGAGCTGATCTTATCGGTGCTAACTGCTCTAGTGGACCTCAAGAACTACTGCCCATTATCAAAGCCTATAGTAAAGCCACTAACTTACCTTTATTAGTAGAACCTAATGCCGGGATGCCGGAATTAATTAAGGGAAAAACAGTTTACCATGAAACTCCGGAAATGATGGCTAGCTTTGTAGAAGGTTTTCTACAACTAGGTGTTAAATTTATTGGAGCTTGTTGTGGAAGTACGCCAGAACATATCCGAGCTATAAGTGAAAAGCTATCCATGCTCTCTCCGTCCAAACAAGATAGTACCTTAACAAAAAAAAGTTTCCCTACCCGTTTGGCTAGCCGAACAAAGATTATTACTATGGGTACAAGCGAATTACCACGGCTTATTGGTGAAAGAATTAATCCTACAGCACGTAAAAGTATTGCCCAAGCTTTTCGAGAAAATAAATGGGATTTAATTTTACAGGAAGCTTTTGAACAAGTAGAAAAAGGAGCAGACCTTTTAGATTTAAATGTCGGACTACCAGGATTCGATGAAGGCGATTTATTAATTGCAGGCATCAGACAACTACAAATGGCCTTAGATATCCCCCTCGTCTTAGACTGCACTAATCCGACAGCTTTGGAAAAGGGACTCCAAGAATACCAAGGAAAAGCCCTCATTAATTCGGTTAATGGTGAAGAAAAAAGCCTATCAACCATTCTACCTTTGGCCAAAAAATATGGGGCTGCCGTCTTAGGGCTAACCCTTGATGAAAAAGGTATTCCGGCCAAAGCCGAAGACAGATTTAAAATTGCCGAAAAAATTATTAACCGCGGTCTAGAAATAGGTCTTGCTAAAGAAGATTTACTTATTGACTGCTTAGTACTAACAGCAGCGACCGATTCTAGCCTTTGCCTCGAAACAATAAAGACAATTCATTTAGTAAAAAAACATTTAGGAGTCAGCTGCATTTTAGGTTTAAGCAATGTTTCCCACGGTTTACCCCAACGTTCTTGGCTTAACAATACTTTTCTGTCCTTAGCACTAGGAGCCGGATTGGACGCTGCTATTGCTAATCCACATGACTCTAGAATCGGCGAAACTTTAGCCGCCGGTGCTCTTCTTAGCGGACGTGACCCCGGAGCAAGAAATTATCTGCAAGTAACAGGAAAAACTACTAAGTTATCCCCTTCTTCTCCTCCCCCAAACACAACTACCGATCAAACAAATTTCCTTACCACTTTCCACAACTATATCTTGCAAGGACAAAAAGAACCAATAATCCCTCTACTTAAAGAACTGCTTACTACTAAAAATGCAGACCCTTTAACCATTATTAAACAAGGAATCATTCCCCCTTTGGAAAAAATAGGTGACCTCTTTGGCAAAGGAGAAATTTTTCTACCTCAATTACTACTAACTAGTGAAGCCGTCAAAGTAGCCTTTTCTTACCTGCAAAAACAACTCCCTACTACTATCTTCGAAAATAAAGGTACAATTGTTCTCGGCACAGTCAAGGGAGATATCCACGATATTGGCAAAAATATCGTTAAGGCACTCTTAGAAAACCACGGCTATAAAATTATTGATTTGGGTAAAAATGTACCTACTTCCAATTTTATTAATACTGCTAAAAAAGAAAAAGCACAAATAATTGGCTTAAGTGCTTTAATGACTACAACTATGATCGAAATGGAAAAAGTTATTCGGGAAGTCAAAAAAGAAAAACTACCGGTCAAAGTTCTCGTTGGTGGAGCTGTTGTAACCAAAGACTATGCTCACCAAATAGGGGCTGACGGCTATGGAAAAGATGCTGTGGAAACGGTTAAGATAGTCGAAAAGCTCTTAAATATAGACTGACTAAGGAGGGTTTTAAATGAATCTTTTTAAAATTCCTTTAACCCTAACATATCAAGAAGTTTTACCCTTTCTAGGTATGAATAAAGAACCTTCACCTCAAGAAAGAGAACTGATTGAACATTACTTGATAGAAATTAAACAAAAGGCTCGACCTATAGGTGTGTGGAAAACCTTTCCCGTTAAGTCTTGGGAAGCGGAAAAAATTATCTTAGAAGGTTCTCCACTTCTTTTAGAAGGAAATAATACCGCCCAACATTTCAAAACCTGTAACCAAATCACCCTCTTAGCGACAACACTGGGACCAAAAATCGATCACCTTCTCGCTCATTTAAGTCCGCGTAATCCGGTCCATGCCCTCATTGCCGATGGTGTAGCTTCTACAGCTATTGAATCTTTGACCGAACAACTAGACTGTTACCTTTCTACCCAAATTAGACGTAAAGGTTATTTCCCTACAGCTCGCTTTAGCCCAGGTTATGGTGACTGGCCACTTAACTGGCAAAAAGAATTCTTAATCAGCCTAGACTGTAAAAAAATCGGCATTACGACAACCCCCTATTTTCTTCTTCAACCGTGCAAGTCAGTTACCGCCGCTCTAGGCTGGAGTAATATTCCCCTAGAAAGAAGTTATGCCTCTCCTTCTTCTACTAGAGAACCAGCTAAAAAACCATGTCGCAGTGCCTATACCTGTCGTTATTGTCATCTCGCTTCCTCTTGTTTGGATCGATTTAAGTAAAATATTGATGTATAAATCTTCTTTTAAGGTGAAAAGCTAAAAAAAACCTTAAAAGGAGTGATAAAAATGACGCAAAGAACAAATCCCATAGTAAAATGTATTGTTAATACTTGTAATCACTATCTACCCGGAGATAAGTGTGTCGCTGAAAGCATTGATATCTTAAATGAAGAAGTCAATCACATGTCCCAAAATGCAGAACAAACTATGTGTAAAACATTTGCCCAAAAAAGTGGTGTGGCTAATTATCTCGGCACTTTAGATAACAAAAACTGGGGCGGGCTCGTTTCCGCTTTTAAACCCGGTCCACAAATTACTCCTACGGTCACCTGTATTGTTGATACCTGTAAATACTGGGGCCAAAGAGATATCTGTATTGCCGATACCATAGAAGTTACCGGGCATGATTCTCGTGAATGCCAAGATACCAATTGTCAAACCTTTGCCAAGAGAAATGAATAAATAGAAATAAAAACTTGCCAAAGCGAGGAGAAAGTTGCTACAATAATGAAAATAGTTAAACTGTAAAGGGGTTGTTTTTTTTGTCCACTATTTCTCGAGAAGAAATTTTACGCCTTGTTGCTAAACATAACGTTAGATTTATTCGGCTACAATTTACAGACATCTTAGGTATACCTAAAAATGTATCTATTACCGTCAAACAACTGGAAAAAGCCTTAAATAATGAACTAATGTTTGACGGCTCCTCTATTGAAGGATTTGTCAGAATTGAAGAATCAGATATGTATCTTCATCCCGATCCTAATACTTTTATTATTTATCCCTGGCGTACTGCTGAAGAAGGTGCTGTGGCTAGACTTATTTGTGATATCTATAACACTGATGGGACGCCTTTTGCGGGTGACCCTCGCTATGTACTACGACGTGCTCTCCAAGCAGCACAGGAAATGGGTTATACATTTAAAGTGGGACCTGAAGCTGAGTTTTTTCTTTTTCACACAGCACCGGATGGCTCAGCTACGACACTTACTCACGATAAGGCCGGATATTTTGACCTTTCTCCGGTGGATTTAGGTGAAAACGCACGCCGAGAAATGATTTTGACTTTGGAGAAATTTGGTTTTGAAATTGAGGCTTCACATCATGAAGTTGCTCCCGGACAACACGAAATAGATTTCAAATATGCTGATGCTTTGGATATTGCCGATAAAGTCATCACTTTCAAAATGGTCGTCCGCACAGTGGCCCAACGTCATGGCTTGCATGCCACATTCATGGCTAAGCCTATTTTCGAAAAAGCTGGTAATGGTATGCATATGAATCAATCTCTTTTTCAAGGTGAAAACAATATTTTTTGGGATCAAGAAAAACCAAATCAATTAAGTGATAATGCTTTATTTTATATTGGAGGTATCCTTAAACATGCCAGTGCAATCACTGCTATAACCAATCCTACCGTAAATTCTTATAAACGCCTCGTCCCCGGTTACGAAGCTCCGGTATATATTGCTTGGTCTACCCAAAATCGTAGTCCCTTAGTTCGTATACCTGCTAAACGAGGTTCTTCTACCAGAATTGAATTAAGAAGCCCGGATCCTACTTGTAATCCATATCTCGCCTTAGCGGTTGTTTTAATGGCCGGATTAGACGGAATTAAAAATAAAATTCAACCACCCAAGCCCTGTAATCGCAATATTTATACAATGACCGCAACAGATAGAAAAGAACAAGGCATTAAAACATTGCCTAGTACACTTGACGAAGCTCTTAAAGCTTTATTAACTGATGAAGTTGTTAAAAAAGCACTTGGTTCTCATATATTAAATCGCTATCTAGATGCAAAACAACAAGAATGGCGAGAATATATGACCAAAGTTCATCAATGGGAAATAGATAAATACCTTACCGTGTATTAAAAATGCGAAATAAATTTTTCTAAGCTGAGAATGCTCGTAAATAAATTAGCAAGTATTCTCAGCTTTTATCTTAAATAAAACAAATTATACCGGCTGTTGGAGAAGGATTCTTCCCTCTTTACGACGAATGTTTTCAGAAATATAATAAAATATAACAAAAAGATAAAAGAAAGGGGCAAACAAAACAATGAACTATCAACTGAATTTTTCCAACAAAATTGTCTGTGTAACAGGTGCCGGAAGAGGTATTGGCAAAAGTATTGCACTAGGTTTTGGTTCCTTAGGAGCTCATGTTTTTTTAGTTAGTCGTAATATAAAACAATTAGAAAATACCGCTGCAGAAATTATAAAAACAGGTGGAAATGCAACACCCCTTTATGCTGACTTATCTAAAGTTGAAGAAATTAATAAACTGATGGCCCAAATAAAAGAAAAAACACCACGACTAGATATACTTGTTAATAATCATGGCGCTAATATTAAACGTGCTAGTGAGACTTACAAGGAAGAAGACTGGGACATTACGCTGAATACAAACCTAAAGTCATATTTCTTCTTATCATCTGCTGCCGCACGAGAATTTATGATTCCCCAAAGTGCAGGTAAAATTATAAATTTAGCTTCCATCGGTGGACAAAATGCGATCGTTAGATCAGCTGCCTATTGTTCCAGCAAAGGCGGTGTAGTTCTTATGACTAAAGTTCTTGGCTGTGAATGGGCTAAATATAATATTCAAGTAAATGCTGTCGGTCCGGCCTATATTAAAACAGAGCTAGTCAAAGAAACCCTGAAAAATAAAGAGTTTGTTCAAAATCTCCAATACAGAACGCCGGCCGGTCGCTGTGGTGAACCGGAAGAAGTAGCCGCAGGTGTACTTTTCCTTGCTTCAGACCTAGCTAATTTTATTACAGGACATACCCTCATGATAGATGGTGGTTTTTCCGCTTTCGGCATTTAAGTTTGCTCCGCTAAAATCCTATTTAATAGTTCTTCACTTTTCTTATTAACCGCGGTGAAATCTATGGCTGGAAAATATAATTCCTCTAATTGGTCATGAAATTTTTGCGCTGCTTTTAATTTTCCCCAAGCTCTTTTTTTTAAAAAAAAGAGCCTTTTTTTTGCTTCCTTTATTTCTTGTTCATAAATTTGCATGATTTTTATATCCAGATATTGATCGAAATTTATCTCCTGACAACTTTTTAATTTAGTAAGAACACTCGGGGAAAACAAGAGAGAGTCATTTGAACGAAGAAAACCCACTGCCAGCTTAGGGAAATATACCAACTCAAGCTTAACCGGGTTAAACGGGCAATGATATAATTGACAATCAATACCCCAACTGATACCCAAACGATAAATAGCTTCTAAAAATTCTTCTTTCCCCTGATCTAATGTTCCTGTAAAAAAGTATAAATTATGTGCATCTTGTAAAATATTTTCAAGATGAGTTACATAACCTTGAGGGGTATTAGCACTGGCAAAAAGCCGTCTTACTATAGCCGGTCTAACAAACTGTGGACTTACATCCTTAAATGCTTTCTGCGAAACTTCATAAAATAGTTGTCTAATCCCAACTAAATCAACAGCTTCTTGATAGTAACTTACTAACTCTTCTTGAACTACCTGCCCTTCGCGTAAATGGTTGTATGCTAACTGAAACATCCGTACTTTCTGTTTTTTTAACTCTATAATTTTTTCTTTATTTTGAAGTAGTGGTTTTTTATCCCAAAAATCACCTAAGTTAACAATTTCCTCCACTGCCCCAGTGTATTTAGGTTCAACAACATGAGGTTCAGTACCATCAACGATTGCTATCCGTAAAAAAGGAATAACCAAACCGTCTAAAGAAGTAGGAGAAGAAGAACAATAATGATATTCCACTTCATATCCTTGTCTAACTATTACCGAACCGATTTTTTTCATCAACGTGGATTTTCCTGTACCAGGTCCTCCTTTTAGAATAAACACCCTAACTGCGGGGAAATTAATCATATAATCATAAAAAGAATAAAAACCTTCACTTGTATTATTCCCCGGGAACATTTTTCTAATTTTAGCTGTAGTCATCAAGATTCCCGCTCCTTTAAATTTTTCTCTCTACAAGCACAGCCGATAGTACCTTTTCATATTTATGTAAGAAGAAACTATTTTAGAATACTCTAAACACAATCCCTTATAATTAAAAATAATTCTATAAAAGAATTTTCTCTTTTAACAAATAAAACAATTGTGATATAATATTTTTCATATAAAAATTTTTATGGAGGCATTTTATGTTATTGGAAAAAGAAATTACGCAAATTTTACAAAAATCAAAAGTTAATTTTAATCTTTCCCTACCCGAATTAATGGAAAAGGCAATTAAACGTGAGGAAGGCGTTCTCACAAATAGAGGTTCTTTACGTGTCACTACAGGTAAATATACCGGGCGGTCACCACATGATAAATTTTTCGTAAAAGACGAAACTACTAACGAACTCATTAATTGGGGTAAAATAAACAACCCCCTCTCAACAGAAAATTTTCAAAAGCTTTTTTCTGATATAATGACTTATTTAAAAGGTAAAGAGCTTTTTGTTTTTGACGGTTTTGGTGGAGCAGATCCACAGCATCGTTTAAATTTACGCTTTATTAATGAACAGGCTTGGCAAAACATTTTTGCTCGCCACCTGTTCATTCGTCCTACAAAGAAAGAACTACAAAATTTTGCTCCGGATTATCACATTATTGCTGCACCTGGATTTAAAGCAGACCCGGCAAGACATGGCACAAATTCTGAAGTAGTTGTTGCCCTTAATATCACAGAAAAATTAATTTTAATTGCCGGAACATCTTATGCCGGTGAAATCAAAAAATCTGTCTTTACACTTATGAATTATTTACTTCCTCTCCAAAATATGCTTTCCATGCATTGTTCGGCTAATGTTGACACTAATGGTAATGCTGCTCTATTCTTTGGACTTTCCGGCACCGGAAAAACTACTCTTTCTACAGACCCAGAAAGACGTTTAGTAGGTGATGACCAACATGGCTGGTCTGAGGAAGGCATCTTTAACATAGAAGGTGGCTGTTATGCTAAATGTATTGGACTCAACCCGGAACATGAACCTCAAATCTATGAAGCTTTGCGCTTTGGTGCCGTTTTAGAAAATGTGATTATGGAAGAAACTACTCGCAAAGTTGATTTCGCTAGTGCCGAGATAACTGAAAACACCAGAGCAGCTTATCCCATGGATTATATTCCGGATTCCCTAATACCAAGTATTACGGGACATCCGAAAGTAATCTTCTTTTTAACCGCAGATGCTTTTGGTGTTCTTCCTCCTGTAGCTATCCTTAATAAAAACCAGGCTATGTATCATTTTCTCTCAGGATATACAAGTAAACTAGCCGGAACAGAAAGAGGGATTAAAGAACCCCAAGCAACTTTTTCCGCCTGCTTTGGTGCCCCTTTTCTACCACTTTCTCCTGTAAAATATGCTAAACTTCTCGGCGATAAAATGAGCAAACACGGTACTCGTGTTTACCTAATTAATACAGGCTGGACCGGAGGCCCTTATGGTGTAGGGGAACGATTCAAAATACCATACACACGAGCCCTTATTAAAGCCGCCTTAAAAGGAACATTAGAAGAACTCCCTTCACGTATCGATCCGCTTTTCGGCTTCAAAGTACCACTCTCTTGTCCTCATGTTCCCGAAGAAATCTTTACTCCCCAAAAAACATGGCCTAATCCTGAAAACTACCAAGCTCAAGCACATAAATTAGCTTTAGGTTTTAGAAAAAACTTTGAGAAATTTACAGATATACCGGAAGAAATTAGGCAAGCCTCACCCCATATCAAAGTGCAAGATTAGAGGTTAGAAGTTCCCATACTTTTTCGGCGTATTTCTTGACATTATCTATGACGCGTGATAATATATTTAATGCTTAATTCTTACTTAAGCATTAAACCTGCGGAAGTGGCGGAATTGGCAGACGCGCACGTTTGAGGGGCGTGTGGTATATCCATGCGGGTTCAAGTCCCGCCTTCCGCACCAAATTAACATTTAAAAAAGCTTTACGGTTTTCACTAAAGAAAACTAGTAAAGCATTTTTTATAAATATACTTTACAAATATTTACATTGATTAGCGCATATGATTTAAAAACACCGTGAAAATCTTTTCTCCTTTGCATTATTTATCTTTATAAACTAAAATAAGAACTACTGAAATGTTTTAAAGTTTTTAAAGAATCGGTACTAGGTTTGCCTAAATATGTTATAATTTGTTTATGTTTATAACTTTTTAAAAGTTATATTTATTATTAAATTTTATATTAGGAGTGTGAAAAAATGAGTAGAAAAATGAAAACCATGGATGGAAATACAGCTGCGGCTCATGTCTCATATGCCTTTACAGATGTTGCAGCGATCTATCCCATCACCCCTTCGTCACCAATGGCAGAACTTGTTGATGAATGGAGTGCCCATGGTCTAAAAAACATCTTTGGTCAAACAGTAAAGGTTGTTACCATGCAGTCAGAAGCAGGTGCCGCTGGTGCCGTTCACGGTTCACTATCGGCAGGGGCTCTCACCACTACCTATACAGCATCACAAGGATTACTCCTGATGATACCTAACATGTATAAAATTTCTGGTGAGTTATTACCTGGCGTCTTTCATGTAACTGCACGAGCATTAGCCACACATGCGCTCTCCATCTTCGGTGACCATTCTGATGTCATGGCTTGCCGTCAAACAGGGTTTGCTCTCCTTGCCGAAGGTAGTGTGCAAGAAGTTATGGACCTAGCTGGTGTTGCTCATTTAGCAGCAATTAAATCAAGAGTTCCTTTCCTTAATTACTTTGATGGCTTTAGAACTTCTCACGAAATTCAAAAAATCGAAGTAATAGATTATGAAGAGTTTGCTAAATTAGTTGATTGGCAAGCTATTGAAGATTTTCGTAACAGAGCGCTCAATCCTGAACGTCCTTATTTAAAAGGTACAGCTCAAAACCCGGATGTCTATTTCCAAGCCAGAGAAGCTTCCAATCCTTTTTATGACCAAGTACCTGATATTGTCGAAGACTATATGGCAGAAATAAGTAAACTTACCGGTCGGGAATACCATCCCTTCAACTATTATGGTGCACCTGATGCTGAACGGGTAATTGTAGCCATGGGGTCTGTCTGTGAAACTATTGAAGAAACTATTGACTATCTCTTAGCTAAAGGAGAAAAAGTAGGTGCAATTAAGGTTCATCTTTATAGACCTTTCTCCGCTAAATACTTCTTTAATGTTTTACCAAAAACCGTGAAGAAAATTGCAGTCTTAGACAGAACTAAAGAACCAGGTGCTATGGGTGAACCTCTTTATTTAGACGTACGTAACTTGTTCTATGACCAGAAAAATACCCCTATCATTGTGGGTGGTCGTTATGGTCTCGGTTCTAAAGATACAACTCCGGCACAGATTTTAGCTGTCTTTGCTAACTTGCAAGCAGATACACCTAAAGATCAATTTACAATTGGCATTGTTGATGACGTTACCAATAAATCATTACCTGTTAAAGGTGTTGTCTCTACTGCTCCAGCAGGAACTACTCGCTGTAAGTTCTGGGGCTTTGGCTCTGATGGTACGGTTGGTGCTAATAAAGATGCCATTAAAATTATCGGTGATAATACGGATATGTATGCTCAAGCTTATTTTGCCTATGACTCTAAAAAATCAGGTGGTGTCACTATGTCCCACCTACGTTTTGGTAAAAAGCCTATTAAATCAACCTATCTTATTGATGAAGCAGACTTTATTGCTTGTCATAAACAAGCCTATGTTAACCAATACAAAGTGTTAGAAGGTTTAAAGAAAGGTGGTACTTTCCTCCTGAACTGTACCTGGAAACCGGAAGAACTTGAGGAAAAACTGCCGGCTGAAATGAAAAAATACTTGGCGGAAAACGACATTGATTTCTATATTATTGATGCCGTTGACATTGGGGCTAAAATCGGTCTCGGCAGCCGTATCAATATGATTATGCAAGCTGCCTTCTTTAAACTAGCTAATGTTATCCCCTTGGATAAAGCTGTTGTTTTATTAAAAGAAGCTATCGTTAAAACTTATGGTCGTAAAGGTGAAAAAGTAGTAGCCATGAACCATCAAGCTGTAGACGAAGGGCTAAAAGCTCTTACAAAAATAGATGTACCTAAAGAATGGGCCTCTTGTATAGACGAAGCCGCGGCTTCTTGCGACTGTGATATACCTGAGTTTATTAAAAAAGTAGTAGAACCAATGAATGCACAACAAGGTGACAAATTACCTGTAAGTACTTTTGTAGGTAAAGAAGACGGCGCCTTCCCTCTCGGTATTACGGCTTATGAAAAACGTGGTGTGGCTGTAAATGTACCAGATTGGTTGCCTGATAACTGTATCCAATGTAACCAGTGTTCATATGTCTGTCCTCATGCTGCCATCAGACCTGTTCTGGTTAATGATGAAGAAAAGAACAATGCTCCTGAAGGATTTGTCACGAAAAAAGCGCTTGGAAAACAATTGGCAGGCTTATCTTTCCGGATGCAAGTTAGTCCCTATGACTGTACCGGTTGTGGTAATTGTGTAGAAATCTGTCCGGCAAAAGAAAAAGCACTCGTCATGAAACCTGTGGAAGACATGATTGCTAAAGAAAGTAATAACTGGAACTTTAGCGTTCAGGTTCCCACAAAAGAAGGTCTTTGGAATCTGCACAGCGTTAAAGGAAGTCAATTTGCTCAACCCTTGCTTGAATTCTCCGGTGCATGTGCAGGTTGTGGTGAGACACCTTATGCCAAACTGCTTACTCAACTCTTTGGAGACAGATTAGTAATTGCTAATGCTACAGGATGCTCTTCTATTTGGGGTGGCTCTGCCCCTAGTATCCCCTATTGTAAAAATGCTAAGGGGCAAGGACCTGCTTGGGCAAACTCTCTCTTTGAAGATAATGCTGAATATGGTTTCGGTATGGCTATTGCCGCCAAGCAAATGCGCAATAAAATTGCTGCTCTGATGGAAGAAGCTTTAACTCAAAACCTTCCTGCTGAATTAAAAGATGCTTTCCAGAAGTGGCTCACAGGTAAAGATGATGGTTCTGCTTCTAAAGAAGCTGCTGCTATAATTCGTCCTCTTCTTACTAAATATGCGGACCTCGCAGTAGTTAAAGAAATTGTTGCCAAAAAAGACTTCTTAGTTAAACCTTCTAACTGGATTCTTGGTGGTGACGGTTGGGCTTATGATATCGGCTATGGCGGACTGGATCATGTTCTCGCCTCCGGCGAAGATATTAATGTCTTAGTCTTTGACACAGAAGTTTATTCCAATACAGGTGGTCAATCTTCTAAATCTACTCCTACTGGAGCTGTAGCAAAATTTGCTGCTGCCGGAAAGAGAATTAAGAAAAAAGACCTAGGCATGATTGCTGCCACTTATGGTTATGTTTATGTGGCTCAAGTAGCTATGGGCGCAAATCAAAATCAACTAGTCAAAGCCTTTGCTGAAGCTGAAGCTTACAAAGGACCATCCCTAATCATTGCTTATGCTCCCTGTATTAACCATGGGATTAAAGCCGGCATGAAATATACACAATTAGAAGAAAAGAAAGCTGTGGAATCCGGATATTGGCAACTCTATCGCTATAATCCACAACTAAAAGAAGAAAACAAGAATCCTTTTGTACTTGATTCTAAAGAACCGACAAAAGATTTCCAAGACTTTATTCTCGGTGAAGTACGCTATGCTTCCCTCTTAAAAACTTTCCCTGAAGCAGCCGATAAGCTGTTTGCACAGGCGGAAAAGGAAGCTAAAGAACGGCTCGAAACTTACAAACGTTTAGCTTCACAAGAATAATTTAATTCTCTCTTTCTTCAACAGAGGCAGTTTCAAAACTCTAGTTTTGAAACTGCCTCTTAGTTTTTAAAAGGCTGTCCCAGCGTTAAATTCTGAGACAGCCTTTTTATTTTACTATTTAGCTTTCCAGCTTACTTCATAAACCCCTGCAAAATAGTTTCTTCCGCTTCTTTAGCGGAAAGCCCCAAAGTCATTAACTTAATAATCTGTTCTCCGGCAATACGCCCTATCGCTGCTTCATGAACAAGCTGAGCATCAGCATGATGAGCTGTAATTTCAGGGATAGCCCTTACCGTAGCCTGATCCATAATAATCGCATCACACTGCACATGACCTCGACATTTATTAAACCCCGCCACCCGCGGATAAAAAACTTGTTTTGACTTTTCTTGAGCAACCGATCGCGAAATAATTTGTACCGTAGAATTTTCTCCCTCGAGTTCTACTTGTATTTCAGACTCAGCCTTCTGCCGGCCATGAGTAAGCATCCTTTCCATAATTAAAAGATGAGAACCCCGGCTCAGCACAGCTTTAGTCTCTCTTTTTGTAGAGTCAACACCACGAATCTGTACCATTTCTAATTCAGCAGAAGAACCTTCCGCCAGTTCTAAAATAGTTTGAGGATTAAGGACTCTTTCTCCTGTGCCTTCACCCTCACCGTAATGTTTTTCAACATAGCGAACAGAGGCTCCTTTTTCAATAATAAACTTATGCACCCCATTATGCTCAGACTTTGCCGACCCGGGATTATGAATGCCACAACCGGCAACGATCAATACATCAGCATTTTCGCCAATATAAAAAGTATTATAAACTAAATCATCCAGCCCTTCAGCCGTGATAATTACCGGTATATGAACACTTTCTCCTCGTGTTCCCGGTTTAACAATTACATCAATACCGGGCTGATCCACCTTCGGTTTAATCTCAATATTTGCTGTAGAATGTCTAGCTACTCCTTCACCATTTTTTCTAAGGTTATAAGCTCCCTGCGGAATTTCATGCAAATCAGCGATTTTTAATAATAAATTTTTATCTCTTGTCTCCATCTTTATCTTCAAACCCTTTCTATACAATCTTGACGACAATCACATTTATTAACTATCTTTTCTAAAAGGTCTTCTTTATCACCTTTTTCCTGAATACTTCCTTCCGCCAAAATAATTACTTCATCAGCTAGTTTAAGAATTCTCTCTTGATGAGAAATAATTACAGTACTAACCTCTTCCTTTCGCTTAATTCTTTTAAAGATATCCGTCAAGCGACTAAAACTCCACAAATCTATTCCTGCCTCAGGCTCATCAAAAATAGCCAAGCGACAATTTCTACTTAAAAGAGAAGCAATTTCAATCCGTTTCAATTCTCCACCGGAAAGACTAGCATTCACTTCCCTCTGCACATAATCTTTAGGACATAAACCTACATCAAATAAATAATTACAATTAGAACCCCTACATTTCTGCCCACCAGACAAGCTAAGTAATTCCCCTACAGTGATCCCTTTAAAACGAGGTGGTTGCTGAAAAGCATAACCAATACCTAAACGGGCTCGCTCAGTGATACTAAAGTCAGTAATATCTTCCCCTGCAAAAAAAATCTTGCCTGAAGTAGGCTTATATATCCCCATAATAATCTTAGCTAAAGAAGATTTACCGCCTCCATTAGGACCGGTAATTACATAAAATCGGCCTTGTTCTAGCGTAAGATTAATATCACGTAAAACAGGAATAGCTCCTTTTTCACCTTCTGGGAAATAGCAAACATTTTTCAATTGTAACAAAATTATTACCTCCCTCACTTCTGTAACTAATATCTTAACCACTTTTAACCCAAAAATAAAGCTACTAAAATTCCCATAATGATTCCTATATTTGCATAATTACTATGTGAACGATGACTCTTAGGAATAAGCTCCGCACTTATAATATAAATCATTGCCCCTGCTGCAAAAGCTAAAGAAGCCGAAATAAAAAATGAAGAAATATTAATAATAGCCGTACCAATTAAAGTGCCTAAAAGTGTAGCCAAACCGGTAGCCGTAGTAATAAAAACAATTCTCGTTTTCTTTATATTAGGACTCAAACACAAGGGCATCGCCACACTAAGCCCCTCCGCAATATTATGAATACCTATAGATAAAGCTGTATAAAAACCTAACGTGATCGAAACTTCATTACTTACCCCAATGGCAATACCTTCCGGTAAATTATGCACTGCTATGCCAATAGCAATAAAATACCCCATTCTCCTATATTCATCACATTTCATTTCACTTTTATGAATATGAGGTAATACAAAATCAAGAAGAGCCAAAAAAGCGGCTCCACTAACAAAACCCACAGCACAAAAATAAATATTCCCTAAAACCAAACTTTCCGGAATTAAACTAAAGGTGGATATCCCTAACATTATACCGGAGGCAAATCCTAAAGAGAGCGAAAGAAGTTTGTTCGAAGGATTTTTAATTAAAATAGTAATAAGTGCCCCGACCCCCGTTAACAAACCGGCAATTAAGCTTAATAAATAAATAGATATAAAAACCACCCCTAGAAGATACTTGCAATCACATGTCATCCTTCTACATTATAAGATTAGCCCTAAACCATGTCAATATCTGTACTATTTTCACTCTTTACTCTCGCAATCTACATAAAAAATAAAGAGGCACTACTAAAAAGGTAGTTGCCTCTTCTAGTCCATTGACTAATTCCCTCCTGCCACTAACCAGCTCAAAATTTCGTGTTTGGCATACGCCATCCCCGTTGCAGCAGTAAATCCCATATAAACATCTTGGGATATAATACTTGCTAAGTCTATTTGATGATGTAATAATAAGTTACTTAAAGCCCGATTGTTACTAGTACCCATCCTTACATCCAGGTACTTACTAATTCCATTATAATCAATCCAAACATGATAAACTTCACCATTTCCTATCTCCCAAGGAATGCTTTCCGCAGTAACAGATTCTAAAGCCAAAAGCCGACCTTCTCCTTGCGGATTTATATCTATGCCGACATGAGGTGAATCATATTTTTCTGCTTCTGCCCAGGTATCAAATTCAACTGCAACAACAGGCGAAGGGATATTCCTAACACCTAAACCACTACCGGCGGCACCAAGAGCTTCACTCGAACTTTCCTGCAGCACAAAACACAATCCATCAGCTTCACCGGAGATTCTAAAAGTAAAATATGTACTAAAACTGCGCTCTTTTCCTAGCGCTATTTTCTCTTTAGTAAAAGCGCTTCCTACCTTACCCTCTAAGCAAGGTGTAAGTTGCAAAACATTATCCTCAATTTGGGCACTACCATTATACTCTAATGAACTATTTTTAGCCTCATTCGAAAAGTCAAGAAAATTAACCGGCAGAGATTCTAAATTTATAAACTTAAACTTGAATTCTCCACTTTCATGAGCGACCTCAAATTTATTTTCCTCATTTTGGTAAGACTTGGTTTTGATCATTAGCTCACCCTCTATGCCAAATGTAAACTCTATCTTATAATGCCCTGCTGTCAAAGCTTGTTCAATTACAATTTTATGATCATCAACAATAGCTTCATGCTCTATTTTTACACCATCTTTGTAAATGTTTTCTATACTGGCTATTTTAATAATACTAGGTAAATCCAACTCTAAAACTAATTCATTAACTGCTTTCTTTAAATCAAACTCCATTTTACTTAAATGTTTATCTAAAATATAAGAAACTGCTGTTTCTTCATTCTCTCTATTCGTTATTTTGATATTCTCCAGAAAAACACTCTTTTGATAATTTTGTTTTATTTCTTCAGCACTAAGGGCTCGATTATATAACGCTACCTCATCAATTAAGCCATCCATCGTATGACAATACCAATCATTAACACCAATTAAATTACCAATAGCAATTGGCTCACTATTTTTGCAAACTCCCGACTTCCCCTGTTTTGTGGCGATGGCTTTACCATCAGAATATAGTGTTATTAAACCTTCTTTAGTGACCGTTACTGCGATGTGATGCCAGGTGTTTTTTTTATAATCTACCTTCACAGATAAATTCCCAAAAATCGAATTAAAAACTATTTGATCAATATACCCTAAAGAATTATTCACTACGCGAAAATCATAATCGCCGGGAATAACATTGGGATGCCCGTCATAACCGGCACGTCCTTTAAATAAGACAACTCTACCAGCAGGCATAAAAGTATAGGAACTCCCTGTATTAATCCAGGTCTCAATAGTTAAAGCATCCACATTAAATATTGAATTATGTGGTATTACAACACAACTACGTGTACCACGAAAGCTTGCTGAAGTCCCCGCTGTTCCATTTTTACCTTCTTGCACCCAAGTAACATCACTAACAGACCCGTCATTCCCATTTCCACTAGAATCCAAGCCATTACCATCTAATTTCCATAAACCGATAGGACCTGCTGTTGCATATACTAACGAAGTAAATATAAGGGAAACAAACAATGAAAAAACAACTAAAAATAATATTTTCCTTTTCTCTTTGCCCATAAACTCAGCCTCCTTTTTTAATATATTCAATAAATTGGCGCTCTTGTCTAAAATTATAATATTGATAAATGTTTTGTCAACATTTATCGCTTAATAAATAAAAGGGAGGCAAACACCTCCCTTTTATTTATGCCTATTTGTTTTTTACTTACTCTACTTAGCTGAAGGAGTAATTCGCCTACCGATTTCATTTAATTCATTGATAAAACCGGATATCGGTTTCCCGGCAGCAATATCCTTAGCAATATTGCGCAGTCGTGTAACAGTATCCGCATCTGCAGTTACATATACGGTAGTAATATTCTTGTCCTCTTTTTTTACCAGTTTAGTGATTTCATTTTTCATCGCATTAGTCATTTTATTTTCCATTTTAGCCGCTAAATCTACACCCACCCAAGCCTTATTCCCTGAAACAACAACAGTAGCTGAATTAATGTTTTTCAGATCACTAATTTTTTCAGCTAAAGCCCGTGCTTTAGTAGTATCTTCTGTTGGAGCAACAGGAGCAGGTGGAGTTGGAGCAGGCTGTGTCGGTCCCGGTCTTCTAGCAGGATTACAAGCAGTTGCTACCACCACACTAAACATAAAAATTACAGTAAATAAGATAAAGAGAATTTTTCTTTTATTATTCACAAAGCATACCTCCTTAAATAAAATTAGTTTAAGGATAGTATCTTCCTAAAAAGAAAAAATTATGCCCCAAAAAAGCCGGTGACTTTTTCACCAGCTTTAAATCTTCTTAATTTTAAACCGTCTTCGTCTGTTTTCCACCTTCTATAACCTGAATAAATTCCCAATAAAGGTTTTCATGAATCTCTGCAATTGGCTTAACCTCATTGTTTTGCACACATTCTATTTTTACCCAGTTGTATTTTTCAGCTATCCAACAAGCATTTTCATATGACTTTCTTAAATAATCTTTATTTATTTCATGAATATCTTTTTGAGCCTTACCTGTAAATTTATTTTTTCTTGCAGTAATTAGTTTTTCACTAAAATTAGACGGCATATTTAAGAAAAAAACTACATCAGGTACTGGTAAAGCAAGAAGATTAAACTCAAAGTCCCATAACCAATCTAAATATTTCTCCTTCTCTTTTTCATCTGTAAACTTTACCGCTTGATGAATCAGATTAGAAGTAGTATATCTATCCGCAATTATAATACCACCTTCAGCATAAAAACTTTGCCACTCCTTCTTAAAAGAAGCAAAGCGATCTACCGCATAAAAAGCGGAAGCCGCATAAGGGTTCACCTCATTCGGATTTTTACCAAATTCTCCTCGCAAATACATTTTCACTAAACTTGACGATGGACTATGATAATTAGGAAATTCTACTTTTTTTACCGGATACTCCTCTTTCTTTAACCGATTAAAAAGTAATTCAGATTGAGTTTTCTTGCCACTACCATCTGGTGCCTCAATTACAATTAACGTTCCTTTTACGTTTTCCGATAATTTGTCTTCCAAAAATGTCTACCCCACTTTCAGTTTGTATTTTCATTCAACACCAGCTAGTAAATTACCTGCTTAAAAATATTTTTATCCGGTAAAAAAGGCACTCGTTTAAGTGCCTTTTGCTTTATTTCCTTTCTTCAATTTTTACCGTTACATATAAAGTTTGATTTTGCCGATAAATTAAGATAATCGCCTTATCTCCTACTTTTGTTGCTTTTACTGCTTCTTGGAGATCTTTCGGCTCAACAATCTTTTTCTTATTAAATTCTAAAATAATATCGCCTCTTTGTATACCAGCTTTACTTGCAGGGGAGTCTTCTTGTACTGAATTAACAAGAGCCCCTTCCGCTTTTTTCAATCCAAAATAATCTGCTAATTCTTTAGTTACAGGCTGCATATAGACGCCTAACCAAGGTCGTATAACTTTTCCTTTTACTAATAAATCATCTAACACTTGTAAAACAGAAGAACTGGGGATGGCAAACCCAATTCCCTGTGCTTGAGCATTAATCGCTGTATTAATTCCTACTACTTCACCATTGAGATTTAAAAGAGGTCCTCCACTATTCCCGGGATTAATTGAAGCATCTGTCTGAATTAAATCTTTAAACTCCCTTCCTTCAATCACTAAAGGTCTACCTTTAGCACTAATCACACCTACCGTAACCGTATGGTCAAGTCCATAAGGATTACCAATCGCAATCACCCAATTTCCTACTTTCGTTTTATGAGAATCCCCCATTTTTAACATAGGTAAATTTAAACCGGCATTAATCTTTATAACTGCCAAATCCAGATCCGCATCAGCACCTATGATTTTCGCCTTATAAGGTTCTTGACGACTAGTTAAGTAAACTTTAATTTCATCTGCACCTTCTACAACATGATTATTTGTTAAGATATAGCCATCTTTAGAAATAATAAAGCCTGAACCTAAGCCTTGTGTTTGTCTAGGTTGAGGTTCCATTTGAAAACTATCGCCAAAAAAATGACGGAAAAAAGGGTCATCAAAAGGATCTAAAAAGAAATCATTAGAACGACTCTTCACTTGAGCAATAGTTTCAATTTTTACTACGGCAGGACCTGCTTCCTCCACAATTTTTTCAATACTCTTTGTTCCTACCACCGTATCTAAACGAGCAAAAGCATTTTGCTCGTTTGATTCTAATTCAGCACCTATTGGTTTTTGCATACTCCAGGGTACATCATAGCCCTTTACCGTAAGATAAAATCCACCACAAAACACTCCCCCTAAAAAAATTAATAACGTATAAAGTACAAGCATTTTATTAATTTTTAAGTGTTTCATGTTCATACCCCCAACCGAAAAGCTTTTTACTTATTTACATCTTAATAATATAGTATAACAATTTTATTCCTTTATTTCAATTCTCTTATTTACATTACACAAAAATTTACTCCAAGAAAATTCCTTCTTCCCCCAACTGAAATTCACGTACTGCCGAATAGTAATCATTTACAGCCTTAATATAGTTATTATGCTCTTTAGCCATAATTAATTTGCATCCATCAACTTGAATCTTTAAACCAATTCCTTGCTGATAAGCAACTTGAGCATGTTCATAATCAGCTTTCGCTGTTTCATATTTCTGTTTACGTTCCATAAGATTTTTCTTGGCTATGATTATCTTACTATTTAAATCTTCTAGGTTTTTCTTCATCTTAAATTGTTCTTCTTGTAAATCAATTTGTGTTTTTCTTATTTCTAATTTAATTCTTTCTAATTCAGCAGAATTACTTTCGGCTTTTCTTAAATCATCCTTTTTATTATCAATAGTACGATTATGTTGAAGAATAACTAAAGCAGAATCTACAGCCTTATGATAAGCAGTTTCCACATCACTAATTTTAACAGGTTGAAAACCTACAGGAGTAAGTTGTAAAGGAGCATTCCACTCTCTACCAATATTTCTATTCATCTGGTAAGTTAGTAATAAACGCGTATTTTCTAAGTCGTGAAGACGTTGTTCCTCTTCCAATACTTTTTGAGCCACTTTATCTACTTCTACAGCCGTACTCAATCCATTCTGATATTTCAAACGTTCAATCCTTGTTAATTCCCGCTGTAAATCAATATTATCTTCCTGCAATAAAATAAAGTCATCCAGAATCAGCATCGCTAAATAAAGCTTTTCAACACCAAAAGCCACTTTTTTTCCTGCATCCTGACGGGCTCGTTGAGCATCATCATAACCTTCTTCAGCTCTTTCAGAAAGAGTTTTAATATTTTCCATTGTTTCCTGCATTAAATCTACAACACCCATGGAATAAACTACACCTTGACGCGCTACCTCTAGACCTGCAACTTTTGCCGCCTTCATAATTGGATCCGGTTCAAAATTCTCTACAGCTTGTTTCTGCATTTCTAAAGCTCTAATCTGCTGATGAGCCCCTTGCAGAGTAGCACTAATTCCCTCTCTAATATCATCACGCATATCACGTGAATCGATCATGGAACGTTCGGTAAATCCAACATAGACATCAACCATCTGTAAATCAGGGCTGTTTTTTAGCGTTAAATCAACTGCTTCTTTCATTGTTAACGTATAAATTTCATTACTATTCTTATCCTTAGTCACAGAATCAACAGCGGAAACGGGAACAACTCCTATGAGTAAACAAAATATCGTTAAAAGAGCAACCGTTTTTTTCATGATACTATTTCCTCCTTTTTCTTAAAAATAACCTCACGCAACTGATATCCTTTTTCATATTTCCATTTAAAAACAAGAATAGACAAAGGTACTAAAACCAAGGACAAGATGGCAAGCCCTATTAATTCATGTTGAATCCCACTTAACCCCAGCCCCATAATAGAAAGTTTACGATAAGCGGGGGCAAAATAAGTAAGGGGAAGAACAGAAGCTAATAATTTACAGGGTAAAGGCATTGCCTGAAGAGGCCATGTAAACCCTGAGAAAAGGAAAGAAGGAACAGCCACTAACATTGATATTTGCGTTGCTTCTAATTCTGTACGACAAATCAAAGAAAGGAATATTCCCAAGGAAACAATACAAAATAAAAAGAGTAAAAATAAAACAAACAAGGCAAAAATGCTACCACTAAAAGGTACATCAAAAACAAATCTTGCTATTGCCGTAGAAGCAGAAAGAGAAAAGAAAGCACAAAGGAGATACGGAATATTTTTTCCCAATACTTTAATAAATGCTCCACCTTTCATTTGCCTTAATTCAGGCAAAGTCCCCTTCTCAATTTCCCTGACCATAGCTACTGCTACATAAAGAAGTGTAACCTGTTGTAAAGCTGTCGACACAAGACCTAAAAGTAAAAAGTTGGTATAATTATAGCTAGGATTATACCAAGCCCGAATCCGAAAAGATAAAGGATTGACTTGAGTAATTGCTTGATTAAAAGCTACACCTCCGGCAGTTTCTACTTTAGTAGCCGCTATTCCCGTAGAAATAGATTGAATAATTTGCAAAGCACTTACCGTAACACTATTGCTAATAATCATATTACTACCATTAACAATAATCAGAATAGGAGATTCTTCTTCTTTGTAAACATTCGTAGAAAAATTCTTGGGAATAACAATAGCTGCATCTGCTCGTTCACTTTCTATGTACTCCCCTATTTCTTGTTCTGATTGCAAAGAAGCTACTAAGTCATATTTAACAGACTTATTAAAAGCTTCAATAACCGTTCTACTCATTGGAGTCTTATCCATATCTACAACCACAGTTTTTATTCCATTAACAACCTGCTCACAATAAAGCAAACCAAAAAGAGATGTATAAAAGGCAGGTATAATTAAAAGAATTGCTAAAAGTCGTTTGTTAGAAATAATATATTTAAATTCTCGTATAATAATTGCCATTAAACTTTTTAAACTTTTCATAACTTCTGATCCCTTCCTGCCTTTTTAAAATGTAACGTTAACCCTCATCCCCGGAAAGAAAGATTTTGGTTCTAATAATTTTACCTTTACTAAATAAGTCATTACATCTTTTTCTGTCATCTCATTTGTAGATTTAATTACGGCAAAATCAGGGTTACGATTAATATTAGTCACAGTCCCCGGAGAAACATTCCCGGCAAATTCTATCTGTACCTTGTTTCCTATTTGCATCTCAGTGATTTCTCGATCTTTAAGATTTAATTCCACCCACATATCATTATAATTAGTAAGTGAAAATAGCGGCGTCCCCGTAGCAATAAGCTCTCCTTCATAATGGACTACCGTATTTACCGTGCCCTCACTAGGTGCTTTAATAATAGCTTCGGCTAAAGCATTATTAATTTCCTCTAAAGCTCCCTGTGCACGAAGAACATTTGCTTGAGCCGCCAAAACATCTTCTTCCCTTGCCCCTTCTAAAATCAGGTTCAATTGTTCATTCGCTTGTTCCGCTTGAGCTTTAGCAGCAATAAGCTCTGTTTCTGTTTTCTGTAATTCTTGTGTTGTATAAGCTCCGGCCTCATGCAAATTTTTTAGCCTTTGATATGTATCCTCTAAAAGTTGAGCCTTAGCTTCCGCCATTTGCACATTTGCTTTCGCTAATTGAATTTCTTGCGGTCTAGCCCCGTTTTTAGCTTTATTATAAACAGCCTGGGCAGCTAATAAAGCTCCTTCAGCCTGCTTCTTTTTGGCCTCTAATTCTATTGTTTCCAACTTCAACAAAATTTGTCCAGTCTTAACCTCTTCCCCCTCTTTTACTAAAACCTCGGCAATTCTACCGGGAACTTTAGAAGCTATCTTAACTTCGTTTGCCTCTACAGTACCTAAGATGGTAGTTTCCTTTTGTTCTACGGAATTTGCTGTTTTAGCACAACCGGAAATAGCCAAAAGTGATATTAGTATCATTCCTATTAGAAAATTTTTTTTGATTTTACCCATTATTTTACCTCCTCAAATCATCATTTTTTTAGTAACCATTCGGTTACTCATGGACATAATTTTATCCTACTCTAATTGCTCTTAACACCACCTCACAAATATGTTTTAAACGTTTTTCTTTAGTATTTTGAGGGTCAAGGTCAGAAAGAATATCCCATTGTGTAAAACTAATTAAACTCATCGCATGAGTACTAATTATTAATTGGGCCACATCAATGTTTTTACGAAAAGTCCCCGCTTCACAACCTTTTTTATAAAAGTCGTAAATCTGATAAAAAGCCGGAGCTAAAGTTTCAAAAAGTGTTTTCTTATTATAAGAACTGGTAAAAACCTCTTCCCACGCAATGATCTTTACAAAATTAGGGTTTTCTTCTAAAAAATTATAATACCTAGTAATAATCTCCCTAATTGCTGTTTCTGCTTTTTCTCCTAAAAATAATTCATGGCTTCCTAAACGAGCCAATTTTTTAAAATTATATTCTAAAACACGTTCATACAATTTCTCTTTAGAACCATAATAATGATAAATCATCCGTTTGTTTGCTTTTGACTTTTCTGCAATGCGATTGATTCTGGCTCCATGTAAACCAAATTTTGCAAATTCCCCTTCCGCAGCTAAAAGAATATTCCTTTTTGTCACATCCGGATTTCTTGTTTGCATTATTATCCCCTCTAAGTAACCAACTAGTTACTTACATCTTAATTCCAATTTATTCTTTTGTCAAGACTAAAAAACCACCTTAAGGTGGTTTTTTGATCTTTATTTCATTTTACACAAACGATCATTAGGTCTAAGACCGGGAATTCGACCACGTTTAGCCACAGGTTTACCTGCTACTTCTTTAATATCCATAGTCATATCAATAGGAGCAGCAGCTGAAATATAGCTCCCTACACCAAAAGCATCAGCACCGGCATCTTTAAGTAAACTAATTTTTTCCGGAGTCAAGCCACCGGAAACAAAAATCTGTACATGAGAAAAACCTTTTTGACTTAAACGTCCCCGTATTTCCTTAACCAATTCTGGTGTAACTCCGCCCCGTTCACTAGGTGTATCTAAGCGGATTCCCTGTAAATTAGAACCTAAAGCTTCCGCTACTCTCAAAGCTTCTTCAGCTTCATCTTTAAAAGTATCTACCAAAACAGTTCGCGGTTCACCGGAAGGCATAATTTCATGATAAGCCTTCGCCACCTTCACCGAATCCCCCATAATTAAAAATACAGCATGGGGAACAGTACCGGCCGGTTCTCTACTAAGCAATTTTGCTCCAAGAATACAACTAGCCCCATCAGCCCCACCAATCACAGCTGCTCTCTCCATCACAGGAGCTACCGCAGGATGAACATGCCTTGCCCCAAAACATAACACTGACTTTTCACCTGCTGCTTCCTTTGCTTCCTTCGCCGCACTAGCCCAACCACTAGAACTAGCCAAAATTCCTAATAAAGGTGTTTCATAGATCCCAATATCACTATATTTTCCTCGTATTTGCATCACTACCTCTTTAGGAGAAAATGCTTGTCCTTCCTGTAAAGAACATATTTCTACCGGACTATTTGCAAAAAGCCCTAATACTTCAGGAACGCCTGCCAATATCCCTCCCCGACGAGCAAAAATTTCCGCAGTAATCACCGTCTCATTTAAACCACACTTTTCCAAAATTTCCTGCGTCTTCACAAAATAAACATCAGTAGTTGCGCCTTGAATAATCTCTTCATGTTGTGCCGAAAATAATTTTCTTTCCTTACTCGGTTGAAAAGCATTCACCTGTGCCAATGTCATTAATTTTTCTTCCATTTTCTTCCTCCCGTTATTTGTTTAAGTACTAACAATTATCTACACTACATTTTTAGCTTTTTTGATAAATATATTTATATACTTGATAATTAAACAAAACACGATTTACATACTTTCTGGTTTCCTGATAAGGAATTTGTTCAAGGTCTTGTAATTCTCCTGTCCAAAGTCCTTCTCTTAACCACTTTTTTACCTTAGTTGTACCCGCATTATAAGCAGCCAATGCTTTCACTGTGTTTTTGTCAAAACCTTCATAAAGATATGCAAGATACCAAATACCCATAGGTATATTATATCTCGGCTCAAAAAGTTTAACTTCCTCAAAATCCTCCAGCCCCATTTGCTGAGCGATCCACTTCCCAGTCTCCGGCATAATCTGCATTAAACCTATCGCTCCCACTCGAGAATAAGCACGAGAATAGAAACGACTTTCAGTTTTTATAATTGCTAAAACAAGATAAGGATCTACCTCATATGTATAACAATTTTCTCTAATTAATTCTTGGTGGGGATAAGGGAAAAATCGCTGCAAAAACCAAGAACTAGTAAACAAAAGAATACAGATAAAGCCTAACAGGAGGAGCAAAGCAATTTTTTTCAAGAACTTATACCACAATCCCGTTCCTCCCCAAAAAGTTTATAATAACAATAATCTTATGACCTGTAATCTTATTTTATGCTAAAAGTTATGGAATTTCAGTGCTTTTATTTAATATTATCTGTTTCCATAAAATAAAAACTTTTCTTCTAGTTTCTTCTCTTGAACCACTATTATCAATTACCCTAGAAGCAAATTTTAATTTTTCCTGTAAGGACATCTGAGTGGCTATTCTTTTTTGAGCTTCAAGTGTAGATAAATTATCTCTCGCCTTTAAACGCTGTAACTGCAATTCTTCAGGGATAGCTACAACCCAAACTTCATCAACCATTTCCGTCATCTCCGCCTCAATTAAAAGAGGGGCATCAATAACTAAAAGAGGAAAGTCTTTTTTTTGACGGAATAACTTAATTAATTCAATAGTTTTATCCTTAATTTTAGGATGTAAAATCTTATTTAATACTTTTCTTTCCGTAGGAGATTGAAAAATAATCTCCCCTAACTTTTTCCTTTGCAAAAAACCATCTTTAGTAAGAATTTCAGCACCAAAATGATTAACTATCTCTTGCCAAGCAGGGCTATGCGGAAGAACTAATTCTCGAGCTAAAACATCAGCATCAATAATTTTCGCACCTAATTCTCGTAAATAACAAGACACCGTGCTTTTGCCAGAGGCAATCCCCCCAGTCAAACCAACAACAAGCACCTATCCCAAGCCCCTTTCCACAAGATTATTTCTATCATACCCATTTACAAATCTAATGACAAGCCCCAACTTTCGAATGAAACAAAGTATACCTAGCTTCACTATTGCTTACCTTGACAGCGTGGGCAAAATACCGTTCCGCGACCCGCTACAACTATTCTCTCCAAAGGTGTTTGACATCTATAACAAGGCTCTCCTCTACGACCATACACCTGTAACCGTTCTTGAAAACCACCTTTTTCACCGTGTCCATCCACATAATCCCGTAAAGAAGTACCACGATAAATAACTGCTTCCTCTAACGTTAACCTAATCGCTTGGTATAATTTTTTAACTTCAGCTGTCTTTAATGTTTTTATAGTCCGTTCGGGGTGTAGCCCTGCTTGAAAAAGAATTTCATCAGCATAAATATTACCAATTCCGGCAATTTTACTTTGATCTAATAAAAAAGACTTTAACTTTCCTTTCTTTCCTTTTAATAATTCCGTAAAAACTTGCAAGGTAAAATCTTCCCCTAAAGGTTCATAACCAAGATTCCATAACCCCTTAATACATTTCCAATCACCTGTGGGAACGAGATAAACAAGCCCAAATTTTCGTATATCAGTAAAGCGCAACTCTTGTTTTGAAGAAAGAGAAAAAATTAAATGCGTATGTTTATTTATAGGAAGACTTTGACTACACACAGTTAATTGCCCCGTCATCCGCAAATGAATCACCAAAGTAAAACTTTTATCCAGCACAAAAAGAAGATACTTCCCTCTTCTTTCTAAATCAACAATCGTTCTTCCTATAATTGTTTCTCTAAACAAAGTAGAAGTTGGATATTTAATAATCCCATCAAAAAATATTTTTACATTTTCGATCTTTTTACCTTTAAGACATGGTGCTAAACTTCTTTTCACAGTCTCTACTTCAGGTAATTCCGGCATTTTCTTCACCTAACTTTTCAAGATCATACCAATTAGGTCCTACCTGTAAATCTACTTGCAAAGGAACAGTAAGAGGATAAGCATTACTCATAATTTCTTTAACCAAAGAACCTACTTCAGCTACCCTTTCCTTCGGCACATCAAGGATTAATTCATCATGCACCTGTAAAATTATCTTTGTTTCTCCCCATTTACCTTCTTGCAATACCTGATAAAGTTTAAGCATAGCTAATTTAATGATATCAGCGGCACTCCCCTGAATAGGAGTATTCATTGCTGCTCGTTCCGCAAAACTCCTTACATGGTAATTACGACTCCGAAGGTCCGGAAGATAACGACGTCTCTTTAATAATGTCGTCACATAACCCTTTTTCTTAGCCTCCGCAATTGTCCTCCTTAAATAATCTCGCACCCCATAATAACGAGTGAAATATTTATCAATATACTGTTTAGCTTCAGAACGAGCTATACCCAAATCACGACTTAACCCAAAATCACTTATACCGTAGACGATCCCAAAATTTACTGCTTTAGCCGCTTGCCGCATCTCTTTTGTTACCTTTTCCAGCGGTACATCAAACACCTCTGCCGCAGTCCGCAAATGAATGTCCTGGTCTTTATTAAAAGCCTCAATCATTACTTCATCCCGAGCAACATGAGCTAAAACTCGCAATTCAATTTGCGAATAATCAGCCGAAAGAAGTAACTTCCCGGGCGACGGTAAAAAAGCCCGCCGAATTTGCCGCCCCTCTTCCATGCGGATGGGGATATTTTGTAAATTAGGTTCAGTGCTGGAAAGACGTCCTGTTGCTGTTACCGTTTGATTAAAACTAGTATATACTCGCGAAGTATGTGGCTCAGTCAAAGCACTCAAACCATCAATATAGGTGCTCTTCAATTTCACCATCTGCCGATAAAAAAGAATTTTTGCAGCAATCTCATGCTCAAGTGCTAAATTTTCCAGTACTTCGGCATTAGTAGAATAACCGGTTTTTGTCTTTTTGCTTGGGGGTAAACCTAATTTTTCAAAAAGAATTATCCCCAGCTGTTTAGGTGAATTAATATTAAACTCCTCACCTGCTAAACGATAAATATCCTCCGTAAGACGGACAATCCAACTATTAAGATCCTCTCCTATCTTTTCTAAAATTGTCAGGTCTAATTTAACCCCTGTCTTTTCCATTTCAGCCAACACAGCAACTAAAGGTAATTCTACATCTTGATATAAGCCTAACATCTCTTGCTGAGCTAATTCCGCTGATAAACTTTCCCCTAATTTTTCTAAAGCCTCCACATAAAAGGGAACTTGCTCCTCTCCTTCCGGAAGTACCAAACAGCCACACTTTTCTTGTACTAAAGAAAGTAAGTCATTTTTAGAACGCGAAGGATTTAAAAGATAAGCCATCAGCAAAATATCCTTTACTACCCCTTGAGGTTTAATCTCATAAAAAGCTAACGCTAACATTACAGTTTTAGCATCATAGACAGTTTTTTTAATTTTTTCATCTTCTAAATATGGTTTTAATACTTGCAAATAAGTACTTAACTCTTCCTCTTTCTGCCAAGCACAAAGAGCTACTTCTTGTTCCGGAAGTTTTATCCCTAAAGCAATAATTTGCAAATCACGCGGTCCCTTCTTAACTGTTTCTAAATAAAGAACTAAATTATCGTTACATCGCGAAAGATAATCCACAAGATCCTTTTGATTAGTAAGCGTGAGAGAAGAAGAAACAGAGAAACCACCTCCAGTCGGATACTCTTTAGAATCTCCCCTCTCCTGCATAATACTTTGTAAAATACTTTTAAACTCTAGTTTTTCTAATAAAGCAAGAAAATGTGAATAATCAGGTTCTTCTTTTTGACATTGTTTTAAATCTATGGGCAAAGGAACAGCAGACACAATTGTCGCTAGTTTTTTACTCAAAAGAGCTTGCTGACCATAATTAACTAAAGATTCCCCTAGTTTTTTGCCTTGAAAGTCCTCTTGATGAGCCAAAACGTTTTCTAAATTTTCATATTTCCTAATTAATTTAAGTGCTGTCTTTTCGCCTACTCCGGGAATACCGGGAATATTATCAGCTGAATCACCCATTAAACTCTTTACATCAATTACCTGCTTAGGTTTTAGCCCATATTTTTCTGCCAAAGCCTGAACGTCGTAAATTTCTAATTCGCTAATTCCTTTACGAGTCAATAGCACTTTAGTTTGAGGTGAAATTAACTGCCAAGCATCTCGATCTCCGGTGACAATAAGATTAACTAATCCTGCCTTTTCTCCCTCCTTAACTAAAGTCCCTATAATATCATCAGCTTCATAACCCTCAATTTCAAAAAAAGCAATCTTCATCGCCTTTAATAAGTCCTTTATCACGGAAAATTGAGGTTTAAGCTCCTCTGGTGTGCCTTTTCTTGTCCCTTTATAATCAGCATAATACTGATGCCGAAAAACTGTTTTCCCCTTATCAAAAGCTACCGCCAAATAAGTCGGTTTTTCATCCTCAATTACCTTAGCCAACATCTTATAAAAACCAAAAATAGCATTGGTGACAAAACCTTGCGAATTCGAAAGCAGAGGAAGAGCATAAAAAGCTCTGTGTGCTAAGCTATTCCCGTCAATAATTACAAATTTATCCGACAAATTATTCACCCCAATTTTTATACGTTCTATTTTTATCATTATTCATTAATAATTTTCCATACTAGTATACCTTATCCTATTAGCCTTGTTTTTCCTGCATTAATTATAAAAATACTATATAAAAATTCGGTGCACAAGAGAAATATCTTGTACACCGTTTGAATTCCTATTTGTTCGTCTCTACTTCTTAACCCTGCTTTTTTCTTCTTTGCATACTACGCCAAATTCGCCATATTAGCCCTACGACAACAGCTACTACAACTAAATAAGGAATCGCCGCACTGATAAAAACTAAAGTCAGACCTATACCCAAAACAATATTATTAATTGCCTTCACAAAAGCTTCTTTAGCTCGAACTCCCACTCCTTGTAACCCACTAGCAGAAACCTGTTGTGTTGAAACTACAACCTGTTCAATCGTCAGATTAAACGTAGAAAACTCCGTCTGATTACTAAGATAACGCAATCTACCTTCTAAAGATTCTAACTGAGCCCGCGTATTAGCCAATTCATTTTCTACAGCCAAAACATCACTAAGTTCACCCGACTGATTCAAAATAGCTAAAAGCCTTTCTTCCTTAGTACGCATGACATTTAGACGACTTTCTACATCAATATATTCCTCGGTAACATCTTGGGTATAGATATTACTATTTTTAAGTTTACCTAAATTATTTACCCCTGCAAAAAATTCATCAAACCTAAGTTGAGGAACCCTAACCTCAAGATAACCTCTTTTACTCCCACGTGAATCAATGACATTAACCGTTTCATTAGTAATATAGCCATCTAAGGCACTCACTTTACTCTTCAGTGATTCCACAGCACTATTATAATCATCTGCTAAAAGATGTATCTCCGCATTTTTAATTAGCTTTCTCTCCATTGGCTTAATTGCAGATTTGCTTTCCTCTACCGACTGCTTCACTACATTTCCGGTTGTAGTTGTAGTCATTATCTCCGGAGCTACTCCTCTTCCCAAATTAACCGCTGCCATTTCCGGAGCCATACTTTTAGCTACATTCTCTTGGCTCACACTATTTTGGTCCATACTAACACCATAAAACATCATTTCCGGCTCACTGCTTTTTTCAGTAAGCTTACTACTATCATCAAAACGAACCTCATCAAGAAAAACAGGAACAAGTAAAACTAATAAAACCAAAGATATCGCCACAGGCAAAAAAACAGTACGATGTTTCCATGTCTTAAAGCTAGTCATTAAACCACCCCCCCAAAAACCCTTTTTCTTCCTTACAGTCTCTTGAGCAATACTTTTTTCCAGTTTAGTATAAAGTTCACGACGAAAACTCGCTGGTGGATTTACTTCCTCCAAGGAAGAAAGCTGTGAAATAGTTTCCTGAAGTGCCGCCAATTCTCCTTGGCAAATAGAACAATTAACTAAATGATTTCGTAATAAAACCCTTTCCTCTGCTGATAATTCATGATCCAAATAAAGCGATAAATTTTCTTGCACTTCTTTGCATTTCATTGGCTTCCCCCCCCTTTCACTTTATGTAGACGCTCAGATGAAGACTTTTGTTCCCATTGCTGATTTTGCTCCTGCCTGGCCAATAACTTTTCTTTCAAATAGTTTCTTCCCCTACTTATTCTGGATTTTACTGTACCTAATGAACATTCCATTTGTTCAGCAATCTCTCGATAAGTAAACCCGTGTATATCTCGCAAAACTACAGCAACTCGAAATTCCGGGGAAAGAGTCATTAATAATTCCTGTAATTTTTGCTGCAATTCTTGCTTTTCATATATTTCCTCCGGTCCGGGATTTGACGAAGGTATCTGTTTTTTCACTTCTCCTTCACCAAGACAAATCTCTTCATCTAAGGATTCCACAGAAAGGCGATAACGTTTGCGTAACTCATCACGGCAAAGATTGGTAACAATATGGCACAGCCAAGTTGAAAAAGAAGAGTCACCACGAAAACCACCAATAGCTCGAAAAGCCCTTAAAAATGCTTCCTGAGCTAAATCATTAGCATCCTCAAAATTACCCATCATCCGATAGGCTATAGTATAGATTTTACGTTCATAACGACAAATTAGCTCTTCAAAAGCTTGTAGATCACCGTTTTTACTTTGCCTCACTAATTCCTCATCACTATACACAATCGCCCGCCTCCCTCCATAAATACCCCATTATTAACACAAAACTAAATAAAAGTTCCTAATAATTATTATAATTTTATCATATCTATTAAAGAAAATGGGGATAACTTAAAGAAAAAAGGGGAAAATACCTATAGAAAGGAGGCTAATACACATAAATTAAAACATCCAGATGGCGGTTAAGCTTAAGTTAAATTAAAAAAACTGGGAGGTTTAACAAATGCCAGATAATCTTAAAAACAAAAACACAGACAAAAATTATCAACAGAAAGCAAAACAAAATCAACAAAAAGCTAATCGATATCAACAAGAAGCTGCCGAAGAACTAACTAAAGCTAATCAAAATCTACGGCAAGCCACCACTAAGGCACAACAAAAGCCTAATCAATATCAGCAAGAGATGGCTCAAGACTTTCTAAATACTAAGCGAACAAACAAAAATCGTTCCGGATATATTATACCGGATATGGATGAAGAAGCAGGTATGGAATTTAATACTGATAAAATTAAGAAAACTGGGCAAAAAGATTCCAAGAAAAAAGGTTAAAGCAATAACTGAAAATATTGCAAACCGCCATAGGAATAGCCAAAAAGCAAGAGAAGGACAAAAAATGTCCTTCTCTTGCTTTTCAAAATAATAACCTTAATTTTAATACTCTTCACACCTCATAGTCTGACAAAATAACTTCTTCAGCTGTCTTGCTGCTAACGCAATATCCTTTTCTGCAATCAGAGCAGAAATAACAGCAATTCCATCAATGCCTGTATCTACAAATTGCGGTATTGTCGTTTTATTAATCCCCCCGATGACCACAATTGGTACAGAAACAGCGGCTCTAATTTTCTTTAATTCATTCATAGTCACCAATACTGCATCAGTTTTTGTTCCTGTAGCAAACATCGCCCCTACACCAAGGTAATCTGCACCATCCTCTTCAGCCTTGATAGCTTCCTGTAATGTAGAAACGGAAACACCTAGAATTTTATCATTACCAATAAGGCGACGTACAACTCGTGCCGGAAGGTCACTTTGCCCTACATGTACTCCTGCTGCCTCTACCGCTAAAGCAAGGTCTACACGGTCATTAATAAGTAAGGGCAATATCATTCTTGACCCATAGCGTCAATTATTTAACATTTACAAGACAGCAATAAATTCGATTTCTACCAAACCATTCTTAGGCAATTTCGCTACCTCAAAACAGGAACGAGCCGGAAATTCTCCCCTCGAAATAGCTTTGATAAATATCGTTGACAACACCAAAGTTGGCCAAATCGGACAAGAAGATGGTCGTTTTAACAATGTTTTTATAGTCGCCGCCCGCCTTTTGCAAAATAGCACCGATGTTTTTCATGGAAAGATGGGTCTGTTCGATAATATCCTTACCTAATTCACCTGTTACAGGATCAATCCCCAACTGCCCGGAACCATATAACATCCCTTTTGTCTCAATTGCTTGTACATATGGACCTATTGCTTGGGGAGCATTCTCTGCCGCGATAACATTCTTCATGGCTAATCATTCCCTTCTTCATTTTCTCTCTCTATTTTTTCCTCAGCACTCTACCCTTCAATTTTCCTGTATGCTGACCTTTTTCAACTATAAGTTCACCATTGATAAACACATACTCGATCCCTTCCGGGTACTGAATAGGGTCTGTAAATGTTCCTTTATCGATAATCGTTTGGGCATTAAAAATCGTAATATCGGCAAAATTGCCTTCCTTTAAAAGCCCTCTTTCCTTAATCCGAAAAGTATGGGCAGGCTTAGAAGTCATCTTATAAACTGCTTCCTCTAATTTAAGAGCCTTGTCTTCCCGGACATATTTGCCTAAAACTCTGGGAAAAGCACCAAAAACCCTAGGATGAGGTTTACCACCTAACAAACCATCTGTACACACATTCATTTCAGGCCGTTTCATGAAAAGCCGGACATGCTCTTCTGTCCCATAAAAATCTACCATGCCTACTGCATTTTTTTCCTCATACAATAAATCAAAAGTAGCTTGATAAGGGTCTTTATGACGTAATTCCCCCAACTGCACGAGACTAAGCCCTACCGCATCCATATTTTTCTCGGTCTTGACACTGGTGATAAAAATCTGGTCAAGCCCGGCAAAGTCAACAAAATTATCCCAACCATGAATACCATGTTCAATATCATAGATCATTTTCCGGCGTGCTTCCGGGTCAGCCAAGCGTTCCAGTAATTGATCACTACCACCATCATGGGCCCACGGTGGCAGGATTACACTTAGCATTGTACTGCCTGCTACATAGGGATACTGGTCAAAGGAAACACTAATACCTTCCTGCTGGGCTTTTTCTAATAATTCTATGACCCGGTCAATTTTATCCCAGTTCTTTTTACCACATACTTTGAAATGAGAAAAATGAACACGCACACCGGATTCCCTACCAATTTTAATAACTTCTTCCATCGAATCGAGGATGGTATCAGCTTCACTCCGCTGATGAATCACAAATAAGCCATCATATTCCGCGACAACTTTGCACATTTCAATGATTTCGTGAGAGTCACTATAGGCACAAGGAATATAGATTAACCCTGTGGAAAGCCCAAAAGCGCCGGCTTCCATTTCTCTCCGGGTAATCTCTCGCATCTTCTCTCTTTCCTCTTTAGTCGCTTTACGATTCTCTAAACCCATCGCTTCCATACGGATATTACCATGTGGCACCAGATAACATTCATTGAGACCGGGCTTAGCCTGCTCAATCATTTTCAGGTAGCCATCAGTAGTCTCATAATGCCAATTGATCTCCTCACTGTCCCCATCCAAACCGGCTAAATTTTTTCTCCAAGGACTAATATATTTAGGAGGAAGTGGTGCCATAGAGATACCATCCTGTCCTAATACTTCTGTAGTAATACCTTGATAAATCTTGGCTTCCAACTTTGGCTCTAAGAGTACCATCAAGTCACTATGACTGTGGGTATCGATAAAGCCGGGGGCTACCACCAAACCGGTAGCATCAATTACTGCCATCTCTTCACTAGGCTCTATTACTCCAATTTTGGCTATCCGGTCATTTTCCAGTAAAATATCGCCTGTAAAAGAAGCTTTACCGCTACCATCCACAATCAACCCATTTTTAATCAATTTTTTCATCTTCGATTTACGGACTTTTCTCCCTGAAAAGCCCTACTCCTTTCAGCGATTATTTGTCTAATTTTTCATTACCTCTCTGCTTTTCTTTGCAAAAATAATCCGTCGCCCCTTTGACCTAAGAAAGTATGGTCCTCAACAATTATTTTTCCTCTTTGCATAACGAGGTCAATTACACCTTGTACTTCTAAGCCTTCATAAACGGTATAATCCACCGCACCCTTTATTCGCTCTTTAGTCAATATCTCCCGTTTTTGCGGATTAATAATCACAATATCCGCATCTGAACCCGGTAAAATTGTTCCTTTCCGAGGATACAATCCATAAATTTTGGCTGGATTAGTACACATTACAGCTACAAACTGTTCTAATGATATCCGTTTTTTCATCACACCTTCAGAAAAGATAACTCGTACCCGTTCCTCTATACCGGGGGCACCATTAGGACATTGGGTAAAGTCATCTTTACCTAGCTGCTTTTCTTTCCGAAAATGAAAAGGGCAATGGTCGGTAGCAATAACTTCAATTTGCTGCTCCGCCACACCTTGCCACAACATTTCACAATCTTTTTTCTTTCGCAGTGGTGGAGACATGATATATTTTAGACCTGCACCATTGGCCCCTAAATATTTTTCCTCAGTCAAAGTAAGATACTGGGGACATGTTTCTACATAGATATTCTGCTGACCATTTTCTCTGGCCTTCTCTACGGCTTGTAAGCCTTCTGCTGTCGAAAGATGAACAATATAGAGGGGAGCATCCCCAACTAATCTAGCAAGATGCAGCATCCGCTCCACTGCTTCTGCCTCACATTCAGAAGGTCTGCTCAAGGCATGATAAATAGGCTCTGTCTTTCCCTTTTCGACAAATGTTTTTCTTAAGTAATTAATGACGTCATTATTTTCTGCATGGGCAGCCGTAACACCACCCAGCTCTTTCATTTTAGCTAAGACCCGCATAACTTCAGCGTCATTTAATTTATAGTCATAAGTAAGATATATTTTAAAGCTGGGAATACCTGCCTCCACCAATTCTTCCATTTCCCGCAAAATGCTCTCATTAACCTGTTGCACGACACCGTGGAAACCGTAATCGACCACCGCATTTCCGTCTGCCAGTCGATGATATTCTTCTATCTGATGATGAAGATTACATCCTTTGGGCCCAAAGGCCAAATGATCGATAATTGTTGTTGTGCCACCACAAGCAGCAGCCACTGTACCCGAGTAAAAGTCATCGACAGCACGAGCAATACCGGCATCCAAATCCAGATGAGTATGAGCATCCACTGCCCCAGGTATTACATATTTCCCTGTGGCGTCAATTATCTTAGCCTGATCACTATTAATTTCATTCCCAATGGCCGCAATTTTTCCCTTTTCAATTAACACATCCGCCTGATATACTACATTTTCCGTGGCAATTGTTCCCTTTTTGATAATCGTACTCATGAAAAAGCCTCCTTTCCCTCTTTTAACATATCTAAGGAGGGATTGGATGAGCCACACCCGCTCTCCAATCCCCTCTTTCTTTAATCAGTTAGAAGCTCTTTCTTAACGATTTCCTTGGCATAAGGTTGCATATATAAACCGATCTTCGAAACCGGGAAATTATTCTTGACCATCATTTCCAAAACTTTATAGCCACATTCCACCGGGTCAATAACCGGAACGCCCAGGATTTCCTCTACCCCTTCTTTCATCCCGGTCATCCCTGCACATCCCAAAATTAACACTTCGGCACCTTTATCTACGGCATTCTTACCCACAGCCGCTAATTGGCGAATACTCTCTTCTTTGTTTTTTTCAACATCTAAGACATTGATACCCAGTGGCTCTATAGAGGCCAAACGAGAATTTAAGCCATATTGATTAACCATATCCTGCATCATGGGCACAGCCTTCGCAGAAGCTACCAAAAGGCTAAATTTCTGCCCCATCAGCAATGATAGCGCCATCGAAGCCTCCGCAATACCAACGACCGGATAATCCACAATTTCCTTCATCGCATACAGTCCGGGGTCACCAAAACAGGCCACTAAAATGCCATCATAATCTTTTCCGACTTTTTCCACCATCCGAAACATGCCAAATCCGGCTAGATAATAGTCATAAAATGATTCTAATGACCGCGCACCGAAATCCGGCTTCGTCACCGTTACTTCTACATCTTGGTCCTTAATTTTTTCCACTGTTACCCGCACATCTTCTGTCATTTCTACAGAAGTATTCGGATTAATTATTAGTAACCGTTTCATAATTTATACCTCCTGAGCCATTTTTTCATCTCTATGAATTAGCTTTAAATAGATATAATAAACTACTCCTGCGCCAATACTACCAATGACATACGAATTATCGAAAATGAACTTCATAGATGGCACAAATTTACCCAGCAAAATAATTGCAGTAGCTACTAAAAATATAGCAATGATCCCGACGTTCCAACCATTTGTATAGTGATACTTGCCTCCATCGAGACGATACAAAGATACTAAATCCACCTTAGTACGATGTTCAAAAAGGTAAGCCGTCACATACAAACCTGAAATGGGTCCCAACAGTGCACCTAAGATACCGCAAACTTCGAAAATCAAAGTATAGGCACTAGATAAAGCATTCCACGGCTGGGCAAATAGAGCTAAAATAGCTGCAATAAAAGCTGCCTGTTTATAAGAAAGTTTTTTGGCAAATAATGTAGACAATACATTAGTGGGTGGTACCAAATTAGCAGCAACATTAGTGGTTAAGACCGCCATAATAATGAACAAGGAAAAGAATACAACAACAAAGGGATTACTGAATTTACTTACTAAAATCGCCGGTTCCCAAATTGCTTCATGAAAAGCAAAAGCCGCACCTGCTGTACCACAAATTCCCACAAAAGAAATATAGGCTGTCATTAAGGGAGCACCTGCTACCTGACCCACAATCTGAGCCTTTTGGCTCGTACAATGCCGCGTAAAATCGGCCATAGAAAGGGCTATCCCTCCATCAAAGGCAATCATTGCCGAAAGTGCCGGGAAAAACAAAGTCCAGAAGTTTTTAGTGGGGTCCCCCTGCAGAGAAGGTTCGGAAAGCAAATTACTTAAACTCCATCCTGCTGTGGAAAGCCCCCAAAGAATTACTACTAAACTTAATCCCACAAGTACCGGAGCAGCAAAACCTTCAAGTTTTTTAACCGCTGTCGAACCGGAAGCGGCAATATAGACATTCATTAACCAAAAGATCATAAAGGAAATAAAATATCCGGTAAAACCCAGACCCTTCCAGGCCGGTATAAATACTGCCAGGATTGCATTTACTGCTTGTCCGCCAATCCAGGCCTGTACACCAAACCAAAAGCAACCAAGTGCACCTCTGACAAGCGAAGGCACGACGATACCTTTTGTCCCAAACGCCATCTTACAGAGCATGGGGAAATTAACACCGTATTTTGTCCCGAAATGACCTAAAATAACCGCGAAGACCATGACTAAAGTATGGCCTAAGACAATAGTGAATAGAGCCTGATACCAAGACATACCGGAGACAATCAAACCACTGGCAACTTGATAGACAGCAATAGAAACCAACATCCCGATCCATAAATTAGCCATATCCCAGACTTTCCAGTCTCTTTCTTTGGCAAAAATCGGACGCGTAGATTCCGTATAATTATTATCATGTGCGTGAATCGCAGCGACACCTTCCTCGGTCAATTCCACCATGTCGCCTATTTGCTTTTGATATTTGCTCATTTTTTCCTCTCCATTCTCTACTTAATATGATTAATCTAGAGCATAACGTTTTAGGTATTCCGGATTAATTTTTCTCTTGATAAAACGCCCTTTCCCTTTTTCCCCTTTAAACTCGCCATCTTCTACAATAATATTGCCGTTAGCGATGGTCATTACCGGATAGCCCTTAACCTTCATCCCTTCATGCAAGCAATAGCTGATATTGTTATGCAGTGTATCTTTAGATAAGGTTACTTCCTTGTCCATATCGACAATAACAACATCCGCATCTGCTCCGGGGGCAATAATCCCCTTCTGTGGGTAGCAACCATATATTTTGGCAATGTTTGTACTGGTCAGTGCACAAACCTTGTTAAGAGAAATTCTGCCTTTCGATACACCTTCTGATAACAATATTGGCAATCTAATTTCAATCCCCGACATACCATTAACAACTTTTGTGAAATCCTGTTTCCACGTACCATCTGCCTTCTTTTCCAAAAAACAAGACTTTTCATCTACATCAAAAGTACAATCATCGGATCCGGTCAGTAAAATTGTCCCATCCTGAATACCTTCCCACAATTCAGCCGCTTCTTTCGGTGTCCTTAAAGGAGGAGAACAAATAGCTAAATGTCCGTTTTCCCCTTCATACAAGTCATCAAATAAAGTCAAATAATGAGGACCTGTTTCTAAATACAAGGGAAATCCCTTTTGGTGTGCTTTTCTAGCTATCTCCAAGGCATCGCCATTTGTAGTATGAACCACTAAAAGTCCATTACCGACATACTCTGCAAAATGAACGGCACGCGCAAAGGCTTCTGCTTCACACAAGACAGGTTTACATTTAGCAAAATTCACCCAACTCAGGTCATCGGCTTCTCTGCATTTTTCAATATTTGTTTCAGCAATCGCATTACTTTCACAATGGAGCAAAGGAAGACCGTTTACCTCCTTAGCTTTTTCGAACACCTTCAGCAGAGTTTCATCATCAGACATCACACCTTCTTTCTTATAAGTCATAAACATTTTGAAAGTCGGTATCCCAGCTTCAACCATTTTGTCAATATCAGCAATCGCTTCCGGAGTAGATTCTACAAATTTACCATGCACACTATAATCAATAGCAGTATCCTTCATTTCTTCAGCTCTAGCCAAAGCCTGCTTATAAGGAGAATCCCCTTTTCCCATATTGGCAAAATCCATGTACATCGTCACACCGCCAAAAGCTGCACTGACACTTTGTTCAAAAAAGTCGTTTGCTCCCAAACAACCTTGGAATGGGGCCATGCAATGCATGTGAGCTTCAATCACACCCGGCAATACATATTTCCCCTCGGCATCAATAACTCTTTCTGCTTCAGAAGAAGCAAAAATACCTAGTGCCGCAATTTTTCCATCTTTAATAGCTACATCACATTTGACTGTCGAAGATGGAGATACTACATTACCGTTTTTAATGATTACATCGTACATAAAAACTCCTCCTTTTATTTAAAAATTTATTTTAGTAATGCCTTCATCACACCGTAATAACACTCTGTAACTTTAGTCAGTTGTTCGATTTCGATATATTCATTTACGGTATGGGCTAAATTTTCCCTAGATGGCCCAAGTCCCAATGTTTTAATCCCGGCTTCACCCGCATAATGACTGCCATTGGTACAGAAATTATACTGCGTAATTTCCGGTTGAAAGCCCATCTTGTTCAGTTCTTTTACTACATCGGTAACAAATGCTTCTTCTTGGTCAAACAACCAACCCGGAAAGAAACGTTCTCCTTTAATGACATTGCCTGTATAACACTTTTCTTCACCCACGGCATACGAAATTTTAGCCTTTAATTCCGGGTCTTCCTTCCTCAGCCTAGTAAGCAATTCTTGCAAAGGAGTCAGCACACTTTCCAGTGTTTCCCCTACCAGCAACCTTCGGTCATAAGTGACCACACAATATTCCGGTACTACAGAAGCACCAGGATAAGGTGATGATTTAATATCCGTCAGTTCTAAAATACCCTCACCTAAAACAGAATGATGAGTAGGTTTAAGCTTTTTAATTTCCCTGATAATTTTGTTGATTTTATAAACGGCATTAATCCCTTTTTCCGGATTGGCAGAATGGGCTGGCTTACCAAACACCTCTAACTTAATTTCCGCCCGCCCCCTCTGACCAACCTTAAGATTTAATTGGGAGGCTTCACCAATTACTACATAATCAGGTTGCACGATACTACTGATAGAACGTGCTCCTACCCCTTCGAAACATTCCTCATGAACAACACCGGCCACATAAATATCTCCCGCAAAATCTCGGTTGCAATCTGTAGCAAAATTACTGGCCGCACAAGCCATCGCCGCTACTGCACCTTTCATATCGGAAGTGCCTCTTCCGTAAATCTTGCCCTCATGAATCTCTGCCCCAAAAGGGTCATAGTCCCACATAGTCGGATCTGTGACCGGGACTGTATCAATATGTCCGTCAAAAAGAATCTTCTTGCCGGGTTTACTACCTTTAATGTGACCAATAATATTTCCATAGTCATCTATAATGACCTCATCAAACCCTGTTTCATCGAAAAAAGCATGAAGCTTTGTAGCTACAAGGTTTTCCTGACCGGAATAACTCGGTGTCTGAACTAATTTCTGACAAAGTTCAATAACAGTTTTTTCCCTCTCTGGATTTAGCATGACCTATCCTCCTTTATTTTTAATAACTTAGAAAAACATTATTAATAATCTGTAGGCACGGGACAATAACCATCCCAAACAATCCGCCGATAACCCACCGGGTCAGTAGCCCCTTCCGTACTAATAAACAAAACCTTCGATTTCTGATTAATCTTTAATAAATCAAGGACTTCTTGATATTTTTCTTGCTGAGCCAAAAGGCTAAATAGCCCTAATCCTACAGAGCCTGACTCACCTGATACTACTTTAGAATCACTACCCAAAGGATTGGCCAGAATTCTGATCCCACGGGCCGAAACATAGTCAGGACAGGAAACAAACAAATGAGCATAATTTCGTAAAATGTGCCAACCCATAGTATTGGGTGTACCACAACAAAGACCAGCCATAATCGTTTCCAAATGGCCGTCGATACTATGAGGTTTGCCATCACTTATCAAGGCCGATTTAAAAACACAAGCCGCATTTTCAGGCTCCACAATGACGCTAATTGGTCTTTCTGCACCAAACTTGGCCGCATAATAGCCCTGGATCGCAGCAGCAAACGAACCTACACCGGCCTGTAAAAAGATATGAGTAGGTTTCTCCACATCCTGTGCTTTTAACTGTTCGCTAATTTCATCTGCTATCGCCATATAGCCTTGCATTATCCAAGTAGGTATTTCCGTATAGCCTTCCCAATCCGTATCCTGCACCATGACCCCATGATTTTCTTCTGCATAACGATTGGCATGTTTTACAGCACCATCGTAACTAAAATCTGTTATTTCAGCCTGAGCGCCTTCTTTTCTAATATTCTCCAACCTTGCCTGTGCAGTACCTTTGGGCATAAAGATTACAGACTTTTGTCCTAACCTGTTAGCAGCCCAAGCAACCCCCCGACCATGATTCCCGTCTGTAGCAGAAACAAATATTAGTTCTCCAATCTTTTCTTTTATTTCTTTACTACGCAGTTTTTCAAAAGAAAGCTCCGTAACATCTACCCCTAACTTTTTACTTAAATATTTACCGATAGCATAAGAACCACCTAATACCTTAAAAGCATTCAACCCAAACCTGTGGGACTCGTCCTTTACCCATATTTTTCCCACACCAATCTCCTTAGCCAGATTATCCAAACTAACTAAAGGTGTAGGCTGATACTCTTTAAAACCACTCAGAAAACTTCTTACTTTTTTAACCTCTTCTTCGGAAAAGAAATGCAAAGAGGGTATTTTTTTATCGACTGTCTGTGCTTTTTTATTAAAAATCCACTTAATAGCCAAATTTTTTCATCTCCTCTACATCTTGTTTAATTTTTGTGCCATTTCCTTTACAATATTAAGTGTTGCAATAACTATGCCAAGTTATACAACCTTCTTATAATCACCTTCATACAAGGATTCCCTTAGTTTTTGCTAGTCACAAAAAAGCCTCTAAAGTAAAAAACTGCTTATCATAATGATAGATTTTTATCATTATGATAAGCAGTGCTAAAATAGCGACTAGATATGGGTTTAAGAGAAAAACCACTTTATCATTTCGATAAATTGTAACGTTCAATTTTCCTGTACAAAGTAGCGATGCCAATACCTAATGCATCCGCCGCCGCCTTCTTCCCTTTAGTAGTAGTTCCATATAATTTTAGAGCTTTGGCTAAGGTTCTTTTTTCAAGCTGGTTAAGGTTTAAAGCCCCCTCTTCTTCCCCATTTTTTAAATTAAAGTCCTCCGATAGTATCCGCTTAGGTAAGGTAGCAGCGGATAAGATTCCACTATTATCCATCATATTAATCAGAAACTCGATGGTATTTTCTAATTCTCTCACATTGCCCGGCCATTTATAACTATAAAAATATTTCCAAATCTCATCATCTACTTTCAAGACACGTTTTTTCAGTAATTGCGAATATTTCTCAATAAAGCACTGCGCCAATACTTTAATATCTTCTTTTCTTTTCCTTAACGGCGGTATATTTAAAGGAATAACATTGATACGATAATATAAGTCGTCTCTAAAAGTCTTTTCTCTGATCATTTCTTCCAAGTTTTTATTGGTAGCGGCAATTATTCTCACATCTACATCAATACTTTTATTACTTCCTATCCTAATAATTTTTCGCTCCTGAATAACCCGTAAAAGTTTAACCTGCATATATAAAGGTAAGTCGGCAATCTCATCCAGAAAAATTGTACCTTTATTGGCAAATTCAAACTTGCCTATTTTCCCCCTTGGGTCAGCTCCGGTAAAAGCCCCTTTCACATATCCGAATAACTCACTTTCCAAAAGAGAATCGGGAATAGCACCACAATTGATAGCCACAAACGGTCCCTTAGCCCTTTTACTATTTAAATGAATAGCTCTAGCAAATAGTTCTTTACCTGTACCACTTTCCCCGGTAATTAGTACCGTAGAAGGATTGCGAGAAAACTTCATAATATCCTGCTTTATTTTTAAAATAGCGAGAGACCCCCCGATTATTTCTTCCAGACCAATATCTGTACGGGCATTAGTTATCAAAAATGCTTCTTCTTTTTTTCTCTGTATATCATCGAATATAAAAAATTTATGATAATCTTCGTGGTCAAAGTTAATAATATACTCTTCACCGAGGAGATAATGTTTGATCCTGTTAATCTCCACTTCATACTCATTTTTATTTAAAATAGAAATTCCCGTAGGCTTAAGTGTAAAAGAAGGTATTTGCTGCTTAATTCCCAGTATTCTTTCGGCTCCAGCATTTATCTTGATCACCTTATTATTTTTGTCAATAACAATTACGCCGGCTTCTACTTTATCCATAATATAGTTTAGCAGTTCTACCAGCTCATGCATTTTTTCATTTTCTAATACTGCTTTAGCCTTAGAGGAGATTAGGTCGCCAATCTGTTCCAAGAAATTAATAAAAGTTGCAAAATTATTAAGTATATGCTCTCTCTGTAAATTATCAAAACACACAAAGCCAATAACTCCAATAACTTTGGAGCCTAATTTAATCGGAGTGCTGATTTCAAAGGTTTCGTCACAGTGTTCTCTCTTAGGGCAATTAAAACAAACCTCATGTTTCCCCGGGTCTTTGATTACCATTTTTTCCCCGCTTTTAATTACTTGCTTGTAAACATATCCCTCGTCAGACATATTAACATTTAATTTACCCCGAAAATGCCCTGTCCCTGCTACTCTGTTAAGTTCACTATCTACTATTTCCACATCCACCTTTAAGATCTCTGATAAAACATTGGCATACTTGATAACTGTATGTTGCATTTTTTCAAGGACTTTTTCCAATGTTGCCTCCTCCTAATAACGACAAGATGCCCCGTCGGGGGCACATTAAATTTTAGATAAAGTTTTCTTAATATTTATTATATCACAATGAAATTGTGCGTAAATATCATTTTTACTATCAATAATTTGTTCCATTAAACCATACGTGATTTCTTGAAATATAATTGGTTTCTACAAAAAATACTTTGTTTTATTGACAGCAATCTATATTTTTGTTACAATAAATTTTGCATTCCAATTGCATAGGCCGCGGTGGCGGAATCGGCAGACGCAGCAGACTCAAAATCTGCCGCTCGCAAGAGCATGGGGGTTCAAGTCCCTTCCGCGGCACCAATCTTTATAGCGATTTTAAGAAAATATAAAAAGGGCAAAAAACGGACAAAAAACGGACAAAAATTTGTTCGCATGGAAAATAAGAAAATAATACTATGTTTACAAAGTGGTCTTTTAGGGCCGCTTTTTTGTTATCCAAATCCCCAGCTGTTTTTTATATGCTAGTCTCAATATTGGAACACACTGAAGAGACAAAGCATAACATATATTATCTTAATCCGAAAGGAGTCATAATAATATTATGAGTCAATATTATAACCAGGAAGTTAATCCACGGAATCCTGAACAGCCTACTGTAAACCAAATCACTACGGCTATTGCGACCGTATATGTACCTAATCAAGATAGTGGCACAGTATCCGTAGTTAATATTTTCCCTAATGGAACAACACAAAAAATTACAGATATACAAGTTGGCGGACAACCCTTTGCTGCTGAATTAAGTGTCGATAAGCAATCCGTTTACGTTACCGTAAACCACCGAGACCTAAATGACTCCGGCACGTTAGCAGTTATTGACACTGCCAATAACACTGTTGTTAATACTATCGATTTAAATATCGGCCTTTTTTCTTCGCGTATGCCGGAAGGACTAAAAGCTACTCCTGATGGAAGCTATATTTATGTTGCCAATTTCGGCAGTAACAACATCTCAATTGTAGACATTGACAAACAGCAGGTTGTCAATGACCCTAGCCTCGGGATAACAGAAGTAGGCGCTCATATAGATTTCACACCTGATGCCACTCAAGCTTATGTTACCAGCCCTGCAACTGATGAAGTAGTCATAGTAAATCTAACCGTAAATCTGCCGGTAAAAATTTTAGATGCTCCGGGAAGTCCTCAACGTATTTTTATTTCCCAAGATCCTAATGAACCAATTGCCTTAGTGGCATCTCCCAAGACCGGCGCATTGATTCCCTTTGACACAAAACTGGGGGAAACTGATACCTTTCTTATAAGTACAACGGGGAAAAAACCTACCGGAGTTGTAATTGTCTACCTCACTGACCCGGATAGAGGGTTAATTACTACAGCATACGTTACTAACAAAGGCTCGAATAATGTAACTGCAATTGATTTATTTCTAAACCCGGAGTTTGTTCCATCTGCACCTAATCCCATAAAAGTTGGTTCAGAACCTCAGGGGATAGCTGCCACAAAAAACGGTAATTTTATTGTCGTAGCCAATTCAGGTTCAGGTACAATATCCGTAATCGATACAACTATAAACAGAGTTACAAGTACAGTCAGAGTGGGAAATACTCCTTTATGGCTGACTATTCTGGACAAATAGGGAAACTAGTTTAATCTACAAAGCGAAAGAATATACTTTATAATCTCCGGGTTTTCTAAGATAACCATATGTCCAATGAGATCATTAAAATCAGGTTTACCAAGATCGATAATAAAACCTTCAGAAATCGGTTGGTGTTTTTCATCCAGAATACAAGCAGTTAGAGGATTAACAAAATAATCCTGGTAAGTAGAAAAAGTAGCAACTCTTATCCCGTTATTTTGTAGTTCTTTAATTGTTTCCCGGCGTAAGTTTGCTAATTCCTGCTGATATTGAGACTCCCAGAGCAACTCTTTAACCACCGGACTTTCAAATATATTGTCAAAATCACCTAAAATAGCCATGATAAAGTTTGGCACTTTTCTGCCTGCACCTAAGAGCGGAGAATTTAATGTTATTACGCCAATTATTTTTTCTTTATTTTGAGGTGAGGTCGTACTAACAAAATCCAAAGCTATTCTCCCCCCTAAACTATGACCCATGAAAATAAAGCTAGCTTCCGGATGAGCTAACAAAAACTCTTCAAATAAGGCCCCTAATTTTTCTATGCTTAAATGAAGGGGTTGTCCAGTATCTTGCACCTTATATTTTTTAGGATGCCATTGACCATCCTTTACCTTCCCACCTGCATAACTGTAAAGTAAAAATCGCGCATCATGAAAGGAATAACCGAGCGGAGATAAAGAGTCTCTGATTCTATCAAAACCCATACTTACATAAACATCGTCGTTATAAGCACTCCCTAAGCCATTTAAAAAGATAAAATAGACATTATTTAAACAGTCATTTTCTTTTAACTCTAATCGCTGCTCCGCAAAAGGTTCCGAAGGACTGCTAGGTAATAAAAATACATATACTCCTACTATAATGAAAATACTTAACGCTAAAAAGGATAATACTTTGTGCTTAATAAAAATCTGTTTCGCTTTTCCAAACACAAAAGTACAACCCCCATTGATTAATTTTGTACAAATGAAAGCTATTCTCATCCTATTATGCCTAAGAACAACTGAAAAATTCATAACCACAAAAAAGGCTCTACCCCTTAACAATAAAGGAGTAAAGCCTTTTTTTCTGAATAAGAAAAGCAGTTTTCAGTTTCTGTTTGCAATTTCATTCCGTATTTCTTCCAAACATTCCTCAATCACATACCTAGTTTTAGGCAAAATATATTTAGGATTAAAAGCAGATTCTATAATTTGGTTTGCCTTTTCGCTAGTATCTATATTTAAGTATTTCATCAGAAAAATAATGTCTTTTTTGTCAGTTTCAGAATCCATTCTTGAAGCCATCAGCTTCATCGCTAACAAATATTCCGGCATTACCGAATAAATTTTCAGATGAGAATAACTTTTTAAGTGCTTTTTCTTTTTATAGGCATTTTCATTCATGAACCCTTTAAGACTATCGTTAAGCCATGACTTCGGCATTCCTTTTTCTAACGCAATTTTAGTTGCTATATCATTGATTACAGATTTAGGTTCATAAATAGCATCAATATCTTTGGTAGCAGATCTGGCAGAAAACATCAGACACATGGAAGCCCCACCAGCAATTAAAATTTCCCCCTGCATCTCTCGCTTTTTTAATTCTTCATTTACAAGCCGAAGGTTTTCCCATATTTCTTCTTTTTCCAAATAAAACTGTCTCATAAATACAATCCTCCTTATACTCGCATCAAAATATTCTCATCAACAAAAAGCCCTCGGTGTTTGAATTCTGCCGGAGAATAGAGCATATTATATATTCTCAATCTTGTTTTTCCGATATTACCAAAGAACATTTCTTTCATATAATATTTATCTTTCCATACCCATGCAGGAACTTTAAGGTCATAGTCATTCGCTAACTTGTGGGCAGTTGCGGCACAAATAGCGTACTGGTAATCCGGCACATTTTCATAATGCTTAGGTTCACGCTTAATTAAATCATACATTTTATTCGTATCCTCTTTATAAGAATAAAACACATCAAGAAACCCACGCAATGATAAGCTGAAATCGTTACCCTTCGCACTTTCAATTATTACTTGTTTAAGCTCATCACTATTTTTTTCTATACCTACTTTTTTGTAAATAGTCCAATCATTTTCCAGCTTTTTTAATTGCTTTTCATATGCTCTACGTTTTTCTACAAAATTAGAAAGCCTTTTCGCTTCTAATGGATTTTTACCCAGATATTTATTTATTACTTTCCCCTTTTCCCGATAAGCGAGATAATAATAAGTATTGCCTTTTATTTTACGTTCTTTGATTGTACCTTTAGGCAACTGATTTATTTTATTTTTTAACTCTTTTTGGAGTATCAAGTTTTTTTCACTTTCCGCAAATAATAAATCCATAATCATTTTCATCAAACTCCTTCATCAATTATTATACACAACATTATCTAAATTATCAATAAATGTTGTGTAATTATTATAAACATTTTAGAAAAATTCACACCCGCAAAAAAGGCTCTACCCCTTAACACTAAAGGAGTAAAGCCTTTTTTTATTCTAAATGAGAAAGCGATTTTTGTCCCCACTACCTCTTCTTCAACAAACCAAAAAAGCCTCGTGCCAATTCATTTCCAATTTGTCTACCAATGGAGCTCATCGCTGATTTAGCCATTTTTTCGAAAGGGGTATCCGACTTCCCGGAACGCCCTTTACGCCCGCTCTGAGACGAAGAAGTCTCTGCACTGGAACGCTGCTTTGCTAATACGTCATCTTTTGCTTTAGGCTGCTGTTGCTGGAGCAATTCATAAGCGGACTGGCGGTCAACCTCCCGCTCATATTTACCCAACAAAGGTGACTTTTTGATCACCTTTTGACGTTCCTCAGCTGTAATCAGCCCAATTTGACTACGTGGCGGTAAAATATACGCTCTTTCCACCATCGAAGGACGTCCTGCCCCATCTAAACAAGAAATTAAAGCCTCCCCTACTCCCAGTTCAGTAATTGCGTGAACCACATTAAGCTCCGGATTAGCCCGAAAAGTTTCCGCAGCCGCTTTCACTGCCTTTTGCTCACGGGGTGTAAATGCTCTTAAAGCGTGTTGAACCCTATTCCCCAATTGCCCTAAAACCTTATCCGGTATATCCAGCGGATTCTGTGTAATGAAAAAGACTCCCACCCCTTTAGAACGAATCAGCCTTACAACCTGCTCAATTTTCTCTAATAAAACTTTGGGTGCTTCCTCAAAAAGCAAATGAGCCTCATCAAAGAAAAAGACAATTCTAGGTTTTTCAACATCTCCTACTTCCGGCAAAACTTCAAACAACTCTGCTAAGAGCCACAGCAAAAAAGTCGCATACAAAGTAGGCGCTTGATACAATTGCTCGGATGCCAAAATGTTGAGATGTCCTCTCCCTTGAGCATCTGTTTTCATGAAATCCCAGATATCTAAAGCCGGCTCACCAAAAAGATAATTTCCACCTTGTTCTTCCAAGGTCAAAAGTGCCCTTTGAATAATGCCAATACTTTGTTTGGAAACAGCACCATATTTAATCGTAAATTCTTTACTGTTTTCCCCTACATAACTTAACATCGCCTTTAAATCTTTGAAGTCGAGAAGCAACATTCCTAAGTCATCAGCAATTTTAAAAACAATATTTAAAATGCCACTTTGCGTATCATTCAAATTTAAAAGTCTCCCTAACAACAATGGTCCCATTTCCGAGATAGTTGTCCGCACAGGATGACCCTGCTCAGCAAAAACATCCCAAAAAACAACCGGGAATGCGCTATAATTAAACCCCTCAAGCCCCAGTTCTTTGACGCGTTTTTCTACATGCGGATTCCCTTCGCCGCTAATACAAAGTCCCGCTAAATCACCTTTAACATCAGCTAAAAATACCGGCACGCCAAGGGAACTAAACGACTCTGCCAGCACCTGCAGGGTAATCGTTTTACCTGTCCCCGTAGCCCCGGCAATTAACCCATGACGATTAGCCATTGGCGGTAATAAAAAAACCTCTTTCTCTTTTTTCGCTAATAATATTTTACCTGTTTTTTTCATCTTCCCCCTCCTCAAGACAAAAATTACTCAAAACTACTACTTTATTCAACAAAACAATAATAATTCCTACCAAGAACTAGGAACAATGGAAGATAATTAACAATAGTATTCTTTTGGTGAAAGTTTAAATACATATTAAAAGAAACTTTGGCACAAAATAAATGTTGAAAATATAAAGAAAGGAAGGATTTAATGAATCAACAACATATTCACTGCATTATTAATGACTGCCATTATTATGGACAAGGCAACAAATGTATGGCTAAGGAAGTTCTGATTACCACTGATGACTTTGGCGAAATCCAACCTGACACCATTGATTGTGAAATGGCTACAGAATTAAGCCCTCAAACAGCAGGTTCATGTATGGCCACTTGTTGTAAAACTTATGTTCCTAAAGGATCAAATAAAGCAACGGTAGATAAAGTAAAAAAAATGTGCTAGCTTATAAGGAGAAGTCTTAAAAACTAAGTCTTCTCCTTCTCTTTACCTTATTATTTAATTTAATGTTCGTCCACAATTCATTTAAACCATTTATTGGAATATGAATTATTTAATAGGAACCGATAAAATAATATGATAAAATTGTAGCAGAAACAAATTGGCGCTACTTTCGTATAAAAAAACAATGCTAATTTTAATATTCAAGTTAAAGAAAGGATGAATCAAATGTTTAAACGCTATCTTGCCATTTTCGCTGTCTTTATCCTCACCTTTAGTCTTTTAGTTGGCTGTGGTGCCTCCAAAGAAAAAAAGGAACAATTAGAAAAGCCTGCTACTCCTCCTGCCGAAGTACAAACAGAAACCGGTAAATTTTTAGGGCAAATAGACAGCAATTCCATTGAAATTGAAGTAAATGACTCAACTGAAAAAGCACAAATTCAAGCCTTCCAACTTTCTGAGGAAATAAAAGAAAACTTTTCCGATTATAATTTAAATATAGGTGATCAAATCTCTTTTTCCTATAAAACACCTGCCGAAGGACGTCCCATTATTACCGAAATTAAAAAAATAGAGTAGTTTCCACTGCGTGACGTGCTCCCACCACCTAAGAGGTGGGAGCTTCTTGGCGCACGGTGTCAAAAATGAGAAAACACGAAGATAATATGGAGGTGTCCTATGAAAAAAAGTTTCTTTTATAAATTTCTAATTTTTAGTTTTACCACAATCTTCCTAACCGCGCTACTCTTTTTCCTACCCAATACAGTCCACGCTTCAGAAACATCTACTCCTGAAAATAACGAAAACATTAAGGTCCTCTTGGACGGACTTTCGCTAAAATTTGATGTACCACCTGTAATAAAAGAGGGACGAACTTTAGTCCCTTTTCGGGTAATTGCCGAAAGTCTTCGGCTTGATGTTCTTTGGGAAAGTTCGACTCAAACCATCAAAGGGACAACCCCCACCACCTCTCTCGTTCTCCAAATCGCCAACAACACTGCTTTGGTAAACGGACAAGCTGTTCCCCTTGATGTTCCACCGGAAATTACTGATGGAAGAACGCTGATTCCTCTCCGATTTTTCAGTGAAAATCTAGGGTGTACCGTGGACTGGCTTGCCGAACAACGCACGATCAAAATAAACTCCCCACCGCAAGAAATGCTCGTAAGCGCATTTTACGCCCTAGGTGGCGGTCAGACAAGCAGCTGGAAAAACCTTTTTAATAAAGATTTTCCGGAAACGGAACAAGGAAATACCGATCTCGTGAGAAAAGTCGCCTTGGGCTGGTACTCCCTAGATGAAAACGGTAACCTTTTAACAAAAAGCACTACAGGTTGGCAACGACCGACAGGATGGGAAAAAGTACTGGAAGCAGCACGCAACTATCAAATAAAAACAGAACTGGTAGTACATATGACCGACAAAGAATCAGCACTGAGTAAACTCATTGCTGACCCCATAGCAACAGCCCAAGCCATTGAAAACATAATCAAAGAAGCGACTTTATATAATGGGGTTAATTTAGACTTAGAGGGCTTAGGTTGGCGGGAAACCGGAGAAATGCTGGAAAATACTCGTACTAATTTTACCCACTTTGTCAAGCTACTTTATGAAAAACTAACCGCACGAGGCTTAACCTTGACCCTGACCCTTCATGCCCCGAACAGTGCTTATCCCGGCTATGATTACCAAAGTTTAGGGATTAACTGTGACGAAATAATTATTATGGCTTATGATTATGGACTGAAACCGGAACCTATAGAACTAGTTGCCGCAGCTGTAGAAAAAGCAGTAGCTTTAGTACCTGCCGAAAAATTAATTCTAGGCATTTCCATTCCCAGTGAAACTCCCACAAGTTTACCTACAAAAATAGGCATAGCTAAACGTTATCAATTAAAAGGTATTGCCCTGTGGCGTTTAGGTTTAATTACCCAAGAAATGTGGCAAGTATTGCACGAAAACATTCTTCCCACTACTTCTAATTAAAAAAGGAAAGGAGCATCCCTTAAATTTTAGTTTTAAAATGCTCCTTTCCTTTTTATTTGATAATCAAACTTTAATCCTTTTACTGCGAATTTTCTAAAAGCTTTTTGCTTTTTAATTAGCAGTAAGATAGAATATTAAGAGATGTCAATTTTACCCAAAGTTAAGTTTAATTTAACGTCTTACTGTAAATAAATAAAATAACATCTAAAATGTACTTTGTTTTTTAAGGGAGGTCCCACCTAAATGGCTCGTACCGATAGCTATCATCAACAATTATTCACTCTAGATGAAGCTTTAAATATGAATCGGCAAGAAATGCGCGAGAACTACCGCCGCTACATTAATCCCAGTCTTGTCGATGTTTTAGGGCTAATGGATTTTGATAAGCTTTTTATTAAAGCTAGCGGAGTACATGTTTGGGATAATGAAGATAATCAATATCTAGATTTTTTAGGAGGATATGGTTCTTTAAACCTAGGACACAACCCTCCGGAAATTCTTTCGGCCATAGAAAAAGTAAAAAGCCGTCCTAATATCCTGCAAGCCTCGCTTAATCCTTTAGCTGCAGCCCTAGCTGCTAATCTAGCACAAGTTACTCCCGGAGGCGAATTAAGCAGAGTTTTTTTCTGCAACAGTGGTACAGAAGCAGTCGAAGGTGCTTTAAAACTAGCCCGTGCCGCCCAACCGGAGAAGAAAAAAATAATTTACTGTCAAAATTCGTTTCATGGTAAGAGCCATGGTTCGCTTTCTGTTACAGGAAGGGAAAAATTTCAAAAACCCTTCCGTCCTCTACTCCCCTATTGTGAAGCAGTTCCGTTTGGTGACCTTGAATCTCTAGAAAAAGCACTGGCAAATAATAATGTGGCCGCTTTCATTATTGAACCAATGCAAGGAGAAGGTGGTATAAATATTCCACCTAAGGGTTACCTCACTAAAGTTAGAAAACTTTGTGATCAATATGACACCTTCCTGATAATCGATGAAGTGCAAACCGGCTTAGGCAGAACCGGAGCTCTTTTTGCCTGTGAACACGAACAAATTACACCGGACATCATGTGTCTAGCTAAATCACTAGGTGGTGGCATCATGCCAATCGGAGCATATTTAACTAAACCGCACATTTGGGATCGAGTCTATCAAGGTAAAGATAAATATGCTCTCCACACTTCTACTTTTGGCGGTAATTCACTAGCTATGGCCGCAGGTCTTAGTACCTTGGAAAATATTATCCGGAAAAATCTAGCCCAAGAAGCACAAAAAAAAGGAGACTATCTTTTAGAGAAACTCGCCCAACTTAAAGCTAAACATAATTTAATTAAAGACGTTCGTGGAAAAGGACTCCTGATTGGTATTGAATTTAACCAACCGGAAGTTAACAACTTCGTAAACAAGCTCTTCAAAGGTAAAATAAATAAACTGACCCACGAATATTTTGCTTCTCTCGTTGCCGGTGAACTAATGAATAAATACCATATCATTACCGCTTACACCCTAAATAATCCTCAAGTGATTCGCCTCGAACCACCTTTAATTATTAATTATCCAGATTTAGACCAGGTAGTTATAGCTCTAGATGAAATCTTGTCCCAAAATTTTTCCGGCATACTGAAACAAAGTATAAAAACTATTTTCACTGCCAAACTTAAAAAATGAAAAAGGATGTGATGAAAATGGAGGCCTCTCCTTACTATGACTCAGAGCCTCTATTTCGTAATACTAAACAAGAAACATTTTCTTTTACGGAAATGTTTTCCCGGATTCTTAGTTTCATTAAAGAAGATTCTAAGACCTCTTATCGTATTGCTATCGGCACAGACTCTATGGTTAAAACTAACACCTGTTTTATTACTGCTGTGCTTGTGCATCGCGTAGGCAAAGGAGCTATCGGTTTTTTGAAAGAAGTAATTATCCCTCGTCCTATTCATTCCTTACGGGAAAAAATTAGTACGGAAATAACTCTAACACAAGAAATTGCCTATATGTTTACTCCTAAGCGTATTGACCAAATTTATGAGGCTGTCTTAACTGATAATGATACCAACCATCTTGATTTAGAAATACACCTTGATATTGGCGCTCAAGGACCTACTAAGGAGCTAATCAAGGAAATGGTCGGTCGCGTAAGTGGCATGGGCTTTGATGTTAAAATCAAGCCTTATTCTACCGCTGCTAGCTCTCTCGCTAATCGCTACACGAAATAACACAAGATTAATAATGTAGATCTATAAAAAAAATATGCTGTACTGTTTAACGGTTCTTTGCAGAATTCAGTGAAACAGTACAGCATATTTTTGTATTATTCATTACGGATAGCTTTAATCGGACTTAAACGTACCGCCCTATAGGCAGGATAAAGCCCGGCAATTACCCCAATAAGTATGGAAAAAATTAAAGCAAATAGAGCAAGCCAAGGTGGAATTAAAGAAATATTGATTACTTCTTCGGAAGGCATTCCTCCACTTATATAATTCCTTAATAAATGATTGATTAAAGAGGAAGCACCATAACTCAGCCCAAGACCAAAAATTCCTCCCAGAAAACCAATCATCCCTGCCTCAGTCAGAAAAAGAGAATAAATATCACTAAAAGAAGCCCCAATTACTTTCATAATCCCTATTTCCTTCGTTCTTTCATAAATAGACATAATCATGGTATTGGTTATTCCTATAGCGGCTACCAACAAAGTTATCGCTCCAATTCCCCCTAAAACAGCCTGAACCGTACGCGAAGTTTTCTCGAAACCTTCTAAATTATCAGCCATCGACCAACTATTATAACCCTTATCCCTAAGGGCCTCTGATACTTGACTGGTATGCTCTATACCCGCTGTGCGTACTAAAAGGTAATCGTAATTATCGGCATTACGAGAATTACTTCTATTTCTGCCAACCCTTCCCTCGATCATAACCCCTCCTTGCGAAAAAGTACCGTCATTACTTCCGCTCTGAGTTCCTTGCAACATGAACTTACGTATCCTTTTAAGGTCCTCAATAGGGGCATAAGCTCGCCAAGAATGCTGACCATACTCCCCCTCTAAAATACCAACAACCGTAAAATTAAACATTTTTTTCTTTTCGTAATTACTATTATTCCGTACCGTCATAACTATACGCTGATCCATCATCTCGCTGGGGTCTTTCTCCCCTCGACCAGATCTTCCATGCATCATTCCTCTTTCCATGGCTCGTCTTTCACTTTCATCCCAAAAATCATTGATCACCTGTTGACCTACAACCAAAGCATTGCGATCTCCACCTTGCAAAAGCCGTCCCTCAGAAGCCTTAAATTCTAACTGGTCCATCAGTTCAGGAACTAGCCCCACTAACTGAAGTCCTCCCTCTTTGCGACCCATACGAGCTTCACCGTGTAAATTATAAGCAGGAGAAACAACGGTTACCCCCGGGATTGTTTTTATTTCCTCAACTGCCTCATCGTTAAGCTCTTTCGCCTCCCCTAGTGGTTCTCCCTCGTTATCAAAAACCATTCCTTGATTAACTTCAATCATAGTCAAACTACCCCACTGCTCCATGCTTTTACGTTGTTCTTCACCAAGGCCTATCCCTAAAGAAAGCATCACTACAATAGAAGTAGTTCCAATTAATACTCCCAATACAGTAAGAAATGTTCTCATTTTTCTCCGCCACAAATTTTGGCGAGCCAATTTCAATAAGTCTAATTTATTCATCAAAAAATTCCCCATTTGCCTTTTTTCTTTTAATCCGGAAAATACAAATAGCTTCCACTAAAATTACCAAAAAGAGAAAGATAGTAAATACTTTGCTTTTTAAAATACCCGTTACCTTTCCCCCGGAAGTGCCCTCTGTCATTCCCGGTCCCATCGGTCCGTCCGGTCCCATTTCTCCGCCTTCCCCCGCAGGCATACTAGACTGTGCCTGCACTTCTAGCATAAAAGGTTTTTCCACACGCACATCCTGATTATTATTATCGGTATATGTAAAAACTAATGTCCCCTCTAATTTTCCTTCCTTCTTAGGAATAACCGTTCCTTGATAAAAATCGCTTGCCCCTATATCTAAATTACCCACATAATAAGTGGCATTTTCCTTATCAAAATCCCCTTCCATCGTTACCATAAAATTACCCAAAGCCACTTTCCCTACATTAACAAATTCCGCGGAAACAGGTACGGGCTGACCTATAAATGCTTCAGGAGGCATTTCTACAGAAAGAATTTCTAATTTACATTCCTGTGTCACCGGAATATTAACTAATTCTTCACAACTTAAAGTCTTCCCATCCTTACCCTCATACTTGATATCTACAGGAACAATGTACGTCTTCGCCGCTGCCTTAGGATCTACATATAAAGCAATCTCTTTTTCGATTACCGTTTTACCGGGGATATAATCAACATAAAAACTATTACTACTGTTTACAGGTGAAAAAACAGTGCCCCCTGTTGTGTCTCCTCCAGTAGATGAGTCTTCAATCTTAATTACACCTAAAGATATTTTAACGTTTTTTACTGCTTTTTTATTTGTGTTTTCAATATAAAGTCTTAACGTTACCGTATTTCCGGCTAAAACTCTATCTGCGGATAAAGTATATTTATTCACAATAACCCAAGGTGTAACCCCAATATCCACTTCATCCTTAGGTAAAGGGAGATTAATCACTTCCTCTACACTTTCTGTCTCACTACCTGAATAATCAAAGGATATTTTTAATTTTGCCGTATTCGCAGACTTGGTATCTTTAGTTTTTAATTTATATGTAACCGTCTCTGTAGCACCTTTTTCTAGTTTCCGAATGTTTTTTCTGTTCGAAATATCCATAACCTCAAAATTATCCGTTCCTTCAAGAAGTAACATCACATTACGAGCCTCTGTTGTTTTACTTAAATTTGTTATCTGAAAACTCGCTGTAAATTCTTCATCCTCAATAGGTATTTCAGGATTAAGAGAAACAGACTTTACCATAAGAATAGGCTTCGTTAAGTCATAACTAACAGGTACCGTAATTTTTGTCATTGTATTAACTGTCTTTTGAAAAGTTACATCTTCCCCCGTCAAATTTATAACCATTTCATAATCCTTATTTTGAGCTTCCGCATCAACATCAAAAGTTAACGTAAGAGTTCTACTTTCCTTACCCTTTAACTCATCAATAAACGTACTTTGTTTAGGTTGCAAAGAAAAAGGATACATAGGTTGTTCATCCTTACTGTCCTTTACTTTAAAATCCAAATCCAAATTAAAAGCCGGATTTTCACTAATATTTCGTATATGTAACGTTAAAGTAAATTCACTACCGGCAACAGCCTGTTCCATATCCACCTTTTCTAAAGTAATTAGAGGATGGTATGTATGCACCTCAATAATTTCTGCATAAAGAGGACTCACCGTAAAAATTCCACAAAATAAAATTAAAAGTACTAATATTCCCCGCCACATTAAATTTTTCAAAATTTTTTCCTCCCTATCCTACTTTTCTATTTTCAACTATACTCGTAATCCTACCATCAATCATCTGAATTACTCGATCAGCATATCCGGCAAGATTCAAGTCATGAGTAACCATAATCAGGGTTACTCCTGAATTTTTTACCTTTTCACTTAATATTTCCATGATTTCTTGCGTCGTTTTACTATCCAAGTTTCCCGTCGGTTCATCTGCAAAAATAATTTTAGGATTATTAATTAAAGCTCTGGCAATACTCACCCTTTGCTGCTGTCCTCCACTCATCTCCGTAGGTTTGTTTTTTAAACGATTTTTCAACCCCATCTGTAAAAGCATTTCCCGGGAACGCTTTACTCTTTCCTTTTTATTTACTCGGTCAAACATCAAGGGTAAAGCTACATTTTCTATAGCTGTCAAAGAGGTAAGTAAATTATAAGATTGAAAAATAAAACCCATATATTTACGTCGAAAAGTAGCCATTTTTCTTTCTTTCATCTTCGTTATGGAAACACCTTTAAGTAAAACTTCACCTTTTGTAGCGCGCTCTAATCCCGCCATAACGTGTAACAAAGTAGACTTGCCCGAACCGGAAGTCCCTAAGATACATAAAAATTCGCCTTCTCCTATTGTTAAATCCACATTATCTAAAGCCGTAATTACTTCTTCCCCCAAACGATACTTTTTCGTCAATCCTTTTATTTCAATAACTGGTGTCAAAAAATGCACCTCCTTCCACATTATAGACGTAATTTTAAGAAAAAAGTTCCTGCTTAATATGACCCACAAAAATGCTTTGTGCAGTCTTAATAATGACAACACAAAGCTTTTTTCTATTTACTATATTTAGCATATCTCTAAAATATCCATCACTTCTTTCTTTATTCCCTCTTTGGAACAAACTCGCTGATGCAAAATAGGTTTTTTATCTAAATCTTGTAAAGCCGGATGAACAAGCAAGCTAGATTTTTGACTTAATTCTCTAAGTAAAGCAAATTCATCGCCCTCTATACTTAAATGTGAACCGGTAATAGCTTGTAAAACACTCGCCGCAAACTTAAAAGGACTTGCTGTAGCATCAAGTACCGTCACCGTTTCATCTCCAGTTTCAGCTAAATACTGCTGATAAACCTTCATTCCCACTGCTGTATGTGTATCTAACGTATAACCTTTACTCGTATATGTTTCTTTAATGGTATCTAAAGTCTCTTCTTCCGTAGCAAACCCTGCCCATAATATTTTACTCATCACCTTTTGTACTGATTCACCTACGGCAAAACGACCTTTTTCTTGCAACTCTTTCATCCAAGTAGTTATAACCATACTATCCCTACCCGTCATTTCAAAAAGAAATCGCTCCAGATTACTAGAAATAAGAATATCCATCGAGGGACTATTCGTCTGTTTAAAAGGTCTATTCTTTTCATAAACTCCTGTCCGGAAAAAATCTGTTAATACTTTGTTTTCATTTGAAGCACAGATCAATTTATGAATTGGTAACCCCATTTGACTAGCATACCAGGCCGCTAAGATATTACCGAAATTACCTGTCGGTACAACAAAGTTTATTTTTTCCCCATACCCAATTCTGCCTACCTCAATAAGCTTTAGATAAGCATAAATGTAATACACAATCTGGGGCAAAAGCCTACCCCAATTAATTGAATTAGCAGAAGACAAAGCAAAACCGTTTTCCGCTAAAAAGGAACGAAACGTTTCATCTCCGAAAAGAGCTTTTACCGCGTTCTGGCAATCATCAAAATTACCCCGCACACCTACAACATAAGTGTTCTTTCCTTCTGTTGTCACCATCTGTCTTTCTTGAATCTTACTAACTCCTTGATACGGATAAAAACAAATTATTTTTAAACCGGAAACATTCTTAAACCCTTCCAGGGCAGCCTTACCCGTATCTCCGGAAGTAGCCACTAATATAACCATTTCCTGAGTAACTTTAAGTTTTTGCAAAGCCAAAGACAGCAAATGAGGCATCAACTGTAAAGCCATATCCTTAAAAGCAGCCGTCGGCCCATGCCAAAGTTCTAAAATATAAGTACTATCTGTAAGTCTATATAAAGGAGTAATCTCTTGATGAGCAAAATTCTCTTGATATGCTTTTTGAATACAAATAGCTATTTCTGTGGGTGAATAGTCATCTAAATAATATGCAAGCACTTTTGCCGCTACATCCTGATAAGTTTTCCTCATTAAAGACTTTAATTCTTCCTCTGCTAAAATAGGGATACTTTGCGGCACAAAAAGTCCTCCTGTCGGCACCATCCCCAACTTAATAGCTTCTGCGGCTGTAACTGTTTGAAAATTATCTCTCGTACTAATATACATAAATCTTCTCTCCCCATCCCCTACTTATCTTATTTCTTGACCTTCTTTTAAACATACTCATTTTAACATATCTGTTCTAAGCAACGCAAAGAAATTTAAGCAAGAAACACAAACATAAGTAGAGGTAATTCCTGTCCTTTACGGCCAAGCTACTGTGTTGCAATCTATAATACAGTTAACACAGTATCATAGTACCTTTTAATTTCCTTAATGTCAAGAACAAAATCCTTTTCCCAAGCTGTTCTGTATGAAGCACAAAACTGGAAACACACCTCTTCCTCAGCCCCTGAAAATATGCTGTACCGTTTCTCCGTTTCTTTGCCTTACTCCTACCGATTTAAACCAGGTACTGCCGGAGGGTGACTTAGCGCAGACCAGCTAAACGTTCTTAGCGAAGGTGAGGCTAGTAATGACGAGGTGACGACAGGGAGGTCGGCACCAGGGCGAACTGAGCAAGGATGCAAATTTTTTTATTTTTTATAAGGGATATCGAGAAGTTCAGATACGGTAACAAACTTATATTTTTCCTTCTTTAAAGTTTTAATGATCTCTTCTAGAGCAGCTACCGAACCCGTTAAGTTCTCTTTTTTGCTACCCGAAGAGTGTTGAAGAACAATACTTCCTTCTCTGACATTTTCTAAAATATTATATTTTACCTGTTCTGCCGTAAGGCTTTTCCAATCTAAAGAATCAACATTCCAGGCAATTAATTTAACATCTAATTCACTTATTTCCTTAACTTTCTCCGAATCAAGTGAACCATAAGGAGAGCGAAAAAATACTGGTTTATAACCTGCCAAAGAAAATAAAACATCTTCACACTCTTGAATTTCCTTAAATGTTTGCTCTTTGTTCAACTTCATAATATTAGGATGAGTCATCGAATGATTTCCAACAATATGTCCCTCTTTGACCATCCTTTTTACAACATCCGGAAAAAGTTCAGCCCTGTTACCAATAAGAAAAAAAGTCGCCTTTACCTTATGTTTACGTAAAATATCTAGAATTTGAGGTGTATAAACTGAATCCGGTCCATCATCAAAGGTTAAAGCAACCTTTTTAACATTTCTAGGTCCCTCCCGATAAAATAGCTTTGGATATTTTGAAGCAAGGTCCTCAATTTTCCTCCGGGGAAAACCACGATTATCTCTCTCTGAGCCTCCCTTTAATTCAAACCTTTCTCCTAACTCATCAGGCTCCGGTACATTTTTTTCTGGACGCAAATGAGGCTTATTAGGTACAAACCTTAACTCATATTCACTAAAATAAGCAAATACAGCTATTAAGCCCATGAAAACGACTAGAGAAACTACCATTGTTTTTCTTCTCATAAATATCACCTCAGTTTAGGTTAACCAAAGAAATAAACATTTATTACCTTGTATATCCGTAAATATTTATTCCTAATTTTAGTATCCCTTGAAGAACTTGACAGGCGTAATTCTCAATGCTATATTTACGTTACACTTAGTCGAAAGCCGTAATTTAAATTAGAGGTAACTACTTATCTATACTTAAAATATACTTTTTTAGATATTTGCGACTCGTCTAATAATTAGATATGATATGGATAGATGACATACTGGAGGTACCTCAAATGGATAAATTAAAATTACTACAAAAAAACATTCAGAAACTAGAAAATGCGGTTGTTGCCTTTTCCGGTAGTATAGACAGTATTCTTCTCTTAACAATAGCCAAACAAACTCTCGGCAATAACGTAATTGCTATAACCTTGACTTCTGAATTAATGCCTAAAGAAGAATTAAAAAAAGCAAAAAAATTAACTAAATCTTTAAACGTAAAGCACCTTTTTATACCCTCCGAAAATTTAAAAGATAAAAACATTACTGCGAATACACCTCTACGTTGTTATCATTGTAGAAAATTGCACTTCAGCCTATTAAAAAAACTAGCAAAAGAAAAAGGTTTCCATTATGTTATAGAAGGTTCTAATCTGGATGACCTTAATAACTATTCACCAGGTAACCAAGCCGCTAAAGAATTAGGTATTATTAGTCCTTTGCAAGAAGTAAAATTAAATAACTATGAAATTTGCCAGTACGGTCGTTCCTTAAGTCTACCAGGTTGGAACAACCCTGTTAAACCTTGTTTAGCTACCAGAATACCTTACGGAACACCTATTACCAAAAAAATCCTAGTACAAATTGAGAAAGCCGAAAAATATCTAACCGAACTTTTAAAAGAATTACAAAAACAATATCCAGATCAAATAAAAGAAAATATAAAAATTCGAATAAGCCACCACGGGGATTTAGCTCGTTTAGAAATTGCTCCCGAAGCTTTTTCTCTTATCACAAGTCCAAATATAGCTAAAACTATTCATAATAAATTAAGAAAAATAAATTATAATTACGTAACCCTTGATTTTTGGGGTAATCGTCAAAAAAATATGAACGAACTTCTTAATTTCAGAAAAATTCATTTATAACTAAATTAAATGTTTCAGTCAAATAGTGAATGCAGTAATTGCTTTTTTAATTTATTAAACTCTTCACTTACTAACATCTCTCTAGAACGAGGTCGTGGAAGATTAATTTTTAAAATTAATTTTACCCGTGCCGGTTGTGAACTTAAAACATAAATGCGATCTGATAATAATAAAGCTTCTTCTATATCATGGGTAATAAAAAGAATCGTCGAACGATATTTATCCCACACCGACATCAACCACTCATGCATTTCACTTTTCGTATAAGCATCTAATGAGCCGAAAGGTTCATCTAATAGCAACACTTCCTTATTTGCCAACATTGTCCGCAAAAAAGCTACTCTCTGTCGCATCCCACCAGACAAAGTCTGAGGATAATTTTGACTATATGTAGATAAAGCAAACTCCTCCAAAAGAGCTTGTGCCTTTTTACGACACTCCTCTCGGGAATAACCCTGTAATTCCAACCCTAAAATACAATTATCTAAAACCGTCCGCCAGGGAAGAAGTAAATCTTTTTGTAACATATAAGAAACATGTCCTCTTTCTCCTGTAACCTCCCTGCCTCGCAATAGAATCTGACCTTGGTCAGGTTTTTCCAGACCGCTAATAAGGTTAAACAACGTACTTTTGCCACAACCACTGGGACCTACAATACTGACAAATTCACCTTCTGCCACCTGTAAAGAAATCCGGTCTAAAACAAGGGCCTGTCTAAACAAGCCCTTGTTTTCTTCTTTTGTTTGATACATTTTAACCAAATCAATAACTTTAAGCATAAGCCCTCCACATTATAGAGATTCAAGAAGCTATAGTACGTTCCGTCCGCAGATACGGGAACCCGAAGGCAGACCTTGGCTAAAAAATGGGATATTATTCCTCGGGCAAAAAGTCATTGGTAAATGCTTTTTCCGCATCAATCTTTTTATCCAATAATTTCTTTTCATACATCCAATCAGCATAATGCTCCCACACCTTTTGGTCCTGCCAACCCCAATAGGGTGCGTCTGCCTGATATTGACTACTTAACCATTTCTGACTTGCCTTAACCAGCTTAGCATCGAGTTCCGGTACAGCCTGTAAAAGAATGTCTGCCGCCTCTTCCGGCTCATCAATACAATATTGATAACCTTTACTCGTTGCTCTCATAAACTTTTTAACAAGGTCCGGCTTTTCGGCAATCATCTTTTCATTCGTAATTAACACTGGGGTATAATAGTCTAAAATCGGCTCAAAATCTCTCAGCATAATCACATTAATCGGTACATTTTGCTGTTCTGCCCGAATCCCATCCCAGCCTTGGAAAATCCAATAAAAATCTACCTGTTTACCAATTACAGAAAGAAAATCGGCAGAACCAATATCAATCAGCTCAATCGTTTCAGGATTGCCCCCATCTTTAGTCACCACCGCTTCAAGGACAGCTCGTTCAGCTGGTGAACCCCATCCTCCATATTTTTTTCCTTCTAAATCACGAGGTCTCACGAGATTATCCTTTTTTAAAGAAGCAAATCCAGAGGTATTATGCTGAATAACTGCCGCCAAAGATATTAAAGGAATATCTACAGCTCGAGCATTAGTTACACTTTCCTGATAACTCACCCCAAAATCTACCCGCCCAGCACCAACTAATTGATCGGGACCTAACTCACTTGACTCAAGTATTTCTACATCCAAGCCCTCTTCACGATAAAATCCCTTTTCCAAAGCAACATACAAACCACTATGATTAGTATTGGGTGTCCAATCCAACATTACACTAGCTTTCGTAAGAGAATCCTCATTCTTTTTTTCTTGTGTTTCCTTAGAAACACAAGCACAACAAATACATAAAACAAAAACAAGCACTAGAATTAACCCCATTCTCTTTTTCATAACACCACATCCCCTTATATACTTTATTTTTGATAATGCCACGGCATTATCAGACGAGCCAAAATAACAATTAAGCCAAAGAAAATTAAACTCAAAAATGAAACAACAACAATCGCCGCAAAAACTCGTGCTGTCAAAAAAGAATTCATGGAACGAATCATAAATACTCCTAAGCCTTTAGAAGCTCCTAACCATTCCCCAATTATCGCCCCCATAATACTATATGTCGCTGAAATCTTTAAACCGGAAAAGAAAGAAGGCAAGGCCCCCGGAAGTTGTACTGTTTTAAAAACTTGCCAAGATGAAGCCCCCATAGCTGAAAGTAGTTTCACCATATCCTTATCTACAGCCTCCAGCCCTTCCACTAAACTTACTGTAATAGGGAAAAAACAAACCAAAGCTACTACCATCACCTTAGGTAAAAGGTTATAACCAAACCATATAATTAAAAGTGGAGCCACAGCTACAATCGGAATCGTTTGAGAGACAATAACCAATGGATAAAGCGTCCTTTTTATTATGGGGAAAATCCCCATTAGCATTGCCAAAATAATTCCCGTTATAACTGCCAAAACAAACCCTAATAAAGTTTCATTAACTGTTTGAATACTATGTGCCCAAAGTAAATTTACATTCTGGACTAAGGCTTGCCCAATTTTCATGGGAGCAGGTAAAATATATTCTTTAACCCCTAAACATTTTACTACCGCCTCCCATAAAAGTAATAGTAAAAGAAAAAAAACTAGAGACGGCAAATATTTTTTCATTTCTTCTCTCCCTCTAAACTTATTTTTTATATTTACAAATTTTTTCCGCCATCGTCACCCCTTCTGGTCTATAATCAATCTTAATCACCGACATTACCCCTGAAGCTCCTGCCTTAATGCAAACATCTTGGACCTTTTTTACTACTTCCCAAAGAGCATCTAACTCCCCTTCCATTGTCGTTTCCATAGGTCCCACAATATGTTTAACACCTGACTGTTGAATTACCTCAATTGCTTTATCCACAACCTCATAAACACAATCGCCCTCGACCTTAGGTAAAACTTGTAAACTTAAATTAACCGTAGCCATCTTGCACCTCCCTTATTTCTATGCTTAATTCTTAGTTTTCTTTATATTTACCCAGTCCATACCTATCCACACTAAGAAAACAAAAAAATCGCTCCCCAGACAAAGGTCGCGATTTTATCTTTAAACATATTTTCTCCTCCCTCCGCTGGCATTATCCAGATCAGGTTAAGGGGTCGGCATGAATAAATGCCCTCTCAGCCAGTCACCTAGCTCCCCCATAAATTACTATCTTCAATTTTTATCAAGCTTATCATAATAGAAAAAAAGTGTCAACCGCTTTCGAGACTCGTTTGTCCGAGTCTATCGAGTAACTTGTTGTATTATCTCCGCAACATAATGCGCTGACATCACCAAATCTTTAATTCTAATAAACTCTTTCTTCGTATGAGCCTGACTCATGCCGATACCTAAATTTACTGTTTTAATGCCATGAGCGCTAAAATAATTTGTATCACTACCTCCACCAGAAGAAGTTATATTAACTTCAAGTCCTGAAGATTCCGCTGCTTCCCTAGCAATTTTTACTACAGGTTCATCTTCCTTTAATTTAAAAACCGGATACTCTCTTGTCGTCTCCACTTCCAAATGTGCTCCCATTTCATCACAAGCTTCCCGTAAACAATTAACCATATGCTGAATCTGCTGACGTAGTTTTTCTTCAGATAAACTACGTGCCTCTCCTTCTAGTTCCACTCGCTCACAAACAATATTTGTTGCCTCTCCCCCTTTGATTGCCCCAATATTTGCTGTAGTCTCCTCATCTATTCTTAATAAATTCATCTTCACAATAGCCTGGGACGCAACTTGAATCGCATTAACCCCCTCCTCCGGATTCATTCCCGCATGAGCTGCTTTCCCATGAATAACAGCATCAATTCTTTCATGAGCAGGAGCTTGACAGATAATTGTTCCCGGAACTCCATCACTATCTAAAACAAAGCCTAATTCCGCCCGTAAAAGACTATAATCAAGATAACGAGAACCCAAAAGACCTGCCTCTTCACCAATAGTAAAAAGAACTTCGATCTCTCCATGTTCTATTTTTTCCTCTTTAATATGTCGTAAAGCTTCTAAAATTATAGCAATACCCGCCTTATCATCACTACCCAAAACAGTATCTCCACTACTGTAAATAGTATCCTTCCTAATCTGAGGCTGAATACCTTCACCTAAAGGAACAGTATCCATATGTGCGGAAAAAAGAATTATGGGTGCTTTTTTCCTTTTCCCCTGTAGTCGTCCAAGAAGATTACCCGTATTAGAACCAGCTCGCCGTCCAGCCTGTTCATCTACAAATACTTCTAGTCCCAGTTCTATTAACTTTTCTTTTAAATATACCGCAAATTTTCCTTCTTGTTTACTAAGACTATCTATCTTTACCATTTCTATAAATTCTTGCACAAGCCGTTCCTGATTAATCATCTATTATCAACCCTCCTACATCTAGGTTATCACTAATGTTCATTACAGCATACAATTAAGTCCTCGCTTTATAGGGATATGAGGATACTCCGGGCGGGCTAACTTTGGGGTCAGTGTCAACATATAAGCAAACCTTGTAATATTAATTTAAGAAAATAAAATATAGCATCAAAATTTGAAGATAAAGAATCGGTATTAGTCTCGGGAGTTACAGGAGAAGTAACCGTAGGTGTATCAGTTGCGTCAGTTAAACCGACCAGATTAAGCGTGTAGGTTTTCATGCTACCATCTCGCCCCGTAACTTTAATAGAAATTTGAGGTTCAAGCGGTACATCTACCATTATGTCACCTTTTCCATGAACAACACCATTTATTGCAATATTAGCCTTATAATCGACTGTGCTTAAAGACAAAACAACTTTTTCTTTAACAGATTCATCCAGAATTACCGTATAGTCAGTCGTCTCTGCAGTAAAAGCTGGAGATAACGGTAAACTTTGTGATGAGACGCCGGATTTAACCTCTAACTTTCTTAAATCAGCAGCAACTGTACGAGTAGGTGAAGGCGACAACGTAAGGGTATAAGTTTTTGTACTGCCTTCTCGCCCTGTAACTTTAATAGAAATTTTTGGCGTAAGTAGCACACCTACCGACATACCACCTGTTCCATAATCAACACCATTAATTGCAATATTAGCATTATAATCAACCGGACTTAAAGATAAAACAACTCCTTCTTTAACGGATTCATCCAAAATTAATGTATAGTCAGTCGTGTCTGAATCAAAAGCCGGAGATAAAGCAAACGTTTTAAATGGAGAGGCGAGACTGGATCTAACTTCTAGCCTTTTTAAATCGGCGGCAACTGTAGTAGCTGAAGGAATCATGGTTAAGGTGTACGTTTCCCTACTACCATCTCTCCCGATAACTTCTATAACCATTTTGGGCTTAAGAGGGACACTGGCTGTTACACCACCCCCACACTCCTTTTCGTCATTAATTTTAACCCTAGCATTAGTATCAACCGTACGGATGGATAAAATAATTCTTTCCCCGGTAAATTCATCCAGATTTACCGTATAATCAGTGATATTGGGGTCAAAAGCCGGTGAGAGCGATAAATAGGGTGATGAAATCATAGATTTTACTTTCAACTCTTTTATTTTAGTAAGCGTTGTATTCGTCTTTGAACGGCTCATGTTCAACGTGTAAGTTTTTGTACTCCCATCTCCACCTATAACCTTAATCGAATATATTGGTGAAAACGGCAGACTAACTGTGGACTCACCACCGACTCCGAAATTTTTACCATTGATCTCAATCTTCGCATTTGTATCAAAGGCAACGATGTGGAAATTAATACTGTCCCTAACTATCGCATCTAATGTTACCGTGTAATTAGTTATTTCGGGCTTAAACTCTGGAGAGAAAGTGCCAAAATGAATACTTAATTTTCTTAAATCAGCGCCAGTCTCCGCAGCTTCAACCAACTGTGGTGTTAACATAAACACAAAAGTAAAAAGAACTGCCAACAATAGTATTTTTAAAAACGTTCTTTTCCCTTTTCTCATTAATAACCCCCCTTTTACTATCCTTACTTAATTTTATTTTGACAAAAAATTGCATATTCCTGCAATATTATAAAATAATACAGAAATAAGTGCACACTTAAAAACAGGATGCGATTTTTCGCATCCTGAAACTCAGTTTAAAGTGAGTTTTTTGATTTTTTTGAGCACGTAACGATCTACCTTGGACTGACCTGAATAGCTTAATACCTAATTATGACCTTCCGGCCATAATCAAGCACTTCACTACCCAGACCAATCGGTCGTTCGGCCATACAAGATACTTAAACAACCCTAAGCAATCTCTCGACTGCTTAGAATCGTACGGTGTTTTTTCCACAAAAATACTTTCAGCACCCTATATGACCTTTGCTCGACCCTGGATGACAAGTTGGGCTCATGCCATAATCAAAAACAACTTCGACTATGACACAAACTTTCCTTGCCATACAGAATCTTCCCTCCGGCTGCATACAAGCCCGCAGACCTGTATACAACCTTTGGCCGACAGATATATGTCCCGCAGAACATATATCTGTCTGGGCTCAACCGTTACGTACCCTTGCCTTTACTTTAACCAAAAATGGACTTAATTATACGTAAAAAATACTTTATTTTTGTTTTCTCTTCTTCATTTTAGCCCACGTATCTCGTAAAGAGACAATCCGATTGAAAACTAATTTTTCTTTTGTAGAATCCCGGTCTACACAAAAATAACCTTGCCGCAAAAACTGAAACTTCTCCCCAAGTTTTGCTTCCTGTAATCCCGGTTCCACTAAGCAAGAAGTTAATCGTTCTAAAGAATTAGGGTTTAACACCATTTCCGTCTCTTCATCGTCTTCTTCCTCTCCGGCATTAATAAACAAATAATCATAAAGCCGCACTTCAGCAGGAATAGCATGTGCTGCCGAAACCCAATGCAAAGTACCTTTTACTTTGCGATTACTCTTCTCCATACCGCTACGAGTTTCTGGGTCATAAGTACAATGCAACTCGATAATTTCCCCTGTCTTTTCATCTTTAACTACATCTACACACTTAATAATATATGCATGTTTTAACCGTACTTCCCGACCAGGAGCTAAACGGAAAAATTTTTTCGGTGGATTCTCCATAAAATCTTCCCGTTCAATATACAGCTCGCGAGAAAAAGGTAACATCCGACTACCCATTTCAGGGTCACCAGGATTGTTCTCCGCTGGCAATTCCTCTACCTTACCCTCAGGATAATTATCAATAATTACTTTAAGTGGACGCAAAACGGTCATCACCCGAGTAGCCTTTGAATTTAAGTCTTCCCTAATACAATGCTCTAATAACGAGATATCGACAACACTATTCGCTTTAGCCACACCAATTCTTTCACAGAAATCACGAATAGCCTCCGGCGTATAACCGCGTCTTTTAATTCCCGATATGGTAGGCATTCTAGGGTCATCCCAACCGTCTACATGCCCTTCCTCAACTAATACTCTCAGCTTACGTTTACTCATCACCATATTCGTCAGATTTAACCGAGCAAACTCTATTTGCTTCGGCTTACATCCTAAATCAAGATTGTTAACAACCCACTCATATAAAGGACGATGGTCTTCAAATTCTAAAGTACAAATCGAATGTGTAATACCTTCCAAAGCATCAGAAATAGGATGAGCATAATCATACATGGGATAAATACACCACTGATCCCCCGTCCGATGATGTGTAGCTCGCAAAATCCTATATAAAACAGGATCCCGCATATTTAAGTTAGGAGAAGACATATCTATTTTTGCCCGCAAAGTCCGCGACCCGTCGGGAAATTCCCCGGCTCTCATTCTTCTAAACAAATCTAAATTTTCCTCTACAGAACGATGACGATAAGGACTTTCTTTCCCTGGCTCGGTCAAAGTACCACGATATGCTCTAATCTCTTCCGCACTTAAATCACAAACATAAGCCTTGCCTGCCTTAATTAATTCTTCTGCACACTCATACATCTTTTCAAAATAATCTGAGGCATAAAACTTGCGCTCTTCCCAGTCAAAACCTAACCATCTCACATCTTCCTCGATCGATTCTACATATTCCTGCTCTTCTTTACTGGGATTGGTATCATCATAGCGTAAATTACAAAGCCCTCCATACTCAGCTGCTAAACCAAAATTAAGACAAATCGATTTCGCATGTCCAATATGTAAATAGCCATTCGGCTCGGGAGGAAATCTTGTATGAATACGTCTAATTTCCTTATTTTGTTCTAAGTCCTCATCAATAATATTTTGAATAAAATTTTTTGGTTTAATCTCACTCATCTCTATATTAACACCTCTTTGTCAAAGGATTTTATAGTTAGTATATCAGTTTATGAAAAAAAATGCATTAGGTAATAAGGTGACGTTTCTTTTGTCACCTTCCGTACCGTTTAACTTTTTCGTGAACCGGGTTTAACTAAAGGAAGATTCTCCCGACATAAAGGACAGGCACCTGTCGGATAAGAAAGCACTTCCATGGGAAGTAAACTGTAAAGAGGATAACCTAAATCCACTTTTCCGCCACTTCTATCCACCAAAGAAGCAACACCCACAACTTCTCCGCCTTGTTCTTCGACTACTTTAATCGTTTCTTTCACCGAGCCCCCGGTAGTAATAACATCCTCGACGACTAAAACCTTCGCCCCTTTTTCGATACTAAAACCACGCCGCAAGGTCATGACCTTGTCTTCCCGCTCGGTAAATAGAGCCGGTGTTCCTAATTGTCGTGCTATTTCATAAGCCAGAGTGATTCCTCCAATAGCCGGACCAATAACTACCTCAATACCCTGAAGATCTATTTTTTTAATTAATTGTCTACACAACTTTTCCGCTACAGAAGGATACTGTAAAACAAGGGCACACTGAAGATAACGATTACTATGACGTCCTGAAGTTAAAAGAAAATGCCCCTCTTTTAAAGCCTGATGCTTTGTAAAAAGCGCTAGTATTTCTTCTTTAATTAATTCTTCTCTACTCATTTTTATTGTAACGCCTCCTTTATTTCCTCCATTACCCGCAGAGCTGCTTGCCGAGGGTCATCCGCCGCCGTAATGGGGCGACCTACTACGAGATAATCCGCTCCTAAACTAATCGCCTCCCGCGGTGTCGTAATCCTTTTCTGGTCATTAGTTGCTGCCCATTTGGGTCTGATCCCCGGACAGATAATCTTAAAATCAGGACCACAATTCTTTCTAATTAAAGCAACTTCCTTAGGGGAGGCTACCACTCCATCCATGCCTACTCCCTCCGCTAACCGCGCAAAATTAAGTACTGTTTCCTCTACATTCTCCAAACCTATTTCCTGTAAACTTTGTTCATCTAAACTAGTCAAAACTGTCACGGCAATAACGAGCGGCACCGGTATTCCCAATTCTTCCGCTCTCTCGCGCGCTGTCTGAACTCCCCGCCTCATCATTTCCCTGCCTCCAGAAGCATGAAGATTGAAAATAGCCGCTCCTTGTTCCACTGCTTGCCGACACGCTCTCCCTACTGTATTCGGGATATCATGAAACTTTAAATCAAGAAAAACCTCTTTCCCCAATTTCTTTAAATTACTTACAGCCTGTCCTCCGCTTGCCAAGTATAATTCTAAACCTACTTTAAAAAACTTTACCTCAGGTAACAATTGTACCAACTTTTCTGCTTCCGCCCAACAAGGATAATCTAAAGCAACAATTAATCGCTCCTCCGGTCTATTTAACGTCATCCTTGAGCAACTCCTTTCAATTCCGTAATTCTTTCCACACCCTGCTCCCAACAAAATTCTTCTAAGCCTGCAATAATCTCCACACAACAACGTGGATTAACGAATTGTCCCGTACCCACAGCTACGGCTGTTGCTCCCGCCATCATATATTCCAAGGCATCAGTAGTATCCATAATCCCACCCATACCAATAATCGGAATCTGTACCTGTTCTGCCACCTGCCAAACCATTCGCACACCCACTGGTTTTATTGCCGGTCCGGACAAGCCCCCCACTACATTAGCTAAAACAGGTCTTTTTTTATGTATATCAATGCTCATACCCAAAAGTGTATTAATTAGCGAAAGAGCATCCGCCCCGGCCTCTTCTACCGCCACCGCTATGGCTCCAACATCCGTGACATTAGGCGAAAGCTTAGCAATCACTGGTAAATCAGTATTTTCTTTCACCATCTTAATTACTTGAGCTGCCATTTCCGGCTGACTACCAAAGGCCAGACCCCCTTCACGCACATTTGGACAAGAAATATTTACTTCCAAACCTTTCACCACAGTACTCGTACTAAGTTTAGCCGCTACCTCGCCATATTCCTCCAAGGTATTCCCGGCTATATTAACAATAATCGGTACGTCATACTGAACTAAAGGCGGTAAAAATTTCGCCAAAACCGCTTCTGCTCCGGGGTTTTCCAAACCAATAGAATTAAGTAGGCCCGCCGGAGTCTCCACCAAACGAGGCGAGAGATTTCCCATTCTCGGTTCTAAAGTAACACACGTCACAACTAAGGCACCTAAACAGGCAGGAGAAAAAAAATCAGTATAAGCTTCCCCAAAACCGAACGTGCCCGAAGCTGTCATTACCGGATTTTTCATCTTAATTCCTGCAATTTCTACCGACAGGTCAACCTTACTCATCCCAGCTCACCTCCTCTGCCCAAAAAACCGGTCCGTCTTGACAAACTTTGAACTGTTTCCCTTTAGCCGCTCCTGCACCCTTAAAGGTGCACCCTAAACAAGCCCCTACACCACAGGCCATCACCGTCTCCAAAGAAACCTGTAAAGGAATTTCCCACTGATGAGCTAGACGTGACACTTCTGCCAACATGGGACGAGGCCCACAAGCAAATAAAAAGTCAAACTGTTCCCGGGACAAATACTCCGCCAAAAGCTCAGTTACCAACCCTTGCTTACCACTACTACCATCCTCGGTAATAAGTTCATAAGGGAAAGTTCTATTTGCGGAAAACCGTGGCAACAATTCCTTACTCCGTCCACCCCAAAAGCCTTGAACCTTATTTCTTTCGGCTAACTCCTGACCTAAAAAAATTAATGGCGCAATCCCCATTCCTCCACCAATCAATCCTACCTTGTTGCCGCTTAAATCCGTTTGAAAACCGTGCCCTAAGGGGCCAATTACATCAAGACATTCACCAGCTTGAACCTGACTTAAAAGCTTTGTACCCTTCCCTACTACTTGATACCAGAAAGTAAGATAACCTTTTTCCCGCTGCACATCATTGATACTTAAAGGACGTCGTAAAAGCGGATCGACTCCCTTTCCACAACGCAAATGCACAAACTGCCCCGGCTGAGCCTCACGTGCAATTTTCTGACTATCAATAGTAAGGGCGTAAATATTTTGTCCGATTCTCTCCTGTCTTAAGACAGGGGCATCCGGCACATGATACTTCACGATTTTAACACCTCCCTCAACTTATAAATAATCCTGTAATGCTTTTACCGTCAGCTCTCTTTTCTGTGACATCCGAATTACACTTAATAGCCCACCCGCCGTGTCTAAAGAAGTCAGACACGGAATATTAAACTCTACTGCCGCACGACGAATCTGAAAACCATCGCGCATCGGTTGTTTGCCTTTAGTCAAACTATTAATCACAAAACTAATGCTTCCACTCCGAATTAAGTCTACCACATGAGGTGTTCCTTCCTCTAATTTCGCTACTTTACGCACAGGGACTCCATTTTTCCGGAGAAAAGCTGCCGTTCCCGGGGTAGCCCAAATCGTAAAACCTAACTCGGAAAAAGAGCGTAATAAAGGTAACGCTTCCTCTTTATCCTTATTGGCAATCGTCGCCAAAATTTCTCCTTGTCGGGGAATCTTATACCCACCACCTAAGAATGCTTTAGACAAAGCCATGGAAAAATCATCAGCTAGCCCCATCACTTCACCGGTAGATTTCATCTCCGGTCCTAAGGAAGGCTCCACATTAATTAATTTACTAAACGAAAAAACAGGCATTTTAATCGCAGTTAGCCCTGTTTCTGGCCAACAACCACCTGCATAACCCTGTTGCTCTAAGGTTTCACCTAACATAATCCGCGTAGCCAACTTCACCATCGGAATTCCCGTCACTTTACTCAAAAAAGGTACGGTACGGCTCGCCCTGGGATTAACTTCTAAGACATAAACATTCTCACCTTGCACTACAAATTGAATATTGAGTAAGCCCTTCACTTGCAAGTTTAAAGCAATTCTTTCCGTATAATCAATTAAGGTTGCAACAATTTTTTGGTCTAAGGTCTGGGGCGGATAAATAGCAATACTATCTCCTGAATGTACTCCTGCCCTTTCTAAATGTTCCATTACTCCGGGAATCAGGACTTTCTCCCCATCACAAATCGCATCAACCTCGACTTCTTTCCCCATAAGATAACGGTCTACTAATACCGGATGTTCCGGAGAAACACGTACCGCTTCCTCCAAATAATTAGTTAGTTCTTCTTCAGAATAAACAATTTCCATCGCTCTGCCACCTAAAACATAAGAAGGTCTTACTAAAACAGGAAAGCCAAGCGTTTCCGCTATTCTTTTCGCTTCATGATGACTGCGAGCCATACTACCCTGAGGCCTAAGCACCCCTATTTCCTCTAAAAGAGTATCAAATTTTTCTCGGTCTTCAGCACGATCAATATCCTCCACTGTTGTTCCCAAAATAGGAATTCCTCTCTCCGCTAAAGGTTTAGCCAAATTAATCGCCGTTTGACCACCAAACTGTACCACTACCCCTAGGGGCTGTTCCGCTTCAATTACATCAAGAACATTTTCTAAAGTAAGCGGTTCAAAATATAAACGGTTGGAAGTATCAGGATCTGTACTTACCGTTTCCGGATTATTGTTAATGACAATCGATTCGAGCTCCTTCTCCTTAATTGCCCAAGAAGAATGTACGGAACAATAGTCAAATTCAATGCCCTGCCCAATACGAATAGGACCTGAGCCTAAAACAACCACCCTCGGTTTTTTCGATTGATAAAATTCGTTTTTCTCTCCATAACATGAATAATAATACGGAGTATTTGCCTCAAATTCTCCAGCACAAGTATCCACCATCCGATAAGAAGGTAACACCTCTAACCTTTTCCGCTCCTGACGTATCTCTTCCTCAGAAACACCTTTAAAATAAGCTAACTCAAAGTCACTAAAACCATTCTTTTTAGCTAAAAGCCAATCTTCTTTCTCCCATACTTTTTTCTGGGTCAAACGCATCTCCAAATTCACAATACCGGCAATACTATCAAGGAAGAATAAATCTATCCCTGTCACTTGGTGAATTTGTTCTATAGAAATACCCCGCCGAATAGATTCCGCTACAGCAAAAATCCGTTCGTCATCCGCTGCCTGTAACTTCTGTAAAAGTTCCGACAAACTAAATTTTTCAAACTCCGGCACAATTAAGCTTACAAAGTTCATTTCTAAAGAATGAATGGCCTTCAACAAGGCTGCCGGAAAAGTTCTACCCAAAGCCATCACTTCACCTGTGGCCTTCATCTGTGAACCTAAAGTCCTCCTCGCAGTAGCAAATTTATCAAAAGGCCAACGTGGCACTTTAACAACAACATAATCTAATGTTGGCTCAAAACAGGCCGAAGTAGTACCTGTTACCCCATTAGGAATCTCCTCAAGCGTATACCCTAAAGCAATTTTCGCGGCAACTTTAGCAATCGGATAACCTGTTGCTTTAGATGCCAATGCACTAGAACGGCTCACCCGCGGATTAACTTCAATCACGTAATATTGACTGCTTTCAGAGTCTAAAGCATATTGGATATTACAACCACCTTCAATGCCTAAGGCACGAATTATTTTTAGAGCACCACTCCGTAACATCTGATAATCACGATCAGAAAGGGTTTGTGTAGGAGCAACGACAATACTATCACCTGTATGAATCCCCACCGGGTCAATATTTTCCATTGAACAAATGGTAATACAATTATCGCGGGCATCACGCATGACCTCGAACTCAATTTCTTTCCAACCGGCGACACTTCTTTCTATTAATAATTGCTTATTCAAACTATATTTCAAACCTTTAGCGGCAATTTCCTCCAGTTCAGTTAAGTTTTTTGCCACTCCACCACCTGTACCACCTAAGGTATAACCTGGTCGTACAATCACCGGATAGCCTATTTTTTCGGCAAAGGTCAAAGCTTCCTCAATACTACTAACAATAGCACTTTCCGGTACCGGCTCCCCTATTTTATACATCGTCTCTTTGAAAATCTCACGATCCTCTGCCTTTTCAATCGCTTCTAAAGATGTCCCCAAAAGCTTTACGCCTTCCCGCTCTAACACTCCTTCATGGGCCAAAGTCATCGCTAAATTAAGACCCACCTGACCACCTAAAGTAGCCAAAAGACCTTGTGGTTTTTCTTTTTTAATAATCTTGGCTACTGCCTCAGGAATTAAAGGCTCTAAATAAACCCGAGAAGCCATCTGCATATCTGTCATAATTGTGGCCGGATTTGAATTAACTAAAACTACTTCTACACCTTCTTCTTTAAGAGCTTGACAAGCCTGAGTCCCTGCATAATCAAACTCCGCCGCTTGCCCAATCACAATTGGACCTGAACCGATCACCAGTACTTTTTCTAATCCTGATATTTTAGGCATCTTGGTCCCTCCTTTGCCCCTTTTCCTTGACCATGTTAATAAATTGTGTCAAAAAGCATTCCGCCTCCCGCGGGCCCGGACAACCTTCAGGATTAAACTGTACAGAAAAAGAACCTGTTGGTTTATGTCGTAATCCTTCTATTGTTTGGTCGTGAAGATTAAGCAAAGTAAGCTCTACTTCCTCTACAGGAAAACTTTCATTCTGCAAAGCGTAACCATGATTTTGAGAAGTCATATAAACTCGACCTGTACTTAACTCTTTCACCGGATAATTGCCTCGGTGCCCGTGTTTTAATTGATACGTAGTTCCACCTAAAGCCTTGCCCAAAAGTAAATGACCTAAGCCTATTCCCAGAACAGGAATATGAGTCGCCAAAATTTTTCTGATTACCGGTAAAACATACTCAACATCATTCGGGTCTCCGGGACCGTTAGAAAATACTACCCCCCAAGGCTTATAGCTTAATATTTCTTCTGCTCCTGTTTCCGCTCCCACTAAAATTACGCGGCAATCTCTGGCTCTCAATGCAGTAAGCAGACTTTTTTTCACACCCAAATCTACGACCACCAGCGGATATTGTCCATCTGAGAAAGTATACACCCCTTTAGTAGTCACACTTTGCACCAAGTCCGAACTGGTAACTGCAGGCAATTGTTTAGCCTTCTGCACTAATTCCGTAAGATTTTCTTCACTACTGATTAAACCCCTCATCGTGCCATAATGGCGCAAATGTTTCGTCAAATCTCTTGTATCCACATCCTTAATTCCGACTAAGCCCTGGCTTACTAAATATTTATGCAAATTTTGTTCCGCACGATAATTACTAGGGTTATGAGATAATTCTTTAAGGACAACTCCCTTAGCCCTAGACCATGATGATTCAGCATCGGCTAAGTTTACACCACAGTTCCCAATTAAAGGATACGTAAAAACAATAATCTGTCCCGCACAAGCCGGATCGGTTATAATTTCCTGATATCCTGTCATTCCGGTATTATAAACTACTTCTCCCTCTGCTTCACCGACTAAACCAATAGATTTTCCAATGAAAACTTTCCCATCTTGTAAACATAAATAAGCCTTCAATTTTTGTCCCCCTTCACCTTGCCCTCACGCATTACTATCTTCCCTCCGACTATAGTCATCACTGGCCAACCTTGAAAAACGCGACCATCTACCGGGGTGTTTTTACCCAGAGAATAAAATTCACTAGCCTTAACTGCCTTTTTCAAAAGAGGGTCAATAATCGTTACATCAGCTTCTTTACCTACAGCTAAATAACCTTTATCCAAACCTAAAACCTTAGCCGGCCCCGTTGTAAACCTAGCGATTAGTTCTAGGGGACTCATCTTTTCTTTAACTACTAAAGTATCCCAAACAATAGGTATCGCCGTTTCTAAACCTACAATTCCACTAGGTGCCTTACTATACTCCTGCTCTTTTTCTTCCTGCGACCAAGGAGCATGGTCAGTAGCAAGGCATTGAATTAAACCTTCTTTTACCGCCTTTCTTATTGCTTGAACATCTGCCTTACTACGCAAAGGTGGATTAACCTTAGTACTCGTCGAATAACTCTGTACTTCTTCCTCCGTAAGTAAAAGATGATGTGGTGTTGCTTCAGCGGTTACAGTAACTCCTCGCTCACGAGCAAATCTCACTAAAGCTACACTTCCTGCAGTACTTAAGTGAGCTAAATGCAGTTTCCCTGCGGTTAATTCCGCCAGCAAGATATCTCTCGCCACCATAATTTCTTCCGCTTGTGCCGGAATACCACGTAACCCTAAAATTGTAGACCAACTTCCTTCATGCATTAAACCATCTGCAGAAAGAGCAGCGTCTTCACAATGAGAAATAACCGGCAAACCAAAAATCTTCGTATACTCTAAAGCCCTCCGCATGACCTCACTACTAGCCACACAGCTGCCATCATCAGAAACAGCCACCGCACCGGCTTGATAAAGTGAACCGATTTCAGCAATCTCTTGACCTGCCCGCCCTTTACTAATTGTCCCGATAGGTAGTACGTGTACCAAACCGACTTTTTCTGCCCGCGCTTTTATTAATTCAATAACACCCTCATTGTCCGCACAAGGATTAGTATTCGGCATGGCTGCAATCGCGGTAAATCCTCCCGCCGCCGCCGCCTGACATCCAGTAAGGACTGTTTCATGAGCTTCTCCCCCAGGTTCACGTAGATGTACATGCAAGTCAATAAAACCGGGGGCTATAATTTTCCCTTGCAGGTCAATTTGTTCTTCATCTCTTGCTTCCAAATTTGAACCTATTTCCGTAATTTTCCCCTCAGCAATGCGCACATCCCCCTCTTTTTCCAGTCCGGTTCGGGGGTCAAGCACTAAACCGCCTTTTAATAATAACTTCATTAAAATTCTTCCCCCCTTCAAGTTAACATCAAATATAAAAGAGCCATCCGTACAGCAACCCCATTCGTTACCTGTTCATTAATATAAGAATTAAGACTGTCCGCTACCTCCCCCGATATTTCGACCCCACGATTAATCGGTCCGGGATGAATAACTAAACAGTCTTTTTTCGCCAAAGCTAACCTTTTCTTATTTAAACCATATAATTGACTATATTCCCGTAAAGAAGGGAAAAAACCAGCCTTTTGCCTTTCTAACTGAATTCTTAGCATTACAATCACATCGGCCCCCGCAATAGCTTCTTCCAGATTATAAGTTACTTCGGCACCTTGTTCTTCTAAGCCGGGAGGAATCAAGGTTGCCGGTCCACACAAACAAACATTAGCCCCCATTGTTGTTAACCCACTTAAATTAGAACGAGCCACCCTACTATGAAGAATATCTCCAATAATCGCTACTTTTAAGCCTTTAAAACCACCTAAATGTTCTTGAATCGTTAACATATCCAACAATGCCTGTGTAGGATGTTGATGGAAACCATCACCGGCATTAATTACCCTCGCCTCAAGATAACTTCCCAACATGGCAGGAGCACCGGCCATACTATGGCGAATAACAACAAGGTCTACACCCATTGCTTGTAAAGTTAAACCCGTATCCTTTAAACTCTCCCCCTTCACTACACTACTAGCCGTAGTATTAATATTCACAACATCAGCACTCATATATTTACCGGCTAATTCAAAGGAAGTACGGGTACGGGTACTAGGTTCATAAAAAAGAGTAACCACAGATTTCCCCCGTAAAGTAGGAACTTTTTTAATATCTCTCCTGATGATACTTTTCATCTCCTTAGCTGTATGCAAAATTAACTCAATCTGCTCCCGCCCCAGCTGGTCCATGGTTAAAAGGTCTTTTCCCTTAATTCCCATGCTTTCCCCCCCTTAAAATAAATTTACTTTACATTTTAAAAAACCTTCTGCCCAGGGCAGAAGGTATAATCAGCTTGTACTTTATCCTAACTTTATATACCCCTTACTAGCCTCACGGGACTAATTTCAAGGGAAACCAAACTAAAACTATTCTTTTTATTAAAACTGCTATGTTATCTAAAACATGTTATAATGAACTTAATAATGTTTAATTACCTTTCCAGTCTCTCTGTACTAGATTAAAAGTTACTTTATCCCTATATTATTTCTATTATATTATCAAAAAAAAACCTCGTCAACTAATTTTAGAACTTTTTAATTCACATCTTGCTATTTCCATCAAACTAGGCTAAACTCGGCATAATATGACTTGATAAAAATAAAGAAAGGTTGAAAAAAATGGCTAAGAATAATATTAAAATTGTTACCGATAGTACTGCTGACCTACCGGAAGATTTTATCAAAAAACATGAGATTACCGTAGTCCCCCTCTATGTAAATTTTCCTGACAAGACCTATTTAGATGGCGTTAATATTCATCCTCGGGAATTCTATCCCTTACTAGAAAAAGCAGGAGATAAATTACCTAAAACCTCCACTCCTTCTGTAAATGACTTTCTGCAAACATATCAATCTTTACTTCAAGAAGGATATGAGATTCTCTCTATTCATATTTCTTCCGGCTTAAGTAGTACCGCTTCCATGGCCGAAACAGCAGCTCGGATGCTTAAAGGCAATATTCGCATCTTCGATTCTCAATCAATTAGCTTAGGGATAGGACTTCAAGTCGTATCAGCCCTGGAAATGATTAAAAAGAATTTATCCTTAGAAACAATTTCTGAAAAATTAAACGAAGTTCGTCAACGTACAGAACTTTTCTTTTCTCTTGACACTCTAGAGTACTTAGAAAAAGGAGGGCGAATCGGTAAAGTCTCCTCTCTTTTAGGTACTATTCTCAAAATTAAACCAGTCGTTAAAGTAGAAAACGGCATTTATATACCCTTAGGCAAAGTAAGGAATCAAAAACAAGCTATCTGCAAAATGGTCGAAAGCATGATCAAAGTTTTAGGTGAAAAATTACCGAAACACGTAGCAGTAGCACACGGTGCCGCAGAAGAAGCAGCTTATAATTTAAAGAAATTAATTGAAGAAAACTTTGACCTAAAAATTGATTTTTTTGCTGAAACAGGACCGGTAATCGGAGTGCATACAGGACCCGGCACTCTAGGTATAGCCTTCACTTATTAGCAAAAACCTCACTTCATTTTGAAGTGAGGTTTTTCATTTTCCTACTGTTTCTGTGTTATATTATCTGTATTATTATTAATATTATTCTTCTTGAAAGCGATCCGTAAACAAACAATCAGACCGCCCCAGAGCATCGTAGCCCCTACCAAAAACATAATTAAAGCACTAGTATTCATTATTTACTAACCTCCTCCTTACTAGGCTGAAGCATTACCGAGGAATCACCTTTCATCAGGTAGAAAACGAAAGCGAAGATAAAGCAAAGGGCAAAAGCTCCCCAACCAATAATTAACAAAGAATTTAACGAATAACCACCATATGGTACTTTAAGGTTTTGAACTAGGTTCTGAATAAACATAACACCTAAAACAAGAGGGGTCACAAATTTAATCATATAATTCCACCACTTACCCACAGCGAAATCCGAATATCTATTGGCATGAGTACGTAAACCTTCCAAGTCAAAGAACCAACCAACCAAAATAACTTCCACAACTCCACCTAAAACAATTCCAAAATTATTAATAAAGTAGTCAAGAATATCTAAGACATGGATCCCGGCTCCGGTTACAAAAACAAAACTGACCACAAAAGAAACACCCATACAAATATTCAGAGCTTTTTGTCTAGAGATATTAAACTTATCAATAACTCCTGTTGTAAACGCTTCGATAATTGAAATAAAAGAAGTAAAACCGGCAAAAACCAAAGTGGTGAAGAAAATTGCCCCTACTGTTCCTTTAAAAGCAGGTAACGCACTAATCGCTGCCGGAAAGACGACAAACGCCAAACCGGGTCCAGCTGCAGCCACTTCGGCTACTTCCACACCTTGTGCTCCCGCCATATAACCCAAGACACTAAAAATACCAAGTGCAGCAAATAATTCAAAACCATGATTACTAAAAGCAGTAATAAAAGCACTGTTTACCAAATCAGTTTTTTCTGGAAGATAACTAGAATAGGCAATCATAATCGCAAAACCAATACTTAAGCTGAAGAAAATCTGACTATAAGCAGCTACCCAAACCTCCGGTTGCCTAATCATTTCCCAGTTAGGTGTAAATAAATAATTAAGCCCATCAAGCGCCCCGGGTAAAGTAAGCCCACGTACCACAATAACTCCGGTTAAAACAATCAACGCAGGTATCAACACTTTATTAGCTTTTTCAATTCCATTTTTAATCCCCTTAGAAAGAATAACATAACCAATCAGCCAGACAGCAAGGAAAGGGATTAAAATATGCAACTGAATTCCACCAAGTTGTAAAGGCCCTTCTGATAAATTCAGGTATTGATTGAAGAAAAAGGCTTTGGTGTCGACACCCCAAGCTTGTGTAGCAGAAAAACCAATATAACTAATCGCCCAAGCAACAATCGCTACATAATAAGTAGCAATGAAAAAAGCTACGGCAGCCTGGAACCAACCTAACCATTCCCATTTTTTATTCATTTTGCCTAAAGCAACAGGAGCACCACCTTTAAATTTTTGCCCAATGGTAAATTCCAAAATTAAAATCGGTATACCTGCAGTGATGATGGCGAAAAAATATGGGAATAAAAACGCACCACCTCCATTAGAGGCACAAACATAAGGGAATCGCCAAATGTTCCCTAAGCCAATTGCGGAGCCTATAGCAGCAAGAATAAAGCCTAGCCTAGTACCCCAATGATCACGAGCCATTGACATATCAACTCCTTATTTTCTTATCTAAATTAGATAAGTTGTATTATAACACCTTCTAGTTAATATGTCTATACTAAAACTGTTATTCCTTTCTGAAAAAATATTTTCATTCATTTACTGCCCATGAATAGAACTTCCTCCTATAAACTCCCGTAAGATAGAATTAAGTGGAACATTTTTGTCATTAATTTCCGGGAAATAAGCTAATAAATCTAATAATCTACGTGCATCCGTATATTCTTTTTCCTTAATATTTACCTCACTTAATAAAGGAAAAGCATGCTTTTTTAAAACACATAATTCATAAAGAAGAGCAGAATTAAACATCATGTCTGCTTCTTCTTGATAAGGAAAAATGTTTTTTTCCTCCCCGCGCCGTACTGAAGCCCACCGCTTTAATGTCCCTAAAGCACTTTGCCCTCGAAACTGATAATCACGAACAATTCTTCGAATCAGCCTCGTATCAGTAGTTTGAATTCGGTTATGGTCATCAATAGTAATCTGAGTTAAAGCACTAATGTAAATTTTGTATTTATTTTTTCTCTGCACTGAAGAGGTTAACTCCTCGTTCAAACCATGTATTCCTTCAATAATTAGTGGCTGTCCGGGTTTAACCTGCAATTTTTTCCCAGACCATTCTCTGCGCCCGGTCTCAAAATTAAACACAGGAACTTCTACAACAAGTCCTGCAATCAATTCCCTTAAATGTTGATTAAAAAGTTCTAAATCTATTGCTTCAAGAGCCTCAAAATCAGGCTCACCCCACTCATCCAAGGGTGTATCTTCACGATTAACAAAATAATCATCAAGGGAAATGGGAACCGGTTGTAACCCCAAAACCCGTAACTGGATTGCCAAACGCTGCGCAAAAGTAGTCTTTCCCGAAGAAGAGGGACCAGCTACTAATACGATTCTAAATTGCTCATGCTGACTATATATTTCATCAGCAATTCTGGCAATTTTTTTTTCATGTAGAGCTTCCGCGATATGAATTAATTGATTATATTTCTGCTGGTCGTATTGACAATGTCCATATAATCCGGCTAAATTACTAATACCTAAAATACTTGCCCATTCTTCCGACTCCCGGAAAACTTGCCCTAATTTAGGTAAATTAGGATAAGGGGCTACTTCTGTAGGATTAGCAGGTACGGGAAACCTTAATAAAAAACCTTTCGCATAAGTTTCCAATTTAAATACTTTTAATTTACCTGTATCAGGTGCTAAAAGACGATACGAATAATCAGAATAAGAACCGGAAGTATAAATCCTAATTTTTTTCCAATTTAAATTTTCTAATAAAGCTACCTTTTCCTCATGCCCTTGAGCCGATAAAATCCGTAAAGCATTTTCGCGACTTAAATCTTGAGGAATGATCGGTTCTTCTGCTTCCACAAATTCCTTCATTTTAGCTTCTAACGCAATTAAATCTAACGGAGAAATATAATCCATCCCTTTAAACTCGCAATAATAACTTTTACCTAAAGAATGCTGTACCTTTAATTTTCTAAGGGGGAACAATTCATTTACCGCTCTGGCGAGAAGAAACACTAAACTCTGCCTGTAGATTCTAATTCCTTCTAAAGAAGTTATATCAAAAAACTCAATTTTACCCGGCGCAGTCACTTCCCTATATAAATCGACTAATTCTCCATTATACTTAGCACCTAAAATAGGATAAGTAAAGTTCATTTCTAAGGACGAAGCAATATTTAATAAAGATGTTCCGAGTGGTACTTGAATGCTTTTTTCCTGTATCTCTAAAGCTAGTAATTCTTTCCGTTTACCTTTCTGCAATGCTAATTCTCCTCCTTAAAATATATTAATATTCTATAAATATCATTTGTCTGTCATTATATATTAAAAAATATCTAAATGCAGTAAAAACTTTTTTAATTTTAACGTCATAATATATAAAACAGGGGGGAAATAAAAATGGGAAAAACTTTTTTAAATAAAATAAAAAATAGCTTACAAAAAATTAAAACTCCTAATTGGACACATGACGAAATTAAGCTTAACTTATGTGGTTTAAATTTGTTTGTAAAAAGAGAAACCACCTCGGAAATCCCAGCGGAATTATCGGTCATCGTACCTCGAGTTGAATATGATCAGCAGAAAATAATTATTAGCAGTATTACCATCGTTATTGCCCCACGACATCCCTTAGCCGAGAAAGAACCTAGCTCTCCCGCTCTAATTCAACTCCCTAAAATAAATTCAAGAAAAAATAATAAAAATTTTTAATGGGAAAAAGAAAAATTCCTTGAAAGGCACTCGCAGGAAGCTTACCCCAAGGATTTTTTCAAAGAATTTTTAAACTAACTAACCTCACTACTAAGACTCGCATTAGACCACTTACCACAACGATCACCCCAACGAGCGATCACAACCTCATTTTCATAAATTTGAATAACCTCACACAAATTAGGACAACCTTGACATTCAAAACTAGTCGGACGGAAATTAAATTCTGCAGCCTCCCACCCCTTAAATTTAGTGGGCTTATTTTGAGTAGCTTTCATCGCTAGATAGCAACAACCCACTGCCCCCATTACATCATAATATTTCGGAATAATTACTTCTGTATTTAAGGTTTTTTCAAAAGCTGCTTTAATCCCCACATTTGCCGCTACTCCACCCTGAAAAACTACAGGAGCAAGAATTTCTTTCCCTTTACCTACATTATTAAGATAATTACGAACTAAAGCTTCACAAAGTCCGGCAACAATATCTTCTACTGAATGACCCAATTGTTGTTTATGAACCATATCCGACTCAGCAAAAACAGCACAACGTCCGGCAATACGTACCGGATTAGTAGCCTTTAAAGCCAGTTCACCGAATTTTTCAATCGGTATATTAAGACGGGCCGCTTGTTGGTCAAGAAAAGAACCTGTCCCCGCAGCACATACAGTATTCATGGCAAAATCAGTAACAACACCATCTCTTACAATAATAATTTTAGAGTCTTGCCCACCTATTTCAATAATTGTTTGTGCCCCTGGAACTATCTGCGAAACAGCCACAGCATGAGCCGTGATCTCATTTTTGATCACATCAGCTCCCACCAATACGGAAGAGAGATTACGAGCACTTCCTGTTACTCCTACCCCCATAATCTCAACATCTGATCCTAATTTATTACCTAACATTCTTAAACCATTCTGAACTACTTTGACCGGTTGACCTACAGTCCTTGTATAAATATTTTCTAATATTTCTCCTTTTTCATCAGTCACAACCAAGTTTGTACTTACCGAGCCCACATCTACACCAAGATAAGCTTTCTTCACAAATGCTCCTCCTAACTTTAATTCATAAATTGCTCATTTATTTAAAGAGCTTGTGCTAATTTTAATTCACGCCGTTGTAATAATAAATCGACAAAAGCCTCTAGCCTTGTCTGCATTCCTGCCTTACCCATCATTTCATCTAAAAAGATAGTCATCACCGGAATTTCTTGATCATGGGAAACCTGAGGCAAAATTCCTTTTGCAACAATTTCCGGGATACAAGAAAATGGTGCAAGTTGAATTACTCCGTCAAAACCACGCTCAGCAAACATCACCGTTTCCCCGATTGAATTAATACCATGGCCGCCAATCATCTGTCGTAAATAGGGCTGTGCTAACTTAATTACTTTCTTTTCGTGATGAGACATTTTAGTATTCTCTTTAATCCAATGAAATAAATGCATTGCCCTTTCCGTATAAACTCCCATTTCTCCAAGCGTAGCTTGTATATCTAAATTAGCAAAAGGCTCTATCAGTACATATATTTCCCCAATTATGCCTATTTTTAACGGTTTTCTATTTTTATCTTGGGGAATATGCTGCAACATTTTCAGACAAACTTTTTTAGCTTCTTTAATCTCTGCTTTAGTGATTGGTTCATCCATCAACCGCAAACATTTCCTATAAACCTTCGTTGTTTCCCCCGTATTAATTTCATATGGCCGAACATGATAAGAAAGAATTTCAATCTCATCAAGCGCTTTCAGCTTCGCCCACGCTGGTCTAAAGGCCTTAAAAAGTTGCCACCAACTAGATTGCCCCGTTTTCAATAACCATTTTAATTTAGACATAAACTCCTTATAAGTCTTGGCTACAGAATCAAAAATTATAATCTTTGTATCATAACCTAAGTCTTCAATTATTTTTTGATGAAGGATACCATAATATCCTGCCCGACAAGGACCATGTCCACCCGAAGAAACAATTACCTCTGCTCCCTTTTCAATTGCTTCCAAATACGTTCCTAACATAATTTTAAAAGGAATACACGCAAATTCCGGTGAATACATCGTTCCCAAAGACATTGTTCTTGCCGTAGGCAATGGTGCAACAATAGGCTCATGCCCAATATCCTTAACTAATTGTTTAAATGCCAGATAAGAATTACCCATGATGGGAAAAGATATTTTCATCATTCTTCCTCCGTAATCTTAACATATCTACAAAAGCTTCGATACGTGTATAAATTCCCGCTTCCCCTGTTTGTTCATCTAAAGAAAGCGTTAAAAAAGGCTTTTTCCCGGTACTTTTTGCTTCCAACTCCATTAATTTATCCACCATCGCATCAGGTCCACAACCAAAAGCTGTCAAATGAACAATCCCATCTACCTTTTTTTCATGTAAATAATAAAAAGTTGCGCGAATAGTACGGTTGCTAAAATACCAAAAAAGACTTTTCGGCAAATATTTAGCTTGTGCTTCCAAGCAATTAGAGGGAATCATTTCTACCGTCCAAGGCTTAATTCCCATGTGACCTAATTTCTCAAAAAGCCCGACATTAACGAAAGAGTCATAAATTAAATACGGATAACCGAGAATAGCTAAGTCTATATCTGTAGTAAACTTCTTTGGTGGGCAACAGCTTCGTCCTTCAATCGCCGCATCAATAGCTTCCTGTGCTTCAATTCCCTGCACTAAATAATTCTTAAATTTATCCTGACATTTTTGAGCATTTCTATAGGCTCGCCAAACAACAAATCCTTTTCGCTCCAGCTGTTCTGCCACTTTCCGACAAAGGTCCCACTTAGGAAATAAACCTTTACTTAAATCTACTTTTTCATCAATGATCTGTGGTAAACCGGCAATAGAATTACGCACCATATCCGGTAAACCAAGAAATTTAGGGCAGAAAACTTCCGTTTCCATTTTACGTACTTTAACCATACGCGGCATAAACATAACATCCACCTTCTCTTTCAGTTCAGCCACATGACCATGGTAAAGTTTAATCGGCAAACAAGCATCATTAACAGTTTCCGCAACACCTAAATCAAGACTATATTTAGTTGTTGGTAAAGAAGTAATTACTTCACATCCTAATTCCGTAAAAAAAGTATACCAAAATGGATAATGCAAAAAATAAAATAAGGTACGTGGAAAACCTATTTTTAATTGAGCCAATTACTTTCCCCCTTAAAATCTTTGCAAAATTTACTATAATTTTTACGTTACTTATTTTTCAATAAACCATGTAAACAAATCATCATCATTTGACCTGCTAATTCTTGTGAAGAAATTTCAGAAAAAGCCGACTCCTCTTCTAGATATTTAGCCATCGAAACCATAATTAAAACTCCCGCTAAAGCTAACGCAATCACCTTAGAAGGTACTTCATCTTTTAAATGCCCTTGCTCTTTTAAAAGGTCTACATAACTAATAATCGGATTAGCTAAACGAGGCAGAAATTTATTAAAATAATAACCGCGAATTTTTTTATTTTCTAGTAATTCTATTAATAAACGTTTGAATAAAGAAAAATTACTTTCTACTTTTTGTACCCGATTCATGATAAAAGACGAAAGAACTACTTCTGTATCCGCCTCTCGATCAAAACTAATTTCCTGAAAGGTTTCACCAGCAATATTGACAATCGCCTCTAGAAACAATTCATCTTTACTACCAAAGTGTTTATAAATAACCGGTTCTGTAATACCACAAGCTTGAGCAATGTCTTTCGTTTTCGTTTCATGATATCCTTTTACCACAAAGAGTCTTGTCGCCGTCTCTAAAATCTGAGCTTTACGTTGTTCTTTCGTCAGCCGCACCCATCATCCTCCTTAACTTATAGTTAGTAACCACTAACCTAATAATAAAACACTCTTTCTCTAGAGTCAAGTTAATAATTTTCGAGATTCAGAATTCAAAAACTCAAGCCTAGTTAAGTCTAAAGCCGTAAAATTGCTTCGGCTTTACAGAGTTTCTTTAATTTTGGTAGCCATACCGGGAATTTTATAAGTAGGTACACCACATATAGCTATACGTACACCCCTTTTTAAAGGAACAGCATAAATTTGCTCTTGCATCAGTCTTTCCACAACTGTTCGCGCATTAGTTGTCGGCACCGTGATAAAGAAACCGCTTTGATACGGCATTAACTGTAAATCTACCTCTGCAGCCTCTTGTAAGAAAAGAGTTGCCCGTTTTAAAAGAAGGCGACTATAAAAAACTCTTTCTTCATCTATTTTTGCTTTTAAAACAGGGTTTTTTACTACATCTGCTAATAACCTTTGGGCACACCTAGTCCCATTAGACCAGACACCTCTGTTTGAACAAGCATTAACACGATAAAACTCCTCTATAACTTTCTCAGAAGAACTTAAACCAACGAGTGCACCGGAACGTAGACCATAAATAAGAAAAGACTTAGACATACTAAAAGCCATCGTTACAAAAACATTTTCCGGAAGTCCAGTGAAAAGCTTCATAAAAGTCCTTGTTTCTTCAGGTGCCCCGGCATAATCAAGATAGGCTAAATCTAATAAGGGAACAATCCTTTTCTTTTTATCAACAGCACATTCTTTAAAAAAGTCAATCAGCTTTTCCCATTCTGTAAAAGTTATACTATAACCGGTAGGATTATGAGCAGGAGTATTAAAAATTATAACTATATTATCTTGTGTCTCCAAAAGTTCTTTTGTCTTCTCCTTAATCGAAGCAAGATTGAACTGATACTCCTCATTAAATAAACGGTATGTTTCTATACCACGCATATGTTCCGCGGCAATAGTCCGATAAGGACCCCACGCCCAATCAGGAATTAGCACTTTCTGTCCTTGTTCTAAATAATTGTAAATAACATGACGCACAGCACCCGTACCACCTGGTGTAGCTATTGCCTTAGCATAAGTATTTTTTGGCTGAAAACCTTGAAAGGTTTGCTCAACTACTGCAGTATGAAATTCCGGCAATCCCGCAATAGGAGCATAATTCATTAACTCCGGTGCAGGTAACCGACGAAAATAATCTTCCACTGCAGAAAGAGTCGCAAAATTTTCTTCCTCATCATAAATAGCCCCTATTGAAGCATTAATCACTTTATCCTTTCCTAATTTTTTGATTGCTGCATTAGCTTCTTGAAGTATAGAAAAAACCGCATCAGCTTCTGTTCCCTTGCCGACGGCATGTGTAGCAACAATACTCATAAAAACATCCCCTCCCTTTAAAATAACTATATTTTACCACAATTTTGCCGATTACCATAGTCTTTTTTATGTTATTCCCTATATTTACTAGTTTTTTAGCACAGCAGCTAATACATCTGCTAGTAATTTTGCACTTTCTATAGCATCTTCTTCTTTATTTAAATCACTACCAAATTCTAAAAGCAAAGCACGCGAATGAAGATTTTGATTATATGTTCTATTCTTAAACAAACGAACTGCTTTAATCAACCCGGGATAAAGTTCATTTGCTTTTTTTTCGATCTTCTGAGCAAACGCAAGATTTTGTTGCCAATGAGGATGTGCCGTCCCCACAACAATCAACACCTTCGCACAATCCTTGCCCTTAATACGCACAAGTGTATCTGCCCTTTTCTTTAAACCGGCATCACGATGAATATCCAATACTACCTGAATTTTCGAATGCTCTTGTAAAGTTTTTTTTACAGTCTCCCGTGAATTAATATAAGATTTATTAAAATCGGGATAATCATGAATAACATCACTATATACTGTTTTAAGTTGATGTTTACTTTCTAAAGCTTTCACTAAAACTTGACTTACTGTCGCTATTCCGCCATTTTTTCCTTCAAGCCGAGCTACCCCTTGACTCAAGCAATATGATTCAGCGTTATGAGTAGTATAAACAAGAATCATCGGTTCACCATTTAACTCAACTGGTGGAAATTCATCCTCCGATATCTTTAACCAATCTTCTAATTCTTGTTCCTGACTTGGTAAATAGAAATCTTCTTCCCCACCCTCTTCCTCCACCAAAGGTATAGAAAAAGCAAGAAAACCAGCTACAGCATGGGATTGAGCTAAATTTAATTCTGAACAAAGCAAAGAAAAAGGGTCACTAATCTTCACCCCCGTCAAGAACCTAACGGCCTGCTCCCCCCAAGCCCTGCAACCCTCTTCATAAAAATAACTCTCCTCAACCCAAGGGAAAAAAGCACTCGGCAAGCCATCACTTAAAATAATTAAAGGATCACCAATATATCCACCAGCTAAATTTAGGACTAATTGTAAACAAGGCTTTCTTAAAGGAAAAACCAATAATATTATTAATATAAAAAAAACTAAGAAAAAAAATAAGGTTTTATTTATATAATAAAACTTAATTCCATGCCATTTATTTTTAAAAAACATACTCCCCATCCTTTCCCATAATTTATATGTGATGGGGAGTAAGAATAACACATGTATTGCTATCTGATTTCCGTAGGTATAAAAATATCAATTAAACCAATAACTAAAGAAGCTAATAACGCACCAAAGACACTCACACTAATACTACCCGGAACAATATACTGAGCTAAATAAATAACTACAGCCGCACTAATAAAACCAACAAGACCTCGTGAACGGGGAGTAACCTTTTCTCCCAATAATTTTTCCACAACCCAACCTAAAAAAGCAATAACAAGGGCCGCAATCACTGCTCCGGTAAATCCGGCTACAGAAAAACCCGGAATCAACCAGCTAACTACTAAAAGAACAATCGCCGAGACAAGAAAACGGATAATCGTACCTAACAAAAAATCACCTCCTTTTCCTTATTTAGCTTAGCCCTTTTAGTAAAACTTATACAAGTTTTTTTCTTGCCTTTTCTAAACAATAATGATACACTTTATGAGTAAATTATATCAAAAGTGCGAGATAACCATACATCTGAAGGAGGTGACTTAACCTTGGCTAATATTAAATCCGCCTTAAAAAGAGCCAAAACAACCCGCATTCGTACAGCTAGGAATGCTGCTGATAAATCCATGATGAAAACGGCTGTTCGTCACTTTGAAACAGCCCTAGGAGAAGGGAATACAGAACTAGCTAACGAAAAGTTACAAGATATTGTGAAAATTGTAGATAAACTTGCTAGCAAAGGAATTATTCACAAAAATACTGCCGCACGTAAGAAATCTCGCTTAACACGTAAGCTAAATAAGGTTGCTGGTTAAACAAAGTTAATTTTACTTAAAAAAGAAGGTGTAACGAAATTAAGTTTTCGCTTACACCTTCTTTTTCTATATTACGAAGCTAAAGCAACTACTAAATTTTCTAAAGTTAACTGTAGTCTTAAACCGCTTTTCATACCTAAATCATATTCCCGAATTAATTCTAAATTCTTTTCTAGTTCCTTAAAAGAAAAGTTGGCTGTCTGGCGCCGAATTTTACCGGTAACATACGGATGTATTTTTAATTTAGTAGTAATTTCCTTTTCCGGATACCCTCTTTGTCTTAAATCTTTCACTAGGAGAATTAAGCGGAATTGACGAGCAATCATAAAAACAATCCGTACCGGAATTTCACCTGTAGCTAATAAGTTTCTTAATTCAACTAAAGCCTTCTCTCCGTTTTTTTCGCCAATACTATCTACCAAACTAAAAATATTTCCTTCACTAGACTTAGTTACCAACTCTTGAGCCATTGCCGAAGTAATAGTTTTATACTCTCCACTATAGAGTGACAGTTTTTCCAGTTCATTATGTAAGTTGCGCAACTGATCACCACAATTAAGAATAAGGTAATTAATGACCTGCCGCTCCAAGCTTTTTCCCATTTTTTCTGCTTCAGTAATAATCCATTTATTTAGCTTTATACCCCTTAAAGAGTTTATGTCCAAGACTTGATGACCATTCTCTACTATCGCTTTATATATTTTCCTGTTCTTATTTACAGTACCCTGTTGCCAAAAAACCAAACATGTGGAAAGTAAAGGGTTAGCGAGATACTCCAAAAGCCGTTTTTCCTCATTCACCTTATTTCCCATCTTTGTCTGAGGCAATGTCTTTATTGCACTATCCTCGTCCTCCTCAGTTTCCCCCTTTTTTTTATTGCCGGACTGTAAAAAAGGAAAATCTTTAACAATAACTAATCTCTTCTCCGCAAAAACCGGTAAAGTATTAGCTAAATCCACTAACGAACCTATCGTTACTTCCTCTCCCTCTAATTCATCAAGATTAAAAGAACCAATTTCCGAAGAAACTATAGCTTCTTTTAAAGCATTAATCACCATTTCCTGCAAATATTCTTCACTACCATAAAGCAAATATACGGGAGAAATTACTCCCCTTTTAATACTATTAATAACACTTTGTACCTGCATGAAACTCCTCCACTTTAGTACTCCTGATAATACCGTCGCGACTGTGATGGCGCAAACATATTCTTTCTCCTTCTCCTTTTCCGCCACTGCTGACTTATCCGCCACAAAATCTGTACCAGATAAAGTCCGGCTAACGAATACATCAAAAGATCTAATAAGCGCCAAGCTTTTACTTGCTCCTTCGCCACTAAATTTACAGAACCCTCATCTTTTCCATTCACCGTATAAATTATTTCTCCTACAACCTGACCTTTAGCCACAGATTTCCCTAAAGGCTTTAAAGAAAGCCGCGACTCCACATTTTTATTACCTGCCTGAGGTAAAGAAAGTGCGAAACCTTGTTCTGCGATCAAGTGCAACTTTTTTTTATCATCAACATCTAGAGTGACCACAATTTCTTCAGGGCGAGCCAATTGAACAGTCTGGTAATTTTTAAAACCAAAATCTAATAATTTTTGCGCATCAGCCCAAGTTTCTTTACCTTGACTTCCCAAAACAACAGTAATATACGATTGCCCCTGCCTTACAGCCGATGCTACAATCGTACATTTTGCTTCCGTCGTATACCCGGTTTTAACACCATTAGCTCCTTCATAAGACCAAAGCAACTCATTTTTATTAATTAATTTTGTTTGCCAGGCTTTTCCTTGCCAATCCACAACTTTAGTATTTACGACCTCCCGAAAAGTCGAATTATTCATAGCATAACGAGTAATCATAGCCATATCATAAGCCGTCGTATAATGTCCTTTTGCCGTTAAACCATGGGCATTAACAAAATTACTATTCACTGCACCCAACTCGCGAGCTTTTTTATTCATCATCTCCGTAAATTTTTCTTCTGTCCCACCTAAATATTCAGCGATAGCTAAAGCGGCATCATTAGCCGAATAAACTAAAGAAGCAAGCACTAAATTATGTAAAGATACCTTTTCGCCTTCCTCTAAATAGACTCGTGTTCCCTCTAAAAGAGGAGGATTCGCACCCACCGCTACCATTTTATCCAACTTCCCACTCTCAAGAGCAATAATCGCTGTCAGTATTTTCGTAATACTAGCCGGGGGAAGTTTTTCATCCTTATTTTTAGCAAAAAGAACTTGTCCACTTTGTGCATCTATAAGCACAGCCCCTTTTCCATTAAGTATAGGCTGTGCTAAAAGAGGTTTTGACAGACAAAATAACAAAAAACAACTAAATATAATAAAAAAGCATTTTCTGCTCATCTATGTATCACCCTTCGTAAATTATACTTTTTTATTATATCACAAAAATGTACTCAACACGATTTTTTGACCATTACTTTTAGTAATGATCGCTCCTTTATCCCTAGTAATATAGACAGGTACTCCTCTTTTGGCAAAATATTTCATTACCTCCGGATGAGGCTGATTAAAGCTATTTTCACCTACAGAAATAATAACGACTTTCGGCTTTACTTTTTCATAAAAAAGAGGAACAAAAGAAGTAATACTACCATGATGAGGTATTTTAAGTATATCTGCTTGTAAATCCACTCCTCGAGCTAATAACTCCTCTACTGCTTCTTTTTCCACATCACCTGTTAAAAGCCACGTATAATCCTTATATTTTACCTTCACCACAAGAGAATGATTGTTTCCGGTAAAAACATCCTCTTTTGTAGGATGAAGTATCTCTAAAAAAACATCTTTCTCTAAATAAATTCCCTGCCCTGCCGTCAACTCCATCCATGGTATCTTTTTCTGAGCACATAATTCCACAATTCTTTTTTCTATTTCATTATTTTGTTCGCGTGGAGGCTGGGAAAAAACTTTTACTTGAAAATAAGGCATAATTTCTAACAATCCCTCACTATGATCCAAATGATGATGAGACATCATCATTAGCTCTATTTTATTTACTCCATAATGGTAAAGAACCGGGGCAACTACTTTTTTCCCCACAGAAAAAGTGGAACCAGGTGTACCGCCTCCATCAACTAATGCGGTTTTACCTCGAGGAGTTCTAATTAAAATACTGTCACCTTGCCCGACATCTAAAAAAACAACCTCCATCTTTCTAGGAGCAGGCCAACAAGTAAAAAGGAGAAGAAGAACAAGCAAAGAAGCAACTGTAGCTTTAGTTTTCAGGGGAATCACGCGGATAATATAACGAGAATAAGCCAGAACAGGTAAAACAGCCAGAAATAAATATAACCAAATAACTATTGCCGGGGAAGGAGTAGCTATATTTATTCCTGCCCACTTTAATCCGGCACACCAAATAACCAACTCACTCAAAATATACATAATAAAACCAGCTACCAAAAAGAAGGGTGTACCCAAAAAAGGAAAAAACCAAGTCAAAATAACAGCCCCAAAAGATAAGACAGCCGCAAAACTAGTCATAGCTACAGCAAAAATATTCACTAAAGGAGCAATTAAAGAAATTTGATTAAAATGATAAGCTAAAATAGGCATACTGGATATAGAGGCGGCTAAAGGAACGGCCAATAATTTTCCGCAACCCTTTCTCTCCAACCAAGGAGTCAAATAAATAATTCCTAATGTCGTAATAAAAGAAAGTTGAAACCCTACCTGAAACAATTCTCCCGGATAAAGAATTAAAATTACCCAAGCCGCAGAGCCCCAAGAATTATAAAAATCATTTTTTCTCCCTACTGTTAAAGCTAATAAACCTAAAAGAGCCATTAAAGAAGAACGTAAAATTGAAGCACTCCAACCTACCATAAAACCATAGCCCAGTAAAATAATTGTACCTAGAAATAAACGTAAAAACGGCTTAGGTTTTAAAAAAGAAAGCAAAAACCAAGCCAATCCTAAAATTATCCCCACATGTAGTCCTGAAACAGCAAACAAATGAACTACCCCGGCTCTTTTATAGGCCTCCCATTCCTCCTCTGCCATCACCTTAGTATCTCCGAATAAAATTCCTAAAAGAAGTCCTTTTTCCCGTTGTGGTAAAATTTTATTTAAATGCTGAACAATCTGCTTTCTACCCTTCGCAGTCCAAGTCTGAATGCCTCGCCCTTTTCCCTCTAGTTCTACCTTGCCTTGATAACAATTAACAAGCAAAAAAACCTCTTGATGAGCAAGATATTCCCGATAATTAAATTCTCCCGGATTACGAGCTTCTGAAGGGAGTGTTATTTCTCCCTTAAACTTAACTCTATCCCCGGGAAAATAAAACTGCCCTACTTCAGACTTAAACTTAAGCAGGACCTTTTGTCTATTTATCAGATTTTTCTTCCCTAAATTGCTTTTCTTTACCCGAACAAAACAAGAGACTCCCCATTCATTTTCTTGTGGAGAAGAAATAATTATTCCTTCTCCATAAACCGGTAAACCCACATAGACCTCTCTGAATTTTTCCGGATATCGACTAAGACTAAGCCAAAAAGCACCCCAAAATAAAAACGAAATAGCCAGGAAAAAAGCGAGATACGGCGCTCTTTCCCTAAAAATTTTATTGGGAACTACACAAAAAAATAAAGTTGCAAAAAAAGACGCTCCAGCCAATACCAGCCAAAGCGTAGTCCACGTTCCCAAAATACGAGCTATTAAAATACCCGTCATAAAAAGGATACTTCCCCAAAGAACAGGTCGTCTCATCTTCTCTCCTTTACTCCACGGTAATTTGATCTTTTAATTTAGCAAACGTCACCTCTCCAATTCCTGAAACCTTCATAATATCCTCTATCTTTTGAAAAGGTCCCTCTTTTTCGCGATACTCAATTATTCTACTAGCAATAGCCGGACCTATCCGTGGTAGATTCATAAGGTCATTTTGACTAGCCGTATTAATGTTAATTTTGCCCCCTGTACTCTCTGTTGGTACTATTCCCCCTAGCTGGTCGGCAGGTGTCACTTGAGCAAAACCATTCGTTTTCGGCTTCTGTACATTCTTGGAAGAGGAAGTCTTCTGCTGACTTTCTTGGGAAGGTACATCAATCTGCTTACCATCCTGAAGAGGTAAAGCTAAATTCAATTGACTTAAATCAGCATTAGCTAATGGAACAGCCGCCTGAACAGCTTCTGCCACTCTTGCTCCTTCCGAAAAAGTATAAACGCCGGGCTTTTCTACCGCCCCCACTACATGTACAGCCATTTCCCTATCTACTTTTTCCTTTTCTTCTGCCTCCGCTGTTTCCGTACTAAGATTATCTATTGTACCCACTATTTCTAACTCTACATTATTGAGACGAATTTCATGATATTTAATCCCACCAAAAAAAATAAACACACCTAAAAGGACAATAGCTATAATCTGGGCTTTTGTAGGTATTTTCCCCATCTGTCTCATCCTTGACTTTAAAATACTACTTTACCATTATTCGCCTTTTATAGCCAAACTCCTGCAACCTTATTACTTTTTTATATTTTTTTTACATTTTAAACTGCGTAAAAACATATAATTTAAAAAAGTGCAGGAATAGTTCAAGATTATCTAGAAATTAATGTTAAAATTACTGCTTAATCATAAAACAAAGGAAAAATAAATTCAGGAGGTATCTAAATGTCGCCCAAAAAGCAAATAATAACTGCCACTATAAAAATAATAGCTAAAAAGGGCTTCGCTGACACTACTGTTGACCAAATTGTGCAGGAAGCCCAAGTTTCCTTAAGTACTTTTTATGAAAATTTTACTGATAAAGAAGAGATTCTCGAAGAGATTTTTATTTCGGAATTTCAAAAAAGATATGACTTTTACATAAATATGAAGAACTGGCACATGGATTGGTTTTTAAAAATTAATGGAATCTTAAACTTTCACTTGCAAGAACTTCAAAAAGAACCCGAATTAGCTGCCGTTATCCTTGCCGAAAAAATGAACCCGCACTTTCAGCAAAAGAAATCATTCCGCCAATTTACCCAACTTTCCTCCATTGTTGCCGCTATTTTACAACAAGCAATTAATGAACAAAAAATACGTCCCTGTGATATCCACGCAACATCCTTAATTGTTTGCGGATTTTTAGATGCTCTAACCTATGAATTTATTATGACTAAAAACCTTACCCAACCTGAAGCTGCTATAGAAAATTTCTGTCTACTCCTAAAAAATGGTTTAGAAATATCTTCTACAAAAACAAATTAACCTTTAGACAAAATCTGCATAAGATCCAGCGGTTTTTCAATTAATACTTTAGCTCCACTGGTCAAAAGTTCTTCAGCCTCACGGAACCCCCATAATACACCGACAGGAAACATTCCCGCAGCTACAGCAGTTTGCATATCTGTATTCGTATCTCCTAAGTAAAGCAATTCTTGAGGAGATATTTGCAACTTCTCAGCTATAGCCAATGCTCCTCGTGGATCGGGCTTTTTAGGGATACCGGGACGTTCCCCCGCGACTTCAACAAACTGACCCGGAAAAAACTTTTTCACAATAATTTTAGCAAATTCATTAGGTTTATTAGAAAGTACAGCTAGTTTCAGACCTTTTTCTTGTAGTTTTGACAAAAGTTGTGGTATGTTTTGATAAGGACACGTTTCATCCGCCCAATGTCGACCATATTCTTCCTTCATTTCTGCTACACATTTTTTAATAAAGTCATCTTGTCTTTGCTCGCGAGGTAAGGCTCGAAGCAATAAATTATACATCCCATCACCAACAAAATACTTATATTCCTCTAAAGCATGACTAGGAAAACCGCGCCGTCTTAAAACCTCATTAGTACAGTTGGCTAAATCCTCCAAAGAATCAAGTAATGTTCCATCTAGGTCAAAAATTACCCCTTTATACTGCATCTCTTTCCACCATCCTTGCAAAATTTTTTACTTGCTTTATTATTATAACAAACAATCTGACATTTTGTAGGTATGCAATTTATATTACATCTTTAAAATCTCTTCCAACAATACTTCTGCAATCTTGTCTTCAGGAATCTTTTTGATGATTTCACCTTTTTTAAACAATAAAGCTTCACCTTTTCCTCCAGCAATACCAATATCAGCTTCCCTGGCTTCACCGGGTCCATTTACTGCGCAACCTACAACCGCTACCGTTAAAGGCTTTTCGATATGTTCAAGGGCTGCTTCAACCTGCCCGGCTACTTTAATTAGATCCATTTGGCATCTTCCGCATGTTGGACACGATATTATATCAACGCCATGTTTTTTGAAACCTAATGATTTCAATATTTCAATTCCTGCTTTAACTTCTTGTACTGCATCACCAGTAAGAGATACTCTAATTGTATCGCCAATTCCTTCAGATAATAAAATAGCCATCGCCATGGCGGACTTAATAATTCCTCTATACACGCCGCCTGCATGGGTAACACCCAAGTGCAGTGGATAATTACATCTTTCTGAAACTAAACGGTATGTTTCAATCGTCGCAAGAACATTGGAGGTCTTTATAGATATTACAATCTGGTCAAAATCCTCATCTTCAAGCAGCTTAGCATGATTCAAAGCACTTTCTACCATACCGGCAGCAGTTACACCCTTGTCTCTGGCAATGATTTTTTTCTCTACCGAACCGGAGTTTACTCCTATTCTGATAGGGATTCCCCTTTCCTTGGCTACTTTAACAACCGCTTTAACTCTTTCCGCTCCTCCAATATTACCGGGATTTAATCTGACTTTATCTACCCCGTTTTTCATACTGGCTATAGCAAGACGATAATCAAAATGTATATCTGCCACTAAAGGCATATCGTAAGCAAACTTGTCCATTTCTGCTCGAATCTTTTTAACAGCTTCTGCCGCCTCCATATCCGGAATAGCCACTCGAACAATTTCACAACCGACTTCATGGAGCCTTCGAATCTGTTCAACCGTTTGTCTTACATTTCTTGTATCTGTATTAGTCATCGACTGGACTGTGATAGGCGCTTCACCACCGATGTAAAGACCTCTTACCTTTATCTTGTTGGTTTTCTTGCGCTTCATAATATCACTCATGGATATACCGACTCCTCTTAAAAATTTAGACTAATTGAATAAAGAAAAGCACAGGGACAATTCTTTTGCTTCCATTGCGCTTTTTAACAAAATTTCACCCACAAACCAAGGCGCAAAGTTCCTTCTGCATTAAGGCCTTTCCACTTTTTCTTACCCGCATATTATCGCCGGAGATCTCATCAATAACCGCAATCTGACCGTTAATTCTCCCAAACTCAAGCTTAATATCAATTAGTTCCAATCCCAGTCGCTCATAGACATCTTTAACTAGCTTCGTTGCCTTTTTCGTCAACTCCTTCGCTGTCTTAATCTCCGCAGGTGTCATTAATTTAAGCTGGGCGATACTTTCTTCATTAATCAACGGATCACTCCGCTGGTCATCCTTTAACGTAATCTCCACCAAATAATCAAGTGGCTGACCTTCTTGCGCATATTTTCCATACCTGCGGACAAAGCTCCCCGTGGCCTGCAATCTGCACACAAACTCCAAGCCTGCTCCAAAAGTCTCGGCTTTTTTTACAAGCATTGTATTTCCCTGCAAATTACCCTCTAAATAATGAGTTGGAATACCTGTTTTCTGTAAAAGTTCAAAGAAATAACAAGACATCTTTAAAGAAGCATTGCCCTTCCCCTCAACTTGCCCAACAACTTTATTTCCTCCAGGGTCAAGAACGCCATCTTCGCCCGTGACATCATCTTTAAATAATAACAGAACATGCCCTTCCTCATTCTCAAAAACAGTTTTCGTCTTTCCTTCATAAAGCTTCTTCACTTTTTTAGCCACCTCCTAACTTATTTTACAACAACATTAACTAATTTGCCCGGAACAACAATAACTTTTTTAATCTGCTTACCAGCCGCTGCCGTCTGCACCTTTTCCGTATTTAAAGCTAATTTTTCTAATGCTTCACGACTTAACCCCGCTGGAACAACGAGACGTTCTCTAACTTTACCATTAATCTGCAAAACAATTTCTATTTCTTCGGTTTTAAGAGCCTCCTCATCATATTTAGGCCAAGACTGAAGATGCACGCTTTCTTTATGTCCTACAGCTTCCCAAAGTTCCTCACTAAGATGGGGAGCAAAAGGAGCTAAAAGAATCAAGAGCATCTCTATTGCTTCTTGAAGCAACAACTTATTCTGTTTTTCTTCTTCACGATAATGATAAAGACCGTTCACAAATTCCATAATCGCACTAATCGCCGTATTAAAATTAAAGCGAAGTTCTAAATCCTCTGTAACTTTCTTAATTGTAGTATGCATAAGCCGGCGCAAATCTTTATCTGCAGAAGAAAGGTCTTTAGTAGAGACATACCTCTCCCTATTCTGATTTAAATCCTGTAGATAATTATAAACAAGACGCCAAACTCGGTTAATAAAACGGTAGCTACCCTCTACTCCCCGATCACTCCACTCCAAATCTCTTTCCGGTGGTGCTGCAAATAAAATAAAGAGGCGAGCAGTTTCTGCACCATATTTTTTAATAATTTCTTCCGGACTCACTACATTACCTTTAGACTTAGACATCTTTAACCCATCTTTAAGCACCATTCCCTGAGTCAACAAATTCCGAAACGGTTCCCTGGTCTCAATCAGACCAAAATCAGCCAAAGCTTTCGTAAAGAAACGTGCATACATTAAATGCATAATTGCATGTTCAACCCCGCCAATATACTGATCTACATTCATCCAGTAATCTGCTTTCTCTTTTCTAAAAGCCTCTTCTGCATTTTGCGGGTCAGCATAACGTAAAAAATACCAACAAGAACAAACGAAAGTATCCATCGTATCGGTTTCTCTTTTCGCCGGACCGCCACACTGAGGGCACGTAGTATGAAGAAACTCGGGAAAATGATTAAGAGGTGATTCCCCTGTAGGACGAAACTCTACATCAAGAGGCAAGATTACAGGTAAATCTTTCTCTGGTACGGGAAGAGCACCACATTTTTCACAATAAACAATTGGAATAGGTGCACCCCAATAACGTTGGCGAGAAATCAACCAATCTCTTAAACGATAATTAACCATAAATTTGCCGGCTCCTTTTTCCTCCAAAAACTCCGCAACTTTACGCCGACCTTCTTCACTGGTTAAACCATCAAAAGAACCGGAATTAATCATTATCCCGTCCTCAACATAAGCCTCCGTCATTTCCGCCTTATTTACTTCTTGCTCAGATGGTTGAATCACAAAACGAATCGGAAGATTATATTTCTGAGCAAACATAAAGTCCCGCTCATCATGGGCCGGTACACCCATAACCGCTCCTGTCCCATACTCATATAAAACATAATTAGTCACCCAAATAGGTACTTTTTCCTGATTGATAGGATTAATAGCATACGCTCCGGTGAAGATCCCTTCTTTTTCTGTTTCCGCAGAAGTACGATCTATTTCGGTCACCTGCTGAACCTTTTTGACAAAGTCCCTCACCGACGGTTCATACTTAGTACCGGCAATTAATTTGTCCACCATTGGATGCTCAGGGGCTAAAACCATATACGTCACACCAAAAACAGTATCTTGCCGTGTTGTATAAATAGGAATTTTTTCACCCGTTTTTTCTACGGTAAAATATATTTCTGCCCCTTCACTACGCCCAATCCAATTTTTCTGCATAATTTTAACCTTATCCGGCCAACCGGGCAGGTCATCCAGACTATCCAGAAGTTCCTGTGCATAATCAGTAATCCGAAAATACCACTGTTCCAGTGCTTTTTTATCTACTGAAGTATCACATCGCTCACAAGCGCCATTAACCACTTGTTCATTAGCTAAAACTGTCGCACAACTAGGACACCAGTTCACATATCCTTTTTTCTTATACGCTAATCCATGCTTATAAAATTGCAAGAAGAGCCACTGTGTCCATTTATAATAATCAGGCAAAGAAGTCGTTACTTCTCTTGACCAGTCATAACTTAACCCCATCGATTTTAATTGTTCTTTCATATTTTGAATATTACCCATGGTCCACTTTGCTGGCGGAATATGGTTCTGAATGGCCGCATTTTCTGCCGGAAGCCCAAAAGAATCCCAGCCCATGGGATGCAGAACATTGTGACCCCTCATGGTCTTAAAACGAGCAACCACATCACCAATAGAATAATTACGTACATGACCCATATGCAATTTTCCTGAAGGATAGGGAAACATCTCCAAACAATAATACTTTTCTTTTTGTGGGTCTTCCTCAACCCGATATAATTCCTCCTTCTCCCATCTGTCTTGCCATTTCTTTTCCACTTCTTTAAAATTATACTTTTCTTGCACTGTGTCTTCCTCCTCGCTAAAATACAATTGCCCTTTCATATTTTAAATCATATTTAAAAAAATTAAGCCTCACATCCCTAAAAAGGGACGAGAGGCTTTTTCACGCGGTACCACCCTTGTTGATAATTATTTACTAAAATTATAATAATTATCCACTTCGTTTGCTGATAACGGGTTTTCTCCCCGAACGGAACTAGCATTTGATTCCGCTTACTCTAGGACGAGTTCAACTATGACTCCATACTGCCTCCCACCTACCGACAGCTCTCTGTTTTGTTTCCATAATTTACTACTTCCTGTCATTGTTTTTAATTTAGATAAAGTTTTCTAATACATGTATGCAATTATACCTATCTCCACACCTTAAGTCAAATTTAACTTCACTTCACCCGCTTAATAATAAATTCCTCATGTCTACTCACTTTATCCTCAATTCGCTTTAACTGGTCGGTATGTTGTACATAGCCATCATGAAGAGCTGAGATCTTTGGTGAAATTTCATTTTCGATCTGCATTTCGATTTTTTTCACACGCCCTTCAAGTTCTTTAATATCCTGACGCAAGCCGGTTATTTCCTGACGCAAACTAGTCATTTTCATAGCCATTTCTTCACGCGATCCAGCTATTTCTGCCGTTACGTCCTGACGAAGTCTAGACATTTCTAAAGTCATTTCTTCACGTAATCCGCTTATTCCAGCATTCATTTCTCCACGCAATTCAGCTATATCTGTCTTCAGTTCTCCACGCAATTCAGCTATATCTGTCTTCAGTTCTTGACGCAGATCCGTCATGTCCTGACGCAATCCCGTCATATCCTCAGCAAACCGAGCCAGATACCTCATAACTTTTTCTTGGAACTCCTGATTATCCATGAAGGTACCCCCCCATTGTCTACATATTAACCTAATTATACCCATTTACTTAAAACACAGCAAGAACTATTTTCCTGCCAATTTAAGCAAGACTTCCGAAAATAAGCCCACTAATTGTCGACATTATAATCACTAGTGCAATATAGGTTAATGTTTTTTTAGTACCCATGATACTACGGATAACTAACATACTAGGCAAACTTAAGGCTGGACCGGATAAGAGGAGAGCGAGTATTGGACCTTTACCCATTCCTGCACCCATTAATCCTTGAATAATAGGGACTTCTGTCAAAGTCGCAAAATACATAAACGCCCCAAAGATGGAAGCAATAAAATTAGCGCCTATAGAATTTCCACCAACGAGAGATGAAACCCATTGTGCTGGAATAATTCCCCCGTCAGTACCGGGTCTACCCATGAGAAAACCAGCCAATAGAACACCTACCAACAATAAAGGGAGAATCTTTTTGGCAAAGTCCCAAGTAGCTTCCACCCATTGACTTAATTCCTCTTTAGCAAACCACTTCCAAAGTATATACGCAAGAATCAGCAATAAAGCCAATGTAATCGGCCAATGTACCTGATAGACAGCAGCCCAAAAACCTCCTGAAGATTGAGGCTTCGCCCATGCTGCGAAAATAAGGATTAAAACCAAAATAACGAAGTAAAAAAGATTTTGCCAACCACTTCTTCTTTCTGCATATTTCTCCTCCTCGAAAACAAGACTATTTCTTTCGGCATCCTCCTTTCCATAAAGTAAAGCCATAATTAAGCCAATGACTACAGCGAAGAAGACCGCACCCACTACACGGGCTATCCCTATTTCCCAACCTAAAATCCGCGCGGTAAGAATAATGGCCAAAACATTAATCGCCGGACCTGAATAAAGAAAAGCTACGGCCGGACCAATCCCTGCACCTCTACTATATAATCCGGCAAAAAGCGGTAACACAGTACACGAACAAACAGCTAATACCGCCCCCGAAACAGAAGCTACCGAATACGACACCCATTTCTTAGCTTGAGCTCCAAAATATTTTAAAACTGCATTTTGAGATATAAAGATAGCGATTGCTCCGGCAATAAAAAAGGCCGGAACTAAACAAAATAGAACATGCTCCCGCGCATATTCACTCAACATTTTAAAAGCTTCTAAGGTAGCCGTCTCCACCGCCGGATTACTAAAAGGAATAAAATAAACTGCTGCAAATACTAAAACATATAATAAAAACTTATTTCTCTCTTTCATAACTATCACTTCCCACTATTTTTGTGATGCCTGAATAATTTCAGCTATTTCTTCTTTTGCTGGTAATTTTCCACTGATTTTTACTTCGCCATCAATAATTAGTCCCGGAGTTAATAAAATACCTGTCTTCACAATTTCCTTTATCTCGGAAATTTTCCCTATTTCCGCATTAATCTTCAGTTCCTGTACTACTTCCTGTACCATTTTTTCTAACTTATGACATTTAGCACAACCGGTTCCCACAATTTTAATTTCCATTATTTTTTACCTCCTATATTTTTTGCTTTATCTTTATTCTCACGTAAGTCCTGACATGTTAAACCACTATTTCTGTACTTTTCTAATCTCCTCAAATCATTTTTGCATTCCGGAAGGTCTTTAAACCTCCCCTTTAAATACTGATATAATAATTCATTTTCTTTAATAAATTGCTGGTTTAGGCGATAATATACCCACTGGGCCTCTTTATTAAAAGTAATCACCTGCACTTGTTTCAATCTGTTTAAATGCCTGGAAGCATTGGATTGACTGATTCCTAAAATTGTTTCGATTTCACCGACACAACAATCTTGCCTCTCCAATAAATGAATTATTCTTATCCTCGTCTCATCCCCTAACACTTTAAAAATTTCTACTACATTCACATTCTCACCTCCCGATTCGTTTTGTAATTCCGCCATATGATTATATTCAATTATACTCATATAGTATGCACTCAATTAAAAAATGTCAATAGTTATTTAATCGCTTCTCTCGGAATGTTTTTCCAATTATTGTTATTGACATTTTTTAAAAAACTGCATATTATAATTAATAGCTTACATCAAGAATTCTTGATGTATACATCAAAAGCTTTTGATGTATATTCAACAATACTTGAATATTCTAAGAAAGAGGTATACTTCTATGGAATTATTGAACCAATACGTTCAGCAATTTAATGCGCTTGCTGATGAATTTCGTCTAAAAATACTTCTCTATTTATATCTACATGGCGAGCAATGTGTATGCCAGATTTGCGATTATTTTAAAATTGGTCAATCCAACATTTCTTACCATCTGAAAATACTTTGTGAAGCTAATCTTCTTCAAAAAAGACAAATAGCCGTATGGAATTATTACTCACTTAATAAATCTAGTAACATATATCCTCTCTTAACTAATCTTTTACAAAAAATAAAAGTAAAGGACTGAAGAAACTATGTTACAAACTGCTAATTTACTCAATGTGGGGCACGTGTTTTTAACAATTATGGGTGAACTAATCTTACTCTTCATGGGCATAAGCTTTCTAGTCGCCCTGATTCAAAAATATTTATCTAAAGAAAGAATTAAAACTATTCTTTCGACACCCCGTAAAAGTATCAACAGTGTTATTGGGGCTGTACTAGGCAGCTTAACGCCTTTTTGTTCGTGCTCCACTATTCCCATTCTTGTAGGCTTATTTAAAAGCGAAGCCCCTTTTTGTGGCGCGATGTCTTTTCTTTTAACCTCACCGATCCTTAACCCAGCAATTATTGCTCTTTTTTTAACTTTTTTCGGATTAAAAGTAACGATTATCTATACTCTGTTTACCTTTGCTTTTGCCGTAATTATTAGTCTTTTCCTTGATAAAATAGGTATGGAAAAGGAAATAAAAAAAGTTAAGATTAAAGGTGGAGAACAGGAAGATAATTTCACCTATGAACAACTTTCAGGCACCTTCTGGGAAAAAAATAAAATTATTTTTAAATATGCCTTTATTGATGCCTTTGCTTTATTCAAGCAAGTTTTCCCTTATCTGCTACTGGGTGCAGGGATTGGAGCATTTATCTATGGTTTTGTCCCAGGAAATTTATTAGCTGACTTTGCAGGCAAATCTAACCTTTTCGCTGTTCCTCTTGCTGCTCTAATCGGTATACCCATGTATATCAGAACAGAAACGATGATCCCTATTGCCCAAGTCCTTATCACCAAAGGAGTCAGTTATGGTACAGTAATTGCCTTAATTATCGGAGGAGCCGGGGCTAGTATTCCTGAACTTACTTTACTCGCAGCTATGTTTAAGAAAAAAATGATGGTAGCTTTTGTTCTTTCTGTACTAATTGTCGCCATTGCTACAGGTTATATCTTCAACTTAATCCTATAGAAGGTGGTGAAAAAATGAGCGAAAAGAAAAAATCTCTCCTTACTAAAATTTTTGGCAACAAAAAATCTTCCTGTTGCTGTTCTATGGAAATAGTAGAGGAAGAGAAAGAAACAAAAGAAGAAAAAAAAGAGCAAGAATAACCTAACAGAAATCTCATCTCCCTAAAACCCGAGAAGAGGTCAGTTCTTTCGATATCTTGAAAGGACTGACCTCTTACTATTGCTATATTTATTCATCTAACGCGGCACTCTGCCCGGCAAGGTAGCCAGAGGACCAAGCCCACTGCAAATTAAAACCGCCACATTGCCCATCTATGTCCATTATTTCACCGGCAAAATATAGCCCCGGTACAATTTTCGAAGCCATTGTTTGCTGATTAATTTCTGCCGTAGCTACTCCTCCTGCCGTCACCTGAGCACTGGACCAACCCTTGGTTCCTCGTACCCGAAAACGCCAATCAGTAAGTATGGTCACGATCTTTTCCCGTTCTTCTGCCGCAAGATTACCCGCCGGACACTGCAAATCCTTAATCCCGGCTTCCTTTAACACCACGGGAATCAGTCTTTTATTAATCAAACCAACTAAACTAAACTCCACCGACTTCCCCGGTCTGTTTTGCCAGCGAGTGATAAGAAGCTTAGTCAAGTCCTCTTTAGACAGACTAGCAATCAAGGTTAACTTTAAAACAACCTCTTCCTGTGCCTGTAAAAGGGTCCCTGCTTTTCTACTAATTTGTAAAATAGGCGGACCGGAAACACCATAATTAGCAAAAAGAATATCTCCTCTATCTTTGTCCACAGTCTTCTGCTGATGTAATAGCTCCGCTGTGCCCACAAACTTAACCCCTTGGATCTGCTTAAAATATTCTCCCTCTAGTTTTAATTGAACTAGGGCGGGGAAAATAGGGATAATCATATGACCTAATTTTTCAGCTAAAGCAAAGCCATTACCATCGGAGCCACTAGAAGGATACGCCTTACCCCCGCTGGCAAGAACTATACTATCTCCTTTAAGGCTCGTCCCATTTTCTAATTCAACCTTAAATTTGCCTTGTTCTTTTTTTATCCTTTGCACAAAAGCATCACAAATAATCTGTACTCCTAATTCTTCTAATTCGTACCGTAAAACATCCAAAACACTAGAAGCTTGATCAGACATAGGGAAAACCTTGCCTAAATCCTCAACCTTAGGCGCAATCCCTAACTCCTCAAAAAAATTAAGTGTTTCCTGTACACCAAAAGCAGACAAGGCACTATAAACAAATTGCGGATTACGACCATGATAACAAGTAGCATCTGTATTGATATTCGTAAAATTACAACGACCATTTCCGGTAGCTAAAATCTTTTTCCCGACACGAGGATTTCTCTCTAAAATCGTCACAACGGCACCGCTCCTTTGAGCAGAAATAGCCGCCATCATCCCTGCCGCTCCGCCCCCGATAATTAAGACCTGTTTTTTTATGCTCGTCATCTCCTCTCCCTCTTCCCTTTACTTAACTAGTAGCATGAAATATTGCATAATATGCTTGAATTGTTGCCCACTTAAAATTACCAGCTTTTAAACTTTCCATAGCAGAGGCATAATCTTTTTTCCCAATTGCAAATTCTTTTTTTACCATTTTATCGTTTGATCGGGCATGTACAAGCCTACCTTTTTTTAACAATTCATCAATAATACTCATTATTCTCACTCCACAAAGTAATTCCTTTCCAAATTTCTTCATAAAAAACCTGGTCTTTACTTTGCATTTCCAATAGTTCTGCACTATCAATAATTACAGCATTTATTTCACGCTCACTAGGATAATCAGAAATAATACCTCTTACTTTGGGTTGTAATTCTTCATCAACTAATAAAAATAAATCAAGGTCACTTTCGATGGTATCATCACCACGCGCACAGCTTCCAAATAAAATTATTTTTCGAGTAAAGTTTTTTAACTGTTGCACAAGATTATTCAAAAATAATAAGTTATCAAAAATCCTAAATTGTTTAAGCAAAGGATTGCTTCGTATAGGTTCATAAATAGTAGCTCGACCAATCTTTTCCCCTATTATTAATCCGGCATTATTAAATTCCTTTAGGATGTTATAAACACTTCCTATACTAAGTCCTAAATGCTTAGAAATATTGGATGCAGCAACTTCCTTACTTTTTCCATTAAATTTGGATATATAAGACATAACAAGCAAAGGATTTTTATTATAAAAAAACCGAACATCCACATAAACACCACCAATCAAATGAAATTGATTTCATTATAATGAAATCAATTTCATTTGTCAAGAAAATTAAGTGCGATATTGCAATTAAGCTACTTAAACTGTACCGGCACAGTTTCCGCATCAGGTACTTTTAAAACATAATTTTTACTTTGCAAATACTTTAATATTTGGGGTAAAAATTGCACCGTTTCTTTTCGTTCATGCAATAAAATAACAGGAGTTACCTTCTTTTTCTCTAAAGCTTCTATTTGTTGAAGCGTATCCTCAACCATGCGCTTATCTCGATAAAACCAGTCTTTGCTATCTACATTCCAATCCCATATTTTATAACCAGCTTTCCCAAGGGCTTCCCTATATGCCGGTTTCATATAAGGTCTACTACCATACGGTGTTCTAATTAATACTGTTTTGACACCTGTTATTTCTGCTAATGTAGCTTGAGCTGTATTCATCTCACCTAAAACACTCTCTTGAGAAGCATAAAATTGTTGACGATTATGAGTAACCCCATGTAACCCCAAACCATGCCCTTCTTCATTCATACGGCAAAGAACATTAGCATGAACATTCATTTGCGGTTCCAACATAAAAAAGGTAGCTGGCACCTCATATTTCGCTAAAATATCCAAAATATTTGTCAAATAACTAGTAGGTCCATCATCAAAAGTAAGATAAGCTATTTTTACTTCTTGATTTACCTCCTGATTAACTTCCGGGACTTTTTCCGATCTAACTTCCTGCTCTATTACCTGATTTTCAGAAACAGGCTCTTCTTGTTCTACAACCTGTGTTTCCGACTCTTTTTCTGTATTTTCTTCACTTAAACTATCTTTATCGGAAGATAAATTATCCATTTCCATACTACCCATTATTTCTGTATCAATAAACCGAGGGCTGCTAAAAAACAGCAGCAAAAATACTAATAAAAACACTAGTTTTCGCCCTCTTTGTAACCGCTTATATCTTTTTAACTTTTTTCTTCTCTTTTCTAATAATAACTCTAACATTCTCTACATCACTCTCTTTAAGCAAAACAAAATTTCTCTACAAAATATACTTTCAAAACCGTATATTTATACTATTTTAATTGTATCAAAAATGAGAAGAAAAGTGGTTGCAAAAAAATTAACATTTAAAGTCAAAAAAAGGTAGTTGGGCTCAATTTAGCTCAACTACCTTTACTTTCATCATCTTTTTTATTTTATTTACTAACCAGTCATGACAAGTAAATAAGAAAATTTGTCTCTCTTCGGCAAGGTCATGCAAAATTCTCAAGCCTTTTTGTAATCTTACGCCATCCCAATTAACTAAAACTTCATCTAAAAATAGAGGTACTACCTCTCTCTCTGCATCCAAATGTTCAGCTAAGGCTAAACGTAAAGCAAGATAAATTTGTTCTAAAGTTCCCCGACTCAAAGGAAAATTCGCCTGTAAAAGCTGATCTGTATAATTACTCCGCACCATTAAACCACTACCATCATCCTGCACAAAAAGCCGGTCATAACGCCCCTCAGTAATTTTCTCTAGATAATGCCCCGCTTTCTGTAAAACATCAGGTTGATGTTTTTCGCGGAAACAACGATCAGCCTCCTTAAGTAAATTTCTCAAAAAAATTAACCGATCTCGTTTAACACAGGCTACCTTACGCTCTGCTTGTAACTGTTGAATCGCCCCTGTAAGGTCATCTATCCTTTCTTGTTCAGCCATATGTTTAAGCTCTGTTTCTCTTCTCGCCCTTTCCTCTTTTAAATCTGCCCCCTGCTCCTCCACTTCACTTAAAGCAATTTTCTTTGCTGCAAGTTCATGGTCACTAAAAAGCCACATTTCCTCCCGTGCTTCTGCTTCAGCAATCTCCCTTTCTATAGCCTTTAAATCCGGATACTCTCTTTCTAAGTCCTGCCGTAAAGTTTGTGCCTGTTGCCAATAATCTCTCCACAATAAAAGGTTATCAATTTTCTCCTGTAGATTTTCACCAGGTAAGCTTTCTATATTACTAAGCAATAATTTCCTTTCCTCGACAAGCTTTTCTTTTTTGCCTTGCAATTCTACCAATTGTTCCTCAACTTCACATAAATTACTCACCGCATGCTCAGCTTTCGTTTGACATTCTCTGGCTGTAGTTAAACCTTTTTCTAATTTACGTAAATCAGCAAGCATCTCTCCTGCTGAAGTACACTTCAGTACCTCTAAAAGCGCATTGATTCTATTTTCATAACTAGATAATCTCTCTTCCACCTGACACAACTTTTCAGTAAAGTCAACTTTTTGAGCTACAAATATCTTCATATTTTTAACATCAAGCCATAAGGTTTCATCCGGTGTTTTCAATCGCTGTTCCGTTACCGGAAGCCCCCGCAAAGCAGCTTTGACTTTATCCCGTCTTTGTTGCTCTTCCGCTTTTAAGGCAGCTACTTCCCGTTCAACTATTTTAAATTCAGTCTCCTTAAACTTCTTCCCCCGCACCAAGACTCCATAAACTTCCAAGCCTAACCCTAAAATCAAAAGTAAGGCCGAGGCAAAGCCCAAAGGTGAATTGCCTAACCACAAAATACCCAGTAACCCCAAGAGGAAAAAACTAATGGAAATTGGTCGTAACAATCTTAAGTTACTGCCGCACCCTATCTGACCCCTTAAACCCTCTAACCGACTTAATTTATTTTGATATTTACTTTGCACTTCTTTAAAAGAAGTAATCTCAGCCTGTAACTCAACCTCATCAATACTCTTTAATTTTGTTTCTATTGCCGGCTTCCAACCACCTAAAAGAAAAGTAGCTGCATAATCAATAAGACGATGTTTATTTTGCTGTAATTCTCCTTGTAATGTACTTACTTCTAGTTGGTCAGAAGCAAGCAATGAATAAGCCTTTGTTATCTCCCCAATCTCATCAGCCTGAGCCATAAATAACTGTTCTACCTCACCAAAAGAACCTGCCTGCTCTGTGAAGTATTTCCTTTTCTCGATAGCCTTTTTCATTTCTTCTTCTACAATTTTCAAATCATCCGCTATCTTTTCTAAAATTTTTTGCGGGTCCTCAGGTAATTGAGCAATTTCCCCTATATTTCCGACAGCTGACCTTAGTTCAGCAATCCGCTGTAACTTCTTTTTTACCGGTAATAAACGTTCCGCACGATTAAGGTCGGCTAATAACTGGATTCTCTTTTCTTTGTTTTCCTCTTGTGCTTGACAAAGATTAAATAATTGCTGTTCCTTATCTCTTAAATTTTGTTCATTTTCTAAAGCTTTTTTTCTTCGGTGTGTTAACTCTAAAATTTCCTTTTGTAATCGTTTCGCTTCCGGTTTACCACGTCGATCCGGTCGCCATAAACTACTAGCTTCATCTTCTAAAGCGGCAGCAACAGCAGAAACAGGTTTTAAAAACGAAGTAAATTGTCCCCCTAATAATTGGTCCTGCAATTCCTGCCAGGCACTAGCATCCGGAAACCGTAATTGCTCTAAAGTTAAAAAATAAACTTCGGAAAAGATGTCCCGCGGTAAAAAAGCTAACATCTCCAAACCTTTATTCCCTAGATTAAAACTAGTCTGTCCCTTAATTACTTCACCTTGAGCTCGATTATGTAAACTTCTTTGCACAATTATCTCTTCACTATTGTTTTTGACAAGCCTTGCAGTAATAGAAGCTGCCTTCCCTTCCCAAGGCAGATAGGGATTATTCTTTACCGGTCGCCAACCATAAAACAAAGTCTCGATTAAATGAAAAAATGTACTTTTTCCCGCTTCATTATTTCCATAAATAACCACTAAATTGGTATCTAGACCCTCCATCTCCCAATCTTGCAAACAACCAAAACTAGAGGCCTGAATAGACTTTATTTTCATTACTCCTCCACCTCCACTAAACGAGCAACAGCTTCATAATCTAAACCTTGCAGAAGAGTATATAGATATTTAATTTTTTCCCTGGGCTCAACATTTTTAGGACAACCAGCCAATTCCACCGGAGCTATTTCTAAAAGCTTGGTCTCATCACTTGTCAAAGAAGAAATTAAATTAAGTAATTCACTTAAAACATGAGGCTCATTTCCATATCTCTCCAAATGAAGAGGAGGAAAAAGCCCCTCTTCATTTAACTCTAAATACTCCAAAGACAAAAGAAATGTTAAGTTTTCCGTAAGAACAGCCAAGTTTTCCGCAACAGTCAATTCCCGATACAACGGACAAGGACCAGCAAGTTTAAGACGTAGTAAAATCTTTTCTTCCTTAAGCTTGTTTTTCAACTGCTCTTCAACTGCTCTGATAATTAATTGTTCCAATTTTTCTAGATTATCTGCTTCTGCCAAATTATTAATCGTCAAGTCATACCAACAAAGTGGAGCCAAAGGATAAAAATCTATTTTTACTTGACCATAATCATCAATTTCTACTAGATAAGCACCCTTAGTCCCATTTTCACGAGGATTTCGTCCCAGCAAATTACCAGGATAAACAATATAGGGACTTTCAGATAAAACCCCACGCTGATGTATATGACCCAAAGCCCAATAAACATAGCCCTTTTCTTTTAAATCAAGTAAAGTGCAAGGAGCATACCGCTCATGTTCAGCCTCACCACTACTTCCTGTAACCAAAGCATGCAATACAGCAATAAAAGGTACATCATAATTTCGTGCTTCGGGAAAAGAACTTGCTAAATTCTCACTTTCCTTTGAATTTTCATGACCAGCTCCCACAATCATAGCTATCGTTTGCCCTTCACTATTAATAAGTGGATATGACTCCGGTATACATTGAGAAAAAATATGTACATTATCAGGCCAAAGAATCTGCTTTACGCGATATTTACTACCGGATGGGTCATGATTTCCTGTCGCATAAAAAACCTGAACTTGTCCCTGTGCTAAACGTTGCATTTCTGTAAGCAAAAATTTTTCCGTTGTAAAACTTAATGTCTGATTATCAAATAAGTCCCCACTTATTAATAGAGCATGGCAGCCGGACGAAAGAGCTAAATCAACTCCTGCCCTAAAAGCCTCTCGTCCTGCCTCTCTGAGTAAAGAACGCATTTTAGTGTCACGATTCTGAAAAGCCGTATCTAAATGAACATCAGCCAAATGTAAAAATTTAATCATAAAAAATCTAGCCTGATACAAAAAGCCTTGATCTTTCTTCTAACTAAAGAAAGAATTAACTTTTCTCAGGCTATTCCCTCCTTTTTTTGTGCCAATTAAACCATAACAATAGAATTCTTTTTTTCTTTAGCCCTATAAAGGGCTTCATCTGCAATTTTTACAAACTGTTCGATGCCCAAATCCGTTCCTTCTTTTGTGGCAGCAATACCAATACTTATTGTAATTTTACAGGTGTTTTTTTTACAAGAAAAAACATAACCTTCTACTACTGTCCTAATTCTATCAGCAATTTTAAAAGCTTCTTGGAGACCAGTTTCCGGAAGAATTAACGCAAATTCTTCTCCACCCCAACGAGCAATGATATCATTTTTTCTAGTATTTTTATTTAAAATCTCTGCAAATTGTTGTAATACCTGGTCACCCGCTAAATGTCCATAAGTGTCATTAACATTTTTAAAGTCATCAAGGTCAATTAAAATTAATGAGAAAAATTTTTTAATTTTTATTTCAGCTAATTTTGTATAGAAATATTTACGATTATGTAAACCGGTTAATGTATCTGTATGTACCTGTAGATATAAATTCCTAATAATTACCCCGCAAAATGTACAAAGCAAAATTAAAATAATTATTAATAATATTCTTACCCAACTAAAAGAATGATTAAAAATGTATTTGTCTATACAAAACATACCTAACAATAAAATCAGCCCCGTTATTAATAAAACGACAGGAGCATAATTATAAATTTTATCCTTCATTTTTCCTCCTATTTAAATTACCCTTTTGAGATTCACTCTCACGTAAATATTCCACGATATACTTATCAAGCTTTTGACTTATTTGCAAAAGCAAGTCATAACTCACATTTAAGTCTGCTGCTTTATAAAGAATATTTCTCACCCGTTCAATTTTATCCTTCATTATTTACTCCATCTGTATATTCAAAATTCTAGACATAATTTTACATCAAACGAATGCTAATTGCAAATAATAAATATTAGCAACTGGCAAATTCAGCTGCAACATTAATTCAGATAAAGTATTATCTAAGGAGTGAATAAAAATGAAGAACAAAATAGATTGCAAAGCGATTGGACAAAGAATACGTGAACAAAGAGAAATATTTGAACTCTCACGAGAAGAATTCGCCGAAATTATTGGGCTTTCCGATTACTATGTCGGACAACTGGAACGCGGCGAACGCCAAATGAGTCTCAACGCTTTAGTAAAAATAGCCCATTGTTTACATATCTCTTTAGACTACCTCATTTTTGGACTAAACACTCCTCAGGCTTATTATGCTCGTGATGTTCATAACATCTATAAAGTAGATACCACCGATAACTATGAAGAAATAATTGTCTTGCTTAATAAATGTTCACCCCATGAACTAAAATTAATAAATAAACTTCTAAAAACAATCCTTCCATATTTTAAAAAATAACTATAAAGGCTACTCCCATTGATAAGTGTAGCCTTTATACGTCTAATAATTATGAATCTGCTATTTAACTACAACTACTGAAACTCCGTTGGGCTAAATTGCAACTCAGCCATTAACGGTATTATAACGCCCGTTTCAAGACGTTTTCTTAAATTTTTAATCATAACATCTATGTGAATTATATCTAATTTTTAGCTAAATTGCAAGTATCTGGTGAAACTTAATCAGTATAAAAACCTTTATCACGGTGATTTAAATATGGGCTTTCGGCTTACCTACTTCTTTTTTGCCGGAAATGAGCCACAACAAATAATACTCCAATAAGTAATGGTGGGAATGAAATCAATAGAAAAACATCAACGCGTAGATATGTTTTAAAAAACAAAGTAAATACTATCCCGAGAAAAAGAAAAACATAACCACAATAACGTGGTTGTTTCCAAAAAACTATTAGCATCGCTAATAAAATTAGAAACGGTAATAAATGAACAAAAAGACCCACGACCATTCTCAAAAAAGTATCTTCCATAGAAAACACATCTAAAGAAAGAACGGAAATAAATAAAATAAAAATAATTGCTAAAATTCGCGGAATCCAAATAAATTTATGTTTATCCATTATTTATACCCCTTTTTAAATAATTTTTTTACTATTATATACCTTAAAAACAGGGAGACAAAAAATGTCTAGCTCCCTGTTTTTATTGTTCCTATTCTCTTTAAGCTATATTATTCCGTCGTCACCGCTTTCGTTAAATTACGTGGTTGATCAACATCACAACCTCTAGCTACAGCAGTATAGTAAGCCAACAACTGTAAAGGAATTACAGTTAAAACAGGGCTAACTATATTTTCAATTTGAGGGATATAAATAACCTTGTTTGCCCACTTTTGCATCTCTGTATCACCCTCTTCAACCACAGCAAGAACAAAAACTCCTTTGTCCGCTACTTCTTTCACAATATGCAAAGTTTTTTCATAAACGCTTTTCTGTACGGCAACAGCAACTACAGGAGTTTCTTCCGTCACAATAGCCATCGTACCATGTTTTATTTCTCCGGCACCATAAGCCTCGGCATGAATGTAAGAGGTTTCTTTCAGCTTTAGAGCCCCTTCCATAGCAGTATAATAGTCAAAAACACGTCCGATAAAAAAGAGACTCTGCACATTTTTTATTTCTTGAATAATTTCCAAATAAAATTCCTTTTGTTCTAATATTTGTTGTGCTTTTTCCGGAAGTTCCTGTAAAGCAGTTAAAATTTTTGTTTTTTTCTGCTCCGGCATTGTACCTTTCACTTGTGCTAAGTAAATACTTAATAAATATTGGATAATCAACATTGTGGTATAAGCTTTTGTGGAAGCCACCGCAATCTCCGGACCTGCCTCGAGATAAATATTATAATCTGCTTCCTGCGAAATAGTACTACCTACAACATTAGTAATCGCCAACGTAGTAGCCCCACTATTTTTTGCTTTACGTAATGCCCCTAAAGTATCTGCTGTTTCCCCGGACTGGCTAACAAAAATAGCTAACGTGTTTTCATCAATCAGCGGATTACAATAACGAAATTCGGAAGCAATTTCTACTTCCGCAAAAACGCCTGAAAACTCTTCCAATAAAGATTTACTAAACAATCCGGAATGATAAGCAGTACCACAAGCTATAATATAAATTTTATCCCACTTTTTTACTTGTTCTTGAGTAAAATTTAATTCTGCAAATTTTACTTGACCTTGTTGAATACGACCTTGTAGCGTCTTTTGAAAAGCTTGCGGCTGTTCATAAATTTCTTTCAACATAAAGTGTGCAAAACCGTCTTTATTAGGCTCATCAATAGTACCCTGAACCTTCTGTTTGTTCTTAACTTTAGAATACTTGTAATCACAACTTCCGCCCATTGCTGTTTCCCCCTCAAATGAACCATTTAACAATGATTCAGACGCTTTTCTAGTAAAAAACTTCTATATTTTAATCTAACCACACACTTACATTAACTTCAAGAACCATTTTTTCACATATCACCTCCTCTAACCTTACACAAAAATATCATCGTCGAAAAGCGCGATAAGCAATATCTTCACGGTAATGCGCCCCTGCAAAATTAATTTTTTCCACACCACGATAAGCAGTATCCACAGCTTGTCGCAAGTTCTCTCCTAACGCAGTAACCGCTAGAACACGCCCCCCTGCCGTAACAATTTCCCCCGCTTGTCTTGCTGTACCACTATGAAAAACAAGAACCTCTTCCGGCACTTCCGCCAACCCTTTAATTTCAAATCCAGTTTGATAAGCTCCAGGATAGCCACTAGATGCCATAACCACAGTTACACAAGCCTCTTCCCGCCACATTTGCTTGCTATTTATTGCAGACAAAACACCTGATTTCTTTGCCCATTTTTCTAGTTCTCCTGTACATACCGCCAAGAGAATCTCCACTAAATCACTCTTTAACCTCGGCAAAATGACCTGAGTTTCCGGGTCACCAAAACGCACATTATACTCAAGTACACGTGGACCTTGTTTTGTAATCATCAACCCGGCATATAAAACACCTTTAAAAGTTCGTCCTTCTTCGGCCATGGCTTTAACCGTAGGTTGCAATACTTGTTCCATCACTACTTGACATAGCTCAGATGTTGCTACCGGCGCCGGGGAATAAGCCCCCATTCCCCCGGTATTTGGTCCCCTATCGCCGGCAAAAACCCTTTTATGATCCTGTGCTGAAACCATCGGCACAACAGTTTGACCATCACAAAAAGCCATTAAACTTAATTCTTCTCCTTCTAAAAACTCCTCAATAATTACCTTTTCCCCGGCTACCCCAAAAGCTTTCTTGACAAGAATTTTCTCAATAGCTTTATCTGTTTCCTCCAAAGTAGAACATATTAAAACACCTTTACCTGCAGCTAAACCATCCGCTTTAACTACCCAAGGACCATTTATTTCACGTGCAAAGTCTTGAGCCGACTGTACTTCACGGAAAACTCCATAACGAGCTGTAGGGATTCCATAACGAGTCATTAAACCCTTAGCAAAGACCTTGCTCCCTTCAAGCTCTGCTGCTTTCTTGTTAGGGCCAAAAGCTTTGATCCCTACTTCTTCTAAAGCATCAACAAGCCCTAAAGTAAGGGGAAGTTCCGGTCCAACAACTACCAAATCAATTTGCTCTTTTTGACAAAAGCGAACTATACCCGCAATATCCTCCACCTTAAGCGACACTAGCTCTGCTAAAGGTATCATCCCCACATTACCAGGTGCGCAATAAATTTTTTCTACCTGCTTACTTTGTGCTAATTTCCATACAAGAGTATGCTCACGTCCTCCACTGCCAACTACTAAAATTTTTAACTTGGGCACCTCTCTCCCTCCTAATGTTTAAAATGCCTTATACCTGTAAAGACCATCACAATTCCATATTCATCTGCTTTAGTAATCACGTCTTCATCTCTAATCGAACCACCGGGCTGGATAATCGCACTAATGCCGGCTTGAGCCGCTACCTCTACCGTATCAGAAAAAGGAAGAAAAGCATCAGAAGCCAAAACGGCACCACGAACCTGTTCCTTAGCTTGTTCTAAAGCAATTTTTGCCGCCCCGACTCTATTCATTTGACCGGCGCCGACACCCAAGATTTGTTTATTTTTAGTTAAAACTATAGCATTAGATTTAACATGTTTGACAATCTTCCACGCATAGAGAAGTTCTGCAATTTGCTCTTCAGTTGGCTTTTTCTTGGTGACGACTTTTAAATCTGTTGCTGAAATTTTAGCCTGGTCTCTTTCTTGTAATAGAAAACCACCGCTCACAGGTTCCAACCAGTATGCCTTGCGCTCTGGTTTTTGCTCACCCATCTCAATAAGCCTCAAGTTTTTCTTAGTCGCTAAAATAGTAAGAGCTTCCTTACTAAAAGAAGGAGCGATAATTACTTCTAAAAAGATTTTCTTTATTTCTTCAGCCGTTTCTTGATCGACTTCCCGGTTTAGTCCTACAATTCCCCCGAAAGCGGAAAGAGGATCAGACTCATAGGCCTTAAGATAAGCCTCATGAATATCTTTTCCCATCGAAGCGCCACAAGGATTTGTATGTTTAATAATCGCGGCAGCAGGTGCCGAAAATTCAGTTACAATAGACCACGCCGCCTCTATATCAACCAAATTATTATAAGATAATTCTTTCCCTTGTAACTTTTTAGCACCTGTTAATGTTCCTTGCCGTTCACCCCTAAAACCATAAAACGCCGCCTTTTGATGTGGATTTTCTCCATACCGTAAATCTTGTATCTTTTTACCTTCCCAAAAACAATACTGAGGAAAATCTGCTTCAGCAAAAACCTTACTTAAATATTGACTAATAGCCACATCATATGACGCTGTATGAACAAAAGCTTCTAGGGCTAATTTTTTTCTTATCGATAAAGATATTTCGCCCTCTTTTCGTAACTGCTGTAATATTTCCTCATAATGAAAAGGATTAACAACAACAGTAACCCGTTCATAATTTTTAGCAGCAGCACGAACCATCGTCGGTCCGCCAATATCAATATTTTCAATGGCTTCTTCTAAAGTCACATCCTCTTTAGCAATAGTTTCTCTAAAAGGATAAAGGTTAACTACTATTAAATCTAAAGGTTCTATCCCTAAATCAGCTAACTGTTTCTGATGTTCAGCAGTTTGTCGGGCTAGAATACCCCCCTGAATTTTAGGGTGCAAAGTTTTTACTCTTCCTCCTAAAATCTCGGGGAAACCTGTTACTTCAGAAACAGCCATCACTTCTACTCCCGCCTCACTAAGAGTTTGAGCTGTCCCTCCTGTAGAAATAATTTTATACCCTAAATCTTGCAGACCTTGAGCAAAATTAATAATACCTTTTTTATTAGATACACTAATTAAAGCACTTTTACTCACTTTTTTGTCCCTCCTTAATAATTACTTTGCGCCCTTCACAACGAATTCTTCCTTCACTAAGAAGTTGAATCACCTTAGGATAAAGCCAATGCTCTTCCTGAAGAATTCGTTGGGCCAAACTTTCTTCTGTATCATCAGAATAAACAGGGACTACCGCCTGTAAAATTATAGGACCGGTGTCTACCCCTTCATCCACAAAATGTACTGTACAACCACTATAACGAACCCCATAATCTAAAGCCTGCTTTTGTGCATTAAGACCTGAAAAAGCAGGTAAAAGCGAAGGGTGAATATTCAAGATAGGTATGGCAACTCCACGAATAAAGACAGGAGAAAGGATGCGCATAAAACCGGCCAAAAGCAAATAATCGACAGTAAAATCGTTTATTACTTGAACAAGTTTTTTTTCATAAGCTTCTTGGCTCGAAAAACTGGCAGGATTAACCCATAAAGCAGGAATTCCTTCCCGTTTTGCTCGTTCTAAAGCTAATGCATTTTCTTTATCACTAAGTACCACCACAACTTCAGCATTTATCTGTCCCCCATGACAGGCATTCAGAATTGCTTGCAGATTAGAACCTCGGCCCGAAGCGAGAACCGCCAAACGCAATTTTTCCATTTATTTAAGCCCCCTTATCGTGACTCCGGGGCTACCTGCTACTACTTGTCCGATAACATAGGCTTCTTCCCCCATCTCCTTTAACCACTTAACTAATTTAGGACCACTTTCAGTATCAAGAATTAAAGCAAAACCAATCCCCATGTTGAAAGTGCGTAACATTTCTAAAGTCTCGATTTGCCCACCTTGAGCTAAAAGTTTAAAAACTGTGGGAACGGGCCAAGAGCCATATGTAATTTCCAGATGACAAGTAAAAGGTAAAATTCGTGGCGGATTTTCCAGAAGTCCCCCTCCTGTAATATGAGCCATCCCTTTTATGGAGAATTTCTGTAAAATTTGTTGCACTAACTGTACATAAATGCGCGTCGGCTTTAATAATTCTTCCCCTAAGGTACAACCAAACTCTTTTACAAACATCTCCGGTGACCAATCATAAACCTCAAAGAAAATTTTACGCGCCAAAGAAAACCCGTTAGAATGAAGCCCTGTGGAAGGGAGTCCTACGATTACATCTCCCGGCATAATTGTTTGCCCGTCAATTATTTTTTCCCGTTCCACTGCCCCAACAACAAAACCGGCTACATCATATTCACCAGGACGATAAAACCCCGGCATTTCCGCTGTTTCTCCCCCGATTAAAGTACAACCGGCTTGAAGACAGCCTTCTGTAATACCTTTTACTACTTCTGCAACTTGTTGAGGCTCTAATTTACCTACTGCTAAATAATCTAAGAAAAAAAGCGGTTCAGCACCAGAAACAAGAATATCATTGACACACATCGCTACACAATCAATACCAATCGTATCGTGCTTCCGCGTTTTATGGGCAACAGCCAGTTTTGTTCCTACACCATCAGTGCCGGAAACTAAAACAGGCTGTTTATATTTTTTCAAATCTAAGGCGAAAAATGAACCAAATCCTCCCAAAGTTCCTAAAACTTCTTTCCGTATTGTCTGAGCCACTAAAGGCTTAAACAACTCTACCGCTTCATTACCACGATCAATATCTACACCTGCTTCCCGATAAGTCCATTTCTGTTTGGGCTCCATTACCGAGCCTCCTTTCTCTGCCGAGGGGAAACCTCTGAACAATGTTTACCCAATTTTTCTCCGGGCGGTATACCCAAAGGATATTCTTCACTAAGACAAGCTGTACAAAATCCTGCTTCTTGCCTCAAAGCACGATATAGCCCTTCTATACTTAAATAAGAAAGAGAGTCTGCCCCAATATGTTCTCTTATTTCTTCAGGTGATTTCTGTGCCGCAATTAATTGTGCCCTCTCCGAGGTATCTATCCCATAATAACAAGGTGCAATAACCGGAGGTGAAGTAATCAATAAATGCACCTCTTTAGCTCCTCTATTACGTATGGTTTTAACGATTTTCTTACTGGTAGTACCTCTCACAATAGAGTCATCAACAATTGCTACTTTTTTCCCAGCAACTAACTTGGTCACCGGATTTAATTTTAGACGCACTGCTAAATTTCGTTCATTTTGTTCGGGGCGAATAAAAGTTCTGCCGATATACCGATTTTTCATTAAGCCCATATCAAAAAAAAGATTAAGGGCTTCCGCATAACCGAGTGCCCCGGCTATACCTGAATCAGGTACAGGAATAACAATATCCGCTTCTACAGGACTTTCCTTGGCCAACTCTCGCCCCATCGCCCGACGTGCCGCCATCACATTAATGCCATCAATATTAGAATCAGGTCGAGCAAAATAAATAAATTCAAAAACACAGAGAGCACGCTCTACGGGAGATAAAAAACGCCGAGAATGAAGCCCCTCTCGGTCAATAACTACAATTTCCCCCGGAGCCACATCTCTAATAAATTCTGCTCCTAGAACATCCAGTGCACAAGATTCGGAAGCAAGAAGATAAGAATTATCTATTTTACCGAGACAAAGTGGTCTATTACCATAAGGGTCTCTAACCCCAATTAATTTATCTTCAGTCATGACTACTAACGCATAACTGCCTTTAATATCAATCATTGTTTTCATCAAAGCCTCTTCCAATAAGCCTTGTCCATAACGAGCAATTAAATTAGCGATAAGTTCTGCATCAATGGTTGATTGAAATACAGAACCATTAGCCGCCAATTTCTCTTTTAATTCATGTGTATTGATTAAATTCCCATTATGAGCTATCGCTAAATTACCCTTTAAATATTGACAAACAAGAGGCTGAGAATTAACAGCCAGGCCAGAGCCTAATGTAGAATACTGCACATGACCTATCGCCATGTGTCCTGTCAATTTAGTTAAAACTTGGTCAGAAAAAACCTCTGCAACTAGCCCTATCCCCTTATGAACTTTAATTCCTTGTCCATCAGAAACGGCAATTCCTGCACTTTCTTGCCCACGATGTTGCAGAGCATATAAAGCATAATAAGTTAAACGAGCTACATCTTTTTCAGGACCATAAATACCAAAAACACCACACGCTTCTTCCATTTTATCTGCTTTAAAAAGAAAACTCTCCGCTTCGTTATTTTTTATTCCTGCATTAAACATGGTATTGCCCTCCGATATTTCTCCTCCATCTCCGCTAGTTCAGCTTTAACTTTCCACCCCGAACCAGCAATACTTAAAGCTTCTCCGCCTACACTTCCGATCACTTTATAAGGGACTTGCAGCTTTTTCAAATGCTGTAAAACCGTATCAATTTTCCCCTTACGGATAGAAATAATTATTCTAGACGGAGATTCCCCAAAAAGTATACTACTCGGACGAATATTTTCAGTAAGGGCAACTTCAGCACCAATTTTCCCCGCTAAACAACATTCGGCCAAAGCTACAGCCAAGCCACCTTCCGAACAATCGTGTGCCGAAACAGCAAGTTCCATCTTGATTAATTCTAAAGTAGCTTTCTGAACCTTTTTCTCCAACTCCAAATCTATTTCCGGTGTTTTACCTGCTTCCAAACCATGAATTACACTAAGATAAGTACTAGCACCCAATTCATCCTTGTTTTGACCTAAAAGAATAATAATATCTTCTTCCTGTTTAAAACCGGGAGTGGTTACCTGAGATAAATCTTCTACTAAACCTACCATTCCTACAACAGGAGTAGGATAAATAGCTTCACCCTTCGTTTCATTATAAAAACTTACATTACCCCCAACGACTGGCGTCTCTAAAGCTTCACAAGCATTACTCATTCCCGCTACAGCTTCCTTGAACTGCCAAAAAATCTCAGGCTTTTCAGGATTCCCAAAATTTAAGCCATCCGTTAAAGCTAAAGGTTCGGCCCCTACGCACACTAGGTTACGAGCTGCCTCCGCCACCGCAATCTGCCCACCACGATAAGGGTCTAAATAAACATAACGTGAATTACCATCTACCGTCAAAGCAATACCTTTATTATATCCCTTTACCCTAAGCACAGCCGCATCACTACCCGGTGGAACTACAGTATTCGTCCCCCCCAGATAATCAAACTGACTAAAAACCCATTCCTTACTAGCAATCGTCGGTGTCCCCAGTAAAGTCAAAAGTACTTTGCCATAGTCCTCCATTTCCGGCAAAGTGCCCAAGTCATACCCTTGCGCCTGGGCTAAATATTCAGGTTCCTGTGCTTCACGGTCATAACGCGGACATAACTCTGTTAAAGCCCGAGCAGGAATCTGAGCCACTATTTCCTCTCCCACTTTAATCGTCATCAAACCATCAGCAGTAACCTGACCAATAATTGTAGATTCTAAGTCCCATTTCTCAAAAATAGCCCGTACTTCTTCTTCTTTTCCTTTTTCAACAACAAGCAGCATTCGTTCCTGAGATTCAGATAAGAGAATTTCATAAGGGGTCATGCCCTCTTCTCGACAAGGTACCTTAGCTACATCCATTTCTATTCCCGTTCCTGCTCGTGAAGCCATTTCACAAGAAGAACTAGTTATCCCGGCAGCACCTAAGTCCTGCATGCCAACGACATAACCTGTTTTAAGTACTTCCAAGCAAGCCTCCATTAATAGTTTTTCCATGAACGGGTCACCGGCCTGTACAGCAGGAACACGTTCCTCTGAAGCCTCACTCAATTCTTCTGAGGCAAAAGTAGCCCCATGAATTCCATCCCTTCCCGTACGAGCACCTACCAAAAAAACAGGATTGCCCGGTCCCGTGGCTAACCCTTTCGCTAAATCTGCATGACTCATAAGTCCTACGCTCATAGCATTAACCAAACAATTTTCTTCATAAGAAGGATGAAAATATACTTCTCCCGCAACTGTAGGAATCCCCATACAATTACCATAGCCAGCGATACCCGCCACTACGCCCTCAAAGAGATAGCGTGTTTTTTTACTCTTTAAAGAACCAAAACGTAAAGAATTAAGAGAAGCAATCGGTCTTGCCCCCATCGTGAAAATATCGCGAACAATTCCGCCTACTCCTGTCGCTGCGCCTTGATAAGGTTCGATAGCCGAAGGATGATTATGGCTCTCAATCTTAAAAACTACTGCCTGCCCATCACCAATATCGACTACACCGGCATTTTCTCCCGGACCTTGCAAAACACGCGGTCCCGTAGTAGGAAACTGTTTTAAAACATTCTTCGAATTTTTATAACTACAATGTTCGGACCACATTACGCCGAACATTCCCAGTTCTACTTCATTAGGCTCCCTGTTCATTATTTCTTTAATTAATTCATATTCATCATCAGAAAGCCCCACTTCCCGCCAAAGACCTTCTTTCACCGTCCTACACCTCCCTGCCACCATTCAACTAAAGAACTAAAAATTTTTTTCCCAGCTTCGCCACCTAATAAAGCTTCTACACATCTTTCCGGACGAGGCATCATCCCTAGAATATTCCCTTGTTCATTAATAATACCGGCAATATTATTTAAAGAGCCATTAGGATTGCTTTCCGGAGTTATCGCACCCTGCTCATCACAATAACGGAAAACTACCCGCCCTTCTTTCTCTAAACGCTCCAATGTTTCTTTATCCGTAACAAAACTACCTTCCGCATGAGCAATAGGTATCCTCACTACTTCTTTTTGTTCACAAAGATTAGTAAAAGGTGTCTGTGTTTGTTCTACACGCAAAAAAGTATTTTGACACTGAAAACGAAGACTCGGATTTCTAATTAAAGCACCCGGTAAAAGCCCGGCTTCAGTAAGGATCTGAAAACCATTACAGATACCTAAAATCAAGCCACCTTTTTTACCAAAAGCAATAACTTGTTTCATAAGTGGAGAAAAACGAGCGATAGAACCCGGGCGTAAATAATTGCCATAAGCATATCCACCCGGAACAATCACACAATCCACCCCTTGCAAGTCTTCTTCCGCGTGCCACAAATAAGTCACCGGTTCCTTTAAAACCTGCTCAATCACATAATGACAATCTGTTTCACCATGGGAACCGGGAAATACCACTATGCCAAATTTCATACTTCTACCTCCACCAATTCCACTTGATAATCTTCAATAACAGGGTTAGCCAAAAGCCGAGAACACATTTCCTTTACCTGTGCTTCCGCTTCTTGACGTTTTTCACCTCTCAGCAGAATTTCCACGTGTTTGCCCATCCGTACATCTTCTACTTCCTGATAACCTAAAGACTTTAGCGCCTTATGGACAGCACTTCCTTGAGGGTCTAAAATACTTTTTTTGAAAGTAATTGTTACAACCGCCTTAAACACCCTTTTTCCTCCCTTCAAAATTCCTACCAACTTTTTATTCAAGTTCTTTAACTAAATTTTGGATTTTCTCGTCTTTCTTCGCCACTTCCACAGCTAATTGCTCTTTATATTCTATTAATTTTTGACGCAAAGTGCTATCCTTAACACCTAAAATCTGAATGGCAAGTAAAGCTGCGTTTTTAGCTCCATCAATAGCCACCGTAGCTACAGGTATTCCCGAAGGCATTTGCACCATCGCATAAAGAGCATCTACTCCCTGCAAAGCAGTAGCATTAATCGGTATCCCGATTACCGGCAAGGGAGTTACCGCAGCCAATACACCGGGTAAATGAGCAGCGGCTCCGGCTCCGGCTATAATTACCTCGAAATTTTTTTGGTGTGCTTCGCGAGCTAATTGCAAAGCTCGTTCCATAGTACGATGAGCTGAAGCGACATGAGCCTCATAATCTACAGCAAATTCCTTTAATATCACTAAAGCCTTCTTCATAATAGGCCAATCGGAATCACTGCCCATAATTACTAATACTTTATTCGTCAAAAATATCCCCCTTCCTTCTCTACCCCTAGCATTTCTTAAAATACTTACTCCTAATCATTATAATATCATGATTGAAAAATTTTAGGAATTTATTTCATTTAAAAAATGAGTCCCTGTGAACCTCCCCATTATCTTAATACAAAAATACCAAATATGCCATAAAACTTCCTGCAATTATTCTTATTAGAACAACATAAAAAACCTGTTAACAGCCATTTCAAGCCACTATCAGGTTTTTACTTATTATAGATTCACCTTATTCTATAAGTTGTTCCAGGACCTTTACCTAATTTTTGTATTATGTTTTTATCTATAAGACCATTCAACATTCTAAGGGTCTTTGCCTTGTTAAATCCGGCTTTTTTATCTAATTCCCCTCTGGAAAGCTCTATTTCGTCTTTTAAAATCTTATAGATAATGGCTTCGTCTTTCACTAAATTTAATTTATCACTCTCTATGAGCGGTAATTGTATATTTATATTATTTTTACTAATATTAAAACTCGGTTTAGATATGCTCTTAATATATTCCTTATTTATTCTCGTAACTCCAGTTCCAAACTTTTCTATAATATCTAATCTATAAAAAACTCCCGCTATTATTGGATTCCTCAACACTGAAATGTTTCCATATAAATACTCTTCTTGAGAAATACCTTCCGGTAATCCTCCCGGTGAATTTATTTCTATCCTATCATCATACATAGATATTTGGATATATGAGTTTACATCCCAAACTCTATGCACTATTGCATTAGCCAAAGATTCTCTGAACGCTTCCCTAGGAATCAGCTCTTTTTTTACTCTGTTATATCCTTCTATTTCTTCATATTGATAATATAGTTCAAAAATCTCTATTGCTCTATCATATTGTGATAATAAGGACTTATTGCTAATAGTTTCCCTATATAAAATTTGATTAATATCTTTTCCAAATTTAACTATATCAATCCCTGAAAAATCTATATTATTTTCATCTGCTAATAATTCCCCGGCGATATTATAATATCCATCTTTATTATACAGATTTAAAGTTTTTAAAATATCCAGACTTATATTTTTTATTCCTGCCTTTTCTTTTAATTTAGATTCTAATTTATTGAATTCTAAACTTTGCGATGATGCTTTTCTCTCTTCATAAGCCATATTTATCCCTTCTATAGCCAATCTTCTTAATTCATATCTATCTACCTCTAAAGTAGAAGTGTTTGACCTTTTATAAGCTTTTCCTCTGTAATAATATGGTGTATCTCTACCTTTTTTAACATTTAATATGACCATAGTTTTATCATCTATTTTTTCTACTTTTATTTTAAAATTAGGAACAGGTTCTATGGAATCATTGATCATATTCTCTATCCTAAGACATTCATCTTGAACATAATCTAAACCTATTAAATCCCCGTCATCACCAATTCCAAATATTATCTTCCCATCATTATAGTTTGCATAAGCACTAACAGTCTTTAAAAAAGTTTTTGTTACTTCTTCTTTAAATTCCAGGTTATACTTTTCCTTTGTTTCCATAATATAACCTCCCCAATATCTATAATAAGATTTTATCATAAACATTGTGCATTTGCAACGTTAAACACATCGTTTTATTTATCGCTTCATTTTACAACGATTATTTTGCCATCGTTGCACAGCGGTCAAAACGATAACTACACACAATGCGTAATTATAACCTATCTCACCAGATTCTGCACCTTGAATCACGGTTTCTATAAAGTTATTACTATAACGCGATTTATAAGTATCCCAATAATTTCCGCCATTAAAATTGTTTGCCTTCTTTTCTAAATCCCGCTTAGTTACTTCATTCACCTTTTGAACTAAAGCTTGATTCATTAAATCAAGCTCTTTAAGTCTAATAGCTAATGCTAGTCTGCTTACATTGAATAACTTACTAAGCTTTTCTATTTGATTTAAATTTCTTTCTTGTTTATCCCAATATTCCTTAATATGAATTTCTGGCATAAGAAACTCAACAGTAATTTTATTGATTTGAGACTCCAATTTCACATCTTTAAATAAATCTATATTTTCTAAAATGTCATCTTCTTCAAACAATATATGAATAAATTCATGCACTAAAGTGAATATCTTTCCAGCCATACTATCATTTGTATTAATAAAGATTAGTGGTGCAAATTCATCATATAACACAAACCCTCTAAATTCATTTATATCTAGCTTTCTATGCGTATTAGAACCTACTATTCCATTTTGCATCACAATAATCCCTTTAAGTTCTAGCTTTTCTCTTAAGAAATTATAGGCGATTCTATTATCCTTACAATCTTTAGCTGTCTAAAAGTTGGAAAATCATCTTGACTTAACCAACTTTCAATATTTCTGAATCTAATCTTGATTTCTTCGAAATCTTTTTGAGACTCTTTAATTGCCCATTCGTATATTTCTTTCTTAACTTTTATTTTAGTTGTTCTAGCCATATGAGAACCTCCTTTCCTCTATTTACTATCAAATTTTTAAACCATAAATGCTAACTAGCATAACAATTTCCCCTCATGGCTTCCGCGACAATGTGTGTAAATATTATATCTGTTTTTATATTAAACATTTCCTTACTATAACTTTCTGGAAGATAAGTATCTAATACATCCTCAACTCTGAATCTAACCCTTTGTCTAGGCTGTTCATCCTTATACCAATCAATAACCTTTGTCCCACTATCATCGCCGGTAATGACCTCATATAATTTTTTAGCCGATAATTTTACTAGCTGTTCTTCTTTTTCAGTTAAATTATCCTTTTTTAATAGATCATAGATTTCTAATTCTTCTTCAGTTAATCCCTCTTTTACATGTCTTTCGTCTTCTTCTTTCAAATCATCAACAAAATTGATTAAATCTTCATAGTAGTTCTCATTTGTGGAGTTTCCAGAATTATAATTATCAATTATAGCCTTATATCTTTCTGCAAAACTAATTCTTGTTTTATTATTCTTTAAAAGCTTTTTTAATTTTTCTTCTATAAACAATCTTAATTCTTGAATTTCAATATTCTTGTATGGTGAATCTTGTATTTTCCTTCTAATATTATCTGTGTCTATCTCTGATAAATTCAATGTCTCCATAATTTTAACACCATATTCACTAGATTTATCATTCTCCTGAACAGCTTCTGCCATTACACTTAAATCTAATGTCCTACTTAATTCAATTTTGGCATTTTCAATTTTTTCATCTCTTACTGCAACCCTTACCATATCGTCTAAATACAATATTATGGACAAATATTTATTATCCCAACCTATTTCAAAAACTTCTGGTTTACTTGCTTCATAAATATTTCTACATAGATTAGAGTATATTTTAAACTCTTCTTTATTCTTATCCTTATCTAGTAATATGTCTAAGTACTCTTCAAAAAGTGATATCCTAGGAAACACATCATCTATTTCCAAAATCTTATCAAAACTAATTTCCAACTCTCTACAAAATATATCTGTTTCTTCAATTGTCTTGTCTAATAAATCCAATATAGCCCCAATATCTTTTACAGGCATTTCATCTTTATTATCCGGATTTGCATATTCTCCCAATGCCTTTTCCATAGACTTAAACAGATTTAAATAATCTACTATTAAACCGGAGTTTTTTCCGGGATAGACTCTATTTACTCTGGCTATAGCCTGCATTAAGGTATGGCCTTTCATTGGCTTGTCTAAATATAAAGTAGAGACGCTGGGCACATCAAAGCCTGTAAGCCACATGGCACATAAAAATACTAGGGATAAGGGATGAGCCGGATCCTTGAAATTATCTTCTATATCATGACCATTTTCATCTATTAGATTCATTCTTTCCCTATGTTTCTTTATATCCAAACCTTGCTCTTTGAATTTTTTTTCTTCTTCTTCGCCTTCACTTATTACCACTGCCATTTCTACACTTTTCATATAGTCAATTTGATTATTTATCTTCAGCTTATTTTCTTTAAATTTAGCATTAGACCTTTTTACATATAAATCCTTAAGTTTTTCTCCCCAATAATATTGTACCTTATCATACATCTTTACAGCAGTAAATTTGTCTACAGAAACAACCATGGCCTTTCCAAGATATCCTCTCTTTGGAAAATGCTCTACTATATCTTTAGCTACTTTGTCTAATCGATCGTCCCTTTTCAGAACTTCATTAGTTTGCGCATAATACTTAGCAAGCCTTTCCTCCTCTTCTTTAGTAAGGTTTTCTTTCTCAATTATTTCTAAATAATCATCATCTAAATCCGTATTTATAAGTGCTACCTCTGGTACTCTCCTAGAATAATATAAAGGTACGGTGGAGCCATCTTCTACGGATTGAGCAAAATTATATTCACTTACATAATCACCAAACCATTGATTAGTCAGCCTTTTAGAGCCTAATAAGGGCGTTCCCGTAAAAGCTATATATTGAGCATTGGGAAGACCTGTTCTCATATTTTCGGCTAAATCCTTATATTGAGTTCTATGAGCCTCATCTACTATTACTACAATATCATCTCGTTCAGATAAAACAGGGTATTTCTTACCCTTGTCATACCTGAATTTGTGAATCAATGTAAATATAAAAGGTTTATTTGTAGTTAAATACTCTCTTAATTCTGTACTGTCCTTGGGTACAAATGGATTCTTCTTCTCAGTTGCCTTTTTAGCAGGTATAACCTCTGTTCTTAAAAAATTCTTATATAACTGATCGTCTAAATTTACTCTGTCTGTTACCATTAAGAATGTAAAATTACCTTTTATCTTTCTATTGATTTTATTTACAAATATTCCCATAGAATAAGATTTACCACTACCTTGAGTATGCCAAAAGACTCCTAGTTTACCATCTAGTTCTTCTCGATTTTTAAAAGCTTCTATTGCATTATTAACACCCAAGAACTGGTGGTTTTTAGCTATTATTTTCTCTCTTTTATTTTCATATAGAATAAAGTTTTCTATATAATCTAGTAAAGTTTCATGTTCAAATAGTCCATCTAATAAATACTCTATACTCGTGCCTTCTTTTCTTATGAATTTTCTATTAACTTTATCATCTTCTGATAATCTTAACCATTCAAAAAAATGTTCATAACCTGCAGTAAAACTGCCTAGTCTAGTTTCAACTCCATTGGATAAGACACAAAATTGATTAAAGAAAAACAATTGCGGAATATCCCTAATATAGTCTTTTAAATTTTTATCATAAGCCGTTTTTAATTTTACATCAGAATTTTTAAGTTCTATAAAGACTAAAGGTAGTCCATTTACAAATAATATTAAATCCGGTCTTCTATAGCTAAATTCTCCCTTTATCCACATTTGAGATACTATGGTAAAAGTATTTCTATAAGCATTGTTAAAAGCAATAAGGCGAACTATGTCCTGAATTTTCTTTCCGTTCTTCTCATATTCTACTCTTATACAATCTTTTATTGATTTGTAATTTTCGTAGTTTATATCTTTTAAATCTTTATTGGATATATATACTCTAAGGTCATCAACGATATCTTTTAATATATTTTCCGGTATTTGTGGGTTAATTACTTTTAAGCTGTTATATAAAACATCTGGTAATATTACTTCTCTGATATTTTTCCTTCCTGTACCGTCTTCCTCTATTTCTAAAATATTATCTCTAGAAAAAACCTTATTTGACCCAATAAAAGCATCTATAAAATCATATTTATTAGGACAAAGTCTATCTATACAAGCCTTTTCTAGCATATCTTCTGTTATAATCTTCCCCACAATACCCCTCCTCTACCTTATTTCTATAGTTCCGTTCATAAGCCTAGGTAGTAATAAGTCACGTTGTTTGATTAGGTTTTGGTTTTTATTGATTAATTTATTTAACATTTCCCTGATAACACTGCTCCTTTTGTTAAATTCTTCTTGAATTTGAATGCTTGGTACAAGTATTTTCGAACTTAGAATCATTTTGGAGTTTATGCTACTACGTGTTGTTCCATTTGAAAAGCTTTTTATATGCTCCCGATAACTATCCGAGTATAGAAAATAAAACATATAATATGGTCTGACTTTATCCTTATCATAGTCTATTTTTATTAAATATGATGCGAAAACAGCATCTATATTGCTTTCTACTATAGCCACTTTGCCAGGATCCGCCATCCTAATTATGACTATATCATTTTTGTACAATTTATATTTATCTACATTCGTATCCTTTATCCCACAATAGGGAACTTCCTCCCAATTTATATAGCTTTCTTTATTAATATCGGTACCCCTTAAGTACTTAGGTCCTATAGGCTTTTCATCAGCAGATTCTGTATATCCATGAACCAGCTTTGCTACATCTCCAATCCTCTTAACTTCCCATCTTTCGGGTATTCCTTTATTAAACTTGATATTTTCATACCCGGGAAATCTCATTCTAACAAACCATTCTTTATATATTTCTTCTGCTGTTTTTTCTAATATTTCTATTCTTCTATTATTATTTTCTATTAATTCATCATAGGTCGAAAGGACATCTGCTATTTTCTTTTGGGTTTCCAGGTCTGGAATTTTAATTTTTAGTTTTTCTATAAAATATCTATCTGCTCTTTGCCTACCACTTGCTCCACTCATACTATTTATTGCGGGCAAAACTATTATATCTGTTTGCGCTAAATAACTTACAAATTTGGTTAACGTCTTACCCTTTTTCCCTCTAAACACAAATAATTCTGTTGAACCAAAACCTCTATCACTACTCTCTAAAAACACCCTAGCTATTTTTCTATTTTCTAAACATGGAGTAATTCTAGAAAATAATACATCACCAGATTTAAATTTACTAGAACTTTGTCCTGTATATTTTAATGATTCATTTTCGTAAACGGATAATGAACTTTCATCGATATTTGCTATTCCTATACAAGGATAATGCCGATTTTTATCCAATTTTACTTTTGGATTAAATTCTATTGCATCTTTAAATCTAACCTCTCTCCACTTACTCATATTCTATCACCAATTTATCCAGATTTTCTTCTATTCTCTTCTCCAGTTCCTTAGCTTCTTCATTTAATTTCTTAAATTCATCATTCAAACTAAAGATCTCTTCTTTAAATTCCTCTGCTGTCAGCCCATCATCTTCTATTACTACTCCCACATACCGTCCTGGATTTAAAGAATAATCTTGGTCTATTATCCCATCTTCACCTTCAAGTTTTGCTACTTTACAAAGTCCTACTACATCTTCATATTTACCTTCCGGAAATCTTTCCATTAACCAATCTATTTGTTTTTGGAAGTATTTCTTTTTTTCTTCTGATTTGGCATTGTTTTTACTTTCCTTATACTCTTTTATTAGTTCATAGAAACTTTCAGAATCTCCTTCATATAGTCTAGTTATTATGGCTAGGTTTTTAATTTGCTCTTCTGAGAATTTTCTAAGGGTCCTATCTACTTGAGTAAATATATTTCTAGCATCTATAAAAAGTATTTCATCCTTTTTTTTCTTGTTTCTATTAAAAAACCAAAGAGTAGCAGGTAGTGTAACTGTTATAAACATATTTGAAGGTAATGCTACCATTTGCGATATTATCCCATCTTCTATTAAAGCTTTCCTTATTTCCTTTTCACTATGTCCTGCATCTGAAGCAGAATTTGCCATTACTAATGCTGCTTTTCCTTTTTTATTTAATGCTGTAGCAAATTGGTTTATCCAAAGATAGTTTGCATTTGGAACTTTAGGATTTTTCCCCTTGGTTTGCGGTATTCCATATTTGTTAAATCTTTTTTGCCCTTTTACCAAATCTAATTCTACATTATCTACATTAAAGGGCGGATTGGCCATTACATAATCAAAATTTTCAAAGGAATCATATGGATCCACATAATATGAATTCCCTTCGATTATATCTCCTCTGATATTATTTAAAAATAAGTTCATCTTAGCAAGATTTGCAGTCTCACCTGTTCTCTCTACTCCATAAGCTCTTAAATTTATATCATGATTGTTTCCATGTTTTTTCTTCTGCCTTTTTATGTAATGAGCCGTTTGAACAAACATTCCTCCTGAACCACATGCGGGGTCTAATATTTTCCCTTCTGTTGGGCTCAATACTTCTACCATATATTGTACAACTGTCCTTGGGGTAAAGAATTCTCCCCCACCTTGCCCTTCTGCTAAAGCAAAATTACCTAAGAAATATTCATATATCTCTCCAAATATATCACTTTCAATATCGGTTGGTATGTCATTGAAGTTTCTAATTAGTCTATTTAAAACCTTGTTATTATCTTCTTTACTTAAATTGTGATAGCTATCTTTAGGTAGTATCCCAACTAATTCGGGAGAATATTTTTCTATTCCTTCTATGGCTTCTTTTATCTTATTTGCTATATCCTCTTCTTCACTTAAATTTAAAAGATAATCATATCTTGATTCATTTGGTAAATAAAAGCCGCATTTTTCCTTTGCTATGTCTTCAATGTTTCTTTCTCTTCTACTACCTTTTAGTTTCTTATGTTCCTTATTTATTTCTTCTTCATGTTCAGTATATTTGCTATCTACAAATTTTAAAAAAATAAGTCCCAAAATAGGGGTAGAGTATTCTGATGATTTAAGACCCGTATTTGCCCTTAACTCATCCGCTGTATCCCATAATCTTTTTTCCAAGTCTTTAATTGTCCTTGTATTCAATTTAGTTCCTCCTGTTTTCTCCCCTAGATTACTAAAACACTCTACTCCCATTCAATAGTTCCCGGAGGTTTAGAAGTGATGTCATAAACTACTCTGTTTACTTGAGATACCTCTTGCACAATACGGTTAGAAATCTGCTCCAGCAAAACATAAGGTAGACGCGCACATTCTGCCGTCATGGCATCAACACTGGTTACCGCCCGCAAAATAATGGGATAAGCATAAGTTCTTTCTTTACCCTTTACGCCTACACTTCTAATCGAAGGCAGTACCGCAAAAGACTGCCAAATAGAGTCATACAAACCGGCTTTACGGATTTCTTCTAAAACTATGGCATCAGCTTCTCGGAGAATACTCAACTTTTCGACCGTAATCTCCCCAATAATCCGGATAGCTAAACCCGGTCCCGGGAAAGGTTGACGATTAACAATCTCCTCCGGTAGTCCTAATTTTCTACCGACTTCACGCACTTCATCCTTAAAAAGTTGACGCAAAGGTTCAATCAACTGAAATTCCATATCCTCAGGCAAGCCGCCCACATTATGATGAGATTTTATCGTTGCCGCTGTGCCTGTCCCGCTTTCAATCACATCAGGATATACTGTTCCCTGAACTAAAAAATCTATTTTCCCAAGTTTACCAGCCTCATCTTCAAAAACTCGAATAAACTCAGTCCCAATAATTTTCCTCTTCTCTTCCGGGTCACTTACACCTGTGATTTTTTGCAAAAATCGTTCACGAGCATCGACAAACACTAAGTTTATCTGAAATTGTTCTTGAAAAGTAGTTTTAACTTTTTCCGCCTCTCCCTTACGCAAAAAACCATGGTCGACAAAAACACAAGTGAGTTGATCGCCAATGGCCTTGTGTACTAAAACTGCAGCAACCGAAGAGTCAACCCCTCCGCTAAGAGCACATAAAACCTTGCTCTCGCCAACCTTTTCCCTAATAGAAACGACTTGTTCTTGAATTAAGGAGTCCATCGACCACTCCCCGGAACAATGGCATTGCTTAAAAAGAAAGTTCTTTAAAGACCTCTATCTCCTTTTCCACCTGCTCCCTCACCACAAGAAGTCGGGATAGCCAACTGCAAAAGCTCCGACTCCACTTCTAGCCACATTTTCGGTCAGCTGGCTCACCATCTGCTCCGGCAGCTAAAATAATCCCTTGGGGCTTTTTGGCAATTACTTTTTCCATAGATATATCATAAGGGAAGAACTTCAGAATATACCCCTAGCTCACGAATCTTACGAGCAACAATTTGATTATGTTGACCATCGAAATCTAAAATAAGAACCGTTTCATGTTTATGCAAATAAAATCCCCTCACCTTATTAAGTTTCTTCTAAATTAGTCTTGATAATATTCAGGCTTTCAGCACACCAATATAAGGTAAATTCCTGTACCTTTCCCCATAATCGAGACCATAACCTACCACAAATTCATCAGGGATATCATACCCCTTATAATCAGGAAGCAAAACTACTTTTCTGCGTACCGGTTTATCCAAAAGTGTACAGATTTTCAAACTAGCCGGACCGCGTGCTAATAAATTATCTTTTAAATAACTTAAAGTTAACCCTGTATCAATAATATCCTCAACTATTAAAACATCCTTACCGGCAATGTCTTCATCTAAATCTTTAAGAATACGTACCACCCCGGAAGCATGAGTAGACATTCCGTAACTAGAAGTAACCATAAAATCTAATGACAAAGGAACCTTAATCTCCCTTATTAAATCAGCAAGAAAAACAACAGCTCCTTTCAAAACACCGACAACAACTAAATTTTTTTTCTGATAATCGGAAGAAATACTGGCTCCTAATTCATGTACTTTACTTTGCAATTGTTTCTCCGAAAAAAGAATTTTTTCAAGATGCTGATGCATTATTGTTAACCCCTTTCTAAACTTCAACCCTTGTCCACGACTTTTACTCAACCGGTGGTTTTAGCTCTAGCGGTAGATTATAATCCTCGAGAGAAAAAACAATCTTTAAATTATGTTGAGAATTATCCCGATGCTCCGCAGAAATCTGTGCTCTTCGAATAAAACCCTCTTTTTTATCTACCCATAAAATATAATTAAAGTCCTGCCAAAAAAGTTCTAAATACTTATTCTCTCCCCTCGTCATTACCTCATAAATCCAACACTTTTTCTTCGCCACCCTTTCAGTACCTGTATACCTAACAGTAAAATTATCATCAGAGAAATCAAAAATACCTAACGGATTTAATTCTGCAATTAACTGCTCAATTCCCACTCGGCCACCTGTAGGAACTACTACCCAGCCTTTAGTAAAAGGATCTCTTCTATAGATAGTATCCTCCAAATAGTATATCTCCACATCTGCTTTAATTAAAGGCAGTGTTCCCTGCAAATATATCCCTTGTGAATTTTTCTCACCATACAAGTCAGATAGAATTACTTCCTTCCCCTCAAGTGAACGACTCGCTATCACCCGAAAACGATAACTCTGCGCCTGTAAAGTATTAAGCAAACCCTGTTTAACCGCTTCTTGAGGAGGAAGTTTTTTAACCTCCTGATAAAAATATACAACCCCATAAAGAAAAATAATGACCAATAAAATAAAAACAAGCCACTTCCATTTAATACTTTTGAAATTGAACTTCATATTACTCACTTCCCATCAATGCTTTCCTATCTTATCTTTACGATGAAAAGTAAAGTAATATGACACGAATTTTTTATGATTTTTTGCAATCATCTTGCTCTTCTTTAACTACAGAATAATATTCCTTTAATTTTTTCTGAATCCTACCAAAAACAGTATCGGCACAATAATTCCCTTGCTCATCTGCAATACCGGCAGGAACACCTGTAAGAATTTCAATCCCTTCTTCCACGGTTTTCACCGCATAAAGATGAAAAGAACCTTCTTTTACTGCCGTAACCACTTCTTCATCAAGCATCAAATTAACTTTATTTTGATACGGAATAATCACGCCCTGCCTTCCTGTAAGACCCTTCGCTTTACAAACTTGATAAAAACCCTCTATTTTCTGATTAACACCACCAATAGGCTGAATAAAACCTTTTTGGTTGATAGACCCGGTTACAGCAATACCTTGATCAATAGGTAAATCAGATAGACTCGAAAGTAGTGCATATAATTCAGCACTTGAAGCACTATCTCCATCTATACCGCTATATAACTGTTCAAAACAGATACTAGCCGAAAAAGAAACAGGACATTTTTGACCAAACTTTATCCCTAGATAACCACTAAGAATTAAAACACCTTTATCATGTAAGGCCCCACTCATTTTTACTTCCCGTTCAATATTAATAATTCCTTTACGACCTAAAAATGTATTTACCGTAATCTTATTAGGTTTACCAAAAGTATAATTTCCTGTATCCAGTACCGCAATTCCATTAACCTGACCTACTACCTTTTGATCTATATCGATAAGTAGTTGCCCCTCATTCATCATTTCCAGAAGTTTCTGTTCATACTTATTAGAACGATAAACTTTTTCTCGAATCGCCTTTTTTACGTGTTCTGCTGTTACTAAAGAACATTTCTCTAAACTAGCCCAAGTATCGGCCTCATAAATAATTTCCACCAATTCATTAAAACGTGTAGATAATTTCCCTTGACTATCTGCCAAACGGGAACTATATTCTACAATCTGACCTACTGCTTCTCTAGTAAAATGCTTTAAATTTTCTTTCTCACAATGGTCACTAATAAAGCGCGCCAATTTATATGTATGTTCCTCAGAGCGCTCCATCTCCACATCAAAATCAACCATAATTTTGAAAAGCTTCCGGAAGTCTTCATCATAATAATAAAGCATTTGATAATCAAAATGACTGCCAATAATAATTACTTTAATATCCAAAGGAATAGGTTCCGGCTTTAAAGAAGACGTAGCAATAGCTCCTAACTGATGTCCAATACTTTCTATCTGAATTTCATTTGTTTTTAACGCTCTTTTTAAACCATCCCAACAAAGAGGGCTAGTAAGAATATCCCGGCACCTAAGAATTAAATATCCCCCATTAGCTTGATGTAATGACCCGGCCTTTATTTTCATAAAATCCGTTTTCAAAACTCCTAAATGACTTTCATACTCTACACGACCTAAAAGATTATAATAAGTGGGATTTGTTTCTACAACAACGGGCGCTCCCTGTGTTTTACTATTATCGATCAGAACATTAACTTGATACTTACGTAAAAGACTTTTTGAACGATTTTCCTGTAAAAAGAAAAATTCTGAACCTATCTTGTTTTCCTTATCTTTAAAGTCTCTAGCATTTTTAAGTACATCTTTTTTAATACTTTCTAAATACTCCTTAGCTGCAGAATGTGCAGAATACTTTAATGTTAACTTCTGAAAAAAATGCTCAATATTATTTAAAATAATTTTGTTTTCAAGTTTTTCTACTTCCTTTTCAATTTCCCTTTCAAACTCACGTAATTTTTTAAAAGCTTCTAAAAGTAATAGATTTAGTTTTTTAGAATTCTCATCAATAATATCCTTTTTTTCTTTATAAAGATTTTGAAACTCTTCTTCATCCATTGGCTTACCTTCATTATTTAAAGGAATAGTTACTAAGCCTTTATCGGCAGACTTTAAAGCAAAGCCTAATTCTTTAGAAGTATTATTGATATATGCTTGTACTTCATTTTGCTTTACCTGAAGTTTCTGCAAAAGAACTGTTTTAGCTTTTTGATGTTCATCAGATTCTAACGCTAAAGGTATTTCCAAAATCACCTTAGACAATAATTCTTGAATATCTTTCTGAAATTCTACCGCTTTACCCGGCGCAAAAGAAACTGCCTTAGGCTGATCCGGATTATCAAAATTATAAAGATAACACCAATCTGAAGGACTTTCTCCCATTGCAGCAACATTGTTCACCAAAGAACTCGTGTAACTACTTCGCCCCGTACCTGTTACTCCTGCTATAAAAATATTATAACCATGTTTATTAACCTTTAGCCCGAACTCTAACGCTCTTACCCCTCTTTCCTGACCAATAATCCCTTCCAGAGGGGAGATATCTGCAGTTGACTCGAAAGAAAAAATACTACAATCACACGTTTTGCGTAATTGTTCCGGTTTTAACTCATATTTATTCATCTAAATTTTATCTCCTCTCCCTAAATTAAACATACACTTAACTTTTCTTCTACATCGTTAGACAATTTCCTTTAGATAATTAAACTATATAAAAGAAAAAAGAAAACTTAAAGCACATTTTGAAATTTATTACATAATCACAAAATATACTTTAAGTTTATAAATATATTATTAATTACATTAACGGACTGCTCGGAGTGGAAATCTCTGATAAAGCTTCTTCAGAGCCGCGATTAAAATGATTATTTACCGCCATATCTCCTAAAGAAACAAAACCTACTAATTTCCCGTTTTCTACAACCGGTAAACGTCGTACTTTCATATCCCCCATCAACTCTAATGCAGATTCCACTTCCATATCTGTTTTACCCACAACCAACCTATCAGTCATAATATCTTCACACTTAATCATTTTAGGGTCTTTTTCTGCACAAACTACCCTCAACACAATGTCACGGTCAGTAACAATTCCTTCCACATCCATATTTTCCTTACAAACAGGAACAGAACCAATATTTTTGTCCTTCATAATCTGAGCAACATCAAAAATTGATGTATCTGGCGAAACCGCAATTACATCTTCAGTCATAATCTCTTTTAACTTCATAAAAAACCTCCTTTCGTCTTTATAGTATGCCCTAAAAAGGAGGTTTGTTGCATTAAACTATTAACTTCTAAGCTTTTTTTGCGAAGTATTTTCAAGCAATTTATCCGCAGCCTGTACAAGCTTATCCGCCATTCTCCTAAACTCCTCTAAAATAGCATTGATTCCAGAAAGTTTTTCTGCTTGCGACTGGGAAACTTCACTAACCATCTGTGTAGCATTATCTATAGAATTAATCGCTTCTTTAATTAAATTAATTATACGACCGATTTCTGCCGTTGAATTATTGGTCATCTGGGAAAGATTACGTACTTCATTAGCAACAACATTAAACCCTCGCCCATACTCACCAACTCGTGCCGCCTCAATCGAGGCATTAAGCCCAATTAAATTTGTTCGCTTGGCAATTTGTTTAACCGTATCAAGAATCCCGGCAGTCGATTCCACTTTTACCGTAGCATCTTCCGTTACAGACCTTAATTCCTCACTGGTTGCAGATAATTCTTCCGCTTCAGCCGCAATTTCTTGAATAGAACCCTGAATGTTTTGTAAAAAACCTTGAATTTCTCTTGCTGTATCAACTAACATTTCTTTACGCTGCAAATTCTCAGAAGTGACAATAGCCCCTTGCACTTCTCCTTCACTATCTATAAGCGGATACCCAACAGCTATATAAGAAGTACCATATAAGCTTTCGTCAACTTCTATAACAACTCTTTCCTTTTTGCGCATAGCAAAATAAGCAGCTCCACCCGCCAAAACAGGATCGCCCACTTTTACCTTAAGGTCTAAAGAATGAGCTGGTGTATAAACAAGCCACTTTTCTTTGTCACAAACTGCTACCCCCATATCAGCCTGTGTAAACTGATTTATAAACGGACTCACTTTAACTAAATAATCTAACATAGTAAATTCCTGCATAATTCAATCTTCCTTTCATTTATGTTTACAAAATACGTACTTTGTAAAAAATATATTCGATAATTATATATTTCTGTTGATTCTTATAATTTCCTGCAAGAATCTCAATTTTTATATAATTTATTTAATAATAAGTCATAAAAGTAAAAAAGAAGCCCGATTCCATAGAATCAAGCTCCTTTTTATTGTTACCTTTTAATGGGAGATGCAGATTTACATCATCCCTCCCATATTGGGAGGCATCCCAGGACCAGCTGGATTTTCCTCTGGTAAATCTACTACCAGACATTCTGTAGTAAGTAACATCCCCGCAATAGAAGCAGCATTTTGTAAAGCACTACGCGTTACCTTAGCCGGATCTACAATACCTGCTTCGATCATATTCTCATAGGTGCCCTGCAAGGCATTAAAGCCATAGCCTTTTTTACCAGCTTCTTTTACTTTTTCCACAACAACAGAACCTTCTACTCCTGCATTACAAGCGATCTGCTTAATTGGTTCTTCTAAAGCTTTCTTAATAATATTTACACCTGTCATTTCATCAGGGTTACTTACCGTAAGATTTTCCAAGGCAGCGAGGCTTTCAATAAAAGCAGCTCCACCACCGGCTACAATACCTTCTTCAACAGCAGCACGAGTAGCTGCTAAAGCATCTTCAATCCGACTTTTTCTTTCTTTCAATTCGGTTTCTGTAGCCGCACCAACTTGAATCACAGCTACACCACCGGCAAGTTTAGCCAAACGCTCCTGGAATTTTTCTTTATCAAATTCAGAAGTAGTATCTTCTAACTGCTTACGAATTTGAGCAATACGTCCTTCAATTGCCTGCTTATTACCACGACCTTCTACAATCGTCGTTTCTTCTTTTGTAATTTTAACTTTAGCCGCTTGACCAAGCATATCGATTGTCGTATTTTCTAATTTCAAGCCAACATCTTCACTAATTACTTGTCCTCCGGTAAGAACGGCAATGTCCTCCAACATAGCTTTACGGCGTTCACCAAAACCGGGTGCTTTTACTGCTACACAAGTAAAAGTTCCCCGTAATTTATTGACAACTAATGTAGCCAAAGCTTCCCCTTCAACATCTTCAGCAACAATCAATAATGGTTTACCGGACTGTACCACTTTTTCCAACACCGGAAGAATATCCTGAATCGCAGCGATTTTCTTATCTGTAAGCAAAATATAGGGGTCTGTAAGGTCAGCTTCCATCTTATCCGTATCTGTAATCATATAAGGAGATATGTATCCCCGATCAAACTGCATCCCTTCCACAACATCCAATGTTGTCCCCATACCTTGCGATTCTTCTACCGTAATCACACCATCATTACCTACGGTTTCCATAGCTTCAGCAATAAGGTCACCGATTTCGGAGTCATCAGCAGAAACAGAAGCTACCTGCGCAATAGCAGCCTTGGATTCAACTGGTTCAGATATCCTTTGAATCTCTTCTACAGTAGCATTTACAGCTTTTTCAATTCCCTTTTTCAAAATCATCGGATTAGCCCCGGCAGCCACGTTCTTTAGCCCTTCACGAATTATTGCTTGGGCCAGCAAAGTTGCTGTAGTAGTTCCGTCACCTGCAACATCGTTAGTTTTCGTCGCAACTTCCTTTACTAACTGAGCTCCCATATTTTCATAACGATCCTCTAGGTCTATTTCCCTAGCTATAGTCACACCATCATTAGTAATTGCGGGAGTCCCAAATTTTCTATCTAAAACAACATTACGTCCTTTGGGCCCTAAAGTTACTTTTACAGCTTCGGCTAAGGCATTAACACCTTTTTCCAACCCTTTTCTAGCCTCTTCGCCAAAGATAATTTCCTTCGCCATTTTCTTTCCCTCCTAAAATTAACTTACTCTTTAAATAATCGCGTGAATATCTCTTTCGCTAAGAATTAAAAGGTCTTGTTCTTTAATTTTAATTTCAGTCCCAGCATATTTAGAGAAAATTACTTTGTCGCCTACCTTTACTTCCAGTGGTACTTTTTGACCATTTTCTAATGTTCTACCCGACCCCACAGCTATGATCTCACCTTGCTGAGGCTTTTCCTTGGCTGTATCCGGAAGAACAATACCACTCTTTGTTTTTTCTTCCTGGTCTAATGGTTTAATTACAACTTTGTCGCCAAGAGGCTTAATACTCATTTTAACAACCTCCTTAAATTTTTTATTTTGTTAGCACTCTATGCTAGCGAGTGCTAACACTTATTATTAATAATAGTAAAGGCACATAAAGAAGGCAACTTTCATATATTGCTGTTTTTAAAAACTACCTTTCGTTATTTTTATATATTCGCTAATATCTCGTTTTTACTTCCTTTTCCTACTTAATTTAATACAAATAATAAAATTAACCTTCATCTGCTTTTACATTAAAAATATCTCCACTTAAACCACTCTTTATACACAAATAAACTCTATCCCTTAAACCATGATATAATAAACTGAAGAATTAAAGAAGGTGAAAAAATGAATAAAAAAGATTTACGCCAAGAAATGCTAAAAAAACGAGAAAAGCTCTCGTTAATAGAAGTAAAAAAGAAAAGCCTGCAAATCAACAAACAACTTTTATTATTTCCAGCCTATGATTCAGCAAAAATTATCCTTACTTATCTTCCCATAAAAAACGAACCAGATACCTTACCTCTTATTAAAAATGCTTGGCGACAAAAAAAAGAAGTTCTCATTCCCGTTACCCAGACAACATACAAATCCTTAATTCTTTCTAAGCTGGAAAGCTTAAAAGAGTTAACAAAAGGAAATTATGGTATCCTTGAACCAAAACAAGAATTTCTTCGTCCTACAACTCCGCACTCAGTAGATTTATGCCTTCTTCCCGGTCTTGCTTTTGACCATAACGGATACCGGCTCGGCTATGGTGGTGGCTACTTTGACCGTTTTCTATCCAGTCTTCGTTCTGACTGTCTTACAATTGCCCTCGCCTACGATTTCCAAATTCTCGATACCATCCCTAGAGCAGAACATGACATACCTATAGATATAATAATAACCGAATCAACAATCTATATCTGTAATAATTAAGCTCCCTATAATATACATCAACGTATGTTCAGGGAGTATTTCTAACGATCCCGTTCGATTGTGCTCTCCCGCCCGTGCTGAGATTTTCTCTTCTCCTTTGCTTTACGCGCAGATATATTATTTTGCAGTGAATTTCTTTGCCAATTCATAAAATCCGCTATTCTTATCTCATTCTGAATCTCTTCAGACCATTCTCTATCCGCTTCCATGGCCTTAATCATTTCTTTTATATATAGAATTCCTTTTCCTGTTGTTTTAACTGTTTTTTCCCCTTTTTCGTTTCTTTGCTGCGACTGCCCCATTAACTGCTCCTTTACCCTATTGAAAAATCCCATCTCCGATTCAGCTACCTTTCTTTAACATAATTTACCTTCCACCTCTCTCCTCTACCTTTGTCTTCCCCCTTAACTCTGGATTATCCTTGGTTATCCTTGACCCAATGGTACGCATACGATCACTGATTGAGGTTCTACGGTCTTGTTCCAAGTCTCTTAATTTTTCATTAAGCTGTCCGGAATTCACTATCTTATTAAGATTATTTAAGAATAATTCTAGTTCAATTATTCTTTGAGTTTCTTCAGGAGTAGGAGGGGTTAATTCATTGGTTCTAAGTTTATCCCCCAGTTTTCTCCATTCCATATATACCGCTTTTATGCGCTCAATTTCTTCTATGTTACATTTTTTTTCTAAATTATCTCTATATAATAAATCAAAATCATCAATCTTAGCCTTATTTAAATTTGATTCGCTCCAACCTTCTAAACGTTTTATTACTTTATCATATAATCCCATGATATCTTCCCTGCCTTTTTTAGTTTTTTCAAATTTTAAATTCTTCTGTGAACAAAAGGTAAAGGTAAATTAAGGGATGTTTTATTTAATAAAACATCCCTTAAGACATTACATACTATCTTGTACAAAATCAGCGTACCTCATATCTCCGGTATCTTTACCCTATCACGCGTTTTTGCATTTTCCCTCGACTTTTTAGCACTATTTTGCTCTTTTTGTGTTTCAACATTCTTCATAATTTTATCAAGTGATGGTTTATCTTCTGAGGCATGAATATCTCTTAAACGTCGGCTTGCTTTACGATTTACTATCCCTTCCTCTAATCTTATCTTCAATTCTTCACGTGCATCAAGTGGCTTGTTTTCTAACTCTTTTAAACGTTGCGTTGCCTTACGCCTTACTAAACCATCCCCAAATTGTACTTTCATTTCCTCACGCTCATTAAGTGTTTTTCTTTCCAACTCTCTTAAAGCACGCCTTTCTCTTAAGCGTCGTCTTGCCCTACGCCTTGACAGCCAGCTTCCACCCAATCTCATTTCTATTTACGCTCCTTTCTTTTTAAATATTCTCCCTATAGCAATTATACCATATATTTAAAATATTCTATACTCCAGTGCGAAATATTAACTAAATAACTCTCGCTGCTCATTCCTCTTGTACAACAATTTAAAAATTTCGTAACACTTTCAAATAAAACTATTAGCTAGAAAAATCAACGAGTAACGCCTCTCTGCTGAGGTTGAATTTCTATATACTGTGATTTACCCCTTTTCTCTCCCTCCACAATGGCACACTCCTCATATTCTCCGAGTGACTTCAGCTTACATCTCCTTATTTCTAATTCTTTATCTATTGACCTTAAATATTCAATACTTCTTTCATTTCCATATTTCATTTCAAGCTCATATAATCTCTTCATATCTTCTTCCGGAAATTCCATGCTATTTTCTCTAAGTTTATACCAACGTTCCGCCCATTCTAATAATTCTGCTTTTACTTTTTCAATCCTTGCTTTCACTGCGGGATTATTAAGACTAATTATACTCAACTTGAGCTTCGCCCAATCATATTCTTCTTCGATCATTTGCCTAATAGTTGTGTAAATATCTTTATTTTGCAGCTGGAGAATTAATTTTTTATCTGCATATCTGCAGTCAAGAGGTCTTTGCGTTGTTTTTACTAATGAGCTTCCATTAAACTTCATATAAAAGTCCTCAATAATACTATCCATTATTTGTTCATGCTTATCTTTAAAAAGCTTCTTAAGCCCATTTAATAACCCCATCTTACCTCATCAGCCTTTCTGTTAAAATCAGCAGCGTTCAACTTCATCTCTCGGCGGAGTCGAGATTTGTTTTGTGTTTTTTATTCCTGTCGTTTCCTTTGCCAATTTATCCTCAGCCAAAGCACGACGTGTAAATACATCAAGAGACTCCCTCGATTGTTCAAATGTTTTCTGTGTTGGTGAATCTTCCAGAATTCCTCTGTTCTCATCCTGAGTTGGTGTATATTTCTCGATAAAATCTTGTACACGTTCTTCAAATGGTCGAGTCTGAGGGTCATTATTCCGATACTCTACAATTTCTTTACGAGGAACAAAATATAGGTCTTCACGCGCTAAATATACTTTCAACCTCTCCATAGTTTCGTGTAATTGTTTTTTCCCTTTAGTGTTAAGGGATTCTCCCAAATCTTTCTCAGCTTGTTCCAAAACACTAGCTATCCCCGATTTTGCCATTTCTTTGTATCGCCAATCCGGAGTTATAGCCCCAAACTTTTCATCAAGAGCTCTTGTTTTTTGGGCAATATCTTCTTGGTATCCCTTTACTCTAAGATGGTTTTCATATTTTTCCCTTTTCTCTAAATTGGTTCTCACTTTTTCAGCTATTGCCTCTAATTCCGGATCCCCTTTATATAAGTGTCTACAATCATAAAACGAATCATCAATTAACTGCATTGCCTTCGCATATAAACGAACATTAGTCTCATGGTCATTACCGGTACCCAGCACCTTGGCAATGGTAGTATTTTCTAAACCTTGCAAATTAGGATATTTATAATTAAAATAACCATTCATTGAAATATTTTTGGTTTCAGGAAGAGTACCTAAGCCCCGCGGAACGGTATTAACCTCATTAACTATCTCTTTCAGAGCTTTCACTAATTTTTGTTTACGTCTAGCTTTGCGCCACGCATTCACTCTTTCGAATATTCCTACATTGCTAAACAATTCATCCCCTCTATCAAATAATCCTATTTTATTTTCAAATTGTTTATTTACAGTATCATGTAATTCCATATCTTTATACTCCATTCTATTGAACAAATTCTCCTTACCATATAATCCCACGATGTTCCGCCTCCTTTCTTATTGCTTTGTACATTGAATCTCTATTCGAATAAGTAAGTTAAATTATAGGCTTTCGGCTAAGTATAAGGTAAAAAATCAACGTGCCTCCCCCTTATGCCGAATTTGTGTTTTATTAGTTTTTGTTTTCTCCCTAATCTTTACTATTTTACCTTCCTTCATTTTCTGATACCTTTCCATTGCAACTTCATTCAGATATTCTTGTATTGTTTTTTTCCTTTCTTTAGGTTCTTCCACCTCTTCCATTGTCCTTGTCGTCTCTATTTCTTCTGATGTTTTCGCCTTCTCTTGCGTTTTTGCCCCTTCTGATACCCTCGCTCTATCTCGCTTTTCTTTTTCCCATAGCCCTTCTATGATATCAAGCTTATGTTTATTAGCTATTTTTTTATCTAAACCCCTTACCTTTTGCTTTGCCTTTAATTCAATTTCTAGTGCATCTAAAAAACGTATGCTTTCTGAGGATTTAACACCGAATTCAGATTCTAGGGTCTTTAACCTATTTATTTTCCCGACCCTAAAATTTAATCCTTCCTGTCTCAGTTCATTCCAAAGTTTTGCCCGTTCTTGAAATTTTAATTTTAATTGATAAATTTCTTCTTGACTAAAGTGTTTTTCTAAATCCTTTCTATATTTCTCAAAAACATCTTCGATCGTCTTCTCTTCTTGCGCAAATAATTTAGTATCTTGATAACTGTCATTACTAAGATTTAAATAGTTAAGAGAACGACTTTCTCTACGAACATCCCGATCTAAATCCTCTATTAACACTTCTTTCGCCGATTCATGCCATGCTTTCTTCATCCAATTCTTTAGCCCTTTTGGTTCTTTTACCTCAGGTTGCTCTCCAATAAATAGTTCAGCAGTTTTTTCCGGTTCTCTCAATTCACCAGATACTACATAATTATCTATTTCATTTGTCTCTTCGGTTTCCCTAAGGGCTTCGAAAAGATCTTCTTTATTTATTTCTTCTATTGCTTCCTCTATCCATAATTCTTCTTTTTCCCTTTCCATTTGCCTTTCTGCATCTACTTCCATTTGAGCCTCTATTAATGCTTCTTCGAACATCTTATTTATTTCTTGTTCTCTTTCCTGGGCTTTACGTTCACGCCAATTCTTTATTATTCTTTTTACCTTTTTAAAGATCCCTTCCGTTTCTTTAAGCTCCATTTGCTCTTCGGTTTCCATTTGCGCTTCAAATCTACCCGACCCACTCATGTTCAAAACGGCCTCCCTTCCATAATACTCCTACCAACAACCTATCATTAACTTAATTATAACACATATTTAAAAAATTCCCTATGTTTGCGAAAAATAACTACTCATAAAGCTTTATCACTCTTAGAATTAAAAATTACCTACAGCAATAATTAAAACATAGAGGGACTGTGTGTTTCAACTAAACAACTCAGTCCCCTGCTACCTATCAGAGAAAAGATTATGGAGTGTATTTTAAGAAAAGTTAACGTTCCCTTCCGTCTCCCCGCCTTTTTCTTAACCTCGCTGTATTTACCTTTCCCGGTATTTTCTTGCTCCGTTCTATAACCCCGGCTAAATATTCCGACTCCAAAGGTAATTCCTTATCATTTAACACCGACTTCATTCCATTTTTATATATTACATCGCTTGTTCCCATTATTCGGCACGTTTCTTCCGAACCTTTTTCACTTATGCCTACATATCCATTCCTTTTAAATACTTCTTCTGCTTTCTCTCTTAGTTTTTCTCCTAATGATGTATCTCCGCGTAGCATAAATTTCCTCTCCTTACCTTATTATTGAGATTAACGCTGTAAGCCAATTCTGTTTTTTTCGGAGTTTTTTTCCAATTGATCTCCCTTTTCATTATGCTTTCGTGCATCGATTTCAGTAAAACGATTCTTAATAGATCTTCTATTATCTTGCTGTTCACTTGTTTCAATTTCATCATTATTTAAATCCTTGTTTGAAAGCATATCTCTGCTATTATTATGCCTAATTCTTTCCAATAATTTATCCTTATCCACTGAACCCTTCAATTCTTCCTCCAACGACAGCCCTTTATCCTCACCTTTTAAAATATTATTTACCTTATCCATCAATCCCATTTTTTAACGTCCTTTCTCTGTTACTCTTTGTTCTATGTAATATATTATACTCTATTCTGAAATATTTAACAAGCATTAATTTGACCGAAAATTTAAAATGCCTTTTTCTCTACTATCCACAAAATCCACAGGCTTATCCACAGGATTTCCCGCTAAACATCGCCTTTTACCCCATCCTACCCACATTATCCACAAATAAAATACTTTTTATACCCAGTTTTTTATCCACACAAGAAATCCCTATCTAGCAGTTATTCACAGAGTTACTCACATTATCCACAGTTTTTTCATCCACAGCTATCTTTTTGTTCCTTTTATATCATCTCTAAATAATGAAACGAGTATATTTATTTGCCATTATTAGCAAATTTAATATACTCGCTTCTTATAAATTGCAATTTGAACAACTTAACTTATTTTACGAAGACATACTTTCTCAATGCGATGACCTTCCATTTCCAAAACAGACAATTCTAAATTCCCCACTTTTAACTTATCACCTTCTACCGGAATACGATCTAAAATTGCAAAAATCAATCCCCCAACCGTTTCAGCTTCTTCACAACTCAAACTTAAACCTAAATTTTCATTAAGGTCCTCGACTCTCATACTAGCATTAATCTCCACTGTATCATCATCAATACGCTGAAGCAATGGCTCTTCGCGATCATGCTCATCTTGTATATCACCCATAATTTCTTCAATAAGGTCCTCCAAAGTAACAATTCCGGCGGTACTGCCGTATTCATCCAAAACAATAGCCATATGAATTTTTTCCTTTTTCATGACCATAAACAATTCCGAAATTTTTTTCGTTTCCGGTACAAAAATAGTCTGCCGGATATATTTTTCAAGACAAAAATCTTCTCTCTGATTTGGTAAAAGAAGAATTAAATCCTTAATATGCATAACTCCTAAAATATTATCTACCGTCTCTTCATAAACAGGTATCCGCGAAAACTGTTTTTCTTTTATCACCTTAATTAAATCTTCATAAGAAATATTTATATCTACCGTAATAATGTCAGGGCGGGGAGTCATTACCTCTTTAACTACTATATCCGCAAACTCAATAACCCCGTGTAACATCGTTTTTTCCACTTGATTAATCATCCCCTCATTCTGTCCGGGAACAATTAACCCTGAAGCTACCATATTAATGATCTCTTCTTCAGTAAACTCATTTTCATCTTCGACAATTTTCTCTATTCCCATTATGTTTTGACAAAAATGTTTTAGTAAAGCAAACAACTTCGTCAAAGGATAAAAAAGGTACTTAAACAGTAGCATCACTTTAATACATAAACAGCTAATTTGCGTAGCATATTTTTGACCTAAAGTCTCGGGAATAATTTTACCGATCACCATAAATGTAGCAACTAATATCACTAAAGAATAAAAAACTCCCCAGCTTTCACCCCAATACTTTACAGCTATCACTGTTCCTAAGCCAATTACAATAATCCAACTCATTAAAATACCAAGGAATAGAGCAATAAATATATCAGGATGTTCTTTAATAATTTTATTTACTAAAAGAACTCTCGGATTCTTCTTTACACTATTCTCTTGTTGAAATTTTTTCTTTTTTAATGACCTTAAAGCAATTTTGCACATGACCAAAAAAGATGACAGCAAAACAAAAATTACTACATATATCAATTGATAACAACTATCAGGGTCCAATCTTAAACCAACTCCTCTTAATTTATAATCTTCCCCTAAATTATTCTTAATTTAAATATTATATTTTCTTTAATTATACTAGATTAATAAAAATTAATACAGTCTTAATTGAGGTATAGCATTCAAGTCCCAACCGGCATACTCACCCTTTAAATAATGATAATGAGCTGCACAAGCAATCATTGCCGCATTATCAGTACAAAATTCTACTGGAGGATAATATAATTTCAAACCTTCTGCTTGACATCTTTTGCCCATCTGTTTCCTTAAAAAACTATTAGCAGATACTCCCCCGGCCATTAATACGGATTTTAAACCTTTCTTTTGAGCAACACGAATTGTTTTTTCTACTAACACTTCAACTACACTAGCTTGAAAACTAGCCGCTAGGTCTGCTTGATTAACTTTTTCTCCTTTCATTGTAGCTTTATTTAAATAATTAAGCACAGCTGTCTTTAGACCGCTAAAACTAAAATTATAATTATCTTCTCCTAACCAAGCCCGAGGTAAATTAAGGGCCTCCCCATTGCCTTCACGAGCCAAAGCATCCAGTAATGGCCCTCCCGGATAACCTAACCCCATAGCTCGAGCCACCTTGTCATAAGCTTCACCAGCAGCATCATCTTGTGTTTGTCCTAAAAGCGTATAGTCACCATGTCCTCTCATTTCTACTAAAGCCGTGTGTCCTCCCGAAACAATCAAACCAACTAAAGGAAACCTAATTTCTCTATGCACAAGCCAATTAGCATAAATATGACCTTCTATATGATTAACCCCGATCAGAGGAAGCTGACGACTATAGGCTAAAGCCTTGACCGTACTCACTCCCACTAACAAAGCTCCCACCAACCCCGGTCCATATGTTACTGCTAAAGCTGATAACTCGGAAAAAGTAAGCTTGGCCTCTTTTAAAGCTAAGCTGATCAAACGATTAACCTGTTCTAAATGCTTCCGGGAAGCGATTTCAGGAACAACTCCGCCAAATTGCTGATGTACTTTTATTTGTGAAGATACTAAGTTAGATAAAAGTTCTTTCCCTTCGGCTAATATAGCTACTGCCGTCTCATCACAACTTGTTTCTACAGCCATAATAATTTCTTTCTTTTGTCCCAACGTTTTTACCTCTTTCATTATTCAATACTCCTGAATTTATTTAAAAATTCCTAGCCCAGTATATTTAAATACATAAATTGAGTTAATTTAAAAAAACTCTTTCCACATAATCAAGGCATCTTCATTCCCATCCACATAATAATTAGGGCGAATTCCCGTAGGTACAAACCCCCTCCTTTTATAAAGAGCCTTCGCTTTTTCATTAGAAACTCTCACTTCTAAAGTCATCCGTACAGCACCGTTTTCAATAGCCACTACCTCTAACCCTTTCAACAATAATTCACCTAAATTTTTCCCTCGAGCTTCTGGAGCAATAGCAATATTAGTAATATGGGCTTCATCAATAATTACCCACATTCCCCCATAACCTAAGACCTGTTCTAAATTATCTTCTGTAGTTACGACTAGATAATACGCAAATTCATTATCGGCTAATTCGCATTTAAAGGCATAAGCTGACCAAGGACTGAAAAATGATTGCTTTTCAATCTCCACAACCTGGGATATGTCCTCCTCTTTCATCGCTCGTAAAAGATATGTCATCTCCACCATACTCCTCTTTATCCATTTAGCCCCGAGCTAATTTTCTCTCCGCCTCAGAAGAACGAATATACATCGGTTTTAAAGCGAAAAGATCATCCTCATCTCCTCTTCCCAACTTTTGTTGTCCCAGCCAAGCTACACTTGCTCCTCTGGCTATCTGCAAAAATGCAGGTAGAAAAACTGCTTTTTCTCTCAATGTTGCCCGCCAAATATCTTCATAACAAAGAACTCCATCACCAGTAAGTAAAACAGTGGTCTGATAATCGGCAAGCTTTTCTGCCCACAGTTGCGGGTTAATTGCTTGATAAGCCTCTAACTGCTGATAGTCATTACCCGAAAATCTAAACAAGGCTGTATATATCTCATTTCTTCGTGCATTCATCAAGGGAGAAACTAAGCCCAAATGTCCCATCTGCGGAAAAGCTAAAGCTAACAAAGTAGGAATACTCACCAAAGGTATCTTTAACCCTTGCGCTAATCCTTTGGCTGTAGCCATCCCTATTCTTAACCCCGTAAAAGAACCGGGGCCACCCGAAACGGCAATCCCCTCTAAATCAACAAGGTCAACCTTCGCCTGTTGTAAAAGGTCATCAATTAAAGGCAAAAGTTGTTCAGAATGAGTTAAACCTATATTTAAAGTCATTTCACCCCACAATTTATGCTCAGAAACTAAAGCGACTGAAGCGATGGGAGACGAACTTTCAATTCCCAAAACAAGCATTATTCGCCAACTCCTTTACCAAAGCTTGCATCGATTCACCATGTGGATAAAAGGTAATCAAACGCCCCTCTCCCGACTCCTCTTGATATAAATGCGTAATCTCTATCTGTAAATATTCAGAAGGTAAATAAGGGCTAATTAAATCGCCCCATTCAATTGCCGTCACTCCCGATCCTGAAAAATACTCTTCATAACCAAGTTCTTCAAAAGCTTCCGGAGAAGACAACCGATAAACATCAAAATGAGCTAAAAGCAATCTACCCTCATAAAGATGGAGAAGAGTAAAAGTAGGGCTTGTCACAGGTCCTTTAGCCCCCAGTCCCTCTGCCAAACCTTTCACAAAATGCGTTTTACCTGCCCCTAAATCACCTACTAAAACCAAGATTTCTCCACCCTGCAATTTAGTACCTAACTTTTTAGCTAAAGCCAAAGTATCCTCAGGAGAACACGATTTATAACTATACAAAACTCATCCACACTTCCTATCCTATATACTCTCTTTATTTATAGTTCACCATAAACCATTTTCCCATTTATATAAACCCTTTCCACACGAGAACGCCAATCTAATGGATGCCCTGACATAACTACAATATCCGCATCTTTACCTACTTCTAAACTGCCAATTCTATCTTCAAGTTTAAGAATTCGCGCCGGGTTAATCGTAATTGCCCGTAACGCTTCTTCTTCTTGCATACCATGCCTTACCGCCAAAGAAGCACAAAGAGGAAGATATTGTACCGGAATTACGGAATGGTCTGTAGTTAACGCCACTAAGATTCCCGCTTCATTTAAAAGAACGGCTGTCTGCCAAGTAATTTCTGCCAATTCTACTTTCGCTCTACTCGAAAGAGTAGGACCCACAACTACAGGAATGTTTCTTTTTTGTAACTCTGGAATAATTTTTTGCGCTTCGGTACCATGTTCCAAAATCATCTCCACCCCAAACTCATCCGCAATACGTATCGCTGTAAGAATATCGTCGGCACGATGAGCATGAACACTTAAGGGAATTTTTTTCTCCAACACCAAAACTAAATTTTCCATACCCAAGTCTCGTTCAAAAACTTCACCGGTGGAAACAGCTTTTTCTTCTTTTGCCACATAATTCTGAGCATCAATTAAAGCTTGACGCAAAAGAGCCGCGACCCCCATTCGTGTACAGGGTACTTTTTTTTGTTCACTAAAGACTCGCTTCGGATTTTCCCCAAAAGCCGTTTTTAGCCCTGCCTGTGGCAATAAAACCATTTCCTCTAAACTACTGCCCGCTGTTTTCATCACTAAGTTCGTGCCTCCTAAAACATTGGCACTACCGGGACCCGTCATTACTGTCGTAATCCCACCACAAACTGCATCTCGAAAAGCTATATCTAACGGATTAACTGCATCAAGTGCCCTCATCTCAGGAGTAATTGGTTCCGTAAATTCGTTTAAGTCATCACCTTCCTCCTGATATATTTCCTCTAAAATGCCCACATGAGTATGGGCATCAATAAAACCGGGTAAAACCGTTTTACCCTGCAAATCTATCACTTCTGCATCTCGAGGTAGTAAGGTTTCCCTTTCCCCTACCGCCGTTATTTTTCCCTTTTCCCAAAGTAAAGATCCTTTTTCCAGTACAGGACCAGCCATTGTATAAATACGACCATTAATTAACGCCGTTTTCATCATCATTTTCCCCCTCTTTCTTGCACCAACTTTCTAGTCTAATCATAGCACAACATCCTAGTCTACTCCACGTTTTTCATCGTCAAGCCAATCCTACGTCTCACCATATCTATCTGTAAAACTTTTACCTTAACTACATCCCCTACCGTGACTACCTCTAAAGGATGTTTAATATATTTATCACTTAACTGAGATAAATGAACAAGCCCATCTTGCTTCACCCCGATATCAACAAAAGCCCCAAAATCCACTACATTCCTAACTACCCCTGTCAGAACCATCCCTTCGGTAAGATCCTCTAAGGAAAGTACGTCCTGCCGAAAAAGAACGGGTGGCAAATCTTCCCTCGGGTCACGTCCCGGTCTTTGTAAAGCTTCTATAATATCTTTTACTGTAGGGATTCCCGCTCCCAATTTTTCTGCAATCTCTTTCACAGCTAATTTCCCTAAAGCTACACGAATTTCCTTTTCTTTTAAAGAAAGGTCTTCCACCTGAAAACCTACCAAAGCCAAAATTTGCTCCGCTAACTGATATGACTCCGGATGAACAGGCGTATTTTCTAAAGGATTATCTCCCTCCGCAATCCGTAAAAAACCGGAGCACTGCTGAAAAGTACGTTCCCCCAAACGCGGTACAGCCAACAATTCTTTTCTCAACTTATATTTACCTTTATTTTCTCGTCTTTCTACAATAGCCCCGGCCACAGATGGACTTAACCCTGCTACATGCTGTAATAACGCCGGAGAGGCTGTATTTAATTCTACCCCCACCGTATTAACACAAGATTCAACCACACCTTCTAAAGCCTGACTAAGTTCTTTCTCATTAACATCATGCTGATATTGTCCTACGCCAATAGATTGAGGAGTAATCTTCACCAGCTCCGCCAAAGGGTCCTGCACTCTTCGCGCAATGGAAACACCACTCCGATACGATAAATCGAGGTCCGGGAACTCCTCCCGCGCTAATTTAGATGCAGAATAAACTGAAGCCCCGGCTTCACTGACAATCGTATATTTTAAATTTAAGCCCGCTTCCTTAAGAAAAGTAGCTATAAAAACTTCCGTCTCCCGAGAAGCTGTACCATTCCCGATAGCAATTGCCGTAACCTGCCATTTTTCGATCATTTGCTTCAATTTCTCCGCTGAGACCTGTTCCCGTTTCTGAGGCGGATGAGGATAAATTACCCCCACTTCTAAAAGTTTTCCTATCTCATTCACTACTGCCAATTTACATCCCGTCCGAAAACCGGGGTCAATACTCAAAACTACCTGCCCCTTTACCGGAGGCTGTAAAAGCAAACTTCTTAAATTCTTCGCAAAAACCAAAATCGCCTGTTCCTCACCTTTTTCTGTTAAGTCTCTCCGTATTTCTCTTTCCAAACTAGGAAAAAGCAAACGATGTGCTCCATCACGCACCGCTTCCTTAAATTGCTGAGCACCAATACTAGCTGGATTAGTAAGAACAGACTGCACTAATCTGGTAACAATTTCCGTTTCAGGCACACTAATCTTAACTTGAAGTACTTCTTCCTTTTCCCCGCGATTAATGGCTAAAATGCGATGTGGCGGAATCTTACATACCTCTTCTTGATACTCAGCATACATAGCAAAAGGAGTTAACTTAATTTCTGCTTCTTTAACTAAAGATTTCGTTACAAGCATCCCTTTTTTATGAAATATTTCCCTAGCAAGCCCTCGTAAAACAGGGGCCTCGGCTATCTCCTCCGCCAGAATATCTCTCGCTCCGGCTAAAGCCTCCTCCACGGAATTTACCTCTAAACTAGGATTAAGATACTCTGTAGCCCAAGAAACCAAGTCTCCCTTAGTCAAAGCTTGGTCTGCAATTAACCTAGCTAAAGGCTCCAACCCCTTTTCCCTAGCCATACTTGCCCTCGTACGACGTTTAGGACGAAACGGACGATAAAGGTCTTCTACCTCCTGCATCGTCTCTGCTTTATTTATATTCTTGACCAATTCCTCGGTTAATTTCCCCTGCTCTCCAATTAAACGTATTGCTTCTTCTTTACGTTGAGCCAAATTTTGTAAATATTCCAGTCTCTCTGCTAAACGACGCAACGTTTCTTCATCCATCTCACCGGTAGCTTCTTTGCGATACCGAGCAATAAAAGGAATCGTGTTCCCTTCCTCCAATAACTGTACCGCCTGTGTTGTCCCCTGAAGCGACCACTTAAATTCTTGAGCTAATCTTTTTGCAAAATTTGTTTTCTGCACCCTTTTAAATCTCCTTTAGCCAATTTTTCTTAAAGAAACAACTGCTCTAATTTCCCCAATTATTTCTCCCCGATTATTTTTTAACCTTTTTCTCTTATAACTTGCTAGTTTTTCTTTTTCCTCCACCGCTAAAAGCCCTAACTGCTCTAAAATAGAAAGAACTACAGGAGCTAACGCTCTTTCATTACCATCTTCAATCTTCAAAGCAATACCCCAGCCTTTGGCAGGCACACCTACACAATAAACTGCCTCCGCCCCAAACTTCGCTATCAACTTATTCCCCGTCACTTGAAGTAAAGCAGTATCAAAACGGTTCGTGCCACCCACCAGCAAAGGATATGTCGTCATCGCTTTTTTAATCAACAGACAAGCCTCTTTCCTTGTCTCAGTTAATTCTTCCGGTGCTGCTAAACGAGCATAGGCATAGGCCATTTTCTCTAGTGGTAAAGCAAAAACAGGGACTCCGCAACCATCAACCCCCACCGTGATCTGCTCACACGTTAAACCAGCCATCTCTGCCACCGTCTGTAACATTTCCTGTTGTACCGGATGCTCTAATTGATAATAGTCATCTAAAGATAAACCACGATAACGTGCCAACGTCAACATTCCCGCATGCTTACCCGAACAAGTGCAATGTAAAGTTGTCGGTTCGAGCCCCTTAGCTAACAAAACTTCACGACTAGACTTATCCAAAGGATAATGTGTCCCACACTGCAAATGTTCCGGACCTAAACCAATTTTCTGTAATATCGTCAAAGTAGTTGCTCCGTGTTCCGCTTCCCCACTATGAGAACCGGTTAGCAGAGCAATTTCCTTTAAATCAAGACCGAAATGTGCAGCCGCACCACTTTCTACAACAGGTAAAGCTTGAATAGGCTTAGCCGCTGAACGAAAATAAGTAAAATAACTAGGGTCTCCCGCCGCAGCAATGATTTTTCCCTTGTTATCTACAACAACAACCGCTCCCCGATGAATACTTTCTACTAAATTACCTCTCGTTACTTCTGCCATTTTTACCGTTTCCACAACTTTATCCTCCTTCTCAAGTGGCACTTTCTACTAAGTTTTTAAATAAAGAAAAGGAAATTCTATCCTGCTTCCACATACATTCCGGATGCCACTGTACAGCAATAATTTTCTTCTCTTTAGCTGAGGACTCAATCGCCTCAGTTAAACCATCCTTGCTCCAAGCTACCGCTTGAAAACCTTGCCCTAATTCACGAATCCCTTGATGATGAAAACTATTCACTAAAAAAGATTCTTGCTGTGCCAGCCTGAAGAAACTACTGTCTGGCTGTACCTGCACCGTATGAGTTGGATACCAACGAGGAGCCTGCTGATTATGTTTCTGCCTAGTTACACCTTTTAAATCTTGATAAAGAGTGCCCCCTGCCGCCACATTTAAAAGCTGAATCCCCCGGCAAATACCCAATGCCGGTTTTTTCCCCGCCAAAACTAATCGTGCTAAAGCCATTTCAAAAGCATCACGCCGTGGAGTTATTTCTGCTAGCTCATCTAAAGGCTCCTCCCCAAAATAATGGGGGTCAAGGTCACTGCCACCGGAAAAAATAAAACCATCCAACTGGTTATAATATACAGCAACTAGTTCCAAAGAAGCAAGACTAGGCAATAAAAAAGGAACTCCGCCAGCTGCTTTTACAGCACAAACATACTCATCATGGAGTTTATGCCAAGTCTTTTCTTCCTCCCAACCACAAGTTATCCCGATAAAGCAAGCCACTTTTTCCCCTCCTTTAATCTAATTAAAAGCAGACGTTATTTCCCTATTATTATTCTCTGCTCATTATTACACCTTCTGAAAATAAAAATAGACCATCATGGTCTATTTATGTATACATTGCTTTTTCTCTACAAAAACCTCTCAAAGTTCCAGTAGACCTAAACTTATTTCTAAAGCTTCATTTACTTTATTCATCAACTCTTCTTCCAAAGAAGATACTTTTTCTTTAAGGCGTCGCTTATCTATCGTTCTAATCTGCTCTAATAAAACTACGGAATTTTTTTCTAACCCACAAAATTCCTTCGCTAGTTCCACGTGAGTAGGAAGCTTTGCTTTATCCAATTGACTGGTTATTGCCGCTATAATTGTCGTAGGGCTATACTGATTGCCAATATCATTTTGTACAATCAAAACAGGTCGCGTACCTCCTTGTTCCGACCCCACGACAGGATTTAATTCCGCATAAAAAATATCGCCCCTTTTTATACTCATAGGCAACACTCCATTATTTTTCGTTCTGTAAGTAGATGAGCCTCCTCTTCACAAAAACTAAACTCCTCAACTAAGGCTAAATTTAAACAAGCCATTTCCTGATAGCCACTGCGCAATTGCTCTCTTAAGCGCATCTTTCTTTTTTCCTCTAGATAGAAGCGCATTGCCTCTCTAATCAACTCATTGCGATTTTTATTTTCTAAATTTGTTAATCCATCAACTTCTTCCAAAAGTGAAACAGGTAAATAAACCGTGATGCGCTTACTATCTGCCACAAACAACCACCCCTTAAATAAAAAACACCATTTTCTTTCTTATCTGCTTTATTATATATATTATGCATCACTCTAGTCAATATCAACCAAAAAGCTTTTTATACCAATTTTCTCCCCACACTAAATATATGTTCACCCCTCAAATAAACACTCGTGGCACACGATGCGAAATAGAACAAACTACTTCATAGTTTATCGTACCCAAAATTTCCGCTATTTCATCCACAGAAATAAAATTATTTCCATCCTCGCCCCATAAAGTTACAATCTCTCCTTTTTGTACCTTGTTTTTCAAAAAAGTTGCCTCAAACATTAATTGGTCCATACAAATTCGACCTACCAAAGGGGCTCTTTCTCCCCGATAAAGAACTTCTGCTTTACCAGAAAGAAGACGGCTATACCCATCAGCATAACCTAAAGGTAAAGTAGCAATAATACTTTCTTTTGTAGTTACATAACAACCACCATAACTAATCGAAGTTCCTGCCGGAACTTTTTTTACCAAAGAAATACGCGACCGCAGAGCCATCGCTTGCTGTAATTCGAGACGTTCCAAATGTACGTCATGAGATGGTTTTAACCCATAAAGAATAAGCCCGGGACGTACCAAATCAAAATATGCTTCAGGGTGATCAATAATCGCCGCACTATTAGCACAATGTTTTACTCTAAACTTAAAACCTGTTTCTGTTTCTAATTGCTCAACAAACTCTTTAAAAAGCCGTAGTTGCTTCTTAGTATATGTTTTATCTTGTTCATCTGCTTTAGCAAAATGAGTAAAAATCCCTTCCACATTCAAACCGGGTAAGACTAAAATTTTTTTTACTTTTTCTAAACTTAGCAAGTCAGGACAAAAACCAATGCGGCCCATCCCTGTATCTAATTTTAAATGGACTAAAGCCTTCTTTCCCTTAGACTTAGCAATTCGTGATAATTCCTCCGCTTCCTCTAAGGAAAAGATAGAAAGAGTTATGTCCCGGGACAAAGCTTGAACATAGTCCTCCGGTGGCAACCAACCCAAAATCAAGATAGGTTCTTTGATTCCCGCTTCTCTTAACTGCACAGCTTCTTTAATATTAGCTACGCCAAAATAATCTGTACCCGCCTTTGACAAAACCTTAGCCACTTCTACTGCACCATGACCATAAGCGTTAGCTTTAACAACCGCCATTATTTTTACCTTTGAGCCAACTAATTTTTTTACTTCTTGATAATTGTGGACAATCTTTCCCAAATCCACCTCCGCCCAAACAGGATAAAGATATCCCATCTTACTCAACTCCTATGTCTTATAATCTCTGCTCCAAACTCTTGAAAGCGAAAGGCAATGTTTCGACAACATCTCCGGCCAACACACCACGCTGCCCTTTTTCCCGTGCCAATATCTCTCCCGCCAAACCATGAATATAGACTCCTAACACTGCGGCTTCTAAAGGAGAAAGTCCTTGAGCCAACAAACCGCCGATCGCCCCGGCCAAAACATCCCCCGCTCCTGCTGTAGCCAAAGTAGAACACCCTGTAGAATTAATAAATACTTCTTTTTCCGGAGTGGCAATTACAGTTGCCGCTCCCTTTAAAACAACAACCGCCTGAAACTTTGCCGCAGCCTCTAAAGCCGTCTCCACCCGATTTTCTTGCACTAGCGCTACTGTTGTCCCCAATAATCTCGCCATCTCTCCGGGATGTGGAGTTAAGATAAGAGAACCTTGTGCTTTTTGTAAAACATCCGGTTCTTTAGCTAAAACATTCAACCCATCAGCATCTAAAACTAGCGGCATATCTGCCTCTAAAACCTTCTGTAATAAATGCTTAATTTGATTCTCTGTACCTAAACCCGGTCCAAAAACGAGAGCCTTCTTTCCCGGTAAAATCTCTTTAATTACCGACCAACCTGCAGCAGAAAGCGCTCCTTTTTCCGTTTCCCTAACCCCCTTGGTAATTGCCTCCGGTAAAGCTAAATCAAAAACATTGGCTAAAGATTCCGGTACACATGTCGTTACCATACCTGCTCCTGAACGCAAGACCGCTTTACTCGCTAAATAAGCAGCCCCCATCATCCCTGGCGAACCGGCAATTACTAAAACATGACCGAAAGTGTTCTTATGCCCTTCCTCATCCCTCGATGGTAAAAAATCTTGTACAAATTCTTGGTCAACATAGTACTGGATACTATCTATAAGATTTAATCCTTCTACAGGTAGAGAAATATCGGCGACAAGTAACTTTCCCACATATTTTTTCGCCGGATAAAGAACCAACCCCCGCTTCGCCCAAGCAAAAGTAACCGTATACTGAGCCCTTATACATTTTTCGCCCACTTGACCATGATCAGCATCTACCCCCGTAGGTACATCTATAGCTAGAACCGGGCAAGAACAATTATTAACTAATGTAATTACTTCTACTACATTTTGCGGTAACTGTTTCCGTAAGCCTGTCCCAAAAATTCCATCTATAATTAACGAACAATTACTCAAACACAATTTAAACAAATAAAAGCTATGTTCATCCGCCAAATAATGTCCCTTAACACCTAAGTCTTCTAGAAGGCTCCAATTTTTCTGCACAAGACCCTGAAATTCTTCCGGTGGAAAAAGAAAAAATAACTTAATATCAGCTCCCTGCTGATAAAGATGACGGGCAGCCACAAGGGCATCCCCACCATTATTTCCTTTCCCCACTAAGAAAACAAAATTTCCTTTCCCTTTGCCTCGATAAAGGTCCTGAATCGCTAACGCTACAGAACGCCCCGCATTTTCCATTAACAGCAAAGGAGGAATTTTTCTTTCTTTTTGGGCCCAAAGGTCCAACTTTTTCATTTCACTTCCGGTAATTATTCTCAAGTCAACCATCCCTTCCCAATCGCCACCGCCATCGCATAAGAACGGCAGTGCGAAATACTTAAACTAACGGTAGCAATTCTTTTTTCAGCTAAAACCTTTTCCAGAGAAGCTTTAAAGTTTACTACCGGACAGCCCAAATGATCAGACTTGATTTCTAAGTCATGCCAAGATAAACGAAATAAGCCCAAACCTAAACACTTTAAAACTGCCTCTTTCGCCGCAAATCTACCGGCTAAAGATTGAATAGGATTTCCCTGGGCTTGGCAATATTCTTTTTCTTGTGTAGTCAAAATTCTGTCCCAAAACGCCGGATGACGCTCTACTGCTTTTCCAATCCGCTCTATTTCGACAATATCAGTTCCTACATATAACACAATCTTCTTAACCTCCCCGGTACCACCACAGAAAACCTTAACTACTTCCTTTCTTATCCTAATTCTCGTGCAATGACCTTCCCTATCTGTCCGGTTATCTCTTCTAATTGTGCCTTATCCTCACCCTCTGCCATCACTCGTAATAAAGGTTCCGTACCTGAAGGTCGCACCAAAATACGTCCTTTTTGTCCTAAAACTTTTTCACCCTCAGAAATAGACTTTTGGATTGCTCTGTTTTCTGACCAAGATTTTTTGTTTTTCACTTTCACATTAAGCAAAACTTGCGGATAAGTAATCATTTGCATAGCTAATTCACTTAAAGGTTGTTCCGTTTCCTTCACCACACTAAGTAAATGAAGAGCCGTCAAAATACCATCACCTGTCGTATTTTGCTCCAGGAAAATAATATGACCAGACTGTTCACCCCCTAAAACAGCTCCTGTTTCCAGCATTTTTTCCAAAACATACCGATCTCCAACTTTTATTTCATAGACCTGAACTCCCGCTTGATTAAAAGCTTTTTTCAAACCAAGATTACTCATTACCGTAACTACGACTTTCTCCTGCAACTGACCTTTTTCTTGTAAAGCCAGACCACAAATAACTAAAATTTGATCTCCATTTACTTCTTGTCCTTTTTCATCAACAGCGATAAGCCGATCGCCGTCTCCATCATGGGCTATCCCTAAATTAGCATTATATTTTAAAACTGCCTCTTGTAAAGATTCTAAATGAGTAGAGCCACAGTTTTTGTTAATGTTCACACCTGTAGGCAAGTCATTAATACTGATCACCTGAGCTCCTAATTCACGATATACCCGTGGGGCAACTTCACAAACAGCTCCATGTGCACAATCAACAACAATTCGTAATCCTGTAAAAGATGCCGCTACCTTTTCCTTAAGAAATTTTACATAACGATTAAGTGCATTAGGAAAAGGAATAATTCTTCCCACTTCACTTCCCGTAGGTCGAGGCAATTTATCTGTATCCCTTAAAACAAGTGCTTCAATTTTTTCCTCTAACTCATCAGGTAATTTATAACCATCTTCATTAAAAAACTTAATCCCATTATCCTCAAAAGAATTATGAGAAGCAGAAATAACTACCCCTGCACAAGTTTTCATTTCCCTAGTCAAATAAGCCACTGCAGGAGTAGGAATAACCCCTGCCACATAAACATCCACTCCTGAAGAACACACTCCCGCAGCTAAAGCCCCTTCTAACAACGAACTGGAAATACGTGTGTCCGTCCCCAAAAGCATCGCTGTCCTCTCTTTCGGTTTTTTTAACAAAGCTCCGGCTGCTCTACCCAACCGAAAAGCTAATTCCGGAGTTAATTCACTATTAGCTAGCCCCCTGACCCCATCTGTTCCAAAAAGCTTACCCATTTATACTAACACTCCTTCCTTTTTCGAAGTTTGAAATTCAATTATTCTTCTCCCTCAGTGCCTTTTTTACTGATTTTAACCTCAACCTTATTAGGCTCTACTTTTAATAATTGCAAGTTTTTAGGAATATCTACCTTAACCTCTAAATTATGAGTCCCTAATTCTAACTCCGCTACATCTACAAAAGCTCTTACTGCACTTTTTTCTAAAGCCTCTATTTCTTCCCGCGATCCTTTAACCGTTAACTGTACTTTATCAGGTTTTAAGACAACCTGTTTTTCTTCCGCCAAATTAACTACAGTCAAAGGAATATCTACAAAATTTTTCGTTATTGCTATCGCTTCTATTTGCACCAGAACCTTAACCACCGGTTGATAAAGAAGATTGGCCCCCTCCGGAGGAACTAAAGCTACTTGAGTAGAATAACTTTCTGTAATTCCCGTAATATCAATAGGAGCTGTCTCTACTTGATAAATTTTACTTAATATTTCATAACTCCCTGTAATTTTAACAGTTTCCGGGTCAAGAACTACTCTAGAAACGCGATAACCTTCTTTTGGCTCTCCATTTATATTTGGTTTTATAGACACCGTTTTATTATCCGTATTCTCGGTAATCGGTACAAAAACTTGAATATTTTTCGGACTAATCTCAAATTTATCAGAAGCAATATTCCCGCTTTTAGTTAATAAAGTTACCGGCGGATTTAAAACAAGATTATCTTTCGCTTGCTCAATACTCACTGTGATTAAAGCTGTATCAAGATTAATTAAAAGCCGACTCGGGCCTCTAACTACAACCGTCGAAGGTTCCAGTACCGGTTCAAAATGAGAATATCCTGCCGCCACAGTTCCCTGAGTAATTACTCGAATAGGTAGCTGTTTTTCTTTTATTTCATCTATCAACAAACTAATACTGGAAGGTTTAATTACGACCGGTTCAACCCCCGGGGGTAAATTTACCTCCACAGAATAAGTTCCCTCACCTAATTTAGCTGAGGCTAAATTAACAGAAGCTTTGATCTCTTTAGAACTAAGGAAATTAACCGTAGAAGAAGCACCTTTAACTCTTACCTCCACGTCCCCAGGATTATTTTCGAGCACAAGACCTTCGGCAAGATTATAGGGAAACACAGAAACCGTAAACACCTTTTCTGTAGCAGGATTAACATATAACCATAATAAAACTGCCAATAAAACAGCTAGCGCCTTATAAAAAAAATTCCTTTCCCAAAATCTTTTCATGTTTTATGACCTCCAATTAAATAAAGGCGTAAAATTTTGCTGTTTCGTCAAAAGACGCTTATTTAAAATATCTTTTAACGTATTTTCATCAAGATAACGAGTTAACTTTCCTTCTTCAGCTACAGAAATTGTTCCTGTCTCCTCTGAAACAATAATCCCGATAACATCAGATTGTTCCGTCAAACCTAATGCAGCACGATGTCTTGTCCCTAATTCTTTACTTAAGTTAGGATTTTCCGAGAGAGGTAAAAAACAACCGGCCGCCACAACTCTGTCTCCCCTAATAATTACTGCTCCATCATGAAGAGGACTTCTCGGTATAAAAATATTGACAATAAACTCCGTAGAAACAATTCCATCAATTTTCGTTCCCGTTTCAATATAATCATTTACTCCTATTTCACGTTCTAACATAATCAAAGCACCAATATTATTTTCAGATAATATTTTAACTGAACGCACAAGCTGTTCCACAACTTTAGCTAAAGTTTCCTCATTTAACATAGACATCGGTCGGGCAAAAAACTTTCCTCGCCCTAAACGTTCTAAAGCCCGCCGTAATTCCGGCTGAAAAACTATCGGCAAAGCAATAACCAAGACTTTAGACAATTGATCTAAAATCCAAGCTATCGTTGTAAAACCAAAAAATTCACTGACTAAAGAAGCCAAAAGTAAAACAAACAGACCTTTAATTAATTGAACGGCACGCGTCCCCTTAATAATCATCATCAGTTTATAGATTACAAAGGCTACAATAAGAATATCTATGATACTAATCAAATTAAGTGATTCCAAAGCCTGCTTCCACAAGGGGCCTTCCTCCTTTAAAAAAGAAGCTCTAACAAAGATTATTTCGACAATTCCTCAGGTGTTTCCTTTAAAAAAGTTATGGTTTTTTTATTTCGCTTATGGTATTATTTGCCTAACAATAAACTTACTAAGATCTCTTTTCATTATAATCTTATGTTATAATAAAATTCATGATAAAAAAAGGGGGAGGAAAATTATGCGTAAATTTATTCTACCACTTACTGTAGTTTGTATTATATCCGGTTTCTTCCTCGCTTTTCAATTAAAAGTTCAAACAAAAAGCACCAATTACGATGCTGTCAGTCAAAAAAATGCTAACCTAATAAATGTGATTCAAGCTTTGGAAAAAGAAATAGAAAATCAAGAAAACCAAATCGAAACAATGCGTAATCAACTTAATGAAATACAAAATCAAAATAACAAAGGAAAACTTCAGGACTTACAACTAGAAATAATTCGTGCTAAAATTGATGCAGGACTGACTCCGGTTATCGGCAAAGGGATTATCATTACTCTTGATGATAATAAAGAAGGGCTCAATAGTGCCCCCAATGATGACCCTAATAAATATATTATTCATTATGAGCATCTGCTTAATCTTGTTAATGAATTAAAAATTGGCGGAGCCGAAGCCATCTCTGTAAATGGGCAACGGCTAGTAACTACTTCGGAAATTCGTTGTGTAGGCAATCTTATTCTGATTAATACAACTCGTATTGCTCCACCCTTTGAAATATGTGCTATCGGTAGCCCAAAACTTATGGTCGAAAGTATTTCTTTAGGACAATTAGACCTTTTAAAAGCAGCACATTATCCTGTAACCCTTGAAGAAAAAGAAAATATAAATATTCCTGCCTATAAAGGCGAATTACAATTTAAGTACGCAATTCCTCAATAAAGGAGGGGCTATTCTATGTGGCTTTTGGTACCCTTTTTAGGATTGATTATTGGTGCCTATCTCGGCTCTAATATTTCTTTCCAATTACCACCAATTTATATTAAATATATGTCTATCGCCGTACTGGCTTCCCTAGACTCGGTTTTCGGGGGAATTAAGGCTATTTTAAAAGATACCTTTGACGGCACTATTCTCCTTTCCGGTTTTTTCACTAATGCCCTTTTGGCAGCTCTTTTAGCTTACTTAGGTGACCGCTTAGGAGTTGACCTTTATTATGCCGCTGTTTTTGCCTTTGGTGTCCGTATCTTCCAGAATCTTGCTACAATCAGACATCACACCTTAACTAATTATCGCCAAAGAAAAAACAGAAATCGGGGTGTGAAAAATGAATAAAGCACGCTGGCATATCCCCATCACTATCGTTTTACTCTGTCTCGGAATTATGTTGTCTTTACAATTCCAAGCCCAAACACGTATTGCCAGTGACTTAACCTACCAAAGAACCGATACCCTTATTGCTATGGTAAGAGGTCTTTCGGAAAAAAGACAAAAATTAGCCCTAGAAATCATCGACCTGAATAATCAATTAAGGTCTCAAATGGAAAGCAGTCGTGATGAAAAAAAACTTTTAGAAAGCATTCATTTAGAAATGGAAAAATTACAAATAGTAAATGGAACTACCGCTCTCAAAGGACCTGGAATAATGATTATTATTGAAGAACACATGCCAATAATCTATACAGACCTTTTAAATATAATCAATGAACTTTGGAATGCGGGAGCAGAAGCTATTTCGATTAATGAACATCGCATCACGAGCCATAGCACAATTTCTGTTGCTGAAGATGCTTATAGTGAAGATGGCTATAGTATCTTTATGACCGTTAATCACGAAAAACTAACCTATCCCATCATTATTAAAACAATTGGCAATCCCAATAATCTGGAAAAAGGGCTCACCTTACCCGGAGGAATTATGGATAACTTAGCTCTTTTTAATGCTTATCCGGAAATAGAAAAAGTAGAAAAACTAGAAATTCCCGCTCTGGAAAAACCCATTACCTATTATTTTATGACTGAATATAAACCGAACGAAGAAAATAAAGAAAGCACTCCCCAAACTACTAATCTTCCGGGAATTGCAAACCCACTAAAAACTACAGTACCCAGATAGATTAAAGGAGTGCACACCTTATTGTACTAAAGCACCTAATCTTTGGGCCATTCCCCTTACACACGGAATTAAACCCATCGCTTTTAAGGAAGGGGCTTCTTTTCCCATTAAATTTAACATTTTAAACATTTTCCATTGACCTTCCGCAACCCCACACACCTTAATCACTTCAACTTGTGGACCTAGTTTAACTATTTCTTCCCCAATGTCTCCATTATACACATTTAAACGGATCCAGTTCCCGGAAATATAATATTCGATAAAACTAGAGGGCTTGTCTTGTCCCTCTTTTTTTCTTTTCCTAAAAAAATACCATACTGCTTTATCTAACTGTAAATTATACTGAGTCTCTCTTTTGATTTGATCAATAATTTGTCCATAACCTTGCCAAAGCAAAAAAGCTGACCGCACCGTAAAACTATTACCCTCAACATTTCCCGAACTTTCTTGCAAAAGCTCTTCTAGAGATAAACCTAAAATAGCCGTTCTATATAATTTATGCACTGGTAAATAATATTTCTGCTTAAATTTTACTTTATCACCTAAGGCCTGAGCTAATAAGTTTTCCATTCTCGCCAAATGAAAAGGTTTTTGGGCATAAATAAACAATTCTTTTTCCGTAAGCATAAACTCACAAATAATCCCACTAAAAACATCAAAACTTTTCCGAGGAATCTCCTCCGGCCTTAGCAGCTTATAACAAGTACCCCCTTCAAACTCCCCCGTTAAAAAAATATCAGGGTTACTTTCTAACCAATTTCTAAGTAAAGAAGTCTGAAAAAAATAATAAACAGAACAAAAAACCTGATAATTAACAGGATTTTCCGGATGCTCTTTCGTAAGAATAGCTCGACTTAATTCTTGAAAACCATCCAGATAATAAGACTTTCCCTTACGTAAAAGCAATAACTGATAGTCAATTTTCATTATTTCATCTTCCGGTGTACTGACAATAATAAAAACTGTAACGATCCTTTTTTTCCCTTGTTTCTCTATCTTTAGTACTTTGCTTTTTAAAAAAGTATAAGCACTTAAATTCTCGCCAAATGAAAGTAAAAATTCTTCCCGAGGACCTAAACTTTTCTTCCGCTCCACACTGGAAAGGTCATAAAGAAGTGCATTATCCATCCTTTTTAAAGCAGCCAGATAAATATTCGTAAATTCAACCGGAGTCAAGTTAACAAAGAATAACTTTTGTAATAACTTTCCATTATCCATATTTAAAAAACTATTTTTAAGAAAACATTTATACTTTTCCCCACCAAGAGCCGGTGTGGTGCCAAACCTAATATTCTGCTGATACGCATCATGCAATAAAACAAGGGCTTCAGAAAAATCTATCTGTACATACTCCACTAACTCTTCCAACCAATATTTACAATGTGAAAATGTTAATTTTTTCACTGTATATTTTTTTATTCCCTCATGATTGAAGTTTAATAAAAAGCTATGTACTTGCAACTCTTTTTTGGCTAATCCTTTTTCCTCAAGAATAATTAACCCACATTTACCACTAAAACGATCTAAAGTAGCATAAGCAGTAAAATTCATATCACTCTCCTTCATCAAAACATCCCACTCCTTAACTAAAAATATTTATAAGTTCTTTTATTTATAAAATTTTCGCTACATTTGAATTTTTTCCTTTAGTTTTTTTCCTCTATTATCCGGCAAAAACAGCCTTCTGCTGTTGTACTTTGTCAAGACAAAACAAAAAAGAGAAGAATCTTTTTCTTCTCTCTACAAAAATTTTAACTGCTAATTTTTTGACCACCATTGACATTACGCGATTTTCCTTCTGACCAGGCTAAATTTCCATTCACCCAAACCTGTCGAACGCCCTCGGAAAAAAGTGTGGTTTTTTCTTTTGTAGCCCGGTCAGTAATTGTCTCCGGGTCAAATAAAACCAAATCAGCCTTATAGCCCTCTTTCAGCAAACCTCGCTTTTTTAAGTTTAATCTCCGCGCCGGTTGAGAAGTAAGTTTAGCAATGGCCGTTTCCCAAGTCAAGGTCTTTTTTTCACGCACAAAACGTCTTAAAATACGAGGAATATTACCATAAGCACGTGGATGACTAGCCCAACCGCGACCATAAATTCCCGAATCACTACCAAAAAAAGTTAAAGGATGGCTAGCTGCAAGTTCTAAGTTTTCCTCACTCATGGAAGAACGAAATGGTTTCCTCCCTAAATCTGTACTGGAATAAGTATAACCATAAAAATCAGCTCTAATATCTAAGCCATCTGCTTCTGCTTCACTAAGCATCTCTAAAATTCGCGGAACTTTATGCCAATTACGCTCATAACCGGCTTTAAGATGACTGTACTGTACAGGAACCCCTGCTTTCATCCCTATTTCTATCGCCTCTTCCACCGCTTCTAAAACATGGTCATACTCATTCCGAATATGAGTAGCATAAAAGCCACCTGTTTCCTTAACTACTTCACACAAAGCGATCACTTCTTCCGTTGTCGCATAGGTCTGCGGCCAATACTCAAGACCAATAGAAAAACCAACCGCTCCTTCTTTTAAAGCCTGTTCCAAATATTTTTGCATCTGCGTTATTTCCGTCAATGTTGTTTTCCCGGCACGGTCTCGCCCATATACCTTTTGACGTAAAGTTGCATATCCCATGAGTAAACCATAATTAATCGGTAAACGTACGGTTTTAAAATAGCCCTCTATATCGCGAGGCGAGCGTCCACAATTACCACCGATTTGTGTAGTCACACCCTGAGATAAGAAAGCGCTCATATCTCCACCGCTATATACATAATCTTCCGTATGAGTATGTATATCAATAAAACCAGGGGCTAAAATAAGCCCCTGACCATCAATAGTTTTAACCTCTGCTGCACAAAGGAATTCACCTACACCTACAATCTCCTCACCTTTAACCGCTAACCTTCCCCGAAAACCGGGCTTTCCCGAACCATCAATAATCAGCACATTATCGATTAACCAATCACAATCTAAAGGCTCAGGTGCCTGTACCTTTTTAGATTCCTCAGATTCAAGTATTTTTACAGGTAAAACTATTGCAGCAGTAAGTATTCCTAATCCTGCTAAAAATTCACGTCTGGTCAACATCTTTTACAGCGTCCCTTCGACAGATTAAATGATTATTTTATACCTTTCGGCATACCCAACCTTAATCCCTGCTTCTTCTATTTCCTTTTTAAAATAAACCTTATCTAATATAAGATCTCTTTTTATAAAACAAATAATTATTATCTAGCTGTGCATTACCTTGATTGTGAATAACCTTTAAAGGTACGCCCATTACTATATAAATATATTCACGACCATCTTTTAAAGTAGCAAAAACCTGAATAATTAAAACAGAAAAAGATAGACTTATCTTCACGCTAAGATAAATCTATCTGTGGTGAACTGTTATGTATAATCTTATAAGAAAATTAATGATCATCCCTATCCGGAGCGGCCTTTTCCGGGGTTTCTTTTGTTTTTATTTGTTTGCTTTTCTCTTTCTCTCCCGTTAAGCTCCCTTCCTTTTGCGCTTTATGCAAATATGCCTGAAGACCTTTTCTGGCACTCGGTGAAGTATTACTTGTCGCTGACATATCCGCTGTTGCCCCTATTTCAGCATTTCTTACCTCAGATATAGTTTCTTTTGGTTTAGCGAAAGCAATAGAGGGTTTTTGCCTTTCATGTTCCGATAAACGCTTCCTAATCTTCTCTATATTTTTTAACCCATTATCGGTATTTCTAAGCCTTTTATCAAGTTCTGCTAATTTTTCAAAGTCCTTCGCCGTAAGCGGATTAGGATTTACCGGGGAGACGTATTTTGAGCCACCACAAATATATTCATCCACAGCCCTATATGCCAAATTCCTATAAAGATTAAACTCATTTTCCATATTTTCTATCTCGGCAACTCCTTTTTCTATTTCTGCCCTCTTTTCTGAACAAGTTGAAAAAGCAAAATCCCACTTAGATGGCTCCCATTCATTTGCATCCCGTTCAAAATCTGAAATCTTTTGAAGGTCATCCTTCCCACATGAACGAGCTAATTTTAAATTTGTAAATTTTGTAACTTCCGTACGAGGGTACGTCTCTAACGCCGCATCACGCGAAGTCTTCCTTTCAAGGCCATCATGACTGACATCCGGCAAATTCCCTATCGTCTCATCATATATTTTTTGGTAACTGTTTTCACGTATGTGACAACCGTAACAACCTTTAAATCCGGGATATAGCACCTGAATGGTTTTCCACCTTTGCATTAATGCTTCCCTTTCTTCTACTCCATCGGCTTCTTGAATCAAAGTCTTAAGTCTGTTACTTTCCGGCAATGATAATTTTTTTCTAGCTTTTTCTATTTTTTCAAAAGCATCTTGATTCTTACAAAACTCAGCTAATTTTACGAGGTCATATTCAATAAGCGATTCGGAGCCTTCTTTCGGGGAACTATATATACCATCACATACAATTATATCTGTCACTTTCTGCGCAACTTCGTTATAATATTTAAGCTCCTCTGCTTTTCGTTCAAACACCTCTAATTTTTTCCTTGCTTCTAAACTGTCCGAGTGTTCGAGAACCTCTTTTATTTCTGAAATTATAGGTTCAAATTTCTCATCAATCTTTTCTCTATTCTAACACTAGACGTTGACAAGAATGATTAGAACGTGTTAGAATGTGTGTTAGAATAAGCGAGGAGGTAGTTCTTATGCCCTTTGTAGAAAGTTCAACCCTTGAATTGAAACGCCAGGTGGTTAAAGACCTTTGCAAAACAATAATCGCTTTTGCCAATTCCCAGGGCGGTACAATTTATATCGGTATTGATGATGATGGAACAGTAGTGGGTATAAAAGATTTCGACAGCGAAATGCTAAAACTGTCCAATATGGTTAGGGATGCAATCAAACCTGATGTTACCATGTTCGTTTCTTATATACGAGAGAAAAAAAAAGGTAAACACGTTTTAAAAGTAATTGTACAGAAAGGAACTGAATGTCCCTATTACCTACAAAACAAAGGTTTACGTCCCGAAGGAGTTTTTGTCCGCCAAGGGGCATCCTCTGTCCCTGCTACAGAAACTACCATTCGGCGTATGATTACGGAGACAGATGGTGACCATTATGAGGCAATGCGTTCACTACATCAGGATTTAACCTTTAAAACAACCACCCAAGAATTTAAAATCCGGGAGGTACCCTTTGGTGCAAATCATTTAAAAACACTACATCTTGTCAATGAAGATAATATTTATACTAACCTGGGCTTATTATTATCGGATCAATGTACTCACACAATAAAAGCAGCTGTCTTTGAAGGTACAGACAAAACAGTTTTCAAAGATCGTCGGGAATTCACAGGTTCGCTTCTCAAACAACTTAACGATGTATTTGCCTACATCTCACAATACAACCGGATACGGACAGAGTTTACAGGGCTTTACCGCAATGATAAAAAAGATTACCCCGAAGAAGCCTTACGGGAAGCCTTGCTTAATGCTTTAGTACACAGAGATTATGCCTATAGTGCAAGTACCCTGGTAAATATTTTTGATGACCGCATTGAATTTATCTCTGTAGGCGGATTGGTTAAAGGCATCACTCTTTCAGATATTATGCTGGGCATATCGATAACTCGCAACGAAAGGCTTGCTCATATCTTTTATCGTCTAACCCTTATTGAAACATATGGCACGGGTGTACCCAAAATCTTAAATAATTATAAAGATTTCACAACACAACCAAAATTTGAGGCAACGGACAATGCATTTAAAATTACATTACCTAATCAAAATGAACAAAGACAGATTATAAGTCTACTCCCGAACGAAAAACAAATCATTGCCCTTGCCAAACGACTAGGTAAATTTAAACGTAAGGATGTTGAAATTACACTAAACATATCACAAACTATGGCAGGAAGGATTCTCAGAAGCATGGTGGATAAAGGGCTCCTCAAAATTATCGGCAAAGGCAAAAACACGATGTATATACTAAAAAAATAAGTTCACCAAAAATGTAAATCTAAAACAGAAAGAGATAGATTTATCTTCATGCTAAGATAAATCTATCTCTGAACTGTTATGTATAATTTCATTTTATTTTCTCACTCTCCTTTGTCTTATAATAATTACATGATATTTTAAATCTTTAAATAGTTCTGGGTTATTGTAAGAAGTTTTCGTCAAAACAAACAATTATTTAATCCGCTCCAAGAGTTTTATACTATCCTCTATCTGTGCATTATCTGGATTGTGAATATCCTTTAAGGGCACGCCCATCACTATACAAATATATTCGCGGCCATCTTTTAGGACAAGTGTAGCCCAACATTCCCCTGCTTCCGAAGTTGTGCCTGACTTGCCGCCGATAATCTGAAAACCTTCTTGGTTGACGTCCTCAAGTTTGGAAAGAACAGTTGATTTTAAAACAATTCCCTGAGGATGGTCCAAAGTAGGTGTTGTTTTAAAAGTCTTGCTAGTAAAAATTGCTTTAAAGTGGCCATTGTCTAAAGCATAATCTAAAAGACAAGCTAGATCATAAGCCGTTGTATATTGTTCATTATCATGAAGACCTTCCGGATTTGTAAAATGAGTACCTTTAAGCCCAAGAACAGCAGCTTTTTCATTCATCAACCGAACAAATTCTTCTACACTTCCCGCTACATTCACCGCCAGAGAATTAGCGGCCTCACCACCGGAACTTAAAATCGTTCCATAGAGAAGATCGCGATATGTTACTCTTTCTCTACCATAAAAGCCCGCCATGGAAGCATTTTTAGCCACCATTTCCTTATAAGTATCGATATCAACAGGAGCCGTTTCCGAAAGATTATCAATTTTTTCAAGAGCTACAATAGCTGTCATCATCTTCGTCAATGAAGCAGGATAAGCTTTTATCTTAAAATTCCTTTTGTACTCTACCTTTTTAGTTTCGCGATTTAAAACACAAATATATTTACTGGCATAGTCAGTAACGTCAATTTCCATTAAATTAAAATCAATTACGCCCACTTTATTTCCTACTATGATAAGCGCAAAGACAATAACTACGATCATAACTAAAAACTTCAACGTATTTAAAAGCTTCCTCATACATATCTCCCACACATTTCATATACTTACGAAAACTTTATTTACTTATCTCAAATTATATCAATAGCCGTTAGCAAAGCAAACTAATCCCAAGGCTAATCTATTCTGATAAAAAAGGGGATAGACCTGCTGAAACTCCAACAAGAATCTCCCCATATATTATTTCTTTTTCATTATGAATGATTCACGAACAACCCGAGCAACCACCACAGCCACCTGTGCGGGTACAGCCGGCAGAAGTGCCTGAATTTTGCCCACCGCTACCGCCTTTCCCTCCGACCACATTACAACAACGATAAACCTGCTCTATTTGTTTGCTCCCACATTTTTCACACACAGCCTTTTTTCTCTGCGTTATACTTAAAAATTGGGAAAAGCGATGGTCACAGTGTAGACAGTGAAATTCATACGTCGGCATTCCTGTCACCTCTTAGACAACTCGCTCCTACTTCTAAGGCTTTGGCATTTAAAGGCAGTAAATGATGTTTACTTTTAGAGAGAACTTTTTTCAAAGACTCCATCACCGAACTATTTTTAACCAAGGGTTCAACTTGTAATAAAGCACCTAACATCACCATATTCGCCACACGCGGCTCTCCTAATTCGTCTGCTTTGTCATTGACAGGCAAATAATATGTTTTTAAGTCCTTCCTTTTAACCTCACAATCAACTAAAGAAGAATTAACTAAAACTGTACCTCCACTTTTTACCCGAGATTCTAATTTTTCTAAAGAAGGACGATTCATGGCAATTAAAATATCCGGTGCAGTAACTAAAGGAGAACTAATCGGAGCATCAGCTATACTTACAGAACAGTTAGCCGTACCACCTCTCATTTCAGGTCCATAAGAAGGAATCCAGGCCACTTCTTTTTCTTCGAACATACCACCATAAGCTAAAAGCTGACCCATCAACATAATCCCCTGTCCTCCAAAACCGGCAATCAATAATTGTTTTAACATTTTACTCCACCTCCTCTAAACTTTTAAAGACACCTAAAGGATAATAATTAATCATTTCATTTTTGACAAAATCAAGGGCACGCTCGGGACTCATCCGCCAATTAGTTGGACAAGCAGAAAGAACCTCGACAAGAGCAAATCCTTTCCCGGCGAGCTGTACTTTGAAAGCTTCTTTTATTGCTTTTTTCGTTTTACGTACATGCCTCGGGTCATGGACAGAAGTACGCTCAAGGTACGTTGCACCGGGCAAAGTTGCCAACATTTCACAAACACGAAGCGGATAACCGGTAAGCTCAGCCTTGCGACCCATCGGTGATGTAGTTGTTTTTTGCCCCAGTAAAGTGGTTGGTGCCATCTGTCCACCTGTCATCCCATAAATAGCATTATTGACATAAATAACTGTAATGTTTTCGCCTCGAGCTGCTGCATGAATAATCTCTGCTGTACCAATGGAAGCTAAATCACCATCACCTTGATAAGTAAAAACACAAGCTTCAGGGCGACATCTTTTCACCCCTGTCGCCACTGCCGGAGCACGTCCATGTGCCGCCTCAATACAATCTACATCAAAATATTCATAACCTAAAACTGCACAACCCACAGGAAGTACAGCAATAGTCATTTCCTGTAACTTTAATTCATCAAGCACTTCAGCCACGAGACGATGAATAATCCCATGATGACACCCGGGACAATAATGGAATTTCGTTTTCTTCAAAGACTTGGGACGTTCAAAAATAACTGCCATTTTACATCGCCTCCTTAAACTTCTTTACTATTTTTTTTATTTCATTTAAAACTTCCTCAGCTGTAGGTACCATTCCTCCCACTCGACCATAAAACTCTACAGGCAAGCGCCCCTTTAAAGCTAATTGAACATCCTCTACCATTTGCCCTAAGCTCATTTCTACCGTTAAAACAACTTGTGCTTTTTGGGTAGCCTCATTCAGCTCTCTTTTAGGAAAAGGCCACAAGGTAATGGGACGAAAAACTCCTGCTTTAATCCCTTCTCTTCTCGCCATATCTACAGCAGCCTTAGCAATACGTGCTGTCATGCCATAAGCAGCAATTACCACTTCCGCATCCTCAGTAAGATATTGTTCAGCCATTGTTTCCTTATTCATTATTTCTAGATATTTTTTCTCTAACTTACGATTATGGGCTTCCAGTTCTTCCGGTTTTAAATAAAGAGAATTAATGATATTAGTATGTTCTCTGCCTTGCTTGCCCGTAGTCGCCCAAGAATGATCAAATTTATCTCCCGAAGTCTCTTCCCCAAAGTCAACAGGCTCCATCATCTGTCCCAACATGCCATCTCCTAAAAGCAAGACAGGCATCCGATAATAATCTGCTAAATCAAACCCTTTTTTCACTAAATCAGCAATCTCCTGAACTGAAGCCGGAGCTAACACAATTAAACGATAATCACCATGTCCTCCACCCTTTGTTGCTTGAAAATAATCAGACTGAGAAGGCTGAATACCACCGAGACCCGGACCACCCCTCATAATATTGACAATCAAACAAGGTAACTCCGACCCGGCAAGGTAAGAAATCCCTTCCTGTTTTAAACTAATCCCCGGACTGGAAGAAGAAGTCATTGCTCTGGCTCCGGTTGCTGCTGCTCCATAAACCATATTAATCGCGGCTATTTCACTTTCAGCTTGCAAAAATACTCCTCCTACTTCCGGCAGTCTCCACGACAAATACTCAGGAAGCTCACTTTGTGGCGTAATCGGATAACCAAAAAAATATCGACAACCGGCTTTAATTGCCGCCTCTCCAATCGCTTCATTTCCCTTCATTAAAACCTTACTCATACTACTACCTCTCTTTCTACTCGAATTACCACCTCAGGACACATCAAAGCACAAGAAAGACAACCACTACACTTTTCCGGTTCTATTATCTGAGCCGGATGATACCCCATTACATTTATGTAATCTGCCATTTTAATTATCCCGCGCGGACAAATAATTTTACACAGCTTACAGCCTTTACATAAATCTTCTTGAAAAATCACTTTTGCTTTTCCCATATAACTACCTCCCTATGATAATATAAATGTCTTTATTATAACAGATTTTAAAAATAAGTTCTATAGTATAACAACAAAAAAAATATTAAAGTGGTCCGGATAAGACCACTTTTAAAAAACTGCTTGCTTTATGGTTCTCTCTCTTTTAACAACTCTCATTAATTATCACTCTGTCTTTTCCTCTTGTTTTCGCTACATATAATGCCTCATCAGCTTTTTTTGTTAAAGTATGAACATCAAAAGCATTTTCTCCTAAAGAAGATACACCAAAACTAGCTGTTACATTGAGCTTTAAAGGCTCTGTTCCTTTATTGATAACAAGTTCTTTCATACTCACACGTAATCTTTCTGCTATCACTTCTGCTTTTTTAATTTTTACCCCCGGTAAACAAATAACAAATTCCTCGCCTCCATACCTCCCTATAAAATCATACTTTCTTAAAAATGAAGAAAAACATTTAGCAACACCTTTTAAAACTTCATCTCCCACCAAATGACCATAATTATCATTTACTTTTTTAAAATCGTCTAAATCCACCATAATCAAAGCAAGAGGCTGTTCTAATCGCCTATAGCGATCCAATTCGCTTTCTAAACGCTCAATAAAAGCTCTTCTGTTTAAAAGACCTGTTAGAGAATCTGTCAAAGCAAGTTGCATAATCCGATCCTCTAAATTAATAATTCTTTCCCCTGTCTTTAAACGAAATTTCAATTCCATTTCATTAAATGGTTTAATAATATAGTCATCTGCACCAGCTTCAAGACCTTTAACAACATCTTCTTTACTTGAATTCGCCGTAAGAAGAATCAAATAAATATAACTCTTATTAATCGATGCCCGAACTCTTGTACATACCTCAAGACCATCTAAATGAGGCATTACCCAGTCAATTATCGCCAATTTGGGGCCATCTTCTTCACCAAGCTTTTCTAAAGCCTCTACCCCATTATTTGTCAAAACAACACTATAGCCCCAACTGTTTAAAGTATCCTGCAGCACTTTTTGATAATACCTGCTATCCTCCGCAACAAGAACTTTCAACTTTTTTCCTCCTAACTAAATTACACCTTATTACTCATACTTATTCTCCTTTGAAGATAATTTACCTTCATTTATTCTTAAAATAAATACAACTAATCTAATTTAATTCTTTAATCACTGCATCAGCTAAAACACTAGTCCCCACACGAATACAGCCGGGTAAATAGATATCTGCTGTTCTTAACCCACGTTCTAAAACACGGCCTACCGCCTTTTCTATCGCTGTAGCCGCATCAGGACACTGTAAAGAAATGCGTAACATCATCGCTACAGAAAGGATTGCCGCCAAAGGATTAGCCTTATCTTGCCCGGTGATATCAGGAGCCGAACCATGAACAGGTTCATACAAAGACGCTCCATCCCCTATGCTTGCTGAAGGCAACATACCTAAAGATCCACCCAAAACAGAAGCCTGATCAGAAAGAATATCACCAAACGTATTTTCCGTAACGAGAACATCAAACTGCGTAGGGTTTAAACAAAGTTGCATCGCACAATTATCTACATAAAGATGATTTAAAGCAATATCAGGATAATTAACTGCCTCTTCTAAGACAATTTTCCGCCACAGGCGAGAAGTATCCAGGATATTCGCTTTATCTACAGACGTAACCTTTTTACGTCTATGCCTTGCCAATTCAAAAGCAACTTTAACTAAACGTCTAATTTCTCCTGCACTATACTCAATTGTATCAAAAGCCTTCATTTCCCCGTTTTTTGTCTCCGTACCCCTAGCCCCAAAATAAGCCCCTCCAGTTAATTCTCGAACAATAAGCAAATCCACTCCGGCTATTTTTTCTTTTTTAAAAGGCGATTGCTCGATTAACTGGGGCCAACATTTAACAGGTCGTAAATTAGCATAAAGACGTAAACCCTTACGAATAGCTAATAAACCTTGTTCCGGTCGCACCTTTTTCTCCGGGCTATCCCACTTCGGCCCACCTACTGCCCCTAAAAAAACGGCATCACTTTGGGCAACTAATTCTTTCGTCTCTTCAGGAAAAGGTTCCCCTGTTTCATCTATAGCGCAACCACCAATTAAACCGGTACTATAAGTAAAATCAAGATCATATTTTGTTTTTACTGCTGTCAAAACTTTTAACGCCTGTTCCGTAACTTCTTGACCTATACCATCTCCCGGAAGAACTGCTAATTTAAACATTATGCTTCACCTTTTTCTCCTTAACATAAGGGATTGCTCCGCCGCAATTTAGAATTTCTAACATAAAAGCGGGAAAAGCTTCCCCTTGATATGTTTTCTGATTCGTTAAATCCTGAATTATTCCCGTACTTGGTTCTATCTCTAAAAGTGTACCTGCTTGAAGCATCTTAGCCGCTTCAGGTGCTACAACTACGGGAAGTCCAATATTAATCGCATTACGATAAAAGATGCGGGCAAAACTTTCCGCAATAATGCAACTAAAACCTGCGTATTTTAAAGCAACGGGGGCATGTTCCCGTGAACTACCACAACCGAAATTTTTCCCGGCCATCAATATATCTCCCGGCTGAACCTTAGCCCTGAGATGGGGAATCACATCCTCCAAACAATGTTCTGCCAGATAATCACCCTCTGAACGATTCAAATAACGGGCCGCAATAATTAGGTCAGTATCTACATCGTCTCCAACTTTCCACACTTTCCCCTTTAATTTGCTTATACCCATTATATGCTCACCTCCTCAGGAGAAGCAATCCGACCGAGGACAGCCGAAGCGGCAGCAACAGCAGGATTAGCTAAATAAACTTCACTTTGCGGATGACCCATCCGTCCCACAAAATTTCTATTCGTCGTGGCCACAGCACGTTCACCCTTAGCTAAAATCCCCATATAGCCACCTAAACAAGGACCACAAGTGGGAGTACTAACTACCGCTCCCGCTTCAACAAAAATCTCTACCAAACCTTCTCGAACTGCCCGCAAATAAATCTCTCTCGTACCGGGAATGACAATAACTCGCACTTGAGGATGGACCTTTTTCCCCTGCAGAATACTCGCTGCAGTTAATAGGTCTTCCCAACGCCCATTAGTACAAGAACCGATCACTACTTGGTCAATCTCGACCTCTGTCGCCTCCAAAACATCTCTCGAATTAGAAGGTAAATGAGGAAAAGCAACTTGTGGCTGAAGGTCAGTCACATCTATTTCCATAACCTCACTATAAACAGCGTCCTCATCACTTTCATAAATCTGCCATGGTCTCTGTGCCTTCTTCTCTATATATTCTATCGTTTTTTCATCAGCAGGCATAATCCCATTTTTCGCCCCTGCCTCTATCGCCATATTCGCCATTGTGAGCCTACCTTCTACCGATAGAGCACTAATCGCTTCCCCGGTAAACTCCAATGCTTTATACCGAGCCCCATCTACACCAATTTTTCCGATTAACGCCAAAATATAATCTTTCCCTGAAACCCATGGATGGCGTGGTTTACCCTTGAAAACAATCTTCATTGTCTCCGGCACCCTAAACCAGAGTTCTCCTAAAGCCATCCCTACAGCTAAATCTGTACTCCCTACCCCTGTAGAAAAAGCACCTAAACCACCATAAGTACAAGTATGAGAATCAGCTCCAATGACTACATCCCCAGGTAAGACTAACCCTTGTTCCGGCAAAAAGCAATGTTCAATTCCACAACGTCCTACTTCATAATAATGAAGCAAGTTCTGTTTATGAGCAAACTTCTTTAATTCGAGACATTGCTCTGCTGAGTCTATATCTTTCGCCGGAGCAAAATGATCGGGAATCAAGACAATTTTCTCTTGAGCAAAAACTTTATCTACCCCAATTTTCGCAAACTCCCTAATCGCCAGGGGTCCTGTAATATCATTGGCCAAAACTAAATCCAACTTAGCATTAATCAATTCTCCTGCCTTAACTTCATCTAACCCGGCATGTGCAGCTAAAATTTTTTCCGTAATTGTCATTCCCATTTTTAACTCCCCCTTTCTAAACGAAGCACCGAAACGGGAAACGCACCTCTGCTCCCTCCCCCAAGAAAAGATACTGTACCGTTTCTTTCCTTTACTCAATACCTTTTTAGACAAGGTACTGCCGGAGAGAAATTTATTTACATGATTCGCATAAAGCAAAGTATTTACCTAAAGTACTCCATTAAAGCCCTTGTTCAAAAGAACGAACTGAACCGATGTGGTGAAGGCGTCTACCCCAGGTGGGGATGGGGACCCCCACATGCTCATGCATAGCCCGAACCTGAGGTGAAGTGAGTTCGATTCCTTTTAGCTTTAGGAGTCCGGAGGTAATACTTTGCTGATACATACCCGGGGCAGTACCCGGCTAAAACCGAAGCAGGAAACGGGAAACGTTCCTCTTTCCTCTACCCCGAAAATACACTGTACCGTTTCTCCGTTTCTTTCCCTTCTCATACCGTTTTAGACTAGGTACTGACAGAGGGTGACTTAGCGCAGGTCAGCTTAACGTCCTTAGTGAAGGTGAGGCTAGTAATGACGAGGTGACGACAAGGATGTCGGCACCAGGGCGAACTGAGCAAGGACGCGAATTGAGCCCGCTCGGCATTACTCCGAACCAAGCTCTAGGATGTTCTGACCATAGCTACGGATACCCGAGGCAGTACCCGGCTAAAACCGAAGCAGGAAACGGGAAACGGTATAGTATATTTTTTACTGAATTAGGTCCGGACGTTTCCTTACAATCTTATTCAAGGCATTAAGATAGGCCTTCGCACTCGCCTCAATAATATCCACACTCAACCCTCTCCCCATAAAGATTTCTTCAGCTACAGAAACACGAACCACAACTTCACCCTGAGCATCTTTACCTTCCGTAACAGCACTAATACTATAAGACTCTAATTTTACAGGTAGATTAACAGTTTTTTCTATCGCCTTATAAGTAGCCTCGACAGGTCCATCAGCACAAGCGGCTTCTTCTATTAATTCTTCATTAATTTTTATACCTACAGTAGCTGTCGAAGAGATATTCGTACCTGAAGAAAGTTGTAAATGATCGAAAACATATACTTCTTCTCCACTACCCAGAATATGACTATCTAATAACATAATCAAGTCTTCGTCCAAAATTTCCTTCTTTCTATCAGTCAACTGTTTAAATTCAGCAAAGGCTTTATCTAGAGCTTCACCCTCTAAATTATAACCTAATTCCTGCAGTTGAATTTTAAATGCATGACGTCCAGAATGTTTCCCCAAAACAAGTTTATTCGAACTTATCCCTACCATTTCCGGATTCATAATTTCATATGTTTCTCGTTCTTTCAAGACACCATCTTGATGAATGCCTGACTCATGAGCAAAAGCATTTTTCCCCACAATGGCCTTGTTCGGCTGAATCGCCATCCCAGTAAGGGTACTAACCATCCTACTAGTGCGATATATTTCACGTGTATTAATCCCTGTACAAAATCCTAAACAATGACGTCGTGTATAAAAAGCCATCACTAATTCTTCCAAAGAAGCATTTCCGGCACGTTCCCCAATACCATTAATGGCAACCTCTACCTGCCTAGCCCCATTACGAACCGCGTCCAAAGAATTGGCTACGGCCATTCCTAAGTCATTATGACAATGCACACTAATTACTGCTTGCGAAATATTAGGAACTCCTTCGCGAATAGCCTTAATAAATTCCCCAAACTCCCAAGGAGTAGCGTAACCCACCGTATCAGGTATATTAATGACATTAGCACCGGCCTCAATTACCTCGGTAAAAACCTCACAAAGGAAGGGAATTTCACTACGAGAAGCATCTTCGGCCGAAAACTCCACATCATCTACCAAGCTTTTCGCCAATTTAACAGCTTTAACAGCCATTGCTTTTACTTCTTCTTTTGTTTTCCGCAATTTTCTTTGCATATGAATCTCCGAAGTAGCAATAAATGTATGAATTCGTGGTTTTTCAGCTTCTTTTACTGCTTCATAAGCAGACATGATATCCCGCTCACTCGTACGTGCTAAAGCCGTAATTACCGGCCCTTTTATTTCTCTAGCTATCCGCTGCACAGCTTTAAAGTCCCCGGAAGAGGCAATCGGAAAACCGGCCTCAATTACATCTACGCCTAATCTAGCCAACTGTTGAGCCAAGGCCAATTTTTCTTCCATATTCAGATTTACACCGGGAGACTGCTCCCCATCTCTCAAGGTTGTATCAAAGATATAGATCCTTTTATCACCTGTACTCATCTCATTCCCCCCCTTTTATCCCGCAAAGTTCCTCCCCAATTCATCTCATCTAATCCCTTCCCACCTAAAACCATCGGATAAACATTATGGTGAGCAGAAAGCAAGATTTCCAATACAACTAAACCGGAATGATGAATAAACCTCTCTAGATTTTCCGATAAGTCTTCCCGTTTCTCCACACGAAGACTCAAAGCACCATAAGCTTGAGCGAGATAGCGAAATTCCGGAGTTTTCTTAAAATGTACTGCTACGTGCCGTCCTGCACAATAATGGTCTTGCAACTGTTTAACCATCCCTAGCGCCTGATTATTAAAAATAATAATTTTTAACGGCAAATCCTCTTCTAAACAAGTACCCAACTCCGGCATTCCCATCTGAAAACTACCATCACCTGTAATCACTACCACAGGGCGACTTGGGAAAGCTACCTGAGCTCCTACCCCTGCCGGGATGCCATAACCCATCGTTCCTAAACCGCCGGAACTAATAAAAGTACGCGTTTTTTTAAAATTTATACCCTGTGCTGCCCACATTTGATGTTGCCCTACATCAGTAGTAATAATTGCTTCCTCAGGTAGAATTTTATTTAGGGCCACTATGATTTCACTGGGAGTTAAATCTTCTTCTTTCTCCACCGCTTTTACTTCTAATTTTTCTACATCTTGCAAATCTAACCACCAAGATTCCTTTTTCTCCTTTAACAGCCCTTCGAAAATTTGATTTAAGACTATTTTTAAATCTCCCACCAAAGGAATATCAGCTCGGACATTCTTGCCAATTTCAGCACTATCTATATCGATATGAATGACCTTGGCCTGAGGAGCAAATTTCTCTACATTCCCCGTAACGCGGTCATCAAAACGCATCCCTAAAGCGATTAATAAGTCACAGGACTGCACAACTAAATTAGCCTTAGCTAATCCATATGCACCTAACATCCCCAAGGAAAGGGGATGTTCCCGCGGGATACTCCCTAAACCCATCATCGTATTAACTACGGGAATGTTTAATGTTTCGGCCAAATACAATAACTCCTTCTCCGCCTGAGCACTAATGACTCCTCCCCCGGCACAAATAAGTGGTCGTTGTGCTTTTTTGATAAACTGAAGCACCTGTTTTATTTGTCCTTTATGTCCTACCAAATTCGGCTTATAGCCTCGTAAATTTACACTTTTACATTCTTTATATTCAGCCAAAGAGATGGAGGCATCCTTAGGAATATCGATCAACACCGGACCCGGACGACCACTTCCTGCTATATAAAAAGCTTCCTTCACAATTCTAGGTAACTGTTCAGCCTCTTTTACTAAGTAATTATGTTTCGTGATCGGTTCGGAAATCCCGGTTATATCTACTTCCTGAAAAGCATCAGTCCCCACCATTTTCGAAGGCACTTGCCCGGTAATTATCACCAACGGAATAGAATCCATATACGCAGTAGCTATACCTGTAATCAAGTTAGTAGCTCCGGGACCGGAAGTAGCCAAACACACACCAGTTTTTCCGCTCGACCGTGCATACCCACTAGCAGCATGAGCAGCTCCCTGTTCCTGCCGAACAAGAATTGTCCTAATCTGTTTAGATTGATGCAAAACATCAAAAATCTCTAACGCGGCTCCTCCCGGATAACCAAAGATAACCTCTACACCTTCTTTTTCCAGGCACTTAACCAAGATTTCCGCACCCGGTTCCATAGGAACACACCTCCATAATTTATTTCTTTTTCAGCCAAGACATTTTACTTCTTAATTCCCGACCTACTTTTTCAATAGGATGTTCAGCATCCATTTTCTTCAGGGCATTATATTTAGGTCTTCCCGCCATGTTCTCTAAAATCCATTCCTTAGCAAAAGTACCATCCTGAATTTCCTCTAAAGCCTTTTTCATTTCTTTTCTTGTTTCTTCCGTAATTAAGCGACGCCCAATCATGATATCTCCATACTCTGCTGTATCACTAATCGAATATCTCATATTAGCGATACCACCTTCATAAATCAAATCAATAATCAACTTTAACTCATGACAAACTTCAAAATAAGCTGATTCAGGTTGATAACCCGCTTCGACCAAAGTATCAAAGCCCGCTCTGATTAATTCGGTTAAACCACCACAAAGGACACACTGTTCACCGAAAAGATCTGTTTCCGTTTCTTCTTTAAATGTAGTTAAAAGAACACCTGCCCGGGTACAACCGATTCCTCTCGCATAAGCAAGCGCTAAATCCATTGCTTTACCGGTAGCATCCTGATATACAGCTACTAGTCCCGGAATACCTGTTCCTTCTGTATATAATCTCCTCACCATATGACCGGGTCCTTTGGGAGCTACCATAAACACATCTACATCTTGAGGTGGTACAATCTGTCCATAATGAATATTAAAGCCATGTGAAAAGATTAACGCTTTACCGGCTTTCATACCGGGAGCAATCTCCTTCCTATATACTTCGGCCTGTTTCTCATCAGGAAGCAATACTTGAATTAAATCAGCCTTTTCTGCCGCTTCCGCTACCGTGTAAACCTTAAGCCCGGCAGCCTCTGCCTTACTCCAAGAAGAACTACCCTTTCTTAAACCAACAATAACATCAACGCCACTTTCCTTAAGGTTTTGTGCTTGAGCATGCCCCTGACTGCCATAACCTAAGACAGCCACCGTCTTCCCTGTTAAATTCTTCAAATCTGCGTCATGGTCATAAAACATTTTTGCCATTTCTAATTACCTCCTCATTTGATTTGTTTTTTATTATGAATTTAATTAACACTATATCAAGCTTTATTTTGACCCTCTAACCATCGATACTTTACCTGTCCTCACTAATTCCTTAATCCCAAATGGTCTTAAAGATTGAATAATGGCCTCTATTTTTCCTTCATCTCCCGTAGCCTCAACAATCAAAGAACGTCTGCCAATATCAACAATTCGGCAACGGAAAATTTCCATAAGCTGAAGAATTTCCTGACGATCCTCCGGACCTGCAGAAACTTTTATTAAAAGCATCTGCCGATCTACTGTTTCCTCATTAGTAATATCTTGAATCTTAATCACTTCAACTTGTTTATTTAACTGTTTACTCACCTGCTCAATAACCCTTTCGTCCCCTTCGACAACTAAAGTAATCCGCGAAGCTGTCTTGTCTTCTGTTTCTCCCACCACTAAACTTTCAATATTATAACCACGGCGAGCAAAAAGTCCGGCGACACGAGATAAAACTCCGGGACTATTTTCAACCAAGACGGCTAATGTGTGTTTCACCATGCCACCTCCCTAACATCTCACTAGGTTTTCCACCCGGCGGAACCATCGGTAAAACATTTTCCTCCGAGTCAACAATACACTCCACTACCACAGGTCCCGGATGCTGAAGAGCTTTACTGACAATGGCTTTCGTTTCTTCCGACTTACTTATCTGCCAAGCCTTGACTCCATAAGCTTCAGCTAACTTAAGATAATCAGGACCACCGGTAAAGACAGACTGAGCATAATGAGCATTAAAGAAAAGTTCCTGCCACTGCCTGACCATACCTAAACACGAATTATTAATTATAAAAGCCTTCACCGGAAGCTGATATTGAGCAATTACTGCTAATTCTTGTCCTGTCATCTGAAAACCACCATCACCGGTAAAAAGAATAACCTTTTCTCCCGGTCTACCGAAAGCTGCCCCCATGGCAGCGGGGAGCCCAAAACCCATTGTCCCTAAACCCCCGGAAGTCACAAAACTTCTTCTCCCCTGTACAGGATAATGTTGGGCTACAAACATCTGATGCTGTCCTACATCAGTAACAACAATCGGCTCATCTTCAGCTTGCCAAGCAACCTCTCTAATTACTTCCTGAGGTTTTAATAGAGAGCCCGGGGTAAAAGCAAGCGGATACTCCTTAGCCCAAACCTTAATCTGTTCCAACCAAGATTTAAAAGTAACGCTTATCTTTTCCTCCCGTAAAGTCTGTAAAAGCATTTGCAAAAATTTTTTTGCATCACTAACTACGGGAAGGTCAATTTGCACATTTTTAAATAATTCGGCCGGGTCAATATCCACATGAATGATACACGTATCAGTAAGAAAATGCTGTGGATTCCCGGTAACCCGATCACTAAACCGCGTTCCTAAAGCGATTAAGACATCACAAGCACTCAAAGCTAAATTAGCTACAGGCTGCCCATGCATCCCAATCATCCCTAAAGAACCGCCCTCTTTTTCCGGAATTACTCCCTTGCCCATCAGAGATGTAACCACAGGAATTCCGGTATACTTGATAAAATCTGCTAGTTCCTCCTCTGCACCGGCGGAAACTACTCCTCCACCGGCAAACAAAAGTGGTTTTTGAGCCTTTTTTAATACCTCCACAATTCTTTCCAACTGTTTATTTAAACCATTTTTAAAAGGGATTTTCTGTTTACGCGTACTCAACACAACCTCGGAAAAATCCACAGTACCTGTAAACACATTTTTAGGGATATCAATAAGTACCGGGCCCGGGCGACCTTCTCTAGCCACTTTCCAAGCTTCTTCCAAAATTTCCGGTAAAGTATCCGGTTCTTTAACTAAATAATTATGTTTTGTAATAGGCATCGTGATCCCCACAATATCTGCTTCCTGAAAAGAGTCGCGACCAATACTTTCTACACTTACTTGACCGGTGATAGCTAAAATCGGCACAGAATCTAAATAAGCATTCGCAATTCCCGTCACTAAATTTGTAGCTCCGGGACCCGATGTAGCTAAACAAACTCCTGTTTTGCCAGTAACCCGCGCATAACCATCGGCGGCATGAATGGCACCCTGTTCATGTCGAGTGAGAATATGTTGAATAGAAGAACGCCCTAAAACATCATACAAAAACAAAACAGCGCCCCCCGGATAGCCAAAAACTAAATCTACCCCCTTTTTCTCCAAAAACTTGACAATATACTCAGCCCCATTCATAAATTTATTTACACCTCCTTTTAAAAAATTTATAAAAAAACAGCGTCAAGTTCAAAAAATAGAACCTATCCGCTTGAGTTTTTTATCCTCACGGTGTAGCGGTTTCCCGCCTGTACCACTTGGTCACGGTCACTGCTTTGCAAAAAGCAATCGGAACCCTAGGTACACTCCTATTTCTCATTATTTTTTAAATTAAATCTTTTAACTATTCTTTGACTTTAAAAACAAAAACCTCCCTCCATGACAGCATCTTAAACCATCAGGGACGAGAGGATTCCCGCGGTACCACCCTAATTACCTCACAAAAGAGGTCTCTTCCTTCAGCAAATAACGGTTTGCTACCGACTTACCCTACTTTTTTTCGAATAAGTAACTCCGGGACGAGGCTAGTTAAACTACGTGTGCCGGTTTCCACCTCTTCCGACTCTCTAAAACACGTTTAGTATAACAGTTTCCCTTCATCGCCATTATTATATAATAAAATTGAATATAGTATACACAACACAACCTGTCCCTGTCAACACCTTTTTTCATAAAAATTGCAGTTATTTTTTTGCGAAAACTCAGGAAAGATAAACTATTTTGACAAAATTATCGAAATATTATATAATAAATAAAATAAACGCAAAAGGTGAGTGATAATCATGAATGTAAAAGAGCGGATAAAATACCATTATGAAGATGTATTGGGCGAAGCACTAATGAACACAGATATCATACAAAAAGATAGTGATGGAAAATTCAGTGCTAAATCTAGAGAAACATTTAATGAAGAAATTTTAAAGCTTTACACACCAAAAAGCAAAAACAAAATTATGGAATGGTTAGATAAAGCTGTACACCCTCTTTTAGATAAAAAATCAAAAGAAGCATTATCATTAGTAGCGTCTTATGCAGAGAAAGAGACATTAAAATTACCAAATTACAACAATGTTACTGAAGCGCAAATTAATGATATTCTAAAGAAAAGTATAGATAATGCTAAAAACCTCCTTAAGCAAAAACACAAAGAATATGTTGTATATAATTTAGAAGTTGATGATATTCGAAGAGGCGATGGAGCACTTAATGAATTAATTAATGTTGATGCTCCTGAAGTTATTTTAAATAAAACCGCAAAAGAAATAAATAAAATAGTTCGTGAAAATCCCCAAAGATTAATAAATTTCTCAGAACCGTGTACCGTCAGGTATCCGCAAGGCAAAGAAATAGTAAGTCGTGAATTAAATTCGGTTTCAGATGCGTTAAAAGTCATTAAAGAAAACCCAAATAAAGATGGGCATATAAGTAAGTCCACAGTAGAACCCAGTAAGATAAACAGAGATCGAACTCTGTAAATAGCTACTAAATGCAAAGCGAAAATAATAAAGACACAATTATAAGGGAGACCCACTTTCATGGTCTCCCTTATCACCACTACCTATAAACTTTTTTTCTATGATTAATAGTTAAAACTGTCAAAACATTCTTTTCCCAATCAACGCAAAAAATAATCCACCAGTTTCCAACTCTTAACCTATATCTTTTAGGACTACCCTTCAACTGCTTCACATCAGTTAGGTCAGGGAAGTCATCTAACTTCTCCAACGCTTCTTTCACTTGTTTTTTTACTGACCGATCTAATTTTTTAAAATCTTTGCTTGCTCTTTGTGTAATCTCTACATTCATACTTCTAATTCTCCCATGGCTTCGGCTAAAGACCTTGTTTTTCCTGCTTTTAGATCTTTTTCAGCCTCTTGAAGTGCATTTATTTCTTCAGAGCTTAATTCTTCATCATCTTCCGGAACATTCTCCAAAACCTCGCACCATACTTTTTTCCTCTTTTCATATAAAAACTCTACAAAATCTATAGCTTGCTCTTTATCTCTATCCGATAACTTTTTGAAAATATCATTAAACCTTTCCTGTGGTATACTCACTTTTGCCACCTCCAAAATATTTTCAATGTTTCCAATATCTTTTCTAAAACATATAATTCACTTTTAATTATAATTGAAAATGTAATTACTTGCAATTTCTTTTAAATAAAGGGAGACCTGCTTTCATGGTCTCCCTTTTGGTAACTCCTCTATTCTCTTTTTACGTCTGTATGGGGACGATTGCCCATCAGAAAGGTTATCGAGTACAGACCGGCTAACCCGACGAGAGAATAGATGATCCTACTGAGAATTGCTGTTTGTCCTCCAAATAAGGCAGCGACAAGGTCAAAACTAAATAACCCGATAAGTCCCCAATTAATGGCGCCGATAATGACAAGGACAAGTGCCAATGTATCCACTAACTTCACTCCTTTATCCTAGATTTTCCTTCTTCTCTCTAGGATGGCACATTTTCTCGAGTTTTATTCCTTTCCGCCTTAAAATTAATCATCTCCGAACGTTCTTTTACCTTATTTAAAACCCTTTGGGCCTCCGCACCCTCTAAAACTTTCGGCTGAAAATCATTATACCCTGCTCCGGTTGTCATTGAACAAGGAATAATTTTATTTGTCGTTCTCACTAATTCTCCTTCCACAAAAACGAAAGTCTGCTGATAAATAATAGTATCCCTGTCATATGGCAGCCGATTCCCACCAAAACAAAAATTACCCAAACTAAAAACAACCTGTTTCCCCTTATATTCCTTAATGCCCTGCAAAACATGAGGATGATGCCCTAATACTAAATCGGCTCCTGCCTCAATCGCAGTTTTAGCTAATTCATACTGTTTTTGAGAAGGTCTAATCTCCCGTTCATTTCCCCAGTGAAAACTAACAATAACTAAATCTGTCTGTTCACATAAAGCTTGAATAGACTCGGCAACTTGTGCCTTTAAAGCAGAATACGCCTGCCATACTCCTTTATTTCCAAACTGATTAAAACCTAAAAAACCAACCTTGATCCCCTTCATTTCTTTAATTAAAACATGCTCAAAACCACAATAAGCAATCCCTACTTTTTCTAAGCTACGCAAAGTTTCTCTATAACCTACTTCTCTATAGTCATAAGTATGATTATTAGCTACATTAACCACCTCGACACTACCCTCGACAAGAATCTGAGCATAAAGTGGCTCTCCTTTAATCCAATAAGCTGCCTGTGCAGAACTCTTATCTCTCCTTTGGCTAGCTGTAGTCAAACAAGTTTCTAAATTAGCAATCGTTAAATCATCTTGTGCTAAAACGTCCCTAACATTTGCCAAAAAATAACTACAATCCTCCTTGTTTTCTGCAAAAACAGTAGCAAAAGTATGTCCGCGCTGAGCATATTCCGTCCCTAAGGCGCAATCACCAATTGCACTTATCGTCAAAAAAACTTCTTTTATTTCCGTTATTTCCTGAGCAACCGGTTCAGCTTCTACCTCTTCTGCCGTTATCGGGGCTGACTCAACAAGAAATTGTTTTGCTAATATACCCAAAAATAAAAAAACAACAACAATAATCATAGAAATTTTAGCAACTTTTTTAAACATAGGATCCCTCATCTTTAATTCTATGAATTATCACTTCTATTATTTCTCTGATAATCCTGCTCTCTATTTAAATCACCAAACAAAGCTTTTTTAAACTCCACTACGTCTTGTATTGGTGCTTGGCACATCTTATTTTGACAAAAATATGCCGTAGTTTTTCCCTTTACAGCTTGGTAATCGGCTAAAAAAGGAATAATTTTAATAATCTCCTTCGTTTTTGCAGAAAGATAAAGGCTAACTATATGCGGTAAAAAACCTTTTTGCAAAAGTAGTACCATTTCCGAGTTATCTTTGTTTTCCTCTCCCTCAACAAGCACTATTGTAGAAACCGGAGCTTGCGAATAAAGATAAGCCTGCAAAAAATAAGTATAGCCCATGGGATTCGCTTCTACTTCTTGACCGCAAGAATAAAAAAGCTGTTCTGCTTTATCTTCTAACTGATAAGCGCCTGTTAAACTAGCTAATTTTAAAAGATTTAAAGCGGCTACGGAATTTCCTGCCGGAAGAGCTCCATCATAGATTTCTCTAGGACGAGCTAAAATCTTTTCACTATCTTGTCCTGTTAAATATAAATATTTTTTTTCCTCATCCCAGAATAATTCTAGCATCTCTTCATTTAATACTAAAGCTTTTTGCAAATAAATAGGTTTATACGTACTTTCATATAATTCTAAAAGAGACCAAATTAAAAAAGCATAATCATCTAAATAGGCAAGATAAGCTGCCTCTCCCTGTCTATAACGAGCTAAAAGTCGCCCATCTTCCCTCATTAAATTGTGTAGCAAAAAGTCAACAGCCTTTTCTGCAGCAGAAAGATAAAGAGAATTATCTAGCACACGACCACCTTTCGCTAAAGCCGCAATCATTAAGCCATTCCAAGCTGTAAGTATTTTATCATCCTTAAAAGGAGGAATACGTTTTTTTCTAGCCTCGTAAAGTTTTGCCCGTTCCTTCTTTAACTCTAAATCTATTTTCTCTAACTCGCAAAAATCACTGTTAAGTAGGTTCGGGATATTACGCCCGGCAAAATTACCCTTCTCGGTAAGATCATATATCCGGCAGAACTTACGACCTTTTTCTTCGCCCAATACCTCATTTATTTGAGCAGGAGACCATAAATAAAACTTCCCTTCCACACCTTCCGAATCAGCATCTTCTGCCGAATAAAACGCCCCTTGCGATGAAGTCATCTCCCGCAAAACATAAGTAAAAATCTTTTCCGCTACTTCCCGGTATAATTCTTTTGCTGTCACTTGATAAGCTTCCAAATAAGCTATCGCTAAAAGAGCATTATCATAAAGCATTTTTTCAAAATGAGGCACTAACCATTGTTGATCCGTAGAATAACGGGAGAAGCCAAACCCAAAATGATCAAAAATCCCCCCCTTATACATCTGTTCTAAAGTCTTTTCCACCATTTTCAAGGCTTTTTTTTCACCTTTAACCACGTAATAACGTAATAAAAAAGTGAGCTGATGTGGGGTAGGAAATTTAGGCGCATGCCCAAACCCTCCATACACTGGATCATATAAAGACATTAATTCCTGATAAGCCTCATCAATTACCTGAGGAGATAATTCACCCTCTCTAAATTCTAAACTCTCTTTAAGCACAAAAGTAGTAAGGTCCTCCCCTGAACGGATTAGTTTTTCTCGCTCTTTTTCCCACAAATCAGCAATCTTAATCAATAATGCTACTAATCCCGCCAGACCTCCCCTGCTTTCTTTAGGAAAATAAGTCCCTGCAAAAAAGGGTTTCTTTTCCGGCGTCATAATTATCGTCAGAGGCCATCCGCCCTGTCTGGTTAACGCCTGACAAAAAGTCATATAAAGATGGTCAAGGTCCGGACGTTCTTCTCTATCTACTTTAATCGCAATATAATTATTGTTAAGCACATTAGCTACTTCTTCATCTTCAAAAGATTCTCTTTCCATCACATGGCACCAATGGCAAGTGGCATTTTGTAACCAACGTTAGGAGTACCCAATAGATAAGAAAATCAGCTTATCCTCTTTTTCTGCTTTTTTAAAAGCCTCTTTGCCCCACGGAAACCAGTCCACCGGATTATAAGCATGCTGTAATAGATAAGGAGATTTTTCATGGATTAATCTATTGGGTACTCTCTCAGTTACGTTAGTCATTTTATCACCTTCCTTTATCAACAATTTTTATTATTATACCCCCCCAATAAAAACAATACTCGATGTAATAGCCGTTGGAGTTCTAAAAATAATTCCCAAAATAAAGATTGCCGGCGTTCACAATGAACACCGGCAATCTTTATCTTAACTATCGAGGCTAATCGTCCTCGTTAAATCATCCCAACCCACCTTCGCACCCAACCCTTCTGACACTACTCTTAAAGGAACCATTGTACGACCTTCCATAATAGTTGCTTGAGTATCCATGATAAAAGCCTGTCCGTTTAAGATGTATTGGCTTTGACCTATAATAAGCTTAATAATGTTTGCACCTTTAATTAAAGTCACTACTTGGGTAGAACCATCCCAATCAACTGTTGCCCCGAGATTTTCCCCAAGAGCACGAAGTCCAATCATGGTACGCCCCTCTTTGTTGATAAAGTAGGGAATTGGCGTTTGAGGTGTTTGCCCATTTACTTTAATGATTGTTTTCCGTTCATTATTATTAATAACTTTTACCCGATTATAAATTCTTTCTGCATCTTCTCCCCTTACAATAGTTGGTTGATAATCATTTCTATGTTTAACAGAAGATATTAAGCAAGGAATAATCTTAATTTTGCTATTTGTTATCCTATTGCCCTTAAATTCAAATAATTGTTGAAAGATAAAAGTATCTTTATCGGGTGGATTACGATTACCACCGTAAACAAAGTTACCTAAGCTATAAACAATATATTTGCCATTATAATTCTCAATTTCCTGTATTACATGAGGGTGATGTCCTAACACTAAATCTGCACCACTATCGATTGCATAACGACCTAATAACTTTTGTTCTGGTATTACATCATTATATTCTTCACCCCAGTGGAAACTGACAATAATTAAATCTGTAGATTCTTTAATTTCAGATAGATCCTTTTTGATTTGTTGCTTTAAAACAGAAATATCGCTGCCTTTTTCTAAAGGACCATAAGTATTGTATCCTAATAACCCAATTTCTTTTCCCTTTGTGGTAATGATAGCTTTATCTTCATAACCACAATAATTAATACCTGTTTTCTTTAAACTTGCTTTAGTATCAGAAAGACCCTTTTCTAAGTAATCAAAAGAATGATTATTAGCTAGATTAACTGCTTCAATACTACCTTCTTTTAATATATTAGCAAAATTGGGAGGCCCCTTAAAAAAGAAGGCCCTCTCCTGATGGGATTTGTCTGGTTTTTGATTATAATCTGTCAGAACATTTTCGAGGTTAGCAATTGTTAAATCATCATTCTCTAAAATATTTTTTACACCACTAAAGAAGTACCCATATTGTTCATTCTGCTTTACAAATTCATCAAAAAAGGAGCCGTTATAACTAAACCTTGTATCTGCACCTATAACACAATCACCTATAGCACTTATTACTAATGTAGTTATTTTTTCATCTAGTAATTCTTTTGGGTTATGAATTACCCCATATTTAGCTCCGTCCACATCTTCAAAATGCCACCATTCAGCCTGATAGCCTTTAAAACCATACTTTTCCATAGTTTTCTCTAATAATAAGGCATGAGCTGCTTGATTAGCTTCTACATCACTATAATCTCTATCTGCCTTACTACCAAATTCATCAAATTCTGTCGGCATTTCAATCTCCGTGCCATCACTGCTGACTAATGTTACGTCGACAGCCATTCCCCTGGAATGTTTTGAATATTTTTTATAGGGATTTGCTACAAAGCTTGGATTTGGGCATACTTTCCATAATTCAAATTGGGCTTCGATGGGTCTAAATGCATCCCAAATTTTTAGACTGTATCCTTTATTCAATAACTCTTCTTGCACTTGCGTTAACTTTTTAGCCGTTCCTAATCTTAGATAAGCATCATCAGTAGAATAAATTTTTTGTTTAGTAAAATTATTTTCCGTTGCATACTTGATCTCAATATAAACATTAGGAATATATTCTCTGAGATTAACTAAGCTACTATCGTCTTCAGAGGCAAAACATGGTGTTGTAATAAAGAGAAATAAAATCGTTAAGAAGAAACTTACTATCATAGTATTAAATAAAAATTTTCTCATATAAATTTCACCTCCAATGTTATGTATACGAATTATATAATGTATTGTGAAAATAAGCAATTATTGCTAAAAACATTGCCTAGAGTACACTTTAAAAAATAGGATGTTTTATTTTTTAAAAACCCAAAGTAACTTGACACGATCATTACTTGAAAAATTGTCGCCAATTTATGTATTATAGTATATAATAGTAATGAACATAAAATGTTATTAAATAACACTTAACTCCGTTAGGTGAGATTACTATACAAAAAAATGCTACTGCCCTGAAATATCGAGAGATAGCCAAGGGTCAACAGGCAACATCGGCTTAAGGTGTTACCTAATGTAGCTGGGGAATCCCTACGTTGTATAGAGTCAAAGCTTCTACGAGGGTGAAGATTATTTTAGGTAATTTTCCCTTGCTCGTAGAGCAGAGGGATTTTTTATTTGTAAAGGTGGTGATTTATATGGACAGTGGGCCTGTGCCTTGGTGCCTACAAAAAAACTACAAAAAAATATTAACTATTTCAGGAGGTATGTCGCATATAAATCATCCTTTATGGCATCCTCCTAGATAAGGAGGAACTTTAAATGTTAACTATTTATCAAAGTCCACACGATGAACAAATAATCCCAATTGAGCATTTTGAAAAAGGGGCTTGGATTAACCTAACTAATCCTACCGAAGAAGAAATCAACGCTGTGGTTAAAAGCACTCAAGTTTTAACTGAATTTATTCGCTATCCCTTAGATGAAGAAGAACGACCTCACCTTGAATTTGAAGACAACCAACTTTTAATTGTTATTAGCATCCCCGTTATTCAAGATGCTGAAGTCGAGTATGATACTATTCCTCTAGGAATTATCCATATGGAAGATTGTATTATCACCATATGTCTACATGATTTAAATCTTTTACAAGAATTCTCTCAGGGAAAAGTTAAAGGAATGGCTACCTTCAAAAAAACTCGTTTTCTTTTTCAAATTCTTTATAAAACATCCTTATTATATCTTAAATATCTACGCCAAATTGATAAAAAAGCTACAGAATTAGAACTAGAACTGCATAAATCAGTACGAAACAAAGAACTGATTGGACTACTTAACCTAGAAAAATCCCTCGTCTACTTTTCCACTTCCCTAAGGTCTAATGAAATCGTCCTTGAAAAAATACTGCGAGGCAAATTTGTAAAAATGTATGAAGAAGACGAAGACCTTTTAGAAGATGTCATCATCGAAAATAAACAGGCTATTGAAATGGCAGATATCTATAGCAATATTCTCAGTGGAACCATGGACGCCTTTGCTTCCCTTATTTCTAACAATCTCAACCTTGTCATGAAATTCCTAGCTATAGTTACGATTATTCTTTCTTTGCCCACTATGGTTGCCAGCTTTTTTGGCATGAACTTTGATCTGCCTTTTCAGAATTCACCCTACGGTTTTGCCATCGCCGTAGGAATATCTGCTCTCTTATCCCTTTCCGGCATAATCTACCTAGCCAAAAAAAATATCTTTTAAATCCAAAGTTATAAGTCGAAAAAAGGAGTGAAGACTTGACTTAAACCTATTATTTACGTTAAGAACTTCACTCCTTTTTTGTTTTTCCTAATCGAACCAAATCTAATTACCAAAATTCTTCTTAAAATCAACATAGCTTAAACGAAAAATTAATTATATAATAACTGTATGTTCATTGGGAAGGTGAAAATTTTGGTCTTTTCGAGTTTAATTTTTCTTTATGCCTTTTTACCTCTTAATTTTATTTTCTATTCTTTATCTAAAAACCAAACTTATCGCAATTGGGTTTTAATTGTTTTTTCCCTTATCTTCTATGCTTGGGGCGAACCTGTCTGGGTAAGTTTACTTATTTTTAGTTCACTAGTTGACTATTTCCTGGGGTTAGCTGTCGAAAAATATCGAGGATACTGGCAAAGTAAAGCCTTTTTAATTACTTCTATTACTATTAATCTCTCCCTTTTAGGTTTCTTTAAATATTTCGACTTTATTGTCCAAAACATTAATTACTTACTAGGAACGGGTTTACCTTTACATCATTTTGGGCTACCAATCGGCATTTCCTTCTATACTTTCCAAACAATCTCCTATGTTGTTGATGTTTACCGTGGTGAAGTCGCTGCCCAAAAATCGTTCCCTAAATTTCTCCTCTTCATCTCCCTCTTTCATCAACTAGTAGCCGGACCTATCGTCCGCTATAAAGATATTGCCTCAGCCATAAACCATAGGGTTCATACTCGTGCCCTATTTAATGAAGGAATTAATCGCTTTGTTACCGGACTTGGCAAAAAAGTACTCCTCGCCAATACTGCCGGAGAAGTTGCCGAAGTATTTCTCAAAGGAGACCTCTCCACACTCCCCGTTTTAGGGGCCTGGTTTGGCATTACTCTGTTCGCTCTACAAATTTATTTTGACTTCTCCGCTTATTCTGATATGGCTATTGGGCTCGGAAAAATCTTTGGCTTTAGTTATAAAGAAAACTTTAATTATCCCTACATTTCCCGTTCAGCTACTGAATTCTGGCGTCGCTGGCACATCTCTTTAGGTAGCTTTTTTAGAGATTACCTTTATATTCCCTTAGGAGGAAATAGAAGACACCACTTCCGCAACCTCTTTATCGTCTGGTTTTTAACAGGGTTATGGCATGGTGCCAGTTGGAACTTTGTCCTTTGGGGCTTATACTTCGGACTACTAATCGCCCTAGAAAGAAAGTTTCTTTGTAAGGTACTGGAAAAGTTACCGCGTTGGGTAGGACATTGCTATTTGATTTTTACTGTTCTCATTAGTTGGGTCTTTTTCTATTATACAGATTTATACAGTATAAAAGAGTTTCTGGGAGTTATGTTTGCATTTGGTTCCAGAGAACTAATCAACACCCAGCTAAGTATTTATTTCAGTAACTATTTTCTCTTCTTCTTGCTTGCTCTACTTGCCTGTACGCCCATCACCAAAGTTATCCAAGAAGGTATGCACTATCTGACCGAAAACAGTACCCGAACTTCTTTTCTCTATCAAGAAGCACTCCGTCCCTCTTTAAACTTTATACTTCTTGCTTTAGCAACCATTCTACTGGTAGGCAAGTCCTATAATCCTTTCCTCTATTTCAGGTTCTAACTTAAATTCTTAATTTTAATGATCCTAAGTAGGTGACTTTTATGAAGAAACACCATCTTAATATTTTATTATTTCTGATCCCCCTTTTTCTTTTGGGTGCCCTTAACTTATTTACGCCACATAAACCGGCAATTTCTCAATTAGAAAATAGAACTTTAAAAACGAAACCCCTTTTCACAACAGAGAAACTATTTAGTGGAGAATATTTTCAAGAATATGAAGATTACTTTGCTGATAACTTTATTTTTCGTGAAAAATTCGTCAAGATTAGTGGCAAGATTAAAGACCTCTGGGGCTTACCCGGTAAAGATAAAGTAACCATTGTCCTCAACGAAGGTGCTAATGTTGCCGCCACACAAAACAAGGAAACACCACACGAAGAAAACAATAAGCCGGGAACAGATAACTCTTCACAGCCGCATAGTAATGACCCCCAAAACGAGAAACCTAATGAACAAAATAAGACAAACGTCGAAGGAAGAGTGCTTGTCCTTAATGACCGTGCTATGGAAATTCACACTTTTAATGCCGAAGCAAGTAAATACTATGCCGATTTTATTAATAAATTTCAAGAAAACCTATCCGATGATAAAATTAAAGTTTATTCCTTAATCGCCCCAACACAAATCGAATTTATCACTGAATCCAAATACAAAAACCTTTCCTCATCCCAAAAAGAAACTATAGCTTATGTAAATAAACATCTTGTTCCACAAATAATCCCTGTTGATGCTTATAAATGCTTAGAACAAAACACTGACCAATATATTTATTTCCGTTCTGACCACCACTGGACTGCCTTAGGAGCATATTATGCCTATACAGCTTTCATAGAAGCACGAAACGAAAAACCAATTCCGATAGAGCAATATAAAATAGAGAAAATAACACCTTACCTCGGTTCTTTATATTCCACAACTTTAAGCCAAAAAATAAGAGAAAACCCTGATACAGTTTTTCTCTACCAACCTTTAATTAAACATGAATATATAGTTTATTACGAAAACCCTATCGAAATAGACCTCCTAGATATGCGTCATGCCCAAAATAAAAATAAATATGGCATCTTTTTGGGTGGTGACCATCCATGGGGAAAAATAACTACCGAAATAAAAAATGGCAAGAAAATCATTATTATCAAAGACTCTTACGCTAATGCTTTTGTCCCTTTTCTTCTTCCCCACTATGAAGAAATTTATATTGTTGATCCACGACAATTCAACTTAGATATTTTTGCCTTTATTAAAAATAACAAAATCCAAGAAGTACTCTTTTTAAACTATGTTCTCGTTACAGACAACAATGGTTTTACAGACCTTCTCCGCCAAATGTCCAACATGCCCTAAGTAAAAATAATCAGACTCTTGTAGAGAAAAGGGGACTGCCATCCATCCGGGCAGTCCCCTTTTTTACTTTCCCTCCTACAACAGTTCAGGGAAATCAACATATTCTATTTCCAAAGCTCCTTCATCTCTTATACAATCAAAGATATTACCATCCTTACCATCAAAGAATTTAGGCTTAACTTCTAGTTTTATTGGTTCATTAGTTAATAGAAACTTCAATTCATAAATACCAGGCTCCAGTGAACTATTTATCGTAATTTTATTACCTTCTGCATTTATCGCAAAATTATTAGTTACAGTTTCAGTTCCTCCATCCTTATAAAGACCAACCACTTCCTGTATTTCTAAAGAATTTGTTAAATTAAAGCCAATGTTTAATTGGGAATTAACCCTTTCCTTTAAATTAAACTTTAACTTACTTAAAACTTGTGCCCCAAAAACGCTTCTCACTTTCTGCACATCATCAAAATCACCCATTCCTATGTCTTCAACTAGAGGAACTACATTTACATTTAGGGTATATGTATTAACAAGATTATTCGAGGGTGTCTTTACTTTTATCGCTACCATATTTATTCCTTTATTCAACTCCAGCACCAATGTCTCTCCACTTACACATTTAGTATCAGTTTCACTATCATTGATATTAATGTAAATCTCTTGCGCAGTAGAGTCTTCTAACGTTGGAGTAATTTTTACTAAAAAGACATTGCTATCTACAGCATAATCGTTGACCTCTTTGGCATATTCAGGTTCTAAAGTTAAAGTATCTGGCTCTATATTAAGGCTTTCCAGAGCACCAGGTCTAATCACATTGAGAGTATATGTTTTCGTTGTCACTCCATCTACACCCCGTACAGTAATAGGGATAGAGTTTTGCCCTGATTTCAAAGGCACAGATACGGTACGCCCACCCGAAGGCACTTGCCCAGCTCGATAGTTTTGTAGGACTTCTACGTCAGTAAGGGCACGATTGTAGATGCAAACGCCGTCAATAATGCCATCCAATTGGTTTCCAAAATTGCCCCCGCTTATATGGGAAATACCTAAAGTGGCAATGTTTGACATACTAGACATATTTCCAACAGAAGAAGTGGAAGAATGAAAAACTCCATTAATGTAAAGAGATACATTGCTATTACTTTTAGTAACTGCTATGTGAGTTTTTGTGTTAACGGGTATATTATACCCTGTTATCCATTGCATACCTTGAGATGTATCAATTCTTATCGTGTTATTAGATAGTGCAAATATCGAAACTCCTTGCCCCAGCATAGTTCGAGTACAGAAAAAACATTGATTTTTTATGGAATTTAATTTAGTCCAAAAACTAATAGTAAAATCACTGTCTTGTATCAACGGGTTAGCAATCTCCACATAATCATTCACTCCGTCAAACTCCAACCCTTCTCCCGTCCAGCCACTTCCTGTAGTATACGCAAAGTTGTTCAGTTCCCCATGATTGTCTTTACCGGAAAGATCATTCCAAGTAGCTACCATGGAGCCATTTGACTCTTGCTTGCCATCAAGCCGCAATACTGAGGAACTATCGATAACCGGCTGGAGTACATTGACTGTTGCTTCGGAATCAGCAGGCGTTACAGTAACGTCTATAGTTTCTACTGCTTTATCTAAAGTTACAGTATATGAGGTGTTTTCAGGAGTAAAAGTTTTATCCCATGTACCAATATTGGTTTTTAGTCCACTTAAATTAACATTACTAGTAGCACGGGTTACTACAAGTTTATAAGTACGACTCACATCCGCCATTTTTACTTCAATGGTAATGGTATTGGTACCAATATTTAGAGGTACGTTCTTCATTCTACCACTTTCACCATTGATGTAGATTTCCGCACCGGATTCTGCTGAAGCGGTAACCTCAAGTGAAGTTACACTATCTGCTACAATAGCGGTATAATTTAACGTATCTTTATCAAAAACGGGATCTAAAGTTCCACTACTAATTTTTACGTCACTTAAGCTTGCCGGTTTAATAACATTAAGTGTGTAAGTCTTTGTAGTAACCTCACCATCTCTACCAAATACATCAATCTGTAAAACATTACTCCCCGCCTTAAGTGGTACGGAGATAGTTTGAGAACCGGCGCCCGTCCCCCGTCCATCAATTTTAACACTAGCTTGGTCATCAACAGGTACAGCCGTAATTGTAATCTCGCTATCGGCTTTTTCTAAAGTTACAGTATATGAGGTAGTACCGGAAGAAAACTTTGCATCCCAATTACCAACGTTGGTGAATAAATTACTTAGATTGACATTGACCGTACGATATACTTCAAAGGTATAAGTCTTTACAACTTTAGTCTCAGGTTCGGTTACTTTAATGGTAAAGTAATTCATACCTACATTTAAGGGAATATTTTTCGCTGTACCACTTGTTGTAATTTCTCCGTTAACCTCCAAAACTGCAGCATCTTCTACTATTGCAGTTACAGTCAGAAAAGTTATATCGTTCGCTACTTTGTTTACAATATAGTCTAAAGTGCCTGGGGCAAATTCCGGATTTAAAGCTTGTATTTGTCCTGCACTATTTTTTACAGTAAGCCCTGTTAGATAAGCCGGTCGAATAACTTTTAACGTATAAGTTTTCGTAGTTTGACCATCCCAGCCAGTTATGACAATCGGTATCAGATTATTAACACCAGATTTAATCGGCACCGAAACTGTCTGTGCACCTACTCCACCAGTACCGTTAATCTTAACGGTAGCGCCGGAATCAATCGGTGTAGCAGTAACATCTATACTAGTAGCATATATATCTAAGGTTACTGTATAACTTGTCGTGCTGGCGGAAAAAGCCGGAAATAATGTACCCGGACTCGTACTTAAGCCACTTAAATTAACATTACTAGCAGCACGAGTTACTGTAAGGGTGTAGGTACGAGTTGTACCCGCTATTCTTGCCTCGATTGTTATCTTATTTGAGCCTACATTCAGTGGTACAGCTTTAGCTGTTCCACTTGTCTGGAGTGCACCATTTATGTAAAGCTGTGCTCCTGCTTCTACTGTTGCCGTTACGTTCAGTGAGTTTACCCTATCACCTACACTTGCAGTGTAGTTTAAAGTTCCCTGACTAAAGCTGGGTGATAAGATACCACTGCTAATCGTTAATGCTGTAACAGCCGAAGGTCTAATAACTTTAATGGTATAAGTCTTCTTGGTAACACCATCCCAACCCGTGACAACAACAGGTATCGAGTTTTCACCGGCTTTTATCGGTACAGAGATAGTTTTTGCACCTGCTCCACTACCTTGTCCGTTAATTTTAATACTAGCTCCGCTATCTGCCGGTGTAGCAGTGACACTAATACTATTAGCAAGTGTCGTTAAGGTCACTGTATAGTTTGTCGTGCTTGCAGCAAAAGCTGGAGATAATGTACCCGGACTCGTACTTAAGCCACTTAAATTAACATTACTAGCAGCACGAGTTACTGTAAGGGTGTAGGTACGAGTTGTACCCGCTATTCTTGCCTCGATTGTTATCTTATTTGAGCCTACATTCAGTGGTACAGCTTTAGCTGTTCCACTCGTATGTAATGCACCATTTATGTAAAGTTGTGCTCCTGCTTCTACTGTTGCCGTTACGTTCAGTGAGTTTACCCTATCACCTACACTGGCTTTGTAATTTAAAGTTCCCTGACTAAAAGCAGGATCTAAAGCACCACTACTGATTGTTAATGCTGTAACAGCAGAAGGTCTGATAACTTTAATAGTATATGTCTTCTTGGTAACACCATCCCAACCCGTTATAACAACAGGTATGGAGTTTTCACCGGCTTTTATCGGTACAGAAACAGTTTGCGCTCCCACTCCACCCGTACCATTAATTTTAACGGTAGCTCCACTATCTGCCGGTGTAGCAGTGACACTAATACTATTAGCAAGTGTCGTTAAGGTCACTGTATAGTTTGTCGTGCTTGCAGCAAAAGCTGGAGATAATGTACCCGGACTCGTACTTAAGCCACTTAAATTAACATTACTAGCAGCACGAGTTACTGTAAGGGTGTAGGTACGAGTTGTACCCGCTATTCTTGCCTCGATTGTTATCTTATTTGAGCCTACATTCAGTGGTACAGCTTTAGCTGTTCCACTCGTATGTGAAACCCCATTTATGTAAAGTTGTGCTCCTGCTTCTACTGTTGCCGTTACGTTCAGTGAGTTTACCCTATCACCTACACTTGCAGTGTAGCTTAATGTTCCCTGACTAAAAGCCGGGTGCTAAAGCGCCACTACTGATTGTTAATGCTGTAACAGCAGAAGGTCTGATAACTTTAATAGTATATGTCTTCTTGGTAACACCGTCCCAACCCGTTATAACAACAGGTATGGAGTTTTCACCGGCTTTTATCGGTACAGAGACAGTTTGCGCTCCCACTCCACCCGTACCATTAATTTTAACGGTAGCTCCACTATCTGCCGGTGTAGCAGTGACACTAATACTATTAGCAAGTGTCGTTAAGGTCACTGTATAGTTTGTCGTGCTTGCAGCAAAAGCTGGAGATAATGTACCCGGACTCGTACTTAGGCCACTTAAGTTAACATTACTGGCGGCACGAGTTACCGTAAGGGTGTAGGTACGAGTTGTACCCGCTATTTTTGCCTCGATTGTAATCTTATTAGAGCCTACATTCAATGGTACGGCTTTAGCTGTTCCACTCGTATGTGAGACACCATTTATGTAAAGCTGTGCACCTGCTTCTACTGTTGCCGTTACGTTCAGTGAGTTTACCCTATCACCTACACTTGCAGTGTAGCTTAAAGTTCCCTGACTAAAGCCGGGTGATAAAGTACCACTACTAATTGTTAATGCTGTAACAGCAGAAGGTCTGATAACTTTAATAGTATATGTCTTCTTGGTAACACCATCCCAACCCGTTATGACAACAGGTATGGAGTTTTCACCAGCTTTTATCGGTACAGAGACGGTTTGAGCTCCCACTCCACCTGTACCATTAATTTTAACGGTAGCTCCACTATCTGCCGGTGTAGCAGTGACACTAATACTATTAGCAAGTGTCGTTAAGGTCACTGTATAGTTTGACGTGCTTGCAGCAAAAGCTGGAGATAATGTACCCGGACTCGTACTTAAGCCACTTAAATTAACATTACTAGCAGCACGAGTTACTGTAAGGGTGTAGGTACGGGTTGTACCCGCTATTTTTGCCTCGATTGTAATCTTATTAGAGCCTACATTCAATGGTACGGCTTTAGCTGTTCCACTCGTATGTGAGACACCATTTATGTAAAGTTGGGCACCTGCTTCTACTGTAGCCGTTACGTTCAGTGAGTTTACCCTATCACCTACACTTGCAGTGTAGCTTAAAGTTCCCTGACTAAAGCCGGGTGATAAAGTACCACTACTAATTGTTAATGCTGTAACAGCAGAAGGTCTGATAACTTTAATAGTATATGTCTTCTTGGTAACACCATCCCAACCCGTTATGACAACAGGTATGGAGTTTTCACCGGCTTTTATCGGTACAGAGACGGTTTGTGCACCTGCTCCACTACCTTGTCCATTAATTTTAATACTGGCTCCGGAATCCGCTGGTGTAGCAGTGACACTAATACTATTAGCAAGTGTGGTTAAAGTCACTGTATAGTTTGTTGTTCCCGCTGCAAAAGCCGGAGATAATGTACCCGGACTCGTACTTAAGCCACTTAAATTAACATTACTGGCGGCACGAGTTACCGTAAGGGTGTAGGTACGGGTTGTACCCGCTATTTTTGCCTCGATTGTAATCTTATTAGAGCCTACATTCAGGGGTACAGCTTTAGCTGTTCCACTCGTATGTGAGACACCATTTATGTAAAGCTGTGCACCTGCTTCTACTGTTGCCGTTACGTTCAGTGAGTTTACCCTATCACCCACACTTGCAGTGTAGCTTAAAGTTCCCTGACTAAAGCCGGGTGATAAAGTACCACTACTAATTGTTAATGCTGTAACAGCAGAAGGTCTGATAACTTTAATAGTATATGTCTTCTTGGTAACACCATCCCAACCCGTTATGACAACAGGTATGGAGTTTTCACCGGCTTTTATCGGTACAGAAACAGTTTGCGCTCCCACTCCACCCGTACCATTAATTTTAACGGTAGCTCCACTATCTGCCGGTGTAGCAGTGACACTAATACTATTAGCAAGTGTCGTTAAGGTCACTGTATAGTTTGACGTGCTTGCAGCAAAAGCTGGAGATAATGTACCAGGACTCGTACTTAAGCCACTTAAATTAACATTACTAGCAGCACGAGTTACCGTAAGGGTGTAGGTACGAGTTGTACCCGCTATTTTTGCCTCGATTTTTATCGTATTGGAACCCACCTTCAGGGGTACAGCTTTAGCTGTTCCACTCGTATGTGAGACACCATTTATGTAAAGCTGTGCACCTGCTTCTACTGTTGCCGTTACGTTCAGTGAGTTTACTCTATCACCTACACTTGCAGTATAGCTTAAAGTCCCCTGACTAAAGCCGGGTGATAAAGTACCACTACTAATTGTTAATGCTGTAACAGCAGAAGGTCTGATAACTTTAATAGTATATGTCTTCTTGGTAACACCATCCCAACCCGTTATGACAACAGGTATGGAGTTTTCACCGGCTTTTATCGGTACAGAAACAGTTTGCGCTCCCACTCCACCCGTACCATTAATTTTAACGGTAGCACCGGAATCAGCCGGTGTAGCAGTGACACTAATACTATTAACAAGTGTCGTTAAGGTCACTGTATAGTTTGTCGTGCTTGCAGCAAAAGCTGGAGATAATGTACCAGGACTCGTACTTAAGCCACTTAAATTAACATTACTAGCAGCACGAGTTACTGTAAGGGTGTAGGTACGAGTTGTACCCGCTATTTTTGCCTCGATTTTTATCGTATTGGAACCCACATTCAGGGGTACAGCTTTAGCTTGACCACTCGTATGTGAGACACCATTTATGTAAAGCTGTGCACCTGCTTCTACTGTAGCCGTTACATTCAATGAGTTTACCCTATCACCTACACTGGCTGTGTAGGTGTATGTGTCTTTATCAAAAGCAGGTGATAAAGTACCACTACTGATGGTAAGATTAGTAAGGCTACCGGCGAGATTTAGCCCTGCTGGTACAGTACACTGACCAGAAACGTTTAGTCCCCAAGCATATACAGTACCATCAGACTTTAGAGCCATTGAATGCCAAAAACCCGCAGCTATTGCCACTGCACTACCTTGAATCTCCGGTGGCACATTACTCTCGCCACAATAGTTTTCCCCCCAAGCAACTATTGTACCGTCTGCTTTTAACGCTAAGTCATGACTCCCGCACGCTGATATAGCAACAACATTATTTAAGCCATCAGGTACATAAACCGGACCATCATCTTCATATTCACCCCAAGCGACCACAGTACCATCTGCTTTTAAAGCTATAGAGTGCAAAAAACCCGCATCTATAGCTACTACGTTACTTAAACCTTCAGGTACATCACACAAAAAACTACTTCCCCAAATCACAACAGTGCCATCTGCTTTCAAAGCCATTGAATGATTAGTACCTGCGGCTATAGACACCACGCTACTTTGTGCCTCCGCCGGTACTGTACATTGACCAGAGCCATTATTTCCCCAAGCAACAACACTACCATCTGCTTTTAAAGCTAAAAAGTGAGTTTCTCCCGCTACTATATCCACGACACCACTTCGAGCTGATACTGGTATTTCTTCGCTACACCGCCCCCAAGTTACCACAGTACCATCTTCTTTCAATGCCAGTGAATAAGACGTGCCTGCAGCTATAGACACCACGCTACTTTGAGCCTCCGCCGGTACTGTACATTGACCAGAGCCATTATCTCCCCAAGCAACAACACTGCCATCTGCCTTTAAAGCTAAAGAGTGGCCTCGACTAGTTGCTATTCTCTTCCCCGCTGCCTTAGCAATTTCCATCAATGCACCATTAGGTATTGGGCAATTCACTATTATTTTATATGTACGAATAAGTCCTCCTGCATCTACATCAATTCGAATGGAATTAGGCCCTGGTTCTAAAGCTACTGTCTTTGGACTACCACTTGTCTGATGTTCACCATTAATAGTAAGAATATTATTGGAACTTTCTAAAGTGGCTGTAATGTTAATGCTGGAAATATCTCCTACATTTACGATATAATTTAAAGTATCTTTATCAAAAGCAGGTGATAAAGTACCACTACTGATGGTAAGATTAGTAAGGCTACCGGCGAGATTTAGCCCATCAGGTACATCACACTGCCCATTGTTCAGTCCCCAAGCATATACAGTACCATCAGACTTTAGAGCCATTGAATGCCAAAAACCCGCAGCTATTGCCACTGCACTACCTTGAATCTCCGGTGGCACATTACTCTCACCACAATAGTTTTCCCCCCAAGCAACTATTGTACCGTCTGCTTTTAACGCCATATCATGATTACCACCTGCAGATATTGCCACAACATTACTTAAACCCTCTGGTACATAAGCCGAGCCATCATCTTCATATTCACCCCAAGCCACCACAGTACCATCGGACTTCAAGACCATAGAGTGCCTAAAACCTGCAGATACTGCTACTACTCCACTTTGAGCTTCTAAAGGCACAGTACACTGACCAAAATAATTTTCTCCCCAAGCCACAACAGTGCCATCTGCTTTCAAAGCCATTGAATGATTAGTACCTGCGGCTATAGACACCACGCTACTTTGTGCCTCCGCCGGTACTGTACATTGACCAGAGCCATTATTTCCCCAAGCAACAACACTACCATCTGCTTTTAAAGCTAAAAAGTGAGTTTCTCCCGCTACTATATCCACGACACCACTTCGAGCTGATACCGGTATTTCTTCGCTACACCACCCCCAAGTTACCACAGTACCATCTTCTTTCAATGCCATTGAATAACTAGTGCCTGCAGCTATAGACACCACACCACTTTGAGCCTCCGCCGGTACTGTACATTGACCAGAGCTATTATCTCCCCAAGCCACAACACTGCCATCTGCCTTTAAAGCTAAAGAGTGTCCTCGACTAGTCGCTATTCTCTTCCCCGCTGCCTTAGCAATTTCCATCAATGCACCATTAGGTATTGGGCAATTCACTATTATTTTATATGTACGAATAAGTCCTCCTGCATCTACATCAATTCGAATGGAATTAGGCCCTGGTTCTAAAGCTACTGTCTTTGGACTACCACTTGTCTGATGTTCACCATTAATAGTAAGAATATTATTGGAACTTTCTAAAGTGGCTGTAATGTTAATGCTGGAAATATCTCCTACATTTACGATATAATTTAAAGTATCTTTATCAAAAGCAGGTGATAAAGTACCACTACTGATGGTAAGATTAGTAAGGCTACCGGCGAGATTTAGCCCTGCTGGTACAGTACACTGACCAGAAACGTTTAGTCCCCAAGCATATACAGTACCATCAGACTTTAGAGCCATTGAATGCCAAAAACCCGCAGCTATTGCCACTGCACTACCTTGAATCTCCGGTGGCACATTACTCTCGCCACAATAGTTTTCCCCCCAAGCAACTATTGTACCGTCTGCTTTTAACGCTAAGTCATGACTCCCGCACGCTGATATAGCAACAACATTATTTAAGCCATCAGGTACATAAACCGGACCATCATCTTCATATCCACCCCAAGCGACCACAGTACCATCTGCTTTTAAAGCTATAGAGTGCAAAAAACCCGCATCTATAGCTACTACGTTACTTAAACCTTCAGGTACATCACACAAAAAACTACTTCCCCAAATCACAACAGTGCCATCTGCTTTCAAAGCCATTGAATGATTAGTACCTGCGGCTATAGACACCACGCTACTTTGTGCCTCCGCCGGTACTGTACATTGACCAGAGCCATTATTTCCCCAAGCAACAACACTACCATCTGCTTTTAAAGCTAAAAAGTGAGTTTCTCCCGCTACTATATCCACGACACCACTTCGAGCTGATACTGGTATTTCTTCGCTACACCACCCCCAAGTTACCACAGTACCATCTTCTTTCAATGCCAGTGAATAAGACCTGCCTGCAGCTATAGACACTACGCCACTTTGAGCCTCCGCCGGTACTGTACATTGACCAGAGCCATTATCTCCCCAAGCAACAACACTGCCATCTGCCTTTAAAGCTAAAGAGTGGCCTCGACTAGTCGCTATTCTCTTCCCCGCTGCCTTCGCTTGTTCTACTGTTACTGCAGCTTCGGCTGGCTGTGGTGCTAATACCCCACTACATACACAAGTAAAAATAAATAGTAAACATAAAGATGCCCATTTTCCGAACCTCTTCATCTCTTTACTCAATTACATAACCCCCCTCTTCTTTTTACGCTCTTTCTTACCCCGTAGCAAGTTTATCTTTTAGACAATATAAAACAATTTAAAAATATCTTAATTAAGTTTATTATAAACGTAATTAAGATATTGGTCAATCATAACTCGGCTATTTTTGTCATTTTTCTGCTATATTTTGCTATATAAAGAATAAAGAGATATTATGCTGTACTAATGAACAGGCATAATATCTCTTTTTAATTAAGATTTATTAATTTTTCTACTAGAACCAACCCATAAACTGAGCGCACAGTACACCAAAACCTACTATCCACAAATAAATCGAGAATCCCTTTAAAGACTTATTCTGAATAATATCTAGCATCCAACGAACAGCAATATAGCCACAAACAGCTGCCACCAAAGTACCTACAGCTAAAGCAGATAAGCTAATCCCTTCAATATTGCCTTTAAACAGGTCTGCACTTTGCACCACGACCGCACCTAAAATAGCCGGAAGAGAAAGCAAAAAAGAAAATCTAGCTGCGGTCTTCCGATCTATGCCCTGAAACAACGAACCGGCTATGGTTAAACCGGAACGGGAAATGCCCGGAATAATAGCTATCCCCTGTAATGTACCGACAATAAAGGAATCTTTAAAAGAAACATTAGGCATATCTTTTAAGCCTCTCTCCTTAATATAATCAGCCAGCCAAAGAATAATCCCTGTCGCTAAAAAGCTCCAACCTAAAATTGCTCCGGTGCGTGCTAATTCCTCAAAAGAATCTTTGAACAATATACCGATTAACCCTGTGGGAATAGTGCCCACCACTACCAGCAGAGTTAAATGACTAAACGGCTTTTTAATCATTTCCACAATATCACGCCAAAAAACAGCTACTACGCTACTAAAGTTCCTAAATGTAACATTGTATCTAAAAGTAAGCCCGCTTCCGCTAAGCCAAACAACTTACGAAACAACAACAGATGGCCACTACTACTTACAGGTAAAAATTCTGTGAAACCTTGAATTGCTCCCAAGATCACAGCTTTAATGATCTCTTCCATTCACAAATCCTCCACTAAATTATTTTACTTCAAAGGAATTAACTTTATATCACCCTGTACCGCCATTTTATCATCTAAAATAGCTACCGCGCCCTGTACACCGGGTATCGTTACCGCCCAAGTAACAACCTTAGCTAAATCAGCACTTTCCTGCACCAGATTACACGCCGCTGTAGCTACCGCATCAGCTAAAACCGCTGAAGGAGCAAGGATCACCACAGCATCAGCCCGCCCCAAACTTAAACTATGCCCACTGTACCCGAAGATGTACAAATACCTAAAGACGACCCTTGCGTATTTATCTCTATCCCTATTTGCTCGGAAAAAGAAGAAGTCCCCGCATAAATACTTACCTTTCGCTTACGGCTCGACTTCAACCAAATATCCCCCCCATTTTCTACAAGCACATCCTCAGAAAAGTGAGTCAAAAACAAACCCACTTGCTCAGCAAAAAAACCGGCTACGGTAGCCATCGGTCCCACACCGGCAAGACGCGAAGCTTCACACATAGCCAATACCGAAAACGGTACTTTTTCTCCCACAAAACTTTTTTCTTCTTCAAGATTCCACGGTTCCAAAGTCGTTAAAAAAGCAGGGTGCCTTTTAATATATTCTTTTAATATCCGCCGCTGTTCCGCAACAAAAAGCTCTGCCTTCTTTTGTAAACCGGGAGTATACTGCCTTTTTTCTATACCAATATCTAAATCTGTTTCTTCTAGCACAACCTGAAAATGATGTAAGTCTTTCTCCCTATAAAAACTACGGTATTTTCGGGGTTCATACACCACTTAAATCTTAACCTCCATCGCATGTACAGGACAAATTTTTACACACATCAAACAAACAACACATTCATCACCATTAAATTTCACTTCCATCGCCGGACGCTCGATAAAAAGCGCCTGTGTAGGACAATGGGCTGTACAATTACCACAATGAGTACATTTTTCTTCATTCCTTACTACTTCTTGAGTTAAAGGGTGAACAGTAATTCCTTGCTTTTTCAAATACTGAATTCCTTCCTCATAACGCTCACCTGTTAACTCTAAAACCATCGTCCCTTCCTTATGAGGATTAATCGAAGCTTTGAGTATATTAATAATTAAATTGTAATCTTTCGCTAGATGATAAATAATCGGTTGATCAGCTGTCTCTGCAGAAAAACGTAAGACAATTTTTTCCGGTGCCATTTTTCTCACTCCTCTATATCATTTTTCACAAAAAACTACTAGCATTTAACGTTCTCGAGGTTCAAAGTTCGAGATTTATCCCGCCGTTTTAGCCAAGGTAGTACCTGGCTAAAACAATAAACATAGTACGAAACGGGAAACGTTACAGTATATTTCTCATACCTTATGATAAAGACTTTCCTGTCAACCCCTTTTCCGGTCCGGGCAATAATTGACTCGGCTCTCCCAACAAAAATTCTCCTTTCAGCATCCAAGCCTTCAAAATACTAGCTATCTCTCGTGCCCTAAAATAACTGCTCACAGGAGAAGTAGGTACCTTTTTCCCCATCACCTTAATTGAACCACTCTTCAGTTGAGCATAACTCACAGTACCCAAGTCTTCCGACTTACCATGAGGATAAGCATCACCATAATCGACAATCGAGGTATAAAGCTCTTCATCAGATTTAGCCGCATATACCAATATTTCTTCATTAAGAATGGGGATCGGTATTCCCATGCCTACGGTTAAAGTAGCCCCATAACCTACATAACTAGTGCCCACAAGCCACCGCGGGCTCATTTGTTTCAGGTCACCAATTACTGAGAGAGTTCCCCCTGTACCTGTTAATTCCCGTCCCTCTTCATCTTTCAGGAAACTCGGGAAATGCTGTGTCCCATTCCAAACTACATATCCTATGCCTCCACCTAGAAAAATCCGCGTACCAATACCTATGGTTTTGAAATACGGGTCTTTCAAGAGAGGACTCAATTGACCGGAAGTAGAATAAGTAGCATTCCCCAAATGAGGTTTTAATGCTCCCATATACGTATAAATAAGACGATCAGTTGAATTAACCGCACAATTATAATTCTGATAACAATTGCGAGGATTAAAAAGAATTGCTTCATTAATTAAATCAAGCGTGATCGTGGTTTCTAATTTGGTACGGGGATAGCAGTCTGTGCCATAACTGGTAGCTTTCAACTGAACAGCTTTTCCGGCAACTAAATCTTCAATAACGTGGGCCCCACCATAGCGAAATTCCCCTGGATAATTACTATTACGCGGGTCCTGCTCCGGTAATTCCGTTGCGCCCAAAAAAGCATCCACAGCGGCAATACCTGCATAAGCCGGAATATCATTTAACCAAATCCTGCTCATCCTCATCCGTGGTTTAGTATGACCAAAATTAAGAAAAACTCCTGATGAACACATGGGGCTAAAAGTCCCTGTAGTGACGACATCTACTTCTTTTGCTGTCTTCGTAATTCCCTGTTCGCGAACCTTACCGATTACTTCCTCTGCTGTTAAAACTACTGCCTTACCAGCTTTGATTCGCTCATTAATTTCTTGATAAGTGCGTTCTACAGACATCTATATTACCTCCTTCTCTTATGTGCTCTTTTCCACCCTAACAGCAAACTCGCTATACTCATAACTTAATTAATATAATAATGACCTCTTCCTAAGAGAAGAGGCCCTGCTATACTGCCGGGTCTCTTATCTTCCAGAAGACGAGGCTTCTGCAGGAATTGGCACCAATCCATAAAGATTAGACGGTTGCCGGGTTTCATCGGGCCAGTCCCTCCACCGCTCTAGATAAGAACACATCATATAAACAATATTATAATCTCAGTTTGATATTAGTCTATCAAGGGAAAGAATTGTTGTCAATGAGAATTTTTAGCAACAATAATTGTCATTTTGCAAAATAATTGCAAAATCGGAATAGTTTAATTGACATTTGTGCATCATATAACATATAATTATAATATAAATTTGCAAATAAATTGCAAAATGGGGGTAGTGATATGCTACTAGAATTTAAGACGAAAAATTATAAGTCTTTTAAAGATGAGCTCATTTTTTCTATGATGCCAGCTCCTAAACAAAAAGGACTAGATTATAGTATCTTGAATGAAAAAGTTAATTCTAAAACATACAAGGGACTTTGCTCTGCGGTAATTTATGGTCCTAATGCATCTGGGAAAACAAACATTATCGGAGCAATGGAAACTTTAAAATCAATCATTTTACGTGGAAACATCCGTAATAACAGTAACAACGAGAATATTCCCAATGCTGCTGCAAATAATTTGGAGCTAATCCCAAATTGTTTGAGCAAAAAAAAGGAACCTGTGCAGTTTTCGATAAAATTTATTGATAATGGTCTTTTTTTTGAATATCAGCTTTCTATCGATATTGGAACTTTTTTAGATGCAGACTATGACCGAAAAATTCTGTCAGAAATTTTATTTATAAATAAAAAGTTGATTTTTTCTAGAGATAAAACAATTGAATTTGGCGATTTTAAAAGCATTAAGCAATATTTAGTTAATAAATTTGCAGATAATGCTGCCGGAGCTATATCCCTTGCCAAAAGCAATTTAAATAACGAAGAACTGTTTTTAATGAACGGCTTTAAAACAATGTTTAGCGCAAAGTTAGTTAGTATAATTAGCAACTGGTTAGATAAAAAATTTATGGTTATTTATAGAGCAGATTCCCTGCACTTAATTACAAAATTCTCTGACCCTAAAAAGCAAACAATATATATTGAAAAAACTATTAACGATGCTGCTAGAATTTTTGGTATTAACTCAAATGCACTTGGTTATATTATGCCAGAAGATGATTCGGAAGCGAAACTGTGCTCTATCTTTAAAAATAGAGGCACGGCAATACCCGCCGAGCTATTTGAATCCTATGGAACCATTCGATTTGTAAATATGTTTCCCCTAGTTATCAACGCTTTACTCAATGGGGGAACATTAGTTGTAGATGAATTTGATGCCTCACTTCATCCTATGGCAATAATGAGCATTATTAATATCTTTCATAATGATGATTTGAATACAAAAAAAGCTCAACTTATTTTTAATACGCATAATCCTATTTTCCTGAACCCCAATCTTTTCCGAAGAGATGAAATAAAGTTTGTTGAACGTGATGGCGAAATAAATTTAAGTATTCATTACGCATTATCTGATTTTGGAACATCTGGTGAAAAAGGTGTTCGTAGACATGAAGATTATATGAAAAAGTATTTTATCAGTCAGTATGGTGCAATTAAAGACATCGATTTCACTCCAATCTTTGAAAATCTCCTAAATGAAAGAGATGAGGTGTAATCGAATGGCAAAATTAAAGATTACTAATAAGTACTATTTCTCTGTAGAGGGGGAAACTGAGAAATGGTATTTAGATTGGCTTCAAGATAAAATTAATAATGAACCAGCAACTAAATACAAGGTTTCTATCGACACAGTAAGATTCAAAAAAATCCTTTAAAAAGAGCAAAGTCTCTCAATATTTTATCTAAAATTGAAATTACCCATGTTTTCGATTACGAAAGTGAGCATGAAATACACACAACACAATTTAGAGATACTTTGGATTTACTTAAAGAAACTTCAAAGTTAGGGAAACAGATCAAGTATAATTTGGGATATAGTAACTTCACCTTTGAACTGTGGATGATTTTACATAAATCTAATTGCAATGCACTACTTACCCACAGGCATCAATATCTACCTTTGATAAATAGAGCGTATAATGAAAATTTTGAAAACCTTGAACAGTACAAACGCGAATCTAATTTCAAAAGAATCCTACGGAAGATATCTTTGTTTGAGGTAAAAATGGCTATTGAACGCTCCCAAAGCATTATGCAAAGAAATGAGGGGAGAATGGGTTAGTATTACAACAATATAAAGGATACCGATATTACAGAGAAAATCCTTCCCTTTCGATTTGGGAATCTATTCAAAAAATACTGAAAGACTGTGACCTTATTTAAGTTTGACAAAACTCAAATTTTGGTTTCATCATACAATACAAAAACTCCTTTCTAGCATAGTTTATTCCCCAGTTATTGCTAAAAAGGAGTTTTTTTAAACTTAAAAAGCAGCACTAGATGTTTCGGGCAACATCATAAGCGTTCCAGATGGCATTCATATAGTTGGCGGCCTCTCTAGCGTCTCCTATCGCATAAACTGCAAACAACTCTTTAATCAAGGAATTATATAAGCTATTATCCGGTCTATAACCTATGGCCATGACAACCGAATCCACGTTTATGGTCTTTTGACCAAAGTCTTTATTCATAATAACGATACTGCTTTCTCTTACATCTAAAAGACTCGAATCCGTAATTACATTAACTTTATGAAACTTTAGCAGGTCAATCAACATTATTTTGTTGGGATGAGGGACAGGTCTTCCTGCCGACATCAGATTTCCCAGTGCTTCTATGATTGTCACTTTTTTGCCCTGCTTGGCAAGCCATAGAGCTGTTTCACATCCTACCAGTCCGCCGCCAATAACAGTAACAGTATCGCCCACGGTCTTTTTCCCCAAGAGCAAATCGCCCGCACTGCATACATTACCCCTATTTATACCGGATACATCGGGTGTTACAGGATAAGAACCGGTGGCCACAATAATAACATCAGGATTCTCACTTTTGACCATCTCGAGAGTAACTTCTGTATTAAACTTTATCTCTATCTTTAAGACATTCATTTCATTTTGATACCATTGGAGCAGCCTTTGGTCATCAGCTTTAAAATCGGGAACACATGCTTCGATAAGGTGTCCCCCTAGTTTATCCGTCTTTTCATAAAGCATCACCTGATGTCCCCTCAGTTTTGCCACGCGGGCCGCCTCCATACCCGCAACCCCGCCGCCTATAATCATAATCTTTTTCGGAGTATGAGCAGGCTCTATCGCATATTCCTTTTCCCTTCCTACGGCAGGATTTACCGCACAGGATTCAGGTTTTCCTAAAAACATTCTGCCCAAACACCCTTCATGACAGGAAATACACGGACGAATTTTCTCCACTTCATTATTAAATACTTTTTTCGGCCAATCTGTATCCGTAAGTAGCCCCCGACCGATTCCGACCATGTCAATCCTGCCTTCGGCAAGTGCCTTTTCAGCTAACTCCGGCAGTTCCATTTTACCGGCAACGATCAGAGGAATCTTGACCGTTTTTTTGAGTTGATCCGTAAAGGGAAGATAACAACCATGTTCCATATAAACAGGCGGGTGTGCCCAATACCAAGCATCATAGGTACCGTTATCAGCATCAAGAAAGTCATATCCCGCTTCTTCCATCATTTTCGCGGCTTGCAGTCCTTCGGCAAGGTCACGCCCCATTTCTTGAAAGTTCTCTTCAGGCAGACCTCCCTGTCGCCAATCTTTGACATAGCTCTTGAGACTATATCGCAAACCGACAGGAAAGTCTTTCCCTGCACATTTCTTAATCTCACTTACTATTTCTGTAGGCAGAGTTAGTCTTCCCTTCAGGTCACCACCATATTTATCTGTCCTTCTGTTGAACAAGGCAATTGTGAATTGGTCTAAAAGGTAGCCTTCATGCATAGCGTGAATTTCTATCCCGTCAAAGCCGGCTTCACGTGCAATATGAGCGGCTTCTCCACATCTTTTGACCATCGTTTCCACTTCTTGTGTTGTCAGTTCTCGACAAGTTACCGTAGGGTCCCAATAGTTTGGAATAGCGGAAGGGGCCACAGGAGAACCTTCCAGAAATGCGGGGGCCCCACTCCTTCCCAGTCCGAACGTTAACTGGATGAATATTTTCGTACCAAAGGCATGAACTTGTTCGGTAAGTTCAGAAGCAGTCGCCAGAAACTTAATTGGGTTTAAGGTAATACAGGGGAAACTGGGCATTTTTAGTTTCTCAATTTCGTTTTCCACCTTCACAGCACCCGTGATAATCAACCCGGTGCCTCCCTTAGCCCTCTCTACATAATAATCAATAACCCGCTTGGTAAAAGCTCCCTCTTTATCAATAAGACCTAAGTTAGCCATAGGCGCCATCGCTATTCTGTTCTTAATTTCTACTTTTCCTATTTTGATTGGTTGAAATAATGCTCTAATCTTAATCCCTCCATTTTCCTAAAATTTCATCGGGATTAATTTACCCTGTAAGAGTGAATATAATTCATCGCCGAGGCGGTTTAGGTCCAAAAAACTGATAATAATAACATTTGATCATCCCATTATATAATTTTCTATTTTTATTCGCTCGACGACCAAATAATTTTTCAAAATCAGAGGATGCCGTCAAGACATAAAAAGACCACGTCTCCAGCTTACCCAAAACATGTCCCATTTCTCTATACAGACGTTCCACTGTAGACTTTTCCTCAAGACGCTCTCCATAAGGAGGATTACAAATAAGATATCCATATTTTTTCTTAGTACTGAAATCGGCTAAGGGGCGCTCTTGAAAATGTATATATTTTTCCACCCCGGCCTCTTGAGCATGATACCGCGCCAAACTCAATACTTCCTTATCACAATCAAAACCAGCTAAATCAAGCACAACATCCCTACGAATTAAGTCTTTAGCTTCAAGGCGAGCTTCCTCCCAAAGTTTCGGGGAAAAATTAGGCCACTCTTCAGCTATAAAATTACGTTTCAGTCCTGGCGCCATATTTAAACCTTGCAAGGCTGCTTCAATCGGTATTGTTCCCGAACCGCAAAAAGGATCAATTAAAACCCGCTCCGCCTGCCAACGGCTCAAAGAAATCATCGCTGCAGCCAAAGTCTCCCTAAGTGGAGCCCTACTAACAAGTTTCCGATAGCCCCGTTTATGTAACCCTACCCCACTTGTATCAATAGTTAAGGTGACCACATCTTTTAATAAACCTACTTCAATCGGATAAGTCGGGCCGTTTTCTTCAAACCAGTTTATCTTGTATTTTTCTTTCATCTTCTCCACAATCGCTTTTTTAACAATAGCTTGACAATCCGAAACACTAAAAAGGGTAGATTTAACTGATTTCCCCTGTACAGGAAAACAAGCCTCAGCAGGGAGCCACTCATCCCAAGGTAAATCCTTTGTCCGTTCAAAAAGCTCCTCAAAAGTTCGTGCCTCAAACTGTCCGATTTGCACTAAAACTCGCTCTGCTTGACGCAACCAAAGATTAGTACGGCAAATAGCTTTTTCATCACCTCGAAAAGTAACCTTCCCATTCTCCACCTTTTGCTCTGTATACCCCAAGTCCCTCAATTCCTTAGCTACCAAAGACTCTAAACCAAAGGCAGCCGTAGCGATTAATTCAAATTGTGACATCAACATCCTCCTCAGTTAAAATTAAGGGAAAAAAAGCGAAAGTACTTCCTCTGAACTTACCTTTCCAAAATATCTTTCAATCTCTCCCCGCTTAATTATCGTAGCTAAAACATCCTCGGTATATTTTAAGCCTATTATCCTTTGCTCTAAATCAGCAAGGTTCTCATTACTAAAAAAATCACCGTAAAATTTGCATTCTTTAATTATACCGGCTTCTATGTGTAAACACACTTCAATTTCACCACAGAGAAAGCGTTTTCTTTTTTTAAAATTAAAAGCAGGAGAATGCCCATAATTCCAAAACCAAGTAAGATATTTTTCCGCTCTTAAACGATTAATTTGAGCCAAGTCTCGTTCCGTTAAAGAATATTCACGTACGGCTTGACCTTGAAACAAATGTTTTAAAAGTAATGCTTTAAATTCTTCCATCGTAATAGGGCTGGGTAAATGTTCACTGATATTGGTCACCCGACTGCGTACCGATTTTACCCCTTTTGACTGAAACTTATCATTTGACACAGACAAAGCTTGCTCCACATGATCCAGATTAGCCGCAAAAAGCAATGTACCATGATGCATTGTTTTGCCCCGGCAATGATATTGCGAATTCCCGGAAAACTTCTTCCCCTGAATCGTCAAATCGTTCCGGCCACTGTACTCAGCGGAAACACCCATTGCCGCCAAAGCTTTCACTACCGGCTCCGTAAACTTATGAAAATCCAGTACCCTTTCCCTACCCTTTTTTATAAACGTAAAATTCAAATTACCCAAATCATGATAAACAGCACCACCGCCCGTGATGCGCCTCACCACATGGACTTGGTGCTGTTTAATAAACTCCTGATTTATTTCTTCCTGTGTATTTTGAAACCGTCCAACAACGACTGTAGGCTCATTCTGCCAGAGTAGGAGACAAGGCTCAGCTAAAGCTAAATTTTTTAGAACATACTCTTCAAAAGCTAAATTAAAATGTGGGTCATGACTATTGTTAGGAATATATAACACTAAGCTGAACACCCCTTGACACAATCTACGGTAATTGTACTGCTTTTCTTTCTGCTAAGTCAACTAAGCCATGTGCTTTGACCATACCCTCAGAGAGCGTATACAACGTATCCTTAATGTAGAGAATCCTTTTAATTTCACTAGCGTGATTACTCGTATATAAGCCTGCTTTCAAAGCATCTTCCGCAGTTAGGTGGGTAATTTTACCTCTTAATTTAAAGCCATCTTGTAAATTAAGCTGATAAACATAAGCACCTTGAAACACAAACTGTCCATAGGCAGGGAAATTACGATTCACTTTTTCCCCTTGTATCTCCATTACCGTTACCGGAAAAGCCAATAACTCTTTTTGCTGATCGAAAAGCAAAGCTTTATGATTTCTTAGTAATTCCGAATCGGTGCCTCGATCGCCAATCACTTCTTTAAACAGCTCCCGCGGCTTCTGCACATCAGTAACATCAAAGAGAGCTAGCTTCATACCCTGATAATAAGCTTGAGAATTGATGACGTTACCCCGACTATCTTTATTACTAATTTCTATGGTATCCTTGCCAAAACCAATTAAATGATTTTCATCATAAGGATGGAGATAATCACTATAGCCCGGTATTTTCAAAGCTCCTAAAATACGTGGCTCGGTAGATTTCCGCAAATCAAGGACAAACAAGGGGTCCGTATCTTTAAAGGTCACCAAATAAGCCCGTTCACCCATAAACCTGGCAGAATAAATTCTTTCCCCGGGGGCGATATTCTCTATTTTCCCCACGATACTCATACTTTCATCTAAAACATAAACATTGTTTTGCGACAAGTTTTCGCCGGTACCCCAGGTATTACCTTTCGTAGTCGCAATCCGTAAATACTCCCGGTTTTCATCCATCGAAAACTGATTAAGCAAAGTTCCCGGGACTTCTCCCTTCGCCAAATAAGTAACCTTCCCCTGATCCAAAGAAAACTTATACACCAACGTCTTTTCCTCAGCAGGCAAGGGCATGATTCTTTTTACATTTGCCTCTTCCCTCAATGTTCTGTACTCATACTTCCTTAAAGCTACATACAAATTATCTTGTGAAACATACAGATTATCTCCGGCTCCTAAATAAGTAGAAATTTGTACTGCCTGATCCTGCTGTGCCAAATCTAAACCGGCAATTACCAAATAATTAGCTTCAGCAACCGGAGGAATATAGCGAATGTCTTCATAGGACACTGGAATAAGGTCTTCTTGTACTGCCGTATCACGATATGTAGGTACAATATTTTCGGCTTCAACATCTTCCCCCAAAGGTCTATCTAAAATACGGTAATAATCAAGTGGGTCATTAGCCACCAGATACAAATACGAACCTATTTTCCGCGAAGATAAATAACGACCATCTATTTCTACTTCCCTTATTTTAGTAAGCTTGCTTTTATCTTGTAGGTCATAGATTAAAGCTTTGACCCGATTTTGCGTATAACGAGGTGGCCAAATCTCTGCTCGCATTTTGGCAACCGGAGCATCAGTATAATTATCACCATAACCATAATTATTATGACTACTGCCAATCACTACTAAATATTGGTCATCAATATAAATTTCCAGAGGTCGATAATTTTCGTCAGCAAAAGTTATCGTTGAAACTACTTTCATTTCTGCCGACGGATACGCTTTAAGGATAATCACCTTGCCCTTATTCACCTGATAAATATATTCACCATCTGTTTTCACTAAATCAGCTTCATCCACACCGGTCACTTGCACATTCGTCTCCGAATAATCAGCTGCCGCACTCTCGCTTTTCATCTTTTCCATACCATGCACACTGTTTGCCTGATCGCCGGCTATGGATACTTCGTTTCTGTAACGATAATTATTATTCTGATTTGTTTCTGTAAGTAAACTACGTAGTTGTTCCAGCGAACCCACCGTAGGAAGATTATTGACCTTGGCAATCAGTGTATCTAAAAGTGACTTCTCTGTTTCTTTGTTAAAGGGATTTTCTTTCTCCCCCAAAACAATCAAACCGCGATCATAAAAAACCTTTTTCCCCAAGGCTTCACTTATCGCCCGGATAGGAACAAAAGTTCTTCCATTAACTATTTCTGGTGGACACTCTATCTTGACCTCACGGCCATTAACCTGCATCTTTTCCTGACCGGGAGTGAATTTTACTGTCTTTTGTCCCGTACTTAAAATAACTACACCTGTCTGCTCCTCCCACTTAACCTGGGCTTGCAAATTTTCAGCCAGGAAACGCAAAGGCACCAAAACACGCCCTCCTTTAGTAAAAGGGCAGATTTCCGCATTTTCAATATCTATTTGACTTTCCACATTTTTTACTAAAGCTACAGGACTTCCCGTATAAAGAACAACTGCATTATCAAGCCTTTTTTGCAAGATGCTTTCCGCATCACCCACCTCACCTTGGGCCACTAGCAATTTAGGGCTAAAAAAGATCACCAATCCTACCACCAAAAACAGAATAAAGGCAAAAATTAAATTTCTCTGCCGAACCCAACTTTTCATACCTTCATCACTTCCTTTCATTAATATTCCCTATATTATTTCAGACGTTGCCATTTCAGATTTGTTCCCGCAAAATCCTTTTTAAGAGAAAAGAGGACACTCCCGCCAAAGCTAAAATAATCTCATAAGACAGGAATATCCCCCATAAATACAATATTTATTTCTGCTGATAATCAGCTAAAAATTCCTCCAACCTATTTATCGCTGTTTTCAGTTTAAACACATGAGGTAGAAAAACTATTCTAAAATGATCTGGATGCGACCAATTAAATCCTGTCCCCTGCACCAACATTACTTTTTTCTCTCTTAAAAAGTCCAAAACAAACTGATAATCACTTGTAATATTAAATTTCTTGATATCAATCTTCGGGAACATATAAAAAGCACCTTGAGGTTTAGTACAAGACACACCGGGAACATTGTTCAGCATTTCATAACAAATATCCCTTTGCTCCCTTAAACGTCCTCCCGGCACTAACAATTCCGTAAGACTTTGGTATCCACCTAAAGCCGTCTGAATAGCAAACTGAGCCGGAACATTACTACACAAACGCATGGTCGAAAGGATATTCAAACCTTCGATATAGTCCTTCGCAATTTCTTTATTGCCGCTAAGTACCATCCACCCTGCCCGAAAACCGGCAATACGATGAGACTTAGATAAACCATTAAAGGTCACAAATAATACTTTATCAGAAAGTGTTGCTGTAGAAACATGAACGGCATCTTCATACAAAATTTTATCATAGATTTCATCCGAAAAAACAATTAAATTATGTTCTTCGGCCAAGTCCACGATCGCTTGCAAAACCTCTGTCGGATATAAAGCTCCGGTAGGATTATTCGGATTGATGACCACAATCCCCTTCGTCCTCTCGGTAATTTTACTTTCCAGATCCTTTAAATCAGGAATCCAGTCTGACTGTTCATCACAAAGATAATGTACCGCAGTACCACCGGAAAGATTAACAGCGGCCGTCCAAAGAGGATAATCAGGTGCCGGGATTAAAACTTCATCACCATTATCTAATAGACCCTGCATAGTCATCACGATCAGTTCACTGACACCATTTCCTGTATAAATATCATCAATTTCCACTCCGGAAATGTTTTTCTGCTGACAATACTGCATGACTGCTTTACGAGCCGCAAACAAACCTTGCGAATCTGAATAACCTTGCGCCTTTTTTAAATTAAGAATCACATCGCGAATAATTTCATCAGGTGCATTAAAACCGAAAGTGGCCGGGTTACCGATATTTAATTTAATAAGATGATATCCATTCTCCTCTAATTGTTTCGCTTCATCCATAATCGGGCCTCTAATGTCATAACAAACATGATCCAATTTACTGGATTTTTGAAAAGACGACATTAAGGTCACCTCCTCCATCTAATATACTTAATTAGAATTAAGTATATTGCTTATTTAACCACATTACAACCATTTAAAGCCAATTTTTTAATTTATCGTAATCTTACTAGTTTGACCTTCCCAATCAACCGTCGTTCCCAGAAATTCTCCCACATAGCGTAAAGGAAGCATAGTACGGCTATTTTTAATCACCGGGCAAGTATCCATCGTTTGCACCACACCATTTACTACCGCCTCACGCCGGTCAATTACAAAAAGCACCTTTTGTCCTTGTTTAGTAAACTTAACCGTTCTCGTCTGCTCGTCCCAATCTACCTGTGCCCCCAATGCTTCGCCAATAGCCCGTAAAGGAACCATGGTACGATTATTTTGATCAATAAAAGGCTCTACATCAAAGTCAACCCTTTGCCCCTGTACATAAACAACAATAGCACGGTAAGGGTCTTGACCATAAATTAAATATTTTTTTCGTTCCTCTTTAAAACTGTTTAACCGTGGTGTATATTTGACCTCAATTTGTTGCGGGGTCAGCCCTTGCTCTAAATATAGACCGATTTTGTCTGTCCCCATAATTTTATCAAACATGACCATCGTCTTCCCGCTCTTCGGAACCTTAAAGTTATTCAAAGAATGAGCATAAGCTAGAGCATAAAGACCTGTTCTCGCCGGATTAAATGAACGATAATCAGTAATTTTCAACCTTACCCCTCCAGCCGCTCCCTGGTACTCCGGCACAAAAGTTACCCCGGCTAACCCCGCCTGATTAAGCAAACGAGCAAACTTGGAAGCATCTATCCCCTTGCCCCCAATCCATTTAAACTTATCCGCTTGATAAACACCCGTCCCTTCTCCTAAACCTGTCGCCATATACCCAAAAACAGATTCGATATCAGGAATATTAGGTGAAGTTGCAATCCAAGGCAAACCCGTATCTTGATAAATCATCTGCCGCATATAGCCTTCCATCGGCACAACTCGTACATCTGCTCCAATTTCACGATTAAAATAAAGGGCTAACTCGCCTACCGTCATCCCATGTGCTGTCGGCAGTATATCCACACCCACAAAAGTCTCAAAAGGTTCTTCTAAAACCGCTCCATCCACTATTTCCCCTCCGAGAGGATTAGGTCTATCCAAGACAATCAGCGTTTTACCATATTTTTGTGCTGCCTGTTGACAATAATTTAAAGTGGAAATATACGTATAGGTTCTGGCTCCAATATCCTGAATATCAAAAAGCAAGACATCTATATTGGCTAACATCTCCGCAGTAGGCATTCTCGTAGGACCATAAAGACTATAGACAGGAATGCCTAACTTCTCATGAATATAAGACTCTACATAAGCACCGGCCCGCGCTTGTCCATCAAGACCATGTTCAGGTCCATAAAGTGCGGTTAATTGTACTGTAGGATCATTAGCTAAAATATCAATCGTGCTTTCACCTTTACTATTCACCCCACTCTGATTTGTAACCAACCCTACTCTTTTTCCCGCGATCAAATAATGATATTTGCTCATTAAAACTTCATTACCTAATTTAAAAGGAACCGCCACACTTGAGGATTTAGTTTGCAGCGCGGAAACTGCCGAGACTGAGAAATCGGTTTGTGCTGAAGCCGCGGTACAAAATAGGGGTAAAAAAAACGCTACTGCTAGAATACTAATAATCTTTCTCCTCATTTTTCTCCTCCTTATCTTCTTGCAATTATGAACACAATTTTTCTATGTATCTTTTCCTTATCTCTTAACTTTTCAATAAATAAATTGCCGCAATAATCAAAATTGATGCTAGTGCAGTTTTAGGCACAGATATTTTATCACCAAGCAGGTAAAGAGAAAAAAGGGTAATCATTAAATAATAAACTGCCGTCTGGATAGCAATCAAAAGAGGCAAGTTTCCATAAAGAGCATGCCCCTTATTAATCCCTGTACCAATACAAACATTAGCCGCAAACAAAACAGGTAGCATTAATAGATAATATTTCGTTATAGATAACAACTCAACCCCGGCAAACTTAACCTGTAGGGTTACCAAAAGTGCCAATAAAATTGAACCTGAACTTAATAAAAGAATGAAACGGTACATGCCTAAACCTCCAACTTTAGGGTCTTAAAAAAGCCCCGAAATTTTTCCCTCTATATCAATATCTATCTTTTCCGCCGTAGGTATTTTGGGTAAACCGGGCATGGTCATGATTTCTCCTGTCAAAGCTACCACAAAACCTGCCCCTGCCGACAGCCTAACTTCACGCACCGTTAATTCAAAACCTTCCGGAGCCCCCAAAAGCTTAGGATTATCGGAAAAAGAATATTGTGTCTTCGCCATACAGACAGGTAGATTTTGATAACCATGTGCTTCAAAACGAGCCATACTTTTCGCAGCCTCTTTACTGAACACTACATTTTCCGCTCCATATAATTCCTGAGCAATAATCTTAATCTTTTCCCTAATACTTATCCCCAGAGGATAAAGATACGTAAATTCTCGTTTTTTCACCGATTTCTGATTTAAAATTTCTAAAACCTTTTGCCCTAATTCTAAACCACCTGCTCCACCTTTATTAAACACTTCAGAAACTGCTACTTCTACTCCTAATTCCTCGCATTGATTAAAAACAACCTTTAATTCTTTAACCGTATCCGTAGGGAAACGATTAATGGCTACTACTACCGGCAAATTAAATTTACGCATCAGATTGGTAATATGTTTTTGCAAATTGGCTAACCCTTTTTGCAGATAGATTACATTTTCCTCGCCCCACTCTTCCTGAGAAGCGCCACCATGATGTTTTAAAGCTCTAATACTGGCTACTAAGACTACCGCATCCGGTTTAATCTGCCCAGTACGGCATTTAATATCTAAAAACTTTTCTGCTCCCAAATCAGCACCAAAACCAGCTTCCGTAACTACATAATCAGCCAGTTTTACAGCAAGTTCTGTAGCGATAAGGCTATTACAACCATGAGCCACATTCGCAAAAGGACCACCATGAATAAAAGCAGGAGTACCTTCTAAAGTTTGCACAAGATTAGGATTAAAGGCATCTTTTAAAAGTGCAGTCAGAGCCCCCTGTACCTTCAGGTCTCCCACAGTAACAGGATTTCCCTCATCAGTATAAGCGACAATAATGTTCGCTAATCTTTCTTTAAGGTCTTTTAAACTCCGGGCTAAACAAAAAACAGCCATAATTTCCGAGGCCACTGTAATATCAAAACCATCTTCCCTAGGTACACCATTTGTTTTCCCACCCAGACCGTTGACAATAAAACGAAGTTGACGATCATTTATATCTAAAGTTCTACGCCACGTAATTTTCCGCGGGTCAATATGCAAGGCATTACCATGATAAATATGATTATCAATTATCGCTGCCAAGAGATTATTGGCTGCACCAATAGCATGTAAATCACCCGTAAAATGAAGATTAATTTCCTCCATCGGTACTACCTGGGCATAACCTCCCCCGGTTGCCCCGCCTTTTATCCCAAAAACGGGACCCAGAGAAGGTTCACGCAAACAGATCACCGTCTTTTTTCCCAAACAACTCAACGCATCTCCCAGACCTATGGTCACCGTCGTTTTTCCTTCTCCCGCCGGAGTAGGATTAATTGCCGTAACTAAAATAACTTTCCCCTCTTTTTGCTCGACTAGTTTTCTAATCAGTCGATAATCTACCTTTGCCTTATAATTACCATAATAAATCAAGTTTTCTTCCGTGATGGCTAATTTTTGAGCTATATCTTTAATATGTTCTAATTGTGCTTCTTGTGCTATTTCCAAATCAGTTTTCATTAATTGCTTGTCCTCCTCGTAAATTTAAACTACTTATTTTACTCTATCTTATAAACCCAAGCCCGCTTGTAATGCTTTAATATTCAATTCATGTAGTTTAGGCGGAAGATATTTCTTTAATATTTCTACCCAAGCTAACTTTTCCAACCCCAGAGCTTTAATCACAGTACCAAGTAAAACAATGTTCTGCGCCTTAGTATTACCTAATTCAGCCGCAATATGATTAGCATTAAGCACCTTACACTTCCTGACTTTTTTCTGCAAAAACTTCAGAACATCATCAGGATATTCTTCCTTTCCGGTTAAAACCGGTAAGGGATAAATTTTGTGGTCATTAACCACTAAAACCCCTTCTTCTTTAAGGTAAGGTAAACATCTTACTGCCTCTACTTTTTCAAAAGCCACCATAGCATCAGCTTCAGCCAAACCAATGATCGGAGAAAACACTTTTTCCCCAAATTTTATCTGCGTCGTAACACTGCCTCCCCTTTGCGCCATACCGTGAATTTCCGACATTTTCACATCATAGCCCTGTCTGACCAAACCTTCACTTAAAATCTTGGAAGCGAGGATCGTACCTTGTCCACCCACTCCTACTAATAATAGTGCTTTAGTCATTTTCTTCACCAACCTTCGTAATTGCCTTAAATTTACAAACCTGCTGACAAAGACCACAACCATTACACATCTCCAGATCGATGAAAACCCGTTCCCCTTTCAAGGCTAAAGCAGGACAGCCAATGCGTAAACAAGCTTTACACTTTTTACACTTTTCTTGATCAATCAAACAAGAAAAACCGCTTCTGACCCGCCGTACCTCTTTCAGCAAAGCACAAGGTCGTTTCGTGATAATCACAAAAGGCTCCTCAGCAAGATACGCTTCCTGAACTGCTTCTTCTGTTTCCGCTAAATTATAAGGGTCAATTACTCTGATATTTTCCTCTTTTACTCCTACAGCCCGCACAATCTTCTCAATATCTATAATCGGAGCATCTTCCCCCTGGAGAGTTTTTCCTGTACCCGGATTTTCCTGATGTCCGGTCATGGCTGTAATCCGATTATCCATAATAATAATCTTAAGTTTACTTTGATTATAAACAGCATCAATCAACCCGGTGATCCCGGAATGAAAGAAAGTCGAATCACCAATACAACTAAAAACCTTTTTCTCAATAGAACCTTGTTGAAATGCTTTTTCAAAACCCAGCCCGGCCGAAATACTAGCCCCCATGCAAATGACCGTATCCGTAACCGACAAAGGAGGCATTAAACCTAAAGTATAACAACCGATATCACCGGAAACTACGATATTCTTTAATTTACTCAAAGCATAAAAAAGTCCGCGATGGGGACAGCCGGCACAAAGCACAGGAGGTCTAGACGGTATGTTTAAGTCAGCAACAATATCACTTTTCCCCTTTTCTTCTTCCGGAAAGAAAGCCTGCCGAATAATCCCGGGATTTAATTCACCACAGATGGGGATTAATTCTTTACCTCGACACTCTATCCCTAGAGACTTTACATAAGTTTCCAAATAAGGGTCGTTTTCTTCTATCACAATTACCTGCTCTACAGCCTGGGCAAACTCTTTTATCAACCTTTCAGGCAAAGGATAGGTTAAACCTAATTTCAAATAAGAAGCCTTGTTTCCAAAAACCTCACAAGCATATTGATAAGAAATGCCACTTGTAATAATACCTATTTTTTTCTCGCCCCACTCTATTTTGTTTAGGGGTGAGTTATTACTATATTCCCATAAACGATTTAGTTTTTCCTCCACCAGCACATGTCTTACTTTAGCATGAGCAGGAGTCATCGCATATTTCTGGACATCTTTACGATATTCTTTGACCCCTACTTCTTCTCTCTCCCCTAATTCAACAAGACTTTTGCTATGACAAATTCTCGTCGTTACCCGCAATAATACCGGAGTATCAAACTCCTCACTTAAAGCAAAAGCCATTTTTGTATAGTCCTTACATTCTTGACTATCTGCAGGCTCCAACAACAAAACCTTAGCATGTGGAGCATAATACCTGTTATCCTGTTCATTTTGGGAACTATGTGTCCCCGGGTCATCAGCCGTAACAATAACCAATCCGCCATTGACCCCTTCATAAGCCATCGTAAACAAAGGATCAGCCGCTACATTCAAGCCTACATGTTTCATCGCTGCCAGAGACCTTGCTCCTGCAATAGAGGCACCACTAACTACCTCTACCGCCACCTTTTCATTAGGTGACCATTCTGCATAAATCTCTTTATAACCAGCGATATTCTCCAGAATTTCCGTACTGGGAGTACCGGGATAAGCCGCTGCTACCGTACAACCGGCCTCATAAGCTCCTCTAGCGATAGCTTCATTACCTGTTAAAAGTTGCTTCATCTAAATCTCCTCCTAAAAAATCAAACAATATTATTGTATCATTAATTCACTCAATCTTCGAATATAAAATTTGACAAAAAAAAGATGTATTCAGCATCTGAATACATCATCCCTCTTTTCAACTACTATAGGAGAAAGCAACATCTCGTTCTAACGTAGCTTCAACCTCCCTAAATTTTAAATCATAGATAAACACCTTATTCTCACTAAAAACATAAAAAGATATAGATTCTTTTCCATCTATTATCCGACGATAATAATAAATCGGTTTACAAAGTTCATCGGCTAAAAGTACCAAACCATCTAATGATTTAATCTTAATAATCGTTTCCCGAATAACCGGAATTTCTTTTTCTAAAGCAACTAATCTTTCCCCATACTTTTTAAAAATTTGCTGCACTTGTTTTTCCCAAAGACTTGGAGAAACGGCCTGTACAAAACGTAATAAATACAGCAAAATCAAAAGACAAAGCATCATCCCTAAACTCAAAAACACGACCCTCTTTCTATTCAAAGGAACCTTCGTTTCCACTATTTCTTCAATTGCCCCCGCTTTTTCCGGAGCTAAATCCCCACCAACTTCAAAATGCTTTTTACATAAAGGTATCACAAGCTGAGGCGTAAATTCTTCTTTAATCAAACCTTCCTCACTTTTAGCTTCTACCTGAATTTGCCAATCTACAACTAAATTAACATTAGAAACAATTCCGGTCGCTTTTTGCACCTCTTCCCCGAACTGATTAAAAGCCCAAAAAGTAAGAGGAACTTCTTCCTTGAACTTAACCTTCCCTTCGGAACTATGAAAATGTTTTTGGGGAACTAATAAAAACTCTTTACTCCATAAAGTTTTTTCTTTGTTTTCTTCTTTTTGTGTTCCCTGTACTTTCGCCATTACAAAATAATTTCCTCTAATTTCAGCCTTTTTATCTCCACTAAATTCATAAGCCATAGTTGTCTGCAACTGATCCACAAAATTTGTGGGATAAATTCTCCCCATTTCTAAAACATTTTCTTCATAAAGTAGATTAGGCTTTAAAAAAACTTGATAATCAAGATTAGCCTTTTGCGAATATTGATATTTCGCTATTTTATTTTCCACAGGCTCCGCTCCTTTTAAAGTTCCTCCTAAAAAAATTAACATAGTTACTAAACAAAGCGAAACGCCTATTATTAAAATAGTTCTTATTTTAGCTGATATTGTAATCTTCCTTTTAGTGATCAGCTCTTTTAAGTCCAATATCATAACCTCTAAATCAAAGATAAACATTTTTAAACATGCACTTATACGTTTTAACATTTATTGCTTAACCTCCCTTAATCTTAAATTCCCACATCAGCAGGAATCCCCCCTTTGCTCCTTAAAACAAGGGTCAGCCAACCAACTTTAGGAATAATGCCCCTAACTTTTCCTTTCACCTGCTCTAAAAAAACCGGAAACGAATCAGGACTGGGATTATTGTCTCCTTGGGTTTGCAACTTTTTCTTCGCTTCATTATCTATCGCAATAACGCGATGGGTAATATAAATCTCTTCTTCCTGATGAAAATATTGAATAATATCACCTATTTGGGCCTCTTCCCCTTGTATTTTTTGCAAAAGAACAATATCCCCGGGTTTAATCAAAGGTTCCATGCTTCCCGTAACAATCACCGAGGGATAGACAGGAAATAGCCCCACCGCAAACCAAATAATCAAAACAGAAAAAATACTGGTAAACAACCAACCGGAAATCTGTTCACTACCTGTTGATGTTCTTTTTAATTCCCTTGCCTGCAATAAATAAAGATGTTGCACAAAAAGTAAACTAAAAACAGGGACAAAACAACCTAAAAAAGTCTTCATCGACCAACTTAAATCAGGTAAAATTGGACAAAACCATTCAAAAGCCACTAAAATACCATGATAAATCAGGGTCGGAACAAGACCACCTAAATAAGCAAAATAAGAAGTAAAAACACTCTGAGCTAAAGCAGGACACAAAGTCCCACCTACATATTTTACGGCAGCGAAATTAGTCTGGATATTCTGAATCTCCCGCCAAGACAACTCTGTTAAAACAAAAAAAACACTGACTAGCCCTAAAATCAAAACAACTCTTTTCCCTTTATAACTATTAATTAAATAAGACCTCGCCGCTTCTACTCCCACAGTAAAAGAAACAACATAGAACAAATTAAGCAAGATAGCAAAAGGGGTGAAAGCATAGGGACTCTTCCCAAACCCTTGCGTCATTCCTGCCGTCATTAAAAAGAGTAAATAAATTACCGCCGCTCCCACAGCCAATTGAGCAATAAAACGGCGTAAACTTAAACGTCCGGCAAACCTAGTTCGTGGAAATAAGTATACTAACCAGGCTACCCCCAACCAAAGCAGGGGTCTTCCCCCATAAATAAAATTACTTTTATTAGTAAACGTAAACAAATTAGTATTGGTCAAAAAAAGGATCACTATGACGAAGAGCATTACCAGCAAACATCTAGCTAACTGCCTTCGCGGTTCCCTTTTAATCAGCATGTCCTTCCTCACACTCTTCCCTTGTCTCTGCTTCTTTCAGCTTGTCCTTATGACCCTTATTTTCTTTATCTACAGTAATTTGCACATGTCCCCATATTCCTAAATCTTGTCGCCAAAGCGAATAGGCTCCGGGGATAAGAGCCACTGCCACAAAAAAACAACATAACATCACACTTATATATTTACGCATAAAAAACTCACCTCAACTTTATATAAAATTAAGATGGCAAGATGAGCCAAGTTTAAACCTCGCCCATCTCACCAAATATTTGCCACTTATGCTCAAGCTCACCACACTACGATTGATTAAATTGCTGCCAAGCCATTTTTAAAGTAAACTCAACTTTTTGCCCTTGCGTATCATTCTCTGCCTTCTCACGGTCAACCCATAACGTGATACAATCTTCACTATCAGGACACTCTTCTTCACCTTCCGGGACACCAAAAGATAACCTTTCACCGGGGTTTAAAATAGTTTCTTCTAAGCAATTATTTAATTCATCTGCTAATTCTTCCAGTAATACTTGCGAAGTAGTACCACCAAAATCCTCGACCTGATTACCCAGTTCATCTATTTTACAATAATTAGCTATTGCGTATACTTTTGATTTCAATTCTTCATCTCCCGTTACCTTAATCTCAAAGGCATCTAATTTTACCGGAATATCACTATCATTTATAACTACAAAATCAACTTTCCCCGTAGCTCCGGGATATAAATTCTCAAAACTACAAGTAATCTTTTGAGCCTCAGCTTCAACTATAGACGGCTCTACATAATGACTTCCAGAAACTTTAGGGTATTTTACCCCATTTAGTGTATCATTTTCAAAATACACATTCATCTTACCCGTAGTCGCAGTACCATTAATAGTAAGCAAATCATTCCACCAAGCATAACCTATACCCATGAGCATAACTGTACATACTAATGTGGCAATTAATAATCTTGTTTTTTTCATTTGCTTTCCCTTTCCTCACCCCTTACGAATTATCTGTAATGGGTATTTTTTTAGTCAAAGTAAACAAAGGTTACCCTTGCTCACCCTAACCTTGGCGACCTCTAAATAATTATGCTTTATACCTCCGGTTCCGGTGTAGGTGCATTAAATTGTCTCCAATCGAATTTTACATTAAGAGTAAAAGTTTGATCTTCAGTATCATTCTCGGCATCTTCAGCAAGTCTAAGATATATAGTTACATCTTTAGATTCATTAGGTTCTAACTTTGCAGGCACCATATCTGCAAGTTCTGGCATAAACGACAAATCCGGTTCGGTTTTAACAAGATCCATAATCCCAACAAAATTCTCAATGGGGAGCCAAATATCATAATACTCCGGATCAAATACAGTTGCTTCTATAAATTGTTTAAATTCCTCTGCATTTTCAGAAAGTGTAAGCTTGGCACCATCGAATTTCACAGGGATACTACTGTTGTTTTGCACAGTTGCACTAAATTCAATTACACCACCGGGATATAAATTACTAAAAGTACATTCTATCTCTTTACCGTTAGAACTGGGTTCAGCCTCGGCATCAATATGTTCAGCGCCAACAACATTCGCAGTCGTAAATACAACATCCATATGCCCAGTCCCCGCTGTACCGCCAATCGTTACAGCATCATTCCACCAAGCATAACCGATACCCATGAGCATAACTGCACATACCAATGTAGCAATTAATAATCTTGTTTTTTTCATTACTTAAATTCCTCCAATTTTTAAAATACCGTAATCTGATGAAAAGAAAGCTGTACCATAAAAGCATTATCACAGTCTTCTGCTACTTTACGTACCTTTATCCTGATTTGTCCTTGACTCATATCTTGCCCCTCAATGATGCTATCCGGTTCATGAATTAATTTAATATCCAAAGCCTTCCCGGAAGTTACTACTAGTGTCTCCGCTTTTACCGGTACCGTCCCCTCATTTTTAATCTTAAAATCGAGAAAAAAAACATCACCATGACGAGCATTTTGAATATCAACATAAAGCTTTTTCCCCTGTTCAGACATGAGTACCTCACCGCGTCCTTGACAACCATTTACAGATAAACGAGGTTCATAAAAAACAGGTTCAATAAATCCAGTAGTAACCGTCCCTTCCACATGCAAAAAGTCGTTCCAGCACGCATAACCGATACCCATTGCACCCAAAAATAGAATAATCGCCACGCTTAACAACAGTTGATAATACAAATACTTTTTGGCTTTTTTTCTCCTTCCGGGTCTTACCATTTCTACCTACTCACTTTCTCACTACCTAATCGTGAAACTAGCATATGAGCTGAGATGAACAAAGATATTCTTTGTTCATCTCCCACTCATATGAGAATTTACTGCTTAATAACTTTTCTTTACTCTTGGGGAGCTAATCAATTAAATTGCTGCCAATCCAATTTTAAATTAAAACCAATTGTTTGCCCTTCCGTAGTATCAGTAGGAGCCTCTTCGTCAATTTTCAAAAATACACTAATCGGAGCACTTTCCTCAACGCCCAACTCTCCGTCTTTAGCAAAGTTATCACCTGCAAGAGTAGCATTAAAATTAGCCACAAAATTAGCCTCAAATTCATCAATAGCTACATAAGTACCATCCTTAGTCATAGAAGCTAATAAATAATCCGCTAAAATTCCATCTTCCGGCTCTAAAGTAAATGTAGCCTCAGCCAATTTAACCGGAATGGAACTATTGTTTTCGATTATGCCACTAAAACCGGCTACAGCATCGGGATATAAATTAGTAAAACTGCAGTCTATAGTTTCCATTTCTTCATCACTAACTGCTGCTTCTGCTATTACATAATCACTTTTCTCTACATTAACTTCTTCTGCAAAATTAACATCCATATTCCCTGTAACTGCAGTACCGGCAATTACCACGGAATCATTCCACCAGGCATAGCCGATACCCATGAGCATTACTGCACATACCAATGTAGCAATTAATAATCTTGTTTTCTTCATTACTCAAATTCCTCCTAATTTTTTTAAACTTTTCTTGCTTTGTTTTTGCTAAAACTAATGAAGCAACTACACTGAAAAATTATCTTTATTCTTCAGCATCGCCCCCTTATACGTAGCGCGCCTTACGTAGGATAATATTTCCAATTCATATTATACAATAATCCTGTGGTAAAATTTGTCACTTCTTGCTAATCACTGAATTTGTTTTTTAAATCTCTTCTAAGGCTTCGCTCCATAAAAAAACAGCACCTTTTCAGGTACTGTTTTTTCTTTTATTTTTTATTTTTCTTTCTACATTTTTTTCACTTTTCTCAGTTCTTCTACACTTTTATTGTCTTTCCAAGCTTGTTTTTATCTAAACGAATTTTTACCGCTTCCAAAAACTGAACGGTATTTAATACTTCGCGCACCGGCTGTTCGGCAATCAGAGCTAAGTCCTTCGTCATATATCCCTCTTCGATAGTGCTGAGCGCCGCCTTTTCCAAACAAGCAGCAAAATTGACTAACTGAGCCGAATGATCCAGTTCACCACGTTTGCGTAAAGCCCCACTCCAAGCAAAAATGGTCGCCATTGAATTTGTGGAAGTCTCTTCGCCCTGTAAATGCCTGTAATAATGGCGCTGAACTGTACCATGAGCTGCTTCATATAAATATTCTCCCTGGGGAGAAACCAAAACTGAAGTCATCATCGCCAAACTGCCAAAAGCAGAGGCCACTAAATCCGAAATAACATCACCGTCATAATTTTTACAGGCTAAGACCATTCCGCCCGGTGAACGCATGAGCCGCGCTACAGCATCATCAATCAAAGTATAAAAATACTCAATCCCTTGCGCAGCAAATTTTTCTTTATACTCGCTTACAAATATTTCTGCAAAAATATCTTTAAATCTATGGTCATATTTTTTGGAAATAGTATCTTTAGCCGAGAACCATAAGTCCTGTTTCTGTTCTAAGGCATAATTAAAACAAGTTCGTGCAAAACTGGCAATAGACTTATCTAAATTATGCATCCCTAAAATAACACCTGGTCCAGCAAAGTCATGAATAACTTCTTTTTGGATATCACCATTTTCTGCTGTAAAAATGAGTTCCGCTTTCCCCGCACCTTCAATCCGTATTTCCACATCTTTATAAATATCACCATAAGCATGACGAGCAATCGTAATCGATTTTGTCCAAGTCTTAACTAAAGGCTTAATATTTCGCACCAGTATGGGTTTGCGAAATACCGTACCATCAAGAATAGCTCTAATCGTGCCATTAGGGCTCTGATACATTTCCCGTAAATTATACTCCTCCACGCGTGCCGCATTAGGCGTAATCGTGGCACATTTCACCCCGACCCGATGTTTTTTAATCGCCGAGGCGGCATCATACGTTACTTGGTCTGCTGTTTTCTCTCTATTTTTTAAACCTAAGTCATAGTACTCCGTCTTTAAATTAAGATACGGTTCCAGAAGCATCTCTTTAATCATCTGCCAGAGTACACGCGTCATTTCATCCCCATCTAGTTCGACAAGAGGATTATTCATTTCTATTCGTAAAGTCATTTCTGCCATTTCTCCTTATCTTCTACTACTTAAACAACTTAATTTTCTTCTGCCTTCTTCCTAGTATAAGGCAATAATCCACCAGCTAACAAAATTTCTTTCTGCCGTGCCGAAACTGATAACCTAACCGGAAAAGAATAACCACCGGTTTTATTCTGTACCATAATCGTCTCTCCGGCTAAAATCTGCTGAGGTAAGTTATCTAGCACCAACTCGTCATCCTTATTTAAACGAAGATAATCTTTTTTCTCCACAAAAGTTACGGGCAAAATCCCTGAATTAAGCAAATTTGCCTTATGAATCCGCGCAAAAGAAAGCGCTAGCACCCCTTTAATGCCCAAATATAAAGGCACTAGGGCCGCATGTTCCCTACTCGAACCTTGTCCATAATTTTCACCTGCAACCAAGAATCCCCCACCTTTTGCTTGCGCCTGAGCAGGAAAGTCTGGGTCAACAGGACTAAGACAATGTTCAGCCAGAGCCGGGATATTGGAACGCAAGGGCAAAAGGTCTGCTGGTGAAGGCATAATATGGTCGGTCGTAATATTATCTTCCATGACCAAAAGCACAGTTCCTTTTACAGAAGCAGGAAGTTCCCGATTCACCGGAAACGCTTTAATATTAGGGCCCTTAATCAATTCTACCTTTGTCCCATCAGCTAAAGGAGGCACAATTAAATTATCATTAACCTGAAATTTTTCCGGAAAAGATACGGTAACCGGCTCTAAAAGACGAGGGTCAGTTATTTTTCCATGTAACGCCGAAACAGCTGCCACTTCAGGACTGCACAAATAAACATTGGCACTGGCAGTCCCACTACGTCCATAAAAATTCCGATTAAAAGTACGTAAAGATACTGCTTCTGTAGCCGGAGCTTGCCCCATCCCGATACAAGGACCACAAGCACACTCCAAAACTCTCGCCCCGGCATTAATCAAATCAGCCAACGCCCCTTGCGTGGCCAACATACTTAAAACTTGTCTCGAACCGGGGGAAATAACTAAACTAACATGCGGAGGAATCGTTTTCCCGCGCAAAATCTTCGCTACCTTCAGCAAGTCCACATAAGAAGAATTAGTACAACTGCCAATACATACCTGGTCCACCTTAGTAGAAGAAAGGTCACTCACCTTCACTACCTTATCCGGACTATGGGGACAAGCTACTAAGGGTTCCAAACTGGAAAGATCAATTTCGATAACCTGGTCATAACTTGCCCCTTCGTCAGCAATTAATTCCCGCCAGTCTGCTTCTCGCCCTTGTGCTTTTAAAAATTGTAAAGTTACCTCATCACTGGGAAAGATGGAGGTTGTTGCTCCCAATTCTGCACCCATATTAGTAATCGTTGCTCTTTCTGGCACAGTAAGCTGGGCTAAACCTTCTCCGGAATACTCAAAGATTTTCCCTACCCCTCCTTTAACAGAAAGTTTATCTAGAAGGGTAAGGATGATATCTTTGGCACTAACCCAAGGAGGTAACTCCCCTTTTAAGTGCACATTCACTATTTCAGGCATGTTTAAATAATAAGCGCCACCGCCCATAGCTACTGCTACATCCATGCCTCCGGCTCCGATAGCTAACATTCCCATCCCTCCTGCCGTAGGAGTATGACTATCAGAACCAAGCAGAGTCTGACCGGGCACTGTAAAACGTTCTAAGTGAACTTGATGACAAATACCATTCCCCGGTCGTGAAAAATAAATACCGTATTTTTCCGCCGCTGATTGAATAAAGCGATGGTCATCGGCATTCCTATAACCTGTCTGCAACGTATTATGGTCAATATAAGCTACTGACCTTTTCGTTTTTACCCGTGGAAAACCGAGAGCTTCAAACTCTAAGTAAACCATCGTCCCCGTTGTATCTTGTGTCAAGGTCTGGTCAATTTGTAGTGCTATTTCCTCTCCTTGTACCAATTCCCCTGCTACTAAATGTTTCTTAATAATTTTTCTTGTTACATTTTCAGCCACAAATGTTCTCCTCCTCTTAAGCTTTACTAATACATATTTTTCTACCTTTTCTAATTAGCTGTTGTTTGGGGAAGGTCTGCACATAATTCCTGATAAAGTTGCACTAATTCTTTAGCAAATAAAGGTCTCTTTAATTCCACCGCCGATTTTCTCACTTTTTCTAAAAGCAATTTGCTCATTTCCTTAGAAAGTTCTATATTAAACTCTTGAAACTTCTTCTGCAAAGTAGCCGTACCGGAATGTTTTCCCACAATTATTTGCCGAACTAAGCCAATCTCTTCCGGGTCAAAAGCTTCATAAGTGAGCGGATTTTTATAAGCCCCATCAGCATGAATCCCTGATTCATGCGTAAACATGTTCTTCCCCACAATTGGTTTAGAAAGAGGTAAAGGTCTGCCCGAAGCCTCTGCTACATACTGAGAAAGTTCTAAGAACCCTTTTGTATTTAAAGGCATCTCACATTTCATGAGATGTTTCAAAGCCATCGCCACTTCTTCCAAAGCAGCATTTCCGGCTCTTTCCCCTAAACCATTAACTGTAACCCCAGCATGGTTGGCACCTGCCTTGATACCGGCAATAGTATTGGCTGTAGCTAAACCAAAGTCATTATGCATATGCATTTCCAAATCAATATCTACCTTATCAAGCAAACGCTTAATCTTTTCATAGGCAGTAAAAGGATCAAGTATCCCTACTGTATCACAATAACGCAAACGATCTGCGCCAGCTTCTTTAACTGTTTGCGCAAATTGTACTAAAAATTTCTCGTCAGCACGTGAAGCATCTTCGGCATTAGCCGAAACATAAAGATTATGTTCCTTGGCAAAATCTATAGCGCGAGCAACCTTATCTAATACCTGTTCCCGACTAGACCTTAGCTTATATTCTATATGAATATCAGAAACAGAAATAGAGACAGCAACAGCATCAACACCACAATCAAGAGAATGTTTAATATCATCAACAACAGCCCGATTCCACGCCATAATACTGGAATTAAGCCCCAAGTCCATGATCGCTTTTAGTGTCTCTTTTTCATCTCCGCCCATAACAGGAATTCCGGCCTCAATCTGGTCAACACCAAGTTCGGAAAGCATCTTGGCGATCGTTATTTTCTCCCGATTAGCAAAAACAACACCCGCCGTTTGTTCGCCGTCACGCAAAGTAGTATCAACAATATAAATCTTTCTCCCTTTATATTCAGTAGCAACCATCATTAAATCCTCCTTAATACACTCATTTCATATTAGTATTTAGATTATATAGTATCTATTCTGAAAATAAAAAGCAACACTTTTTTCTCATGTATTTTTTATACTTATAGCAATACTCGACAAAAAAACACCCTTGCCTCTGAGCAAGGATATTTTTAGAAACTATTTCTATTTTTTCTTCTTCACCTTATAAATCAAAATACAGTTCGAATTCCTTAGGATGTGGAATTATTTTTACTTCACCGGCTGCTTTTCTAATTCTCCTTAACTGTTCTTTAAGTAGTTCTTCGGTAAAAACACCACCTTTAAGCAAAAAATCATAATCTTTTTCCAGGGCATCTGCCGCTTCCTCTAATGATTTAGGAAGAGCTTTAATCTTCGCCCTTTCTTCTGCACTTAATTCGAAAACATTCACATCATAAGGACCAAAACCTTCCTCCACCGGGTCTATTCCCTGCTGAATACCATCTAGCGCCGCCATCAACAGAGCAGAATAAGCCAAATATGGATTACAGGTAGCATCAGAAGGTCTAAACTCAAACCTTTTTTCTTGTGGACTATGAACATAACCGGGTATTCTAATTACCGCACTCCTATTCGCCGTAGCATAACAAATACTCACCGGCGCTTCATATCCGGGAACAAGTCGCTTATAAGAATTTGTGCTGGGATTAGTAAACGCTAATAAAGCAGGCGAATGTTTCAAGATTCCTCCGATCGCATAAAGAGCAGTTTGACTCAACCCGGAATAACCTGTTTCATCATAAAAAATAGGTTCCCCATTCTTAAAAAACTGTAAATGAATGTGCATTCCGCTTCCTGCTTCTTGATAAAAAGGTTTAGGCATAAAAGTAACCGTTTTTTGATGAGCCAAGGCCATATTTTTCACGACATATTTTAATAACATTGTTCGATCCGCTATTTTTAATAAATGATCAAAACAAACTTCAATTTCCATCTGACCTGGAGAACCAACCTCAGCATGATGATATTTAACAGGTACGCCCATCTCTTCAAGTTGTAAAACCATCTTTTTACGCAGCTCAAAATTAACGTCATTAGGTAGATCAGCATGATATCCTTTTTGATAACGAACCTTATAACCTAAATTTTGATAATCGCTATCATTCGTATGCCAATCAGCCTGTTCAGCATCTAATAAAACACTAATCTTATTACGTTGAATCGTATAAGAGATATGGTCGAGTAAATAAAATTCAAATTCAGGGCCGAATAAAACTTTGTCCGCAATGCCCGTACTTTTTAAATAAGCTTCCGCCCTTTCGGCAATATATCTAGGGTCTCCGCTGAACCTTTCGATAGTATCACCCAAACTATAAATATTGCCAGCGATACTTAATGTAGGTATTTCAGAAAAAGGGTCCTCAAAGGCAAAATTAAAATCAGGTTTAAAAACCATATCTGATTTTTCTAAGGAAGTAAAACCATAACTAGATCCATCAAAACCAATCCCATTTTCCATTATTTTTTCATCTAATCTTTCCACAGGTAACGTAAGATGAAACCATCTTCCTTCTAAATTAAGCAGTTTAAAATCAATAGCCTTAATTCCTTTTCTTAAACAAAATTTTCTACATTCTGAAACATTAGCAAATATTTAAACCACCCCTTTTCACTATTTTCATTTTGCTACTAACCCAAACTTTATTCTGTAGCATAATTATCAAAATAGCCTTGAATTAAAACTATCGGAGTCCCTTTATCTCCACTTCCACTCACTAAATCACAAAGACTTCCTAAAAGGTCGGTCAACTGTCGCGGAGTAGTTCCTTGGGAGGCTGCTACCCCTACAAGATTAGCTTTTTTTTGTCGAATGTATTCCTTCATCGCGGTTTGACACGCCTCACCACTTAAATCTTGCAACTGATTATCAGCTAAATATTTCAATTTAATCTCATTAGGGAGACCGTGTAACCCTGTAGTATAAGCCGGAGCCACAACAGGATCCGCCAATTCCCATATTCCCCCCACAGGGTCTTTAAACGCTCCATCCCCATAAATTAAAACTTCTATCTGTTTTCCCGTAGCCTCTTTCAGACCGTTCTGTACTGCCTGCACAAACTTTTCCCCATCGCGGGGGAAAAGCTTAATTTTAGACTCTGTCGCTTTATTAGAACCTAATAATCCATATTCACGATTATAGCCACTTCCATTAAATGCCGCAGTACAAATATCATCAAGCCCTAAAACAATCTGTGCCCCGGCCTGTTGTAGAATTTTCTTATTTCTAAATCTATCATGTACATCAGCAACTAAAACATTCTTCGTATATTGTAAAATAACTTTAGGGTCATTAGCTAAAATAATTTCTACTTCCGAACCTTCATCTTCAACAAGGTCACGATACATCTGCACATAATCTATACCCGTAAAAGGATGTTTAACTTCCTCGCCAAACAATTCCCTATATTTAGCCTCACTAAGTATATCGATATATGGATTAAGTCCAAATTCATACATTTTTTCTACGCTCATTAAATGATTGCCTACTTCATCTGCAGGATAACCCAACTGTAAATAAATCTTTTTAGCAGAACGAGCTATACTCTTTAAAATCGGCGAAAATCTATTCCGACTAAGAATAGGAAAAATAATTCCAAATTCCTGCTCACCCTTAAATTTCTCGCGCACGTCCTTCGCTACATCATCTAAAGTTACATAATTACCTTGTGCTCTTGCCACCGCCGATTCGGTTATGCCAAGTACATCTTGGTTGCGTATGGGATAACGCTCCGTTTCCGAAGAGGCTTTTATAGCTTGGACTACCATCTCCACTAAGTCATCACCTGGCTTAATGATTGGTAACCTAATCCCACGAGCTACTGTTCCGACAGTTCTAACCATCAACTACACACTCCTTGACCTAATTTCACCCAAATCCCTGCAAATAATACTTTTTATGTTTTTTGTCTTGACGTCTCCCTAATAGATTTTAACAGACTTTTGCCTTAGAGGCTATAGAAAATTAATTTTAACCTATAATTTCTTGTGTCGTTTTAAAATGTAGCTTAGCTATTTTACCTATTTCTTCTCGACCATATTTAGCTACAAGTTGTCTTCCAATATCCTTCACCTGATCATTACAACCCTTAGGAATAGTCAACCCATATCTTTCCGATAATTCTTCCAACTTTGTCAAAAAAACGTCTCGCGCTAATATTGAAGCCGCCGCAACAGCAAGGTCCTGTTCCGCACGAGGAATTTGCATTAATTTAATTTGACGCCCTTGCTTCATTAAAGCCTGTTCAATAAATTTCTCCTTGCCAAATTTATCTACAACTGCATATTCACAATTTACTTTCTGCAAAAGATTTTCAATCACCCGGGCATGTCCCCAGGCTAAAAGTTTATTTAAATTCTCTATTTTAGCATATAATTCATTGTACTTTTGCGGATTAATAAAAACAAGATTATATCTATTTTTAAAGTATGACCGTAATTTTTCGGCAATATCCTTTATGTTCGTATCACTAATTTTTTTACTATCAACCACACCTAATTCCTGTAATTTAGCAACATCTCCGGGCTCTACAAATACCCCGGCAATAACCAGAGGACCAAAATAATCCCCTTTCCCCGCTTCATCTGTACCGATATGTTCATGCGGTATTAGCAGCGCTTGAGCTGGCGACTTGTCTGTTTTCCTTTGTTTATTTTCCGTTTTACAAGCTACTTCTCCCAACTTCTCTGCTAATACTTGCTCTAACTCTTCTGTTCCTTTCTCCAGCACTATTTTCGACGAATAGTTTTTCTTATTAAAATAAATAACGACAGAAAAAGGACTACCTTTATATATAGCCTTTATTTTCTGACCATAACCATTATTGATTATCTGCTCCTCTAACCATTCTACCTCTGGCTCCGCAAACAATTTTTTAAAGCTAGCTACCGCCTGTTCCCGTGGTTGCACAAAATGATAAGTTTTCCTCATAACACTCCTCCGTATTTTTCTCCTTCTATATTATAGCTTATTTCTATAAAATCCAGAGCCAATCACGTCTTGCATATAGAATTCTCTCGATGTCAACAGTTTTTGATTGTTCGTCAATTGTAAAAAAAATAATATAATTTTTCACTACTAGCTTGCGATAACCCATCGACGCCAAACGTTCATCAGTTACGAGAGAGCATTTTTGTGGCATGTCCGCCAAGCTAGCAATGGCATCCTCAAGGATGTTCATCATCTTCAGTGCTGTCATTGGAGCCGACAGCTGTGCATAAATATAACTGACGATATCACGAAGGTCATTTTCCGCAGGTTCTGATACATCCGCCCTATATTTTGCCATCGGTTACCTCGTGTCGGATGTCTTGCATAACATCCGTAAGCGGACGTTTCCGACCCTCTTTTATCGCTGTCCTGCCCTCGTCAAGTAAATGGTATAATTCAAGTTTGCCATTAAGTACCTCGTAAGTTTCGATGCTCATAACAGCCAAGTCTCCCCGACCATTCTTGGTAATGAATATAGGTTCCCGGCTCTCATGGCAGAACTTAGATATCTCATTATAATTATTTCTCAAATCCGTGCTAGACTTAATTTTTGGCATTTGCTCAGCCTCCTTATATGCTAAAGATATTATACAAGAATTTCTTTAGATTATCAAATATGGAGGCGTAGTCATGATACTTTAAATCACGAGATAGATAAACTTAATTATACAAGATTGGCTTTTATTGCTAAAATAAAAATTATATCTTTCACCGGATTTTGAATTCTGCCTAAGGGTCCATCACCGAAAAGGATTACAAGATTTAGACCTGCTTGCCTAAATAAAATTAATACAGGGTAGGAACTATCCGAATTTACGCCTGTGGAGTTAGTAGGTTACGAGGACGATTAAGCAGGAAAATCTAATCGTGAGATTAGAAGCACGTGACTTTAGTCATGTGAGGTTCACATAGTGAAGTCATAAGATCAGGATCTATGATAAAATTGGATATAGAGGAAGAGAAAGGGGGCAGAACGTATGTTTTCAAGGAGAAAATTTGTATTAATTATTGTTTTGCTTTTTCTTGTATTACCGCTGGCAGCCCATGGGGAAAAAATGGAGGTTGGCACGGTTATTGGCAAAGTCATATCGACGGACATCAAGACCTACATAAATGGTTATCAAATACCATCCATGAATATAGACGGCTCTACTGTGATAGTGGCCGAAGATTTAAGGGGCTATGGTTTCGATGTGATTTGGGATCCGGCAAAAAGGGACTTAAGAATCACAGAGAACCTGTCAAAGGAATTTAAACCCATTACCATTGAAAACAGCGATGCCACGAAAACAGGTAAAATATTAGGGAATGTGCTTTATACAGATATTAAAACTTACATCCATGGCAGGGAAATTCAATCATACAACATAGGGGGATATACAACATTATTACTGCGGGATCTTGGAGAATGGGGCAAAATTATCTGGGATAAGGATAAAAGGGAGGCAAGGTTTTTGTCAGACAGATTGGATAGCCGGATAGAAGGCGGAAACGGGGATAATTTCAGCTTTAAGATTAATAAGCTCTCCGAAACCCAGGTAATACTTGAAAATAAGGGAAACCTACTCTATTTAAATGGGATTGAAGCAGGTTTTTATGATGGACCTGCTATGTTATCTTTAAAAGCCATATCGGAACAACTTGGCTACTTCTGTTTATTCAAAGATGGGCATTATACTGTGAAAAAAGGCGGTTACGGCTTTACAATCCAAAAAGATGACAAAATTGTCAAGAGATCCTTTGATGGCAGATCTTTTGACGAGGGCGAGAGCGAGCTGTGGCATGAACCTGTCATTAAAAGCAATGATTTATTTGTATCAGATATTGATTTAACCAGGTTATTCGGGCTGGATAAAACATGGGATCCGGAGACTAAAAATATAGGTTTAAGTTACCCCGAATTTGAAGTAAGGGATTATGGAAATCATGAAATATTGGGGGAAAAATTTATTCTCAGGTCTGCAGGTGATTCAGGCCCGGAGATAGGTATAAGCAACAGAACCTTAAACGAGGGTTATCGATACTCCTCAGGCTTCTATAACAGTGAACGCTCCCAGTTTGAACGGGAGACCTATTTATTTTTAAGAAACGGAAATAATGAAATAGACGGGACCGTAGTATATAAAGACAGGATACTGCTGTTGAAGACCTTCGAAAATATAAGACCGGATATTAAAACCCATAGGCTAGAGAATGAGAAAATTTTTGGCCCCTTTACTAATGTAAGAATAGATAATCCATCCAAGGGATATGTGGAAACAGAAGCCCCTCAATTCAAAATAAAGGGCAGCATAGTATCTGTAAATGATGACAGCCTTACAGTTGAGATTGAAAAGCTGAATGAAGATACAAATGAATATGTAAAGCTTTCACCTCAGAAATTAGAAATAAAGGATAATGAATTTTGTGGAAATATCATTTTGGAATCAGGTTACGGGATATATAAAATAAAGGCCTTCGCAAATATACCGGGATTTCATGGGGTAAGCTGCTATACTACAGTTTTGGAATTCTTTATAAACCATTCACTACCGCAGTTTTGACATATAACAACCTTTTTGTTTTGCTTATTAATGTGTGCCTTTTAACAGAAAACTAAAAAAATTTATCTCAATAAACAAAAATAAGGGCTTCCGAAGTCATGCCCACGACCTCGAAGACCCTTATTTTATACGGTTTCAAGCCTTTTCTACAATATGCATTCGCCCTTTCCGGCAAGCCCACATTGTATCAAAGACGCTCTTTTCATATGGTGGAGGTGAGGGGAATCGAACCCCTGTCCAAAGGAACAGCCACAGAAGTTTCTCCGAGTACAGCCTGTATTTTTCATCTTGCCCTCCGGACTCCTACAGGCAGGATTCCTTCAGACCAGTCTCCTTAATTTCCTCTTGAGTTAGGAAACAATGGCTCAAGAGTAGCCTGGTAAGATGACCCCTTATCCCTCACCCCAGGCACAGAAGGTAAGAGGTTCAACTGCAATTAAGCAGCGAAAGCGTAATTATTTTCGTTTGCGTTTAACAAATTGTGCACCGTTTTACGGGCAAGTGCAATCCCGACTCGCTTCTTCTGCCACCGCTTCCCCCGTCGAAACCAGTACACCCCCAAAACTTTATTAACTATTTACTTTATACTAATCTATTTTAATAACGTTCCTTCTCTCGCAAAGCCCGTGCCATTTCTCGCTGCGCGTCTCTTTCCGCCATCGCTCTTCTTTTATCATAGACTTTTTTCCCTTTGGCTAGAGCAAGCTCCACTTTAGCTCGCCCCTTTTTAAAATACACTTTCAAAGGTACTAATGTCAACCCCTGTTGCTTAACCTTGCCAAAAAGACTATTGATTTCTCTTTTATGAAGTAAAAGCTTGCGTGGCCGCACAGGATCCACATTAAAACGATTACCCTGTTCATACGGACTAATATGCATATTGAAAAGGAACATCTCCCCATTCTCTACTTGGGCATAACTATCCTTCAAATTAGCCCGACCTGCCCGTAAAGATTTAACTTCCGTCCCTGCTAAAACTATTCCTGCTTCATACGTTTCCTCGATAAAATAGTCATGACGTGCTTTACGATTTTCTGTAACAATCTTGATCCCCTTTTTTACCATAACCCTTTCCACTCCTCGGCTAAAACCGCTAGAGTTACTATTTTATCATAAAACTACTTCAAAATCAATCAATCGTTCTTCCACATTAACCTTTACTAAAACAACCTTAACCGGATCTCCGATACGGTAAATCTTCTTCGTAAAGTCGCCGATCAACATCAACTGTTTCTCTACATACTGATAATAGTCATCAGCCAAGGTGGAGACGTGTACCAAGCCTTCTACCGTATTCGGCAGCTCTACAAAAAAACCAAACGAAGTAACACCACTGATTGTTCCCTCAAAGACTTGTCCCACAAAATCCTGCATATACTCAACCTTTTTCAAATCTACCGATTCCCGCTCCGCCTCTTCCGCTACTCTCTCCCGCATAGAAGACTGTTCCGCATATTCGTCCATTCGGGCAGCCAGCTCTTTTACATCTTTTTTCAGAAAGCCCCTTTTCTTGTGCTTCCCGAATCAGACCCGATGAATCGCTAAATCAGGATACCTTCTAATCGGTGCCGTAAAGTGAGAATAATATTTAGCCGCAAGCCCAAAATGCCCAATCGCTTCAGGGGCATAACGTGCATGTTTCATGGAGCGAAGAATAACAATAGGCTAATCGTCTTTCTCCTCCGGACACGCCCTTCACCCTTTCTACCACTTGCTGAAAAGCCCGTGGGCGAACTTCTCCTTTCCGATTAGTCTTAATATGATAACCGAAAACTCCCAAAAATTCGTTTAGTTCCGTAATGTCGTCTAAGTCAGGTTTTTCATGTACACGATAAAGAAACGGTATTTCTCGCCAATAAAATTCTTCTGACACGGTCTCATTAGCGACAATCATAAATTCCTCAATAATCATTTCGGCAAGGGAACGTTCTCGCTGTACAATATCCACAGGTTTCCCTTGTTCATCAAGAATCACTTGGCTTTCCGGAAAATCAAAGTCTATTGCGCCACGTTGCAACCGCTTTTTCCGCAAAATTAAACATAACTCCCGCATTAATTCAAACGTTGGTACATATTCCTCATAACGTTTTACTAACTCTGCCTCCTTTTCTTCCAAAATTTTGCGTACCGTCGTATAAGTCATTCGCTCTTTTACCTCGAATCACACTAGACACAATCTCATGCTTAACAACTTTTCCCTCAGCATCTATTTCCATTAAACAAGATAAAGCCAGCCTGTCCTCCCCGGCATTCAGACTACAAATCCCATTAGAAAGATGTGGTGGAAGCATGGGGATAACACGATCTACCAAATAAACACTAGTCCCCCTTTTTAAAGCTTCCTCATCTAAAAGACTGCCTTCCCGAACATAATAGCCCACATCAGCAATATGGACACCCAAATAATAATTTCCATTAGGCAAAAGCTCTAGATTAACTGCGTCATCCAAGTCCTTAGCCTCTTCCCCGTCAATCGTTACCAAGGGTAAATACCTTAAATCGCGACGCCCCTTTCTATCCTCCGCGGTAACAGCTGCCGGAATCTTTGCTGCTTCTACTAAAACTTCTTCCGGGAAAAGCCTCAGGCAGTTGATATTTCCGCACAATAGAAAGAATATCAATTCCCGGCTGACTTTTGTGACCAAGAACCTCGATAACCTTTCCTTCAGGATTGCGGCGTGGTTCCGGCCAACTAATCATTTCAATAACCACCTTGTCGCCGGTCTGTGCCCCACCTGTTTCGTTTTTCGGAATAAAAATGTCGTACCCTAACCGCTTATCATCAGGAACCACAAAACCAAAATAACGACTGCTTTCATAAGTCCCCACCACCTGCTGATTAGCCCGTTTAAGGATCCGAATAACCTCCCCTTCCCGCTTACGACCATCCTCTAAATGACGATAAAGACGAACAATAACCCGATCATTATGCATCGCTCCATTAAGGTCTTCGTTTTTCACATAAACGTCTTGCTCCTGAGGGTCATCAGGAATCAAAAAAGCAAAACCTTTTGAACTTCCTTGCAAACGCCCTACCGCCAGATTCATTTTTTGTGGTAAACCATAACGCTCTTTACGGTTGAGAACTATTTTCCCTTCTTCCTCTAATTCTTGCAGTAAATTAACAAAAACTGCCCGATGTTGTATTTTTAGCGACTTCGCTAGTTCTTCTGCCGTCAAAGGCTTATAAGAATTTTGCCACATGTACTCCAATAATTCTTCTTTATTAATCATAAAAACTCCTCAATAAAATCATTTAAATATACCATACCATATTCCGCAAAAATTTTAAATTAAAATAAAAGTGTACTCTCTATTATTAAGCATTATTTTCCAATAATGATTTACCTAGATAATAGTCTGTAATTAAAACATCAATTAAATTACTTTTTAAAGCACACAATATCGTCTGTGTTTTATAAGGTCCTGCTGCTACAACAATTTTGGTTTTTATTTTTTTAAAAATATCCCAATCAATGGCTAAAGTACGATTCTTAAGGCTTGTTTCACATTCCTTCCCTTCCTTATCAAAAAATCGCATAATCATATCTCCAGCTACATCTTGAGACCTAAGTTCCTGTAATTCACTAGGAGTAAGATAGCCTGAAGTAGCCATAACAGAAGTTTCTTGCGGATAAAAAGAACCTATGCCACAAACCGAAATAGTAAGTTTATTATAAATCTCAAAGACTTTACTAATATTTTTTTCTTTCTTTATAGAATTGACCAACCGAGAATTACTCATTAAGCTTTCTGCTAATAAAGAATACTTCTTACCGCCAAAACTCATCGCCATCCTCGCAACCAAAGTTCTCACATCTTGTTCATGTTCAATACTGTCCACACTACCATGTAACGTTACAAATGTTGTATTTACTTTTTGAGAAGGCAATAAATAATGAATCAGATAATACATAGTTTTGCCCCAACTAATACCAAATATATCATCTTCTGTAATAATACGCTGAATATAACGCGCTCCTTCCAAAGCTACTAATTTCCGTGCATTGTCATCATTTTCAGAACAATACGGGTCATCTAAATTTAAGTCCAAGATGGGAGCAATCACTACATCTTTTAACCCGAAAGTCTTTTTGATTTTAGCTTCCATTTCAATACACTCAAGATAAGGGTCGGTGATCACAAATTGAATTATTTTTTCCTTAATCGCTTTTTTTATTAAACGAGAAACTGTAGCAATCGATACGCCGAGAATTTGAGCAATTTCTGTTTGAGTCTTATTTTGAATATAAAAAAGATATGCAGCTTTCAAAACTAAGAATGTAGACTGATTATACATATTGGGTACCAATCTTTTCACTCTCCCTTTATCCCTTATAACCATTGAATTATCTTCTAATATTAAAGGAGGTTATGCATTCCACCATAACCCCCTTTAATTTAATTACCCAATTATTTAGCTGTTGTCACCACTTCTCTCTCCTGTAAAAACTCAGCACTAGCTCCTGCCGCCATTTGCCAAGCTTTACGATTTTTCCTGAACATAATATATACTGCTAAATAAACTGCAAAAGCCAAGGCTATCGTAAATATTCTAATTCCTTCCGGAGCAGCAAAGGCTTTGTAAACAAGCCAAAGAATCGGACTGGCACCAACACTAAAAGCAGAAACCATAGCCCCACCGGCAGGAATCGCAACCCCAGCCACCTCAGCAGCTTGAGTAAACACAGCAGCAATATCTGAATTACACAAAAGACCAATCGTATACCAAAGTGCACCGGTAATAATCGTATTAAAAATATTTCCCCTCATGACAGCCACAATCCCTATCACCATAAAGGGCATCGCCGGTAAATCAGCCAAAGGTAAAATATTGTTACCCGGTAGAAAAATAGCTATTACTAAAACAATAGGTATAAGAAGCAAACCACTAGTCAAAGTAACTTCTTCACCAAAGAACACAGCAGGGTCAATCGCAATATAAAAATTATCCCGTTTAATTTCTCCTGCCCTTAAACGTGTATTAAGGGTTTGACTAATCGGAATCAAACCTTTAACAAAAAGACCGGATACTGAGGGATAAATAGCCATAATGGCACCCACCACAATCGCAGTTTTCAAAATAGTTGCCCAAGATTCCACAAGATTAAGTTGATTTAACTTAGCGATAAAAGTAATCAAAAAACCAATTACCAGCCCCATACTAACGGGTTCACCCCAAAAACCAAATTTCTTCCTAATAGTTTCCGGATTTAACTGAATTCGATTAAGCTTAAGTTTCATTAAAACCCATTTCACTAATACAGCAAAAGGGGCTGCATTAACTGGACAATAACATGTACTCGTAATTCCTTCATATCCGTAATATTCCTGTAAAGAAGGAGCAAGCCAATCCGCCAATAATAGCAAGATAAGGTTCATTAACATTGCAGCAAGAATACTTAACGCGAAACTACCTGTCACAAATTGGACAATGGCAGCCCAAAAAACAAACTGATAGTAATTCCAAATATCTGTAGGTTGAAAAGTATCTGTCCACTTGATAAAGAAAAGAAAGAGATCGAACGCTACTCCAAAAAGAAGATAAAACAAACCAATCTGGTTAGCATAAACAATCATCGCCGCTGCCGGCCATCCTAAATCAATGGTAGGTAAATTTATTCCCGTATTTTGTACCATTTCCATTACTACCGGAGCCAAAGATCCCATTAACCCACCTAAAATAATATTAAAAGCAGCTAAACCAATGCCCATATAAAGAGCACCGCGAAACGCTTTATTAGTTTCTACTTTAAGAAATAAACTTAAAATAAACACAACTACCGGGACGAGAATTGTCGCACCAAAAAGATCCAGAACTAATTTAAGTGTTGCCATGTTTTTACCTCCCCATTTTTCACATAATTTACCTTTCTTTTTTACTTCGTCAACTTACGCTATACTATCAAATATAGCTCTCGCTCCCCCCCTTTCGACCATAATTTTCGCACTTATTCTCACCAGTCATTTTAACTTTCTGAATTTTCCGTATGGCATTTTCCAAAAATTTTATAGATATTAATTTCATTATATCGTTAGTACTTGTCATTCTTCTAGACTGTAAAATTTTTCACTACCCCGTTTATGTAATATCATACCATAAAAAACTAATTGCAAAAAGCTGAAAATACTGTCAATTAACGTTATTGTGCTTTTTGCCCTTATTCTTTTTTAGGCAAACCGCGAATTACCGCAACAATTAAAGAAAGAAGTGGAAGCCCGACTTGAAAAGGCAGACTGTAATAAGGATATATTTCATAGGCAAAATTAATTAATTCAACACTACTGGCAAACGGTAAAATACTTAAAACAACCATAATTATCCCTAAAGGAAAAACCAAGGGAAGATAAGAGCGTAGCTTGAAAATTTGAGCTAAGCCTAAAACTGTCCCATAATAAAGTACCGCTACCTTTAAAAATCCCATCACCAAGAAACTGGTTACGACAATAATTTCTAGCCTGGTAAGGACTTTCGCAATATTGATTAATCTTATGGCTATAAAAGAAGGATAACTTTGTATCATTTCCGTAATACCTAAAACAGCTATATTACGCGCCACCACAGTACTCAAAAGCAAACCGGCTATAATTATACCCATCATCGTTCTTACTCTGATTTTTTGCTGATCTTGCACAAAAGCAAATACCATCAAAAAAGCAATTATTTCCCCGAAAGGAAAAGTAGCCGCTCCATGACTTGCCCATAAAAATTTCTGCCAAGGAACATTAAAAATCGGTAAGAAATTAGTGAATTTCATGTCCTTTAATAACAAAAAAACATCAACCACCAAAAAAAGAATCGTTATAGGAACTAAAATTAAACTACATCGTACAATAACTTCAATCCCGTTACGGACAGCGGAAGCACAGATTAAAACCAGTAAAATAATAAAGACAATTAACGGAGTTTGGGGGTAAATAGTATCGGTAAAAAAATCACCATAACTACGTAAAACCATACTGGCTAAATGTGAAAAATACCAGAGATAAGCCAAAGAAACTACTTTCCCTAAATATGAACCAAAAACAAGGTCATTAATTTCGATTAAATTTTTCCCTTTAAATCTAACCCCTAAAGAAGTAATAATAAAAACAAAAATTAACCCTTCCCCTAACCCTGCTAAAACAGCTAACCAGGCATCCTGTCCGGCCATCCGCCCGGGATTTAAAATTAGACTGGTGCTAAAATTAAAACCGATAATCAACATTACGAGCTGTGCACTGGAAATTCTACCTTGCTCAAGTTGCATTATTAAAACCTACCTATTCCGGTTTAACCGGCTTCATAATCATGCCGGTCTGACGTAATTTAGCTTCTACGGAAACTTTCACTTCTAGAATCGGGAAAATTTCGTTCCATTGTGCTTCCCATTCTTTCCACAAAGCAGGATATTTTCTATGTACGGTCTCGCCAAACCCGAAAATATCAGTATTTAAAGCTTGCGCTTTTTGTAAAGCAGCTTTTACTTCCTGCTGAATCACTTTAGCCTTGTTTTTCTCCAAAGCTATCCATGTTTCCGGTAAAGTTAAATCTTGTGTACACATCTGACCACCTAAATTGCCTTCTTCCTTAATTTTTACTGTTATCTCTAATTTACCCCCCTTTATTTCCGGAATAACCTTACTTTTAGCTCTAATTATTTCCAGGCAAGCTTTACCTCCTCCTCCGGGACATGAAGTAACAATAATCCCACTTTGCACCTTTCCTAATACCCACAGCAAACCTCGCGTTTCAGCTTTATCTAAAGAACCCACCATTTTCTCTCTTTTAAAAACAGCTGTTCCGACTAAACGAGCTATTTTTTCTTCTCCCTTACTTTCTACTTCTAATAAAGAGGCTACCGGTGCTGTAGTCTTACTCATTAAACGGGTCATAAAATCTTGTAATTTAACAGCACTAATTTCAGAGGTAGCTGCACGTGCTTCCACCAGTTGAGCAATACTCAGAGCCGGTACTTGTTCTAATTCTGCTTTTGTGTCCAAAACCTCTTTAGCTTTTCCTCTAGTAACAATTAACCAACTTGTTAAACGCGGTTCCGGGTCACGAAAAAAGAGGTCTAGATATTTCCCTACTCCTTCTTCAGCCACTTCTTGACCAATAAGTAAAATTTCATTATGAGGAACATACAGTCGGCGATTAACCACATGCGTAAATTCTCGCAATGTATCAAAGACTGCCTCCCCCTTATTCGTTATATTTAAATAAGGTTGTCCCTTTCCTCCACCGCTTCCTCCACCGCCACTACTAGGTCCTTTAATCTCCCCGGGTTTAATAATTTGAGCAGTAATCTCCACCTGACTCGCTTCTTCCTCACCTTTATCAATAGCCATCCCTAAAACAATCCCTAAACTATCAAGTTCATGACGATCCCAACAACCTACTATAGTGATAATACCAGATAGCAGAAACACGAAAAACAAAATTTTTAACAACTTAAATTTTGAGCTATTTTTCATAAACATCTCCTTTTTAAGTAAAATCGGGACATGTCTAACAAATTACTCACCGTTCCCCTGCTTTGAAGGTGGTTGAGGCAATAAACCAAATTTTTGCCGCCGACGATTAACCGTACTAATTGCTTGTGGTCGTGTCCCCATCGCCCAAAGAGGTGCCCGAATCACAGTATCCTTTAAACCACGAAGATTCAAAGGAGCAAATGGGGCAAAATATGGTGCGCCAAAAGACCTTAAGGTAGTTAAATGAATTAGTAACCCCAATAAAAAAATGATAATCCCAAAACCTCCTAAAAATGCTGCTGCTAAAATCAAAAGAAGTCGCAAAAGCAAAACCACATCAGCTAACGAAATAACCACAAAGGAAGTTATCGCTGTAATAGCAATGACAATAACTATAGGTGCCCCAATCAACCCCGCCGAAACAGCCGCCTCCCCAATAACTAGTGCCCCCACAATACTAATCGCCGAGCCAATCGGTCGTGGTAACCGTATCCCGGCCTCCCGAATTATTTCAAAAAAAAGCCCCATCAGCAAAATTTCTACGACAACAGGAAACGGTGCCCCTTCTCTAGCTGCAGCAATAGTAAGCAGTAAAGGTGTGGGAATTAACTCTTGATGAAACGTTGTCAAAGCTACATAAGCCCCTGGCGCCAGCAGAGATATAAAAAAAGAGATAAATCTAAGAAACCTTATAAAACTAACATAATAAGGACGGGAATAATAATCTTCCGCTGTTTGAAAACCTTCCACAAAAAGCATCGGTACCGTAAGTACCATGGGTGTTCCATCAACTAAAATAGCTACCCGTCCTTCTAATAATTTAGCTGCTACTACATCAGGCTTTTCACTATTGGCTACCGTCGGAAAAGGGGAAAAAGGAGCATCTTCAATAAATTGCTCAATATAGCCTGATTCTAAAATTGCATCTGTTTTTATGCTTTGTAAGCGCGTCTTTACTTCTGCCACGAGTCCCGAACTAACTACCCCTTTGAGATAAGCAAGACAAACCTCTGTCTTCGTCTTTTCTCCTAACTGCATCTTTTCCATAATTAAATCAGGGTGACGAATTTTACGCCGTAATAAAGAAATGCTAACATTTAATGTTTCAGTAAAACCCTCACGCGGTCCTCTGACCACTGCTTCCGTTTTTGGCTCCGTGACTCCACGAAATTCCCATCCTTTAGTATTAATAATCAAGGCTTCCGCAAAATTATCTATTAAAAAAACAGTATCTCCATATAAACAGTCATTCAATAAATCATCAACTGAACTTATTCTTTTAACTTCGCCCACAGAAATCATTTTTTTTTCAAGAAAATCAAAACTTTGCTGCCGTTTCAACTGTTGAGGGCTAAACAAATGACTATCATACATCAATGGTTTAATAATACTTTCATTGATAATTTCTTTATCGACAAGACCATCGAAAAAAATAAGTGCAGCTTTAGTTTTTCCATCTCCCCCAAAACTAAATTCACGAATAACTAAGTCACTATTTTGCCCCAAAATATTTCTAAAAAGAGTTAGATTGTCCTGAAGCTGATGAGAAAGTTTCGTCTGCTTACTTGATGAATTGTCTTGACTTTTTTTCTTTGCATTTTGCTGAAGAATTTGTCTTAACCGTAATTTTTTAATTATTTTTCTAAACATACCTTTACCCTACTAAAATACTTTCTATGCTTTATTGTGAGGAAAAATAGGTAAAAATATGCATGAAAAAGCTTGGCTGTTTTACAGCCAAGCTAAAGTACGTTCTGACCGTTTCCTACACCTAAGAAAAGATGCTGTACCGTTTAACGTTTCTTTCCCTCTGCAATACTGTTTTAGACAAGGTACTGCCGGAGGGTGACTTATCGTAGGTCAGCTCTCAACGTGCTTAGCGAAGGTGAGGCCAGTAATACCGAGGGGACGACAAGGATGTCGACCTCCAGGGCGAACTGAGCATGGAGGCGAATTGAGCCCGGTCGGTATTACTCCGAACCGAGCTCTAGTACGTTCTGACCGAAGATACGAAAACCCGAGACAGTACCTTGGCTAAAACTACTATACGAAGCACTGAAACGGAAAACGCTCCTCTTCCTACACCTAAGAAAAGATGCTGTACCGTTTAACGTTTCTTTCCCTCTGCAATACTGTTTTAGACAAGGTACTGCCGGAGGGTGACTTATCGTAGGTCAGCTCTCAACGTGCTTAGCGAAGGTGAGGCTAGTAATACCGAGGGGACGACAAGGATGTCGACCTCCAGGGCGAACTGAGCATGGAGGCGAATTGAGCCCGGTCGGTATTACTCCGAACCGAGCTCTAGTACGTTCTGACCGAAGATACGAAAACCCGAGACAGTACCTTGGTTAGAAACTACTGTACGAAACACTGAAACGGAAAACGCTCCTCTTCCTACACCTAAGAAAAGATGCTGTACCGTTTAACGTTTCTTTCCCTCTGCAATACTGTTTTAGACAAGGTACTGCCGGAGGGTGACTTATCGTAGGTCAGCTCTCAACGTGCTTAGCGAAGGTGAGGCTAGTAATACCGAGGGGACGACAAGGATGTCGACCTCCAGGGCGAACTGAGCATGGAGGCGAATTGAGCCCGGTCGGTATTACTCCGAACCGAGCTCTAGTACGTTCTGACCGAAGATACGAAAACCCGAGACAGTACCTTGGTTAGAAACTACTGTACGAAACACTGAAACGGAAAACGCTCCTCTTCCTACACCTAAGAAAAGATGCTGTACCGTTTAACGTTTCTTTCCCTCTGCAATACTGTTTTAGACAAGGTACTGCCGGAGGGTGACTTATCGTAGGTCAGCTCTCAACGTGCTTAGCGAAGGTGAGGCTAGTAATACCGAGGGGACGACAAGGATGTCGACCTCCAGGGCGAACTGAGCATGGAGGCGAATTGAGCCCGGTCGGTATTACTCCGAACCGAGCTCTAGTACGTTCTGACCGAAGATACGAAAACCCGAGACAGTACCTTGGCTAAAACTACTATACGAAGCACTGAAACGGAAAACGGTACAGCATCTTTTTACAAACCAAGTTCACGATGCACTTCTTGCATTGCCTTCAGCCCTATACCCATAAACTCCTCCAAAGTTAAGCCCATTTCCGTACAACTGGCAATGACCTCTCTCCGCGCCCCACGTGCAAAGGATTTCTCTTGAAAACGATTCATTAAAAAAGACACATCCACTAATTCCAGTTTCTTTTCCGGTCTAATTAATGCCGCAGCTACAATCAACCCGGTCAAAGGGTCTGTAGCATAAAGTGCCTTATCCAGCAGGCTTTTTCTTTCCAAACCATGATAATCATTATGGCATTTCACGGCATAAACTACTTCTTCCGGTAACCCGGCTTTTGCTAAGATCTCTCCTCCGAGCAAACTATGGCGAGTAACATCATCTTTGGTCTCATCATAATCAATATCATGGAGCAGACCTGCTAACTTCCACAATTCTTCATCTTCACCAAAATGTCGCGCTAAACCACCCATTACAGCTTCCGCAGCATACATATGCTTAAGCAAATTTTTATTTTTCACATTTTCCTTAACCATTTTTAAAGCTTCTTCTCGTGTCATCATCTTAAATATTTTTCCTCCCTTTAAAAAAGATTGTCTAAAAACTATTCTACTAATTTATAAACACACTGAGCAAATTCTTGAAAGTTCTGCAACCTATTTAAAGTAGAATAAACAATTTGCTGATCGATTTTCAAATAATCGTGGACAAGAATATTACGAAACCCAGCTATCTTTTGCATATTCTCAGCTAAATCGGGCGGTATAATTCCCTCTTCCCTAAGCACATCAAAACTTTCTGCATAAGTTAAAGGAGACCTAAAACCATACTCTGCAATAAGATGATTCGCCAAATCAATACACGCCTGAGCAGCAAGCTGAAGATTGCGTTCAGCTCTATCCTGCAACCCCTCATCCTGACTATATTCGGTCCAAGAATAAGCAGCTAGCTCCTTTAATTTCCGCACAGTATGTTCTAGTTTCATTAAACGTTGCTCAACTCTTTCCCTGTCGACCACCAAAGTTCCCCTCCTTAATCCGCTTACCCAAAGCTGCAGAAAAAAGTTTCCGGACAGGCTGATAATCACAATATTGATCAAAAACTCGTACCTTAAACCTCACCAACTGTTTTTCAGCTCCCTTTTTTAAGTACAATAGCTTTCCTTCCCGCAGTACACGATAAGCCAAATCCACGGAAGCTTCATTTAAAATAAGTACATCTAAATTATCTATCCCTATTATCATCGCTATCTCTGCCATCAAATTTAATCTTTTATCTAAATATGTTTCCCTATCCGCAACAGACAATAAAATAGCCAAATCCACATCACTTGTCGGTTTAGGACATCCGGTAGCATAGGAACCAAAGAGATAAAATGCACTTATTTCCTCTCTTTTTTCAAATTCTGCTACTACATTTGCCAACCGCTTCGTTAATTCTTCTTCTGTAAACATCATCATTAATCACCTTAAAAAACATTTTCCCATAAACTTCTTCCTCTAATTATATCTTATTCCCACAAAAAAACAAAAGGGTTATCCCATCATCTAATGATGAGACAACCCTTGACTAACTATTAAGTCTTACATAAAGAGAGGTACAAAGACCAAAGACACAATTGTCATTAACTTAATCAAAATATTAATTGATGGTCCGGAAGTATCTTTAAAGGGGTCACCTACTGTATCACCGGTTACAGCTGCTGCATGAGCATCCGACCCTTTACCGCCAAATTCGCCACCTTCAATATATTTCTTGGCATTATCCCAAGCACCACCAGCATTAGCCATCATAATCGCCAAAAGGAACCCGGTAACAAGTGCTCCTGCAAGTAGTCCGCCCAAAGCTTCCTTCCCTAAACCGGGAATTAACCCTACCGCAATCGGCACCACAACAGCCATCAAACCGGGAATAATCATTTCTTTAATCGCAGCTGCGGTACTAATACTAACGCACTTCGCATATTCAGGCTTAGCTGTTCCTTCCATTAAGCCATCAATTTCTCTAAATTGTCTTCTGACCTCATCAATCATCTCACTAGCGGCCCTGCCTACTGCCCCCATAGTTAAAGCAGAGAAAAGGAACGGCAAACCACCACCAAGGAAAAGTCCAGCCACAACAGCAGGATTCAAGACATCAAGAGTTTCCAACCCGGCCGCTTGTGTATAAGCACTAAAGAGAGCTAAAGCTGTCAAAGCTGCAGACCCAATAGCAAAGCCTTTACCAATGGCTGCAGTTGTATTTCCTACAGAATCTAAACCATCAGTAATTTCTCTGACCTTAGGATCAAGTTCTGCCATTTCGGCAATTCCACCGGCATTATCAGCAATAGGACCATAAGCATCTACCGCCACAACCATTCCCGTAGTAGAAAGCATCCCTACAGCAGCCAAAGCAATACCATACAAACCGGCAAATTTATAAGAAATAATAATGGCTAAAACAATTACTAACACAGGTAAAGTTGTACTACGCATTCCTACACCTAAACCGGAGATAATATTCGTTGCTGCTCCGGTTTGCGAAGCTTCAGCAATACCTTGAACCGGCTTATGCGCATCTGAAGTGTAATACTCCGTGATTTTACCAATGATAAATCCGGCTAACAAACCGGCCACAGTTGCCACAAAAACGTTAAAGCCCCATTCAGGCAACAACTTTATCGACAAGAAATAAGTAGCTACCAGGGAAAGAACCATCGCTACAGTTTCACCTGTATTTAAAGCTTTGGAAGCATCGGCTCCTTCGCCCGTTCTCACAAAAAAAGCTCCAATAATCGAAGCAATAATTCCTGCTGCCGCAATCAACATCGGTAAAATAATACCATTCCTACCTAAACCTAAAGCAACGGCTAAAGCAATACCCGCAATAATCGAACCGACATAAGATTCAAAAAGGTCTGCCCCCATCCCGGCGACATCGCCCACATTATCCCCTACATTATCAGCAATAACAGCAGGGTTACGAGGGTCATCTTCAGGTATACCGGCCTCAACTTTACCTACAAGGTCAGCGCCCACGTCAGCAGCCTTCGTATAAATACCACCACCAACACGACCAAAAAGAGCAATCGAACTTGCCCCTAAAGCAAAACCATTAATTGTATCCGGATTCACAAATAAAAAGGTGACAATCCCTAAACCAATTAATCCTAAACCAACTACAGACATTCCCATGACTGCACCACCGGAAAATGCTACACCCAAAGCTTTATTCGCACTTTCCTGTGCCGCATTAGCTGTCCTTACATTAGCTCTTGTGGCCACATTCATCCCAATATAACCGGCCAGCACAGAACAAATAGCCCCAATTATGAAAGCAACAGCGGTCTGAGGTTGTAAGCTATCTGCACCTTCCGTAAAATAGCCTGCCAGAAAAATAAAAGCAGCTACAGATAAAACAAAAATTGTGAGGGCTTTATATTCCCGGAATAAAAAAGCCATCGCCCCTTCATGAATCGCCTCAGAAATTTCCTGCATCTTCTGATTACCCGGCTCAACTTTATAAATACGCCTAGTAAGATAGTAAGCAAATAAAAGAGCAATCACCCCGGCAAGTGGTGCCCAAATAATAAAAGAACTGTTTTCCATTTTTTCTCCTCCTTGAAACTAAACCTTTAATGTACTATTGATAATAACAACGTTAAAACCATAAAAGCAATCGCCGAAATCGTAGCAAGCTTAGCTAGAAAATCATCTAAGCCCTTTTTCTTACCTCCAAATAACGTTTCGGCACCTCCGGCAATCGAACCGGATAAACCGGCACTTTTACCGGATTGTAATAATACAGTAGCAATAAGACCAATAGCTGCTAAAACTTGAAAGACAAGAATAACTGTTCTCATACAAACCTCCCTCCTTAACGCCAAGATAGTTTCTCTCTTTGAAACTGATTCCCCGATGTCATCTTTAGATTATATCATAAAAAGAATAAATTGCACTAGCAAAAATATCAGGCAAATCAATTTGCCTGATATTTTTCTGCCCATTTTTTAACAAAACAACTATATTCTACTTCAAATTATAAAAAGATTTCTTCCCTTCATAAAGGGCTGTTTCGCCCAGTTCCTCTTCAATTCTTAATAACTGATTATACTTAGCTACACGGTCAGTACGTGAAGGAGCCCCTGTCTTAATCTGTCCCGCATTTACACCGACAACAATATCGGCAATAGTTGTATCTTCTGTTTCTCCGGAACGATGGGAAACAACAGCAGTATAACCGGCACGTTTTGCCATTTCAATTGTATTTAATGTTTCGGTAAGTGTACCAATCTGATTAACCTTAATCAAAACACTATTGGCTACACCCATTTCGATTCCTTTAGACACCCTTTCCGTATTTGTAACAAAAAGGTCATCCCCGACAATCTGGATTTTCTTACCCAGAACCTCTGTCATCTTTTTCCAGCCTTCCCAGTCATCTTCTGCTAAACCGTCCTCAATAGAAATAACAGGATATTTACTAATAAGCTTTTCGTAAAACTCTATCATTTCTTCAGCATTCATAGTTAAACCTTCACCTTCTAAATGATAGAGACCATCCTTAAATAACTCTGTAGCCGCTACATCCAAACCTAAAAAGACATCTTCACCCGGCTTATATCCGGCCTTGCGAATAGCTTCCGCAATTACTTCTAAAGCCTCTTCATTAGACTTCAAGTCAGGAGCAAAACCGCCTTCATCACCAACGGCAGTATTATAACCCTTCTCTTTCAAAACATTTTTCAGATTATGAAAAACTTCTGCCCCCATTCTAAAAGCTTCCGCAAAAGAAGAAGCACCGGCAGGCAAAATCATAAATTCCTGAATGTCCACATTATTATCAGCGTGTTCCCCACCATTAAGAATATTCATCATCGGCACAGGAAGTTCTTTCGCATTAACTCCACCCAGATAACGATAAAGTGGTAAACCTACATAATTAGCCGCCGCTTTCGCTACCGCCAAAGAAACACCTAAAATGGCATTAGCACCTAATTTACCTTTATTCGGTGTCCCATCCATTTCGATCAGCAACTCATCAATAGCTACTTGGTCAAGAGCATCTTGATCCAAAAGAGCCGGAGCAATAATTGTATTAACATTAGTGACTGCTTTCAGCACCCCCTTGCCCATAAATCTGTCTTTTTCACCATCGCGCAATTCTACAGCCTCATAAGCCCCTGTAGATGCTCCGGATGGGACTGCAGCACGACCCAAAGAACCATCTTCCAAAATTACATCAACTTCTACCGTCGGATTTCCCCGAGAATCTAAAATTTCTCGAGCATAAACATCAACAATTGTACTCATAATTTTTACCCCCTAATTATTATAAAAAGTCATACTTGGAATCCCTGTAATTAATTATTCCTAACAATCAAACTTTCACCCGTCATCTCTGGTGTTTTTTCCAGCCCTAACAAATCTAAAAGAGTAGGAGCTATATCTTGTAAAGAACCATTTTTTAACTTAATTTGTTCCAAATTATTTCCTACCAAAATACAAGGAACATGATTGGAAGTATGTGCCGTTAAAGGCTTTTTTGTTTGGGCATCAAGCATATATTCCGCATTCCCATGGTCAGCCGTAACTAAGGCTATTCCACCCTGCTCCAAAACAACTTCTAAAACTTGTTTTAAACAAACATCCACCATTTCAATAGCTTTGATACAAGCCTTTAAATGTCCTGTATGACCGACCATATCAGGATTAGCATAATTCATAACCACTAAGTCATAAGTTGCTTCCTTTAATTTTTCAATTACTTTACTCGTAACCTGACCGGCACTCATTTCCGGCTGCAGATTATAAGTAGCTACTTTCGGAGAAGGAATCAACACCCTTGCTTCGCCAGGATAGGCTTTTTCAAGACCTCCATTGAAAAAGAAGGTTACATGGGCATATTTTTCTGTTTCCGCAATCCTTAATTGTTTTAACCCTGCTTTACTTACTACCTCTCCTAAAGTATTTTCTAAGTCTTGTGGCGGGAAAGCAACAGGTGCCTTGATTTTGGCATCATACTGTGTAAGACAAACATAATGCACACCAAGAAATCCTCCCGGTCTCGTAAAGCCTGTAAATTCCTCTTCCGTAAACGCATAACTTATCTGCCGCGCTCTATCTGCCCGGAAATTATACATAATCACTACATCATCAGATTGTATCTTGCCAACCGGTTCACCACCATCATCAACAATCACTGTGGGCTCTACAAATTCATCAGTAACTTTCATATTATAAGCTTTTTCTAAAGCTTCCTGAGCCAAACGAGCTTTGACACCTTCTCCGGTCACCATTGCCCTATAGCCCTTTTCAACGCGTTCCCACCGCTGATCACGATCCATAGTATAATAACGCCCGGACACTGTAGCAATCTGCCCTACACCAATTTCCTCAAGCTTTTCTTCTAACTCCTGCAGATACTTCTCTGCATTTGCTGGGGGTACATCACGTCCATCTAAAATAACATGAAGATATAACTTTTTAACACCCTTTTCCTTAATTAAATCCAGTAAAGCAAAAAGGTGTTCAATATGGCTATGTACACCACCATCAGAAAGAAGTCCCATTAAATGCAACGCACTATTATTTTTTATAGCTTTCTCTAAAGCCTGATTTAAAACGATATTTTGCTTAAATTCTCCTGAACGAATCGCCTTATTAATCCTTGTTAACTCTTGATAAACAATTCTTCCCGCTCCAATATTTAAATGTCCAACTTCAGAATTTCCCATCTGCCCTGCAGGAAGTCCCACCTCTTCACCAGAAGCCTCTAAAACGCAATATGGATATTTTTTCATCAATTGATTATAAAAAGGTTTCCTCGCTAAAGTAATCGCATTACCTTCCTGGTCTTGCGAAATACCCCATCCATCAAGGATTATCAACATTACGGGTTTATATGACATCTTTATTCGCTTCCTTCCCTAGCACCCCGCACGATCTCATAAAAAGAATCTGCTTTTAAACTTGCTCCTCCTACCAAAGCTCCATCAATATTAGCACAACTCATAAAATCTTTAATATTTTCCGGTTTCACACTACCACCATACTGAATCCGTACAGCATTACCTACTTCTTCACCCCAAGTGCTACTAATCACCCGGCGTAGAAAAGCAATCGTCTTTTCAGCATCTGCCGTACCAGCATGAACACCGGTACCAATCGCCCAAACAGGTTCATAAGCGACCACCATTTTAGCCACATCGTTTCCCTCTACATCTTTTAAGCTACCTTTAAGCTGTTGACGACAAACCTCTTCCGTCTCCCCCTTTTGCCTTTGCTCTAAAGTCTCACCGACACAAAGAATAGGTAACAAATTGAAGGTAAAAGCCGCTTTAATCTTTTTATTAATAAACTCGTCCGTTTCTCCTAAAAGATGACGACGCTCTGAGTGCCCAAGAATAACATATGTACAGCCTAAATCTTGCAACATAAGTGGAGACACTTCCCCTGTAAAAGCACCTTTTTCCGCAGGGTACAAATTCTGCCCTCCTAATTGCAAACCCTTCCCTCTTAGCTCTTCTCCTACAGCCTGTAAAGCTGTAAAAGGCGGACAAATTACAACTTCTACCCTTTGATAAAGGGATGTGTCTATAGGAAACCCCGCCAGAAAACTTTTCCCCTCCTTTGCCGTCTTATTCATTTTCCAATTCGCAGCAATGATCGGTTTTCGCAACTTCCTCCCACTCCTTTCTTTTTACTTAATCTAACAACGCAGCTACACCGGGTAATACTTTGCCCCCTAAAAAAGCTAAAGAAGCTCCCCCACCTGTAGAAATATGATAGATTTTCGCAGTCAGACCAGTCTTTTCTACAGCAGCCACTACATCTCCCCCGCCAATAACTGCCTTCCCTGAAGCACTAGCCACAGCTTCCACAATCTTATTCGTACCTTCCGCAAATTTAGGAAACTCATAAACACCCAAAGGTCCATTCCAAACAATCATTCCTGCTTGCTTAATTAACCGACTATATGTATCTAGTGTCTCCGGTCCAATATCTAAAATCATCATTCCCTCAGGTATCGCCTCAACAGGCACAACCTTAGCTTCAGCCTCGGCTGAAAACTCCTTAGCCACAACCACATCTTGTGGCAAAACAACCTTCACTCCCATTGCTTCTGCCTGCTGTAATAATTTACTAGCAAGAGCTAACTTTTCCGTTTCCAGTTTAGAGGCTCCTACCTCATACCCCTGAGCTTTCAAAAAATTATTAGCCATCGCCCCTCCAATTAAAAGACAGTCAGCCCTTTTTAATAAATTCTCAATCACAAAAATCTTATCAGAAACTTTGGCTCCACCTAAAATTACCACAAAAGGTGGACAAGGTTTTTCTAAAACTTGTGATAAAACATAAATTTCCCTTTCCATTAAAAAACCGGCCACTGCCGGAAGATATTGAGTTACACCTTCCGTAGATGCATGAGCCCTATGGGCCGTACCAAAAGCATCATTAACATAAACCTCACCTAAAGCAGCTAATGATTTCGCAAAAGCAGGGTCATTTTGTTCTTCTTCAGGATAGAAACGAAGATTTTCCAGAAGGACGACTTGACCTGCTTCCAATTCAGCCGTTATCTTACGGGATTCCGGTCCACCACAATCCGCAGCAAAAAGCACCTTTTCCTCCAACAAGCTACTCAAACGAGTTGCTAATGGACGTACACTCAAAGCAGGTACAACTTTCCCTTTAGGTCTACCCAGATGTGTCATTAAAATTACCTTTGCTTCTTGTTCCCGCAAATACTTAATCGTCGGTATTGCCTTGAGCATACGCGTGTCATTTAAAATCTTGCCATCTTGCAAAGGCACATTAAAATCAACACGTACCAGAACTTTCTTTCCTGCAACATCAATATCGCGGATTGTTTTTTTATGCACCTGAAACCAACCTCCCGTAAAAAATATTATAAAGACTCAGCCACCATCTGAGCCAAATCTACAACCCGACAAGAATAACCCCATTCATTGTCATACCAAGCCACAACTTTAATCATATTACCATCTACAACCATAGTTGACAAGGCATCAACAATCGAGGAATGAGAGTTACCATTATAATCTTTAGAAACCAAGGGCTGCTCAGAATAAGCAAGAATCCCCTTTAAATGTCCTTCAGCGGCTTCTTTTAAACTAGCATTAATCTGTTCTACCGTAACATCCTTGGCCACCTCTGCCACAAAATCCACTACCGAAACATTCGGAGTGGGCACACGCATAGCAAAACCATTTAACTTCCCTTTTAACTCAGGCAAAACAATAGTAACTGCTCTCGCCGCACCTGTTGTTGTAGGAATAATAGAAAGTCCTGCCGCTCTAGCCCTCCGTAAATCTCGATGTGGTAAATCTAAAATTTGTTGGTCATTAGTATAAGAATGAACTGTAGTCATCATCCCCCGCTTAACTGTAAAATTATCGTGTAATACCTTAACCAATGGCGCTAAACAATTAGTAGTACAAGAAGCACAAGAAATAATTTGATGTTCAGCCGAATTATACATTTCCTCATTGACACCTAGCACAATAGTAACGTCTTCCTGCTTTGCCGGGGCCGAAATAAGTACTTTTTTCGCCCCTGCCTCTAAATGTGCCCGCGCCTGCTTACCATGAGTAAAACGTCCTGTCGCTTCAATAACTATGTCTATCTCTAATTCCCGCCAAGGTAAAAGGGAAGGGTCCTTTTCCGCTAATACTTTGATTTCCTTTCCATTAACAACCATCAAACCATCTTCGGCTTTAACATTACCTGCAAACTGACCATGAACAGAGTCATACTGTAATAAATGAGCTAAAGTTTGCGCATCGGTAAGGTCATTGACAGCAACAACCTCTAGGTCTTTATAATCTTGGATGATCCGAAAAACATTTCTCCCAATACGTCCAAAACCATTTATCGCAATTCTTTTCATAATTTTCTTTCCTCCCTATATTCTACAATATTTTTTCCATTTACTGCAACAAAAACTTCCTTAAAATTCAGTTCCCTTTTTCCAACGTCTCTTTTATCAACTCCGCCGCACCTTGATCGGTAAACAACACTTTAACAAAACCGGCTCTCAGCACAGCAAGGATAGCTCTAGCTTTACTTTTACCCCCTGCCACAGCCACAACTAAATTTAATCTAGCTAAATCCTCTAACTTGGGCCCTACCGTAGGTGTAGTCACCTCTATCGAACCATCTGCAGCAAAATAATAACCAAAAGCCTCCCCTACAGGAAGTTTTTGGGAGCTTTTTACTAAAGACGACCACTTAAGGTCACGACGTGCCGCCATAATCTCCGGCACCCCGATTCCATGTACAAGAAGATTCGCCTTTTTAGCCAACTTAATCGTCGCCTGTATTCTATGGTCTAATAATAAATTCTCTAGAGCTTCCTCAGAAACATCATCAGGTACATATAAAAGCTTATAACTTCCCCCCAATCGCTTAGCAATTTCAGCGGCAATAGTATTAGCCTGAATCTCTACACTTTCGCCTAATCCCCCTCGAGCAGGAACAACTAAGACACGACTTTTATCATTAACTAATGGAATTTGACGCGCAACCTCTGCCATCGTTGTACCTCCGGTAACCGATACAACCCAATCATCTTGAACTATATCTCCAACAAATTTACCCGCTAATTTTCCCAGTTCACGCAAATAAGAATTATCGTTATCTATATCTCCGGGAACAATACAAACCTTCTCCAAATCCAATTTCTCTTGCAAATAAGTTTCTAATAAAAAAAGCCCTCGAAAATCATGCACAAGTTCTGCCAGCTGAGGCATTAACCTTTTCCCATCCGGAGTAAGTGATACACCGTTAGAATTAGAAACTAATAATTGCTGTTTTTTTAAAACTTCTACTTCTTTCCGCACAATTCTTTCCCCTAGAGCTAATCGTTCCGAAAGCAACCGACGCCCAATAGGTTGATTGTTTTTGATTGCCCTTAAAATATTATACCGTTTTTCTAGCAAAACTATCATTTCCGGAACAATTCTTTTCAACACTTCTAACTTATTTGCCAAACAACGCCTCTCCCCTCCGGGTCTTAATTTGTCCCACTTGAGCAATATTCCTACTCACAATCATTTAAAACGTTACCAAATTTTTTCTTTTCGAACAAGAGGGCAATTATTTTCACTCAAAACGACGCCGCTGTGCTTTACTTAAAATTCCCAATTCATGGCGATACTTAGTAATAGTCCGCCGGGCTATGCAGACCCCTTTTTCTTGCAGAAGCTCTGCCAATTTTTGATCACTATAAGGTTTAGCCGAGTCTTCATTCTTTATTATTTCCTGCAACATTCGTTTAATACTTTCTGTAGACATACTTTTTCCTGTACTCATTTTAAGACCGGGCGAAAAAAAGAACTTTAATTCAAAAATGCCATGTGCTGTCTGCATATATTTATTCGTTGTCGCTCTACTCACCGTAGACTCATGTACATCCATTTCAACAGCTACTTGCTTCAAAGTTAAAGGGCGTAAATACTTAATCCCCTTATCGAAAAACTCCCGTTGTTTTTTTAATAATACCTCCGCAATCTGATATAAAGTCTTCCGGCGTTGTTCCATACTGCGCATCACCCAAAGCGCTTGATTTAATTTATTCTCGACAAAACCTCTCGTTTTTTTATCTACCTCATTATCTTCTCGAAAAACAGAACGATAAGTCTGATTAATCATTAAACGAGGTACCAAATAGTCATTAAGTAAAATTATATACTCTCCCTCTACCCGTTCCACAAAAATATCAGGAATAATATAACAAATTTGCTCTCCATTACTGAAAGAAGCACCGGGCTTAGGATTCAGTGTCTTAATAAAATCAGCCAACTCCTGAATACGTAATACTGAAAGGTTCATCGTCTCAGCCACTTTCATAAACTTACCTGCCCCAAGGTCTTCTAAATGATTCTCTATTACCCTCCGCAAATCTTGTTCCTGAATATTTTTTTGTTTTAACTGTAATAGTAAACATTCGCGAAGATTTCTAGCCCCAACTCCCGCCGGTTCGAAATTCTGAATAAACCGCAAAATTTTTTCGACCTGTTCTTTCCGTACTTGCAAATCATGGGCAGACTGTTCTACTGATATCGTAAGGTAACCGGCAGAATTAACATTCCCAATCAAATACCGACCTATTTTCTGTTCAAGAGGGGTCAGAGATAAATAACCTAATTGTGAAAGAAGATAGTCCTGAAGATTTAAATCACGAACAACGATATTCTCTAAGGGAAATTCCTCTTTAACTTCCTGCGAGCCCGTATAATCCGGCTGTTTTTGCATTTCATGAAAATAGTCTTCCCAAGTAATTTCGTTCTCTTTTTTTTCCTCTTCCTTAATCTCCAGTAAGGGGTTTTCTGATAAAATTTGATTCACATATTGGGCCAATTCTAAAGAAGAAAACTGAAGAATTTGTAAAGCTTGTCGTAGCTCAGGGGTTATCATTAATTTTTGACTCTGCTCTAACTTAAGTCCGTAATCTAATTTCATTAGTTGACCTCCCCTCTATCTGCCATAAAGTACAGATAATTCTACCACCGTGATTGTTTTTATTATATCAAATATAGAACATATTAACCGAAATTTTAATTTTTTTATGACGAAAAAGACTCTCCGTTATTAATTTTCAGTAAACTGAAAAGGGATGTTAACTGTTTTCTGTTAACATCCCCCATGAACTAAATAAAAACTAAATCGTTTTCCTTAGTTCCGTTAATAAAAACTACTCCTCTTCTGGAGCACCTACCGGACAAACTTCGGCGCAAGCACCGCATTCACAACACTTCTCCGCATCAATTACAAATTTACCCTCACCTTCACTAATTGCTTCACAAGGACATTCAGCTTCGCAAGCGCCACAAGAAATACATTCGTCATTGATTACGTAAGCCATTTTTTCACCCCCAACTCCTCAAATACTCCCCTAACATAATCAATTATACAAAAAAATCAACAAAATAACAGTGGTTTTTTAAATTTTTTTATCCGATTCAGGAATTTCTAAGTTTATTTTTTCAGCAATTGCTTCTATTTTTCTAAAACGATGATTAACTCCAGATTTTCCTACAGGGGGGTCTAACCTCTCACCCAATTCTCGCAAACTACTATCAGGATGTTCTAAGCGCAAACGAGCTATCTCCCGCAGACGTAGTGGTAACTTTTCTAAACCTATCGTTTGATCAATCAATTTAATCTGCTTAATCTGTCTTAAAGAAGCATTAACTGCTTTCTTCAAATTAGCTGTATCGCAATTTACCAAACGATTGACTTTGTTCCGCATATCTTTCATAATCCTAACATTCTCAAACTCCAGCAAAGCTCGATGAGCTCCAATAATATTCAAAAAAGCAGCGATCTGCTCACTTTCCTTTAAATAAACAATATACCTGTTTTTCCTAGGGCTAATCTTCGCCAACAACTCCGGAAAGTGGCTCATTACTTTCACTAACGCTTGAGCATATCTTTTGTTATTAGTAATTATCTCTAAATGATAATTACTTTCCGGACTATTTACTGATCCGGCTGCCAAAAAAACTCCCCGTAAATAACTCCGTCGACAACATTTTGTTCGTATTAAATTTTTCTTAATCCCCGGTAAAACATCGCCATCCCTCCCTAAAATCCCCAGTTCCTTGAGTACTTTATTAATCTCAGGAAAAGAATTGAGACGTACACCATACAAAATGTTTTTATTAAATCTTTTCTTTCTTTGAATACGAATTTTAGGTTCTACATTATAAAGGTCTTTAAATAACCTAAATATTTTTCTAGCAACCGGCGAGCTTTCAGTGGCTATCACCAAACTCACTTGCTGCTTTTCATCAATAAACATCGTCCCATCTAAGCGTGTTAAAGCCGCCAATTCGGCAATCTGACAACAATGCTTTTCAGGGAAAATACGGGCAAGCTCATCCTTCGTCTCCATAGAAAAAGACACACTATTTCACCACCCGATAACCTTTTTTTCGGAAAATAAAGTAAGAATCAAGGAAGCCAATTTTAACGAGTCATGACGAATATAATCATTTTCTTGAAGTAAAGAGGCCTGAATTAATCTAACAGGCATTGTCGCAATCTTTTCTCGGTCTATTTCCACAATTTTAGCTCCTTCAAGAATATATTTAGTCATAGCAGCAGAAGGCACTTTTTTATCATTCACAATCATATAGTCAACTAATCCTTCTACGGAGTGATTATATAATGCTTCTAAATGGTCACCGGCAGTATAGTTTTTCGTCTCTCCCACCTGAGTCATAACATTACATACATAGATCTTCAGACCGGATGCTTTTTTTATTTCCTCAACCATTCCCGGAATTAACAAATTAGGAATCACACTCGTATACAGACTACCCGGACCTAAAATAATTACTTCCGCCTCTCTAATTGCGGAAAGCGCCTCCGGGGTCGGTTTACAAACAGCAGGTTCAAGAAAAACTTTCTTAATCCGCTTTTCTGTTCGGGTAATAAACGATTGTCCCATTAGCAGCGTTCCATCTTCCAATTCAGCTCCTAGCCTCAAATCAGTATACGTAGCCGGAACTACCTTACCCCTAATGGCCAAAACTTTTCCCGCTTCACGTAAAGCTGTTTCAAAACTTCCTGTCAAATCTGCCATGGCTACAAGTAAGAGATTCCCTAAACTATGACCGGCAAGTTCCTCTCCTACAGTAAAACGATAATTAAACAAACTTTCCATCGCCGATTCTGTATCAGCAAGCGCTACCAAACAATCACGCAAATCACCGGGTGGTAAAACACCTAATTGTCCACGCAATCTCCCCGAACTCCCGCCATCATCGGCTACAGAAACAATTGCTGTAATATTAGAGGTGTATTCCTTTAAACCCCGCAAAAGAACAGAAAGCCCTGTCCCTCCTCCTATCGCTACAAGACGAGGACCCTTTTTCAAATGCTGCCGTTGATAAACGCTTTTCATATTTTTACGCATAGAACCGGGGGAAATTGAATTTATCAAGGCTTTCATGATTTGCTGAATATTCATTCGCCCTTCTCCTCTACACTCTTTTTAAAATATCCCTGTGTCTAATCATAATTCTATATTCCTGAGAAGATAAACGTTCTCCCAAACAATTAGCCAAAACAACTGAACGATGCTGTCCACCGGTACAACCAATCGCAATTACAAGATGGGTTTTACCCTCACGCACATAATTAGGTAGAAGAAAAGTTAAAACATCATTATATTTTTGCAAAAACTCTTCCGTAGCCGGAAATTTACGTACATATTCATCCACTTGCCGATCACAGCCGGTTAAAGGACGTAATTCCGGTACATAAAAAGGGTTAGGTAAAAAACGTACATCTACTACTAAATCTGCATCCAAAGGAATACCATACTTATAGCCAAAAGACATTACCGTAATATGCAACTTTACTTTATCATTATCCGGTCCATAAAGATCGGAAATTTGCGTCTTTAATTCATTGGGTGTAAGTTCTGACGTATCAATAATTTTATTCGCAATACCACGCAATTCCTCCATACGTTTCCTTTCCCGCCGTATTTCCTCTAACAAAGGACCACGACCGGAAAAAGGGTGACGTCTTCTCGTCTCCTTAAACCTTCTAATTAATACTTCTGTAGTAGCCTCCAAAAAAAGGATTTTATACGGACATCCTTGTTCTTTTAAGTCATCTAAAGCTTGAAATAAATCATTAAAGAAACGTCCTCCCCGAATATCGATAACAATAGCTACCCGATCAATAATGTCCGCTCCCTGAAGACAAAGCTCTGCAAATCTTGGTAAAAGAACAGGAGGAAGATTATCAACACAAAAAAAACCTAAATCCTCTAAAGCTCTTATCGTATATGTTTTTCCCGCTCCGGATAAGCCTGTAATAATATAAAAATATGTCACCTCTCAACACCCCTCCTTTTGTTACTTTAATTTTACCTTATTTTAATTATATTTTCACGTCAATCAACTTTTTCCTTAATATTTCTAATTTGCTGTGTAGGCACATCAGCTTTTTCCAAAACCCAAGAACCATAATCAAAAGCTCCCACGCTTTCAGGAAAATGAGCATCACTATTGACAACAAATTCAACACCTAAACGAGCAACCTCACGGACTTCCTTATAACCGGGATGTTTATGTCCGGTATTAATTTCCCATAAAGTCTCTTTCTCTAGACAAGCTCTAGCTACCTCTGCCAAATTTATTTCCATTTTTAAACCGGGATGACTGATAATATCCGGTTCATAACGATAAATCGCCTCCACTAAAGCCTTTGTGTTAGCATTTTTCAACCAATTTTTCCCGAAAGGAAATGCCCTTACTACCTGATTACCTAAAATCCAAGGTACATCCGGAAGTTCCTCCGGCCAAACATAAGAATGTAAACCGACAATAAGCAGATCTAATTTCGCTATAATTTCCCTCTCTACATCTAATTTACCATCTAAACTAATAATATTAGCTTCGACACCAGCATATATCTGCAATTCCGTATATTTTTCACGCAATACTTTAATTTCCTCTTTTATTTGTAATAATGTTTGGGCAGATTCAACACCCACTGCAAAATTACGAGGACCATGGTCAGCTAAACATACTTCCTCTAAACCGGCTAAAGAAGCAGCCCCAACCATTTCTTCTACCGAACTATGTCCATCACTATAAGTTGAATGAAGATGATAATCTCCATAAAATTCCACGCAGGAAGCCTCCCTCCAGATTTTTGCTTTATTTATATTATACCAAGTAAAAGCAAAATTCTTGTCTCACCTTTTAACTTTAAACATACAAAAAGGACAAGGCACTTATTCCCTTGTCCCCTTCTTCATTATATTTTTAGGCAACAAACGAAGCATCACCTTGTCACCTTATCATCCTTAGGCGTACTTATCATTATATTTTTCCTTTAAATATTTGACAATAACTTTATCCAAATTAGTACTAACTCGATAGATCTCTTGAGAGGTTAACAAATGACTATCTGCAGATACATATAATTCTCTTCTTAATTCTTCCATTTCCTGCAAAAGGTCTTCTTTTTGGTCAACAGCCATCTTTTTCCCCTCCCTCATACTAAGATTTATCTTCTTAATATTTAAATTCGACTTTCTCCTTAATTTTCCTGCTTAATTTTAAAAATTTATAGCAATTTTTGTAAATAATTTCACTAATATACAATCGCACGGCAATAATTATTCTTTTTATACCGTTAAAACAAATTTTTCGAGAACCTCCGCCACACCATCATCATTATTACTTAAAGTAACATAATCAACTTGTTCCTTTAACTGAGGAATCGCATTTTCCATCGCTACACTAAAACCGGCATATTTAATCATCTCAACATCATTAGGGCTATCACCAATGGCCATTACATTTTCGGCCTGTAAATCTAAACTTTCGGCCAAAGCTTTTAAAGCATTACCCTTATCAGCTTGATAATGTGTCATCTCTAAAAGACAAGGCAAAGTTCTATTTATATTTAACATACCCTTAAATTTTTGATTTAACTCTTTCGCTAGCAGTTTCAACTTTTCATCTTCGGCTAAAATAACCAGTTTAGTTGGTTCAGCCCACAGTTGATCAAAACTCCCCACATCTACATACTTAGGAGGTACTTTAGTTATAGAAACATAGTGACGACCTTCGGGAGAATCCTGCTCCATAAATAATTCGTCATCCACATAAATATTAACGTGATATCCATATGGACGAACAAGATCTATCACTTTTTGAGCAACTTCCAGAGGCAAGGTCTGATGATGAATTATCCGACCATTTACATACTTAACCATCGCCCCTTGATAAGTAATTAAAGGAACATCCAACTCTAACTCCCGTGCATAAGGAAGAGCAGCGGCAAACATTCTACCTGTAGCTAAAGTAACTGTAATTCCTTGCGCAATAACTTCTCTGATATCTTTTTTGGCTCGTGCCGAAATGGTTAAATCATCATGTAAAAGAGTATCATCTAAATCAATAGCAATTAATTTTATCTTTTCCATTATATTTCTCCTCTTACGTTAAAGTTATAACAACAATAATTATTTAATCAATTAGAATAGTACGACAAATGAATATAGCTATATATATTATAGAAGATTTCAGCCTTCTTCACCAGTGTGAAAAAAATTCCACACCTGAAAGGCAGTCGCTTTCCCCAACCCTTTTATTTGTTGTAGTTCTTCTAGAGAAGCTTGACGCATCTTCGTTAAAGAAAACTGAAAATGTTTAAGTAAAGCAGTTTTCCTTTGTGGTCCTAAACCGGGAATATCGTCCAAAACAGAAGCGAGATTACGCCTTCCTCTTAATAAACGATGATAAGTTACGGCAAAACGATGGGCTTCATCACGAATTCTCCGTAATAAATATAGACCTTGTGAGTCACACGGCAAAACTACAGGATCGGCCTGCCTCCCGCAAAAAAGCATTTCCTCTTTTTCGGCTAAGGCAACCACAGGAATCTGTGCCACACCTAGCTCTTTCATTATAGATAGTGCTGCCGAAAGCTGTCCTTTCCCACCATCAATAAGCACCAAGTCCGGCCAAGAACAGAAACGCTCATCACCAGCAAGAGCTCTTTGAAAACGGCGCCTAATAACTTCCGCCATACTAGCAAAGTCATCAGGACCTTCCACCGTTTTAATCTTAAAACGCCGATATTGACTGCGCTTAGGTTTACCTTCTTCAAAAACAACCATGGAAGCTACTGCTTCCTGCCCCTGAAGATTAGAAATATCATAACACTCAATTCGATAAGGGTTCTCTGTTAGTTTAAACGCCTGAGTGATTTCTTCTAAAGCTACTTTTTCCTTTTGTTGACGCTGTTCCCTCAATTTTGTTTCCTGCTGTAAACTTTCCTCAGCATTTTTCGCGGCTAATTCCAATAACTTTTTTTTATATCCCCTTTGCGGAACTTTGAAAACAACTTTGCCCCCTCTTTTTTCCTGTAACCAACTTTGTAAAATCTCTTCCTCCACAACTTCTTCCGGCAAAAAAATCCGTCCGGGAATAAATCTGGATTGATGATAATACTGCTTCAGAAAAGCTGACAATATTTCTGACCCTTCCCTTTCCGGACCACCTTCCAGTAAAAAATGGTCTCCCCCCATCACCTTTCCACTCCGTATAAAAAAAATCTGCACACAAGAACACTCTGCTCCTTGTACATAATTCAAGAGATCAAAGTCCTCCAAACTACCGGAAACAATCTTTTGCTTTTCCCTCACCTTTTCTATCGCTAATAACTGGTCCCGAAGTTCCGCCGCTTTTTCAAAGTCCAGCCTTTCCGCCGCTTCTGCCATTTGTTTCTCTAACTTCTGAACTAACTTCTCCTCTTTTCCTTCCAAAAAAAGAATTACCTCCGTAATCATGTGACGATATTCGTCCCGACTAACCAAGCCTTGACAAGGAGCAACACAACGTTGAATATGCGCATTAAGGCAAGGACGTTCTCGCTTTTTGAGCTGTTTTTGCTTACAGGAACGCAACGGGAAAACTCGTTTTAATAACTTTAAAGTTTCCTGCACCGCTCCCACATTAGTGTAAGGTCCAAAATAACGAGAACCATCTTTTTTAAAAGAACGGGTAATCTCCAAACGAGGATAGTCCTCCTGCAAGGTCACCCGCAAATAGGGATAGCTTTTATCATCAGTAAGCCGAATATTATATTTTGGCTGATGCTTTTTGATTAAATTGCTTTCCAAAATTAGTGCTTCTACCTCAGAATCGGTCAACAAATACTCCACATCCGTAATATTCTTAACTAAAGCTTGTGTCTTAGGAGAATCGGCATGCTGAGAAGAAAAATAAGACTTCACCCTATTACGAAGATTAATCGCCTTACCTACATAAATAACCCGACCTCTGTTATTCTTAAAAAGATACACCCCAGGTTCTGTAGGCAATATTTTTAATTTTTCTTCCAACATCTCATTCACCACCTATTCACCCCTCGTCACCCATTATAAATTACTTTTTGGAGGTATTTTCCCGTATAACTGGTGGGATTTTGGCAAATTTCCTCAGGTGTGCCTGTCGCCACTACCTCTCCACCTTTTTCGCCACCTTCAGGGCCTAAGTCAATACAATAATCGGCCATCTTAATTACCTCAAGATTGTGCTCAATCACCAAAACAGTATTACCACTATCCACCAATCGCTCCAAAACATCCAAAAGCTTATGAATATCCGCTAAATGTAGCCCTGTCGTCGGCTCATCTAAAATATAGAAAGTTTTCCCATTAGAACGACGGCTTAACTCTGTTGCCAATTTAACCCGCTGAGCTTCACCACCAGATAAAGTAGTCGCCGGCTGACCTAAACGAATATAACCCAAACCGACATCCTGCATTGTTTTCAAACGCCGATAAATCCGCGGATGGTTCCGGAAAAATTCCGCCGCCTCGTCTACCGTCATCTCTAAAACTTGGGCAATCGACTTCCCTTTATATTTCACTTCTAATGTTTCCCGATTATAACGTTTCCCTTTACAAACTTCACAAGGTACATACACATCGGGCAAAAAGTGCATCTCAATCTTAATAATCCCATCACCACTACACGCTTCACAGCGCCCTCCGCGCACATTAAAACTGAACCGCCCCGGTGCATATCCCCTCATCCGCGCTTCAGAAGTTTGCGCAAAAGCCTCACGTATGCCATCGAAAGCGCCTGTATAAGTAGCCGGATTAGAACGTGGTGTCCGTCCAATCGGTGACTGGTCAATATTCACCACCTTCTCTAAATATTCCAACCCCGTAATCATCTCGTGTTCTCCCGCTTTAGCCCGTGCACCATTTAACTTATGTGCCATTGCCTTGTAAAGGATTTCATTAACTAAAGTACTTTTTCCCGAACCGGAAACTCCGGTCACACAAGTAAATATATTTAAGGGCACAGCTACTTCCACATTTTTCAAATTGTGCTCCCGTGCTCCCTTCACAACCAGCCACTTGCTATTGGGTTTTCGCCTTATGGGTGGTAAAGGGATAGATTTACGTCCACTCAAATAATCACCTGTCACCGAACCTTGTACTTGCTTAATCTCCTCTACAGTACCTTGAGCCACAATCTTCCCCCCATGCACACCTGCCCCCGGTCCAATATCAATAATTTGATCTGCCGCATACATTGTCTCCTCATCATGTTCGACCACAATCACGGTATTCCCCAAATCTCTTAAAGACTGCAGTGTGTTAATCAACCTCTGATTATCGCGCTGATGTAATCCAATCGAAGGCTCATCTAAAATATACAAAACTCCTACCAAACTAGAGCCGATTTGTGTCGCCAACCTAATCCGTTGCGACTCCCCACCGGACAAAGTCCCCGCTGAACGATTAAGGGTCACATAATCTAACCCCACATTAACTAAAAACCCTAGCCGATTGCAAATTTCCTTCAAAACCTGACGAGCAATAATTTCTTCCCTTTCCGTTAACTTCAGCCCCTCAAAAAACTGCAAAGCCTCACCTACAGAAAGAGACGTAACCTCCCAAATGTTTTTTCCTTTTAGTGTTACTGCTAAACTTTCCTCTCTTAGCCTCGAACCTCGACAACGAGTACAAGAAACTTTGCTCATATAAGACTCAATCTCACGGCGCACATAACCTGACTGTGTTTCACGATAACGCCGTTCTAAGTTAGGAATAACACCTTCATAAACAGTATCAAAAACCCGTAATTGTCCTTTATTATTATAATAACTACAACGGATCTTCTGCTCTCCCGAGCCATATAACAAAAGCTTTTGTTTCTCACGACTCAACTTCTTAAAAGGCGTATCTTCCGCAATCTTAAATTCCTCAGCTACAGAATGCAACATCCCTTTATACCAAGCTGCATTCCGTCTATTCCAAGGTACAATAACACCTTCCGCTAAAGACTTACGAGGATTAGGAATAACCAACTCCGGATCGATCTCCATCTTAATGCCCAGCCCACTACAATCCGGACAAGCCCCATAAGGATTATTAAAAGAAAACATACGCGGTGTAATCTCCTCAAAACTAATCCCACAATCGGCACAAGCAAAATTCTGGCTAAACAAAATCTCCTCTTGCCCGATAATATCCACACTAACGAGACCTCCGGTCAAATTAAGAGCTGTTTCTAAAGAGTCTGCTAATCTTTTTTCCACATGAGAACGAATGATCATGCGATCTACAACAACCTCAATCGTATGCTTCTTATTTTTTTCGAGCTGAAAATCTTCACTCGCTTCCCGCACCTCTCCATCAACTCTGACCCGTACAAAACCTTCTTTACGAATATGCTCAAACATTTTTTGATATTCGCCTTTTCTGCCCCTCACCAAAGGGGCAAGAATCTGTAAACGGGTACCCTCAGGGTAAATCATCAGCCGATCCACAATTTGCTCTACCGTCTGTTGACTAATGGGCTGTCCACACTTATAACAATGCACCTTACCAATACGAGCAAAAAGTAAACGTAAATAATCATAAATCTCCGTGACCGTTCCTACTGTAGAACGCGGATTTTTACTCGTCGTCTTCTGGTCAATGGAAATCGCCGGTGATAACCCCTCAATATAATCGACATCAGGCTTATCCATCTGCCCCAGAAACTGACGGGCATAAGCAGACAAAGATTCCACATAACGCCGCTGTCCTTCCGCATAAATAGTATCAAAAGCCAAGGAGGATTTTCCGGAACCACTTAATCCCGTAATTACAACCAGCTTGTCCCGAGGAATCTCCACATCAATATTTTTTAAGTTATGAGCACGTGCACCTTTAATAATAATTTTATCTTTCCACATTTTTCTGCCTACCTTTTTTCTTTACCGACCATACTTTAACCATAATTAAATATTATATCATAGTCTTAAACCTTCGAGTTTACCAAAATTTAAAACGTCCCGCTAGGGGACGTTTTAAATTTTATTTACCCTTCTCTCCATTAGTATCTCAATTTTCCCTTTTTAAATATTCAATTATTTTATCTTTAAATTCATGAATCTCTCGCCTGTTTTCCCGCAATATTCCATAAATTATTTCAGGGTCTATATCCCAATATGCGTGTACTAAGCGATTGCGAATTCTAGCCATCGCCATCAAATTTAAAGCAAATTCTTGTGATAATATACCTAATTCACCTAGTTTTAAAAAAATATCGGCATAACTCTCAGGTGCACTGATATTTGACCTACCTGCCTCCAAAGCAATAATTCTACTACCGATATTTAAAGAACTTTCTATAGCCAATTGCAAATAACGTTCACAAGCACCCTGCATAATAACATCTTTTAAAAACTCATCTTTAGATTTTCGAGAAAGAACATCTAAATATTGCAGATATTTATGTAAAAGTTTAAGCTGTTCCACAATCTTTTCATCCATTGCCTGCCCCTCCAACTCCTAATCTTTTTAAAAACTCCTGATTAAATAAATAACGAACATGAGCAAAATCAAGATAATTCATGATTACTCTTGTTTCAAAATTAATTCGTCTTTCCTGATTCGAGCAAAAAATAACCCTTTTGCTTTTGATAACACTATATTGAAAACGCAAAGGAGCTTGATTTAAATTAAGCAAATCAATTTCCTCTGTCCCTAATATTTTAATAGCATCTAGCAAAATTTTAGTTTCAATCTGGGCCTCCTGAAGGTCATCCTCTAAAAGAAGAGCAAGGTCAATATCACTTAAAGGGGTTATTTTCCCTTCGTGACTGGAACCAAATAAATAAGCACTTACCAAATCAGGAGCATATTTCTCCAATGTCTGCCCTAATTTTTTCAATTTTTCTTCAAAATTACTAAAATCAACTTGCTGAAATTTTATCATTAAATACACTCCCAAACATAAAATGCCTTCTCATTTTATTATATCCCATGGATAGGCAAAATTCACTCTCTGCTTTTAATCATTTTAGCTGTGCCTTTAACTCTATCAACAAATCCCGTAATTCCGCAGCCCGCTCAAAGGCTAATTCCTTCGCCGCCTCTTTCATTTCCTTTTCCAAGCGCACAATCAGCTTCCGGATTTCTTCCCGCGGCATTGTCGCTAAATCAACCCGATATTCCTCTTGCTCCTCTGCCACTAAAGTTACCTCTAGTACGTCCCTTACTTCTTTTTGTACTGTCTGCGGCACAATCCCCTGTTTTTCATTAAAAGCTTTCTGAATCCTCCGCCGTCTCTCTGTTTCCTCAATAGCTCGCCGCATCGAATCAGTAACGACATCAGCGTACATTATGACCTGACCCTGCACATTACGTGCCGCCCGCCCAATGGTCTGAATCAGAGAACGCTCGGAACGCAAAAAACCCTCTTTATCCGCATCTAAAATCGCCACCAACGAAACCTCCGGTAAATCTAAGCCCTCTCGCAAAAGGTTGATCCCCACCAAAACATCAAAAACCCCTAAACGTAAGTCCCTAATAATCTGCATCCTTTCCAAAGTCTTCACTTCAGAATGAAGATAGCGCACCTTAAGCCCCATTTCGCGCAGATAATCAGTAAGTGCTTCGGCCATCTTTTTCGTCAAGGTGGTAATTAACACTCGTTCCTTTCTCTCTTCCCGTTTCTTAATCTCTTCTAAAAGGTCATCAATCTGTCCCTTGGTCGGTCGCACAAATATCTTAGGATCTAATAAACCGGTAGGCCGATTAATCTGCTCGACTATTGTCCCACTCTGCTCTTCTTCATAAGGTCTTGGCGTAGCCGAAACATAAACAACCTGATTTAACTTCTCCATAAATTCAGCAAAACGCAAAGGTCGATTATCCAAAGCTGAAGGCAAACGAAAACCATGTTCTACTAAAGTTGTTTTCCGCGACCGATCCCCTTCATACATCGCCCCAATCTGAGGAATAGTTACATGTGACTCATCAATCATCAACAGAAAATCACGCGGAAAAAAATCAATTAATGTATACGGTGGTTCACCTGGTTTTCTCCCTGTCAAATGTCGCGAATAATTTTCAATCCCGGAACAAAAACCTACCTCCCGCATCATCTCCAAGTCATAACGAGTCCGCTGCTCTAAACGCTGGGCCTCTAATAACTTATCCCTCCTGCGCAAAACAGTTAAACGCTCCTTCAATTCCTGTTCAATCGTCACCAAAGCCCGCTCCATCTTTTCTTTACCTGTAACATAATGGTTTGCAGGAAAAACACTGACATGACGACGCTGAGCCAAAACCTCTCCTGTCAAGGTATCTACTTCCACAATCCGCTCAATCTCGTCACCAAACAACTCCACACGTACTGCTTTTTCACCATAAGAAGCCGGGAAAATTTCCACCACATCCCCCCGCACCCGAAACGTACCCCGCGTAAAATTAAAATCATTACGGTCATACTGAATATCTGTCAATCGCTTTAAGATAAAGTCACGTTCAATATTCTGTCCTAAACGCAAAGAAAGAGTCTGCTCCCGATATTCTTCCGGTGAACCAAGTCCATAGATACAAGAGACACTAGCCACCACAATGACATCACGACGTTCAAAAAGAGCCGCTGTCGCCGAATGACGTAACTTCTCTATTTCCTCATTAATCGAAGCATCCTTTTCAATATAAGTATCGGTGTGAGGGACATAAGCCTCCGGCTGATAATAGTCATAATAGCTCACAAAATACTCTACCGCATTTTCCGGAAAAAACTCTTTAAACTCACTACACAATTGAGCTGCCAAAGTCTTATTATGAGCAATCACCAAAGTAGGTTTCTGCATCTTTTGAATCACATGGGCCATTGTAAAAGTTTTTCCTGTTCCCGTAGCCCCCAATAATACCTGTTGTTTCATCCCCTGGTGAAAATTTTCCACAAGTGCCGCGATCGCCTGCGGCTGGTCACCCCGTGGCTGATATTCCGAAACTAATTTAAACTTGCCATTTTTCATCCTGTCTCCCCACATCCCGTTCTTGAATATGCTTTAACTATATTAAAATATTATATCACACTCCTCAACTAGCAAATATATCCAAAAAAAAACGCCCCCTGAGGAGCGTTTTTAAATTTATATAGCTCGATCAAATGCCGGTCGCGTGGTCTTTTCCTTCTCCAGCTTTTTACGCAGAGCGTCAACATATTGAGTCCGCTCATCTTTATTCTCTTTCTGCGGTTCTTCACGCAGGGTCTGAGCAGATTGAGCCTTTTCCTCTAAAGATCTCTTTGGGTCTAATTGCTTCTCAAGAAATAAAATAGCCTTTTCCACTCTATCAGGCTGACCTCTTAATTCTTCCAAGCACAGATTATAAGTCTGTAATAAATCTGGTCTACCTTCTTCTTCATACAATGCTAGTTTATCTTCAAGTAATAGCTTGGCATCATAATAGTCATTACCAAAATTAGCCCCTGCTTTTTCTCCCCCGCCAAATAATTTAAACCTATAATTATCGGGGTTCGTACTTTGTACTATTCCGTCTAAATATTTTTCTTCTTCCAACAATTCCTGCTGAATTTCCTTCGCTTTTTGCGCAACACGCTCCGCGTTTAAAGACTTAGCTTTCTCTTCTAATCTTTTCAAATCTGTTAATTCTTCATCATTTAAAGCCCTATACTCAAAAAAATCGACGTTTAAATTAATCCACAAGGCATCATTTGATTGTGCATGATTATACCGAACGTTAAAAACTTTTGCTATTTTATAAACCACTTCAGGGGCAGTTTTTCCACCATATTTATTAAACATCTTTTCTCTTCTGCCGGGGAACAAAGGACCTCCCCCGCTTTTATCCTTAATTTCATTTAAGGCTATTTTTTTCAAGGCATTAAGATCCTTCTCCACATCTTTTCTGATTTTCTTATTAATCTCTATCTGTTTGACCATCTTATTAAACTTTTTGACAAATGCATTAATTCGTTTTTCTACCTCATACTCAGAAACAGCTGCTTCCGTCTCTTCCTCAACAATTTCCTTAACTCGGAATAATAAAATTCTATTCCTAATTATCTATTATAACATAAAAAGTCACAATAGTGTAAACTTCCCCTCTTTTGTGAAAATTCCGTTGTTTGATTTTAAATAATTTTCACGCCTTAAATCTCTTGACCAGCTTCTTCCACCAATTTTTAAGCGGGCTAACAGAGGTAGCAACTTGCAGATACGCCCCTGTATGCCACTCCGGTACGGGAATATAGCCCAGTGAATCGCCTTTTTCTATTTCAACCACTACCTTTTTTTGCTCACCATTAGCCGCTGCCAGATACTCTAACTCTAGCGTTGTTGTCCCTTCCGGCAGTCCTGCTATTACCTCCCTGCTCTCTCTATTTTCATGAATAGCCACACCATTCAAGGTTAAGAGAATATCTCCTGCCTTAACCCCCACTTTCGCCAAAGGGCTCTTCCTCTGCACATAAAGAAGTTTTATCCCTCTCGTTGATGAAACAAAGATAGGTTCTTGACTGGCTTCGCGTTTCCGCCCCAGATAAATAACCAGCTCATGTCCTAACGGTCCAAAAAGTGCTGCCGGATAAGCTAAAAACGGATCATAACTAGCCCCAATTGCTAAAAAAAGAAGCAACACACTATACCCGGCCAACTCCCAACCGGCTAACCGTGTTTTCTCCCGCGGAGTCAGGGAAATAGCTACATCCCCATAACCCAATACTGCCGGTATGGCCAAAAGACTATAGACCATCTCTCCCTCTAAAACTGTAAAGCTCGGTTTTAATAAAGGCCACCACTCCGGCATACTGACAATACCTTTAATAATTTCAGGGTCAGGGTAAACACCGGCAAAAAGAACTATCAAAGGCATGGGCCAAAACTTTTGTAGATTATAACCACCCACAATACGACCTTCTTTTGTAGCTACATAGACCGGTAACACAGCAATACTGCCCGTAAAATAAATAAGTAAAGCCTCTACCAAATGTAAGACAGCAACTAAAGCCATCACCTGCGGCACATTAATCTGAGGGAAGCCTAAAATCAATGAACATAATGAAAGAACTCCCCCGGCATAAGCGAAACACAAAAAACGCTGCTGAATCAGCATTAAACCTAATGCAGTAAGAAGTAAATAAATTCCCCCGATCTCATTAACAGAAATACCGATAAAGATTAAGAGACAGCTTCCTAAAAAACCGCCCAACAATCCAAATAAAGCTGCGATTAGCGTTAAACGCCAGGGGGATTCCCCTGGCGTTCCAAACAAATAGAGCGATGTTTTTGTCATTTTTCTATACAACAGTCCGACAATAATTAACGGAATCCAGAACACAGCTTTCCCCAATATAGAAAAAAAACTTGTCAGGACTAGAGGTAAAAAATCAAAAATAGGAAACACTTAATCCCTCTCCTCCCAAATAATCCAGTGTTTATTGCCCTAATTGTTTTTGTAAAACTTCCAACGCTTTCTTTAATTGAGGATCCTCTCGTTCCTCATCTTCCCAAATTACCTCTAAATCAGGTTTAATACCCTTTGCCTGAATATCATGTTTATTCGGTGTTAAATATTTGGCTGTAGTCAATTTCACGGCATCTTTACCTCTCATCTCGATAAGCACCTGTACTAAGGCTTTGCCATAAGATTTTTCCCCAATTAAAATACCAGAGTTTGTATCTTTGATTGCTCCTGCTAAAACTTCAGAGGCACTGGCACTACCCCCATTAATCAAAACAACTACTGGCACACCCAACTTTACCGGTCGATTATTAATCATACTTTCAGTTCGCCCATTCTTATCCACAATATGAACGACAGGTCCTTTGGGCACAAAAAACCTAGCAATATTTACAGCCGCTTCTAAATCCCCACCCGGATTATCCCTTAAATCCAAAATAAGACCTTCTATTTTTTCTTGCTGCAATTTACCCAAATGCTCAATCAAAGCCTCATCAGAATTACTCGCAAAAAGATTCAGCCTTAAATAACCTATTTTCTCGGGAAGAACTTCGCTTTCCACCGTAGGAATATCGATGATATCCCTCATCACTGTAAAGTCCTTAATCTTTCCTTCTCTGAGCACACTTATCTCCACTTGGGTTCCCGGTTCCCCACGCATCTTCGCTACTGCTTCATCAACATCCATTTCACTGGCTAATTTATGATTAACCTTAAATATAACATCACCTTTTTGCAATCCCACCTTACTGGCAGGAGTATTTTCAATTACCGAAAACACAACAAATTTATCATCTTTTACACTTACATATATCCCAATTCCACCAATAGAACCTTCAATATGCTGACGAAACTCGTGATACTCCTCTTTATCCATATACACAGAATAAGGGTCATCTAAGGATTCAACCATTCCCCGTACCGCACCTGCCATCATCTGCTTAACGGACACGTCTTTAAGATATTGAGTTTTAATCACTGCCGCTACTTCCAACATTTTGCCGATACTTTGATAATTAGTAATAAAAAAAACGCCCACCAATGCTGTGACCATAAAACTAATTACAACTAAAACCACAAAAATATCTTTTAATATCTTACGATTTTCTAACAAACCTTTCACCTCAATTAGCCCCATAAAGTCCTTCCATAGTCATAATTACCTTTTCATTAATATATATTCTCATCTTATAATATTAAGTATGGAAAAACAAGAAAAAGACAAGAGAAACTCTCCCGTCTTTTTCTCAGCCGAAATGTCACCAAAACATTTTGTTGATGAAAGCAAGCACAAGAACCATCACAATCTTGCTATGGTTTAACATAGTTTAATGGATTTTGAGGTTCACCATTGACACGAATAATAAAATCCAAATGTGGACCGGTACTCCACCCGCTACTACCAATTTTACCAATCGAGTCACCCTTTAAAACTAAATCACCTGCTTTAACTAAATAGGCACTAAGATGAGAATATTGTGTAGAAATACCACCTCCATGGTCAAGAATAATTGCCTGACCATACCCACCTTTATTACCTACATAAATCACCCGACCATTTTCCGAAGCACGTACAGGTGTCCCCGTAGGAGCTGCTATATCAATACCTGCATGAAAACTTTTTTTCTTAAAAAGAGGATGAATTCTATACCCGAATTTTGATGTAATTCTACTATAACCAGGAAGCGGCCATCCCATCTTTCCGGAACCCATATATGCTTCTTGATGACTAGCCTGCCATTCTCGAATAAACTTATCTAAACTTTTACGAACCTGATCGAGTTCATCTATTGAACGCGAATATTCACTCTTTTGTTGTTCAATTGTCTTTAAAAGATTATTCTTCTGCCTAGACTGCAATTCCATCTGACGTTGTTTATGTTCCTTTTGTGTTTTAAGAAAACTATAATTATCGGCCTTTTCTTGCAGGTCCGCTTCTTTTTCCACAAGTTTCTGTCTTGCCTGCTCTAACTCTTTTAAATTATGAACATCGTTCTCCGCTATTTTTTGCATAAAATCAAACCGTGTTAAAAAATCGGTCACACTTGTAGCCTGTAAAAGAACAGCTAAAAAACTTACCTCCCCCTGTTGATAAATCTCATTTAAACGTTGATTAAAATATTCTGTCCTTTCTTCTACTAAAGCACCCGTTTTATTTATTTCTTGCCGCGCAACTTGTAAAAGTTTCTCTGTCGTGTTGATTTGTACATGCAGATTAGTAACATCTCTTCCTAAGACATCAATATTATTCTCTAACTGCCTAAGCTGTCCTAAAACTTGACGTTTTTCCTGTTCTTTTTGATTATATAATTTTTCAAACCGTTCAATTGCTTCCGTAATTTCTTGCAATTCTTCCATCTTTTTATCTATCTCTGTATCTGTCGTGGCCCCTAGAGGCTGTGCTAAAAATAAAAACAAGATAGCCATTCCCCAGACCAACACTTTACAGCAGCTATGTTTTTTTACAAAGCACACCTCTTTTTCCCTCCCGACAACTTATACTTTTAAAAAACGGCGAAGACTGATAGCACTACCTACAGCCCCTAAAAATGTTCCGATTAAAAGGAGCCATTTATAAACATTTAAAATAATATTTGTATCACGTAAAATCGGCAAGAAATTTAACGTCAACACCACATTTTTTACAAGATTAGCATAAAAAACATGTAAAGCAAGAACAGCTAAAACAGCCCCCACTAAACCTACCATCATCCCTTCCAGAAAGAAAGGCCAACGAATATACCAGTCAGTAGCCCCTACCAACTTCATAATTCCAATCTCTCGACGCCGGGCAAAAACAGTAATTCTAATACTAGTAGCTATTAAAAAGATGGCAGCAAGACCAATCACAACTACTATGACTATACCTACAGTCCGCATCCAATTAGTTAAAGCCAAAAGCCTTTCCACTAAGCCTTGCCCATATCTGACATTCTCCACTTCGGGAATTTTATCAACCTCACCAGCAATACGTGGAACTTCTTCTGCTATTTTCGCTTTAAGCCGATACATATCCGGGAGAGGGTTTTTTCCTCCTAAAGCTTCAAGAATACTGGTGTCCTCACCAAAACGTTTCTGTAATCCCTTTAACCCTTCTTCTTTCGAAATAAAAGTTACTTGAGCTACACCACCAATAGCTTCAAACTTCCGGCGTAAATTAAGCGCATCTTCCCGTGTGACATCTTCTTTAATATAAGCATTAATCTCCAACTCTGATTCCATCACATTAGCCAAATGTTGAGAATTCAAAACTAAAAGCCAAGCACAACCTAAAATAAGTAAAGAAACGGCTACCGTTGCTATTGAGGCTATACACATGACCTTATTTCTTTTCATAGAACGAAGCGCATCGCGAAAGGCATACTCTAAACTACTTAACCTCACTTAGTACTCGCCCCTTTCTTCATCACGCACAAGGCGACCGGCTTCAAGGGCAATTACACGTTTCTGCATTCTATTGACCATCTCGCGATCATGTGTTGCCGTGATTACTGTAGTACCTCTTTTGTTAATAGCTTGTAAAAGATTCATTACCTCCCAAGAAGTATCAGGGTCTAAATTCCCCGTAGGCTCATCGGCAATAACCACCAGCGGATTATTGACAATAGCACGTGCTATACAAACCCTCTGCTGTTGTCCCCCCGAAAGTTGATAAGGGTAAGAATTAAGCTTGTCCTCTAAACCAACCATTCTTAATATTGCCGGGACCTGTTCTTTCACTTCATGTTTAGGTATCTCAATCGCTTCCATAGCAAAAGCTACATTTTCATAAACAGTTCTTTCCATCAACAAACGAAAATCTTGGAAAATAAAGCCAATCTTGCGACGATAATAAGGGATCTCCCTCTCCCGTAACCTTAAAAGACTTTTCCCGTTAACCATAATTTGCCCTTCAGTAGGCAATTCTTCCCTGATTAATAAACGCGTTAAAGTAGATTTTCCGGCACCACTCGGACCTACCAAAAAAACAAACTCGCCCCTTTTAATATGTAAATTTATATTTTTAAGTGCCTCTACCGCAACTTCACCTTTATATGTTTTAGAAACATTAAATATCTGAATCATTTTACCACCTCAAATCCGTGTCCTTACTTTTCTAGACTTTTTTAAACAGAAAAAGTTCCTTTACTCCCGACATACATTATTTTCGACAAGAGAAAAAGAATCCCTGCTAAAAATGACGAAATCTCCTCTGCAAATTTTGCCATAAAATCAAAAAACCTCTCCTAAAATGACTGGAGAGGTTTTAATCAAAATAACTAAATGAGCGAAACTAGGAAATGCACCTCTTTCCTATACTTAAGAAAATATGCTATACCGTTTAACGTTTTTTGGCGAAGTTTCAGCTAAACAGACTACTTTCTTTGTAACACCCGATACACCGCTTCTTTAATATCCTTTATCGTAAGACCATATTTCACTAATAATTCTTCCGGCTCTCCCGACTCCCCAAAGACATCTTTAACCCCGACCCGCTCCATCGGTACAGGAACATTTTCCACCAATACTTCAGCCACCGCACTACCCAAACCGCCAATAATACTATGTTCCTCGGCCGTAACAATTGCTCCCGTTTCTTTAGCAGCCCTGAGCACAGCCTCTTGATCAAGTGGTTTAATCGTTGCCATATTGATTACACGCACCGTAAGTCCTTCCTCGGCTAATTCCTCCGCAGCCTGCAAGCTTTCCGCCACCATAATCCCGCAAGCGATAATAGTTGCATCATGCCCCTCCCGTAGTTGAGACGCTTCACCAATTTTAAACTCATGCTCCTCACCATAAATCACCGGCACAGCCGAACGACCTAGACGCAAATAAACAGGACCCTCATATTGAGCCGCAGCAAAAACCGCTTTTTCAGCTTCCACTCCGTCCGCCGGAGCTATCACCGTCATATTTGGCAAAGAACGCATAATTGACATATCAACGATCGCCTGGTGAGAAGCTCCATCTGCTCCTACCGTTAAACCAGCATGACTCGCGGCAATTTTCACATTAAGCTTCGGATAAGCAATCGAATTACGAATCTGTTCAAAGGCTCGTCCTGTTGCAAAAATCGCAAAAGTACTAGCAAACGCTATTTTACCCGACGCCGCCAATCCGGCTGCCGTCCCCATTAGATTCTGTTCCGCTATCCCCATATTAAAAAACCGTTCCGGATAATGCTTACAAAACTCATAAGACTTCGTGGACTTAGATAAATCAGCATCTAATACTACCACATTTTTCTGCTCAGCTCCTAATTTAGCCAAAGCTTTACCATAACCTTCTCGTGTCGCCATCTTTTTCATCTTCATCATTCCCCTCTCCTACGCAAGCTCTGCTAGGGCTTTTTCTGCTTGCTCCTGACTGGGAGCATTTCCATGCCAGCCCACTTGATTTTCCATAAAAGAAACACCTTTACCTTTTACCGTATCAGCAATAATCAGGACCGGCTTATCCTTAACCCTTTTCGCCGTTTCCACTGCCGCCGCAATTTCTGTAAAGGAATGCCCATTAATCCTTTCTACATGCCAACCAAAAGCTCTAAATTTATCCTCAATGGGCTCAGGGGACATTACTTCTGTCACAGGTCCATCAATCTGTAAACCATTATTATCTAAAAAAACAATTAAATTATCTAATTGATAATGAGCAGCTGACATAGCTGCTTCCCAAACCTGTCCCTCTTCAATTTCCCCATCCCCTAACAGAACAAAAATACGATAATCCTTCTTGTCCAATTTTCCGGCCAAACCCATCCCTACAGCAGTAGAAATGCCCTGTCCCAATGAACCGGTAGACATATCCACCCCAGGTACCTTATTCATATCAGGATGCCCTTGTAAAGGACAGTTAATTTTTCTAATATTCAAAAGGTCTTCCCGTGGGAAAAAACCTCTGCCGACCAATGCCGTATAGAGTACAGGAGCAGCATGCCCTTTACTTAAAACGAAACGATCCCTGTCAGACCAAGATGGATTTTGCGGATCTACCTGCATCTCTTCAAAGTAAAGATACGTCAGAATTTCTACCGCTGAGAGAGAACCACCCGGATGCCCTGACCCGGCCTCAGCCAATATAGTAATAATATCCCGACGTAATTGCTTAGCTGTTTCTTCTAATTTTTGTTGATCAATCATTTTTTCCATCAATGATACCTCCTAACATTTCTCGACACTTTAATCATATAATAAACTTTCTAATTAACTTTTTCGCTGTCCCGGAACTGCTATCATCCGTAAATAAGCATCGATAAAAGGATCTATTTCGCCATCCATAACACGATTCACATTACCTATCTCAACTTCGGTACGATGGTCTTTAACCATACTATAAGGGTGAAAAACATACGAACGGATCTGATTCCCCCAGCCTATTTCCCCAAGTTCTCCACGCAAACTTGTCATTTCCTTTTCCTGTTCCTGACGTTTTAGCTCCAAAAGCTTAGCTTTAAGAATTTTTTCACAAGCATTCCTATTCGCAATCTGAGAACGTTCATTCTGACATTGGACCACAATCCCCGTAGGAAGATGAGTCATTCTTACCGCTGAATCGGTTTTATTAACATGTTGCCCTCCAGCTCCGCTAGAACGATAGGTATCTACCTTTATTTCGTCACTATTAAGGACTATTCCTTCATCTTGATCATCTACTTCCGGCAAAACATCTACCGCCGAAAAAGAAGTGTGTCGTCTACCGGAAGCATCAAAAGGAGAAATACGTACCAAACGGTGAACACCTTTTTCTGCCTTCAACAAACCATAGGCATTTTCTCCTTTAATTAAGAGCGTCGCACTTTTTACTCCAGCCTCATCACCAGCAAGGTAATCAAGCATCTCTACACCAAACCCTTTTTGCTCTGCCCAACGCGTATACATCCGCAAAAGCATATTAGTCCAATCTTGAGACTCTGTACCACCGGCACCCGCATGTAAAGAAAGAATCACATTACTGGCATCATATTTATCCTGAAAAAGAAGCTGTAATTCCATTGCCTCAAGGTCTTTAATTACTTGTTGGAAGACCTTTTCTGCTTCAACTAAATATTCTTCTTCCTCCTGACCAAGTTCATAAAGGACTTCTACATCCTCTATTTTTTCCTGTAAATTAGTATAATCTTCAATTTTATTTTTTAAAGCTGTCGCTTGCTGCATAATTTTCTGAGCTTCCGACTGATTATCCCAAAAATGAGGTGCAGACATTTCTTGCTCTAATTTCTTTAACTGCGCCTTTTGACTAGAAAAGTCAAAGAGACCTCCCTAAATCAAAACATCTATCTTTAATTGTTTTTATCTCTCTGTCCCACTCCCGCTTAAATTCTAAAAGCATCAAACATTCCTCCCTGTATTCTAATTATTGACCACAACATTTTTTATATTTCTTCCCACTGCCACAAGGACAGGGGTCATTTCTTCCTATTTTCTTCACCCGTCTCGGTTCTTTTTTAAGCTCACTCTCATCATAACGATTTTCAATTAAATTTTGGCGTTCTTTCGGTCTTTCTACTACTGACACATGATAAACATAGCGTACAATATCTTCTTGAATCTCTTCCACCATCATATTAAACATATCATAAGCTTCATATTTATATTCGACAAGAGGGTCTCTCTGTCCATAAGCCCGCAAGCCAATCCCCTGACGCAACTGATCCATAGCATCAAGATGTCCCATCCATTTTTCATCAACAACACGCAAGGTAACTAGACGTTCTAATTCCCGCATGTTTTCTGCACCTAATTCTTTTTCCCGCTCTTCATAACCTGCTTTGGCTTTTTCCAGAATAAGCTCTCTAACCTCTTCTTCATGCATTTTCGCTAATTCATCTGCCGAAAGATTATGCCGAGGTAAAAATATTTGTTGAGCTTGCTCTAACAAATTTTTCAAGTCCCACTCTTCCGGATAAATACTTCCCCCGGTAAAAGCATTTATTGTTCTTTCTACAACCCTCGCAATCATCTCCAGGATATTTTCTTTAATGTCTTCACCCATCAATACACTGCGGCGCTGCTCATAAATTACTTCTCTCTGCTGATTCATCACATCATCATATTCTAACACATTTTTTCGAAGATCAAAGTTACGGGCTTCTACGCGACGCTGAGCATTTTCTATTCCTCTCGTAATCATCTTATTCTCAACAGGCATACTATCATCCATACCTAGCTTATCCATTAACCCCATAATGTTTTCTGCTCCAAAAAGGCGCATCAAATCATCTTCCAGGGAAATATAAAACTGGCTGGAACCCGGGTCTCCTTGACGACCGGCTCGACCTCTCAGCTGATTATCAATACGACGACTCTCATGCCGCTCCGTACCAATAATATGCAATCCACCTAAAGCAATCACCTCGTCATGTTCCTGAGCCGTTTCTTTTTGCTTTTCCTTATACAACTTTTGATAACATTCCCTTGCCTGTAAAACTTCCTCATCATCAACCTCACTATGACTAGCAGCCTCTTCAATTAAAGCAGACGAATACCCCTGTATTAACATCTCCTGGCGAGCCATAAAACTAGGATTCCCGCCCAAAATAATGTCCGTACCACGACCAGCCATGTTCGTGGAAACAGTTATCGCTCCTTTTCTTCCCGCCTGAGCCACAATCTGAGCTTCTAAGTCATGATACTTCGCATTCAGCACCTGATGGGGAATACCTCTTTGTCGCAAAAGTTTACTCAGCAATTCCGACTTTTCAATAGAGATCGTTCCTACTAAAATCGGTTGTCCTTTTTCATGACGCTTGGCTATATCCTCTACTGCCGCCAGAAACTTACCCTTTTCCGTCCTATAAATCATATCCGGTAAATCCTTACGAATCAAAGGTTTGTTTGTCGGAATAACTGTTACATCGAGTTTATAAATCTTTCTAAACTCTTCTTCCTCAGTTACTGCTGTACCTGTCATTCCGGCTAATTTTTTATACATCCGAAAATAATTTTGAAAAGTTATCGTCGCCAAAGTCTGCGACTCCTTTTCAATCGTTACTCCTTCCTTCGCCTCAATCGCTTGATGTAATCCTTCACTATAACGACGTCCATACATCAATCGCCCTGTAAATTCATCAACAATAATAATTTCCCCATCTTTTACCACATAGTCCACATCTCGCTTCATCAGAGTATGAGCGTGGAGAGCCTGATTAACATGATGACTTAACTCGATATTTTCCTGGTCATAAAGATTTTCCACCCCTAACATCTGTTCTACTCTACTAATACCTTCCTCCGTTAGTGTGACCACTCGAGCCTTTTCATCAACATTAAAATCAACCTCTTTTTTTAATCGCGGAATAATTCTTGCTACTTGCCGATACAAGTCTTTAGGTTTATCTCCAGCCCCTGAAATAATTAAAGGAGTCCGAGCTTCATCAATCAAAATACTGTCTACCTCGTCAACAATAGCATAATGTAGTTCACGTTGTACTAAATGCTCCGGATGTGAAACCATATTATCTCGAAGATAATCAAAACCAAACTCATTATTTGTCCCAAAAGTTATATCGGCAGCATAAGCTGCTTTCCTTTCAGCAAAATCCAGACCATGGACAATTAAACCTACCGATAAACCTAAAAATTTATAAATTTGTCCCATCCATTCACTATCACGTTTTGCCAAATAATCATTCACTGTAATAATATGCACACCTTTTCCCGTAAGGGCATTAAGATATGCCGGAAGTGTTGCCACTAAAGTCTTCCCTTCTCCTGTTTTCATCTCCGCAATATTGCCCTGATGTAAAACCATACCCCCGATCAACTGAACATCAAAATGACGCAAGCCTAACACTCTGCGTGACGCCTCACGAACTACAGCAAAAGCTTCAGGAAGAACGTCATCAAAAGTTTCACCCTCAGCCAAACGTGCTTTAAACTCATCCGTTTTAGCCTTTAACTGTTGGTCACTTAAAGCCTTCATCTCAGGTTCTAAAATATTAATATTTCCCACTTTTCTACTTAAGCGCTTAATCTCTTTCGCATTTATATCTAAAATATTTTTTAAAAATCCCCACGCCACCATCAAACACCTGCTTTCTAAACTAAACCAAACTTTCTCTTCATTTTAACATCTTGCCTAACAATGCGCAATTAGACTCGGCAATAATATTATGCAAGGAATCAGCAAGTTTGACCTGGATGGTTAAATTATCAAACTGCTTAAATATTCTTTCCGAAACAACTATCTTTAAATGATTCTCATCTACGAAATTCGTCGTTATGGGTTTATCCTTTAAATAAACACGACAATCCGGAGTAAAATTCTTTCCCGTTATCTCTAATTCCCATTTACTACGTAATGCTTTTTCTTCTTCTAAAAAACGCACAGATTCGATACTCATCTTCTCCCTACCCAAGAAATATTGTTCCTGTACAATAGAAGGCACCTGCCCTTGATAAAGGTAGCTTTCACCAAAAAGAAGGTCATACTGCAATAATTGATAATCTGCTAAAGAACTGTTTTCTATCCCTGCCTCTGTATAATATGTTCGTTTAGGAATTAACGGCGTTTTTTGCCACAAAGAAAACAAATAATCAGTATAGAAAGAACCCTTTAACCCTGCCTTTTGTAATAGATAAGGACCTAAAAAAGAAGAATTAAGCCTTAGCCCTTCCTCCCGCGGCAAATAGTTACTCCAAATAACGAAAGGAACAGTATGCATTTTTTGATTTTCCTCATAACTATAATCTTCCTGATAAAAATTAGTCTCACGGTAAACTTGATAGTCCTCACCTAAAGCCGGCAAATGGTCACCAAAAAACACAATAATTGTCGGTCTTTCACTTTTTTGAAAATGCTCTACCAGCTTCTGTAATGCTTGGTCAGCATCAGCTACACCTTGAGCATAAATCTCTAATATATTCTTTGCCTCTGAAGAAAGGTCTCCCTCTACTTTTATCTCTGCTTCCTCGCCATAACCAACAGTATACGGACCATGATTCTGCATGGTTACTGCAAAAACAAAAAAAGGTTCTGTACTTTCTTCGGACTCCTCAATAATTAACCGGGAAACCTCATCATCAGTAATATAATACCGTTTCAGTTGAGGCTCTACAAAAAACTCGCTACTAATAAATTTAGTAAAACCTAAATTACGAAAAACTTCATCCCGTCGATAAAACCAATTATGGTAGGAATGAATAGCGGTTGTAGTATAGCCCTGATTAGCCAAAATACTAGCCAAAGACTCTACCGGTTTACGTACATACTGAGCATACGCAATTGACCCTCCCGGAAGGAAATGAGTGGAATGACCGGTCAGAGCTTCAAATTCCGTATTTACCGTTGCCCCGCCAAAAACCGGTACAAATAACGACCCGGAAGTATGTTTTTTCTGCAAAGCATGAAAAAGAGGCAAAGGGTCGCGATTAAAAGAAACTCCCGGCAATAGACAAGGATCCCAAAAAGCCTCATTCATAATCATAATAATATTTGGTTTAACTGCAGAGTCACCAACTACCGGAACATTACTCTCCGTACCTATATAATTATTAACTATCTCCGCAATTCTTTTTTCATTATAACCCTCAGGCTGTTCCACAGTAAGCCATTGTAAATTTATACAAAAAGATAATAGCAATCCATTTCTATTGGAATTCAACTTTTGGTCCCAAGTAATACATCGTAAGTCAAAATTACTCTTTAATGGAATTGGATAATTAGTACATATGGAAATAATCATAACTAATGAAAGAACCAACAAAATCACTCTTGTTTTCACACTATATTTATTGCAATCATTCTTGAAAGGTAAATAACGAAACAAAAATATCCCTAAAAAAATAATTAATACCACAAAAAGAATGACTTTTGTATTAATAAAACTAGTAAAATAATTAACAATATCTGTAGTTTCTTTACCTAAAACAAAATCCCACGGTAATAATGGCTCTCCCAAAAACTTCTGCTTAATATTACTAATCAAAGCAAAAAGCGCAGAAATTGTTAAAACCACGAAAAAAGATATCCTCAAATTATTAGTTAACGCTAAAAAAATACTTAAAAAACAAAAAACGAGCATAAAGCTCACAATAAATTCAGGTGGATGCAAAAAAGGCCAGCTTAATACGGAAAAAAGACTTGCCCGTTGTACTAATTCTGTAATAAATAATAAAACCAGGGGCACAATTATCAAAGGTAATAAATATGACTTTATTTTTTTCATCTATTTTAATCCTCCACCAAGCAAGACTCAATAATTTTTCATTTAACATCATTTTTTAGTTTACCTTTTAGCTATTTCTTTGTCAATCAATTGCCAGATAATACATATTTACGATGTTAAAAAACGGAAGAACAATGTTCTCCCGTTTTTTCTTACGATTCTCTTTTTACAATCTTAAGTACTTTTTTTAAATTACTGGTTCAATTAAACCATAATTACCATCTTTACGACAATAAACGACATTTACTTCTTCCGTTTCTGCATTAGTAAACACAAAAAAACTGTGTCCGAGAAGATTCATCTGCATAAGTGCTTCCTCCACAGACATGGGTTTCATGGCAAAACGCTTTGTACGTACTAAACGAGGACCTTCTTCTTCAACCTTTTCTACAGAATTTGCCACCAAGTCTTTAATACTTGCCCCTTTGTTCTTTTTACTTAAACGTGTTTTGTACTTTTTCATTTGTTTTTCTAATTTGTCCACTACCTGATCCACAGATGAATACATGTCATGTGTTTCTTCCTCACCACGTAAAAGATAACCGTTGAGAGGGATAGTCACTTCCACACGCTGACGTTCCTTTTCTACTGTCAAAGTGACAATAGCTTCCGGAGGAGTATCAAAATATTTATCCAGTTTACCTAACTTCTTTTCAGCATGTTCCTTCAAAGCATTCGTAACTTGAATGTTTTTACCTCTAAATTGAAATTTCATTTTTTTCCTCCTCTCTAATCTTAAAGTCCTCTATATTATAATTATTCCCTGCTTTTTAAAAAAATCCTGCACAAAATAATAAAGAAGCTCAAAGTTAATACACAAAAACAAAAACCCCGGTAACAAAATACCGGGGAGTTTTTCTTTGTTTTCCTACTTAAATCTTGCAAACGTTAGCCGCTTGCAACCCTTTGGGACCCTCCACAATTTCAAATTCGACAACATCACCTTCATACAAAGTTTTAAAACCATCCTCTTGAATCGCCGAGAAGTGTACAAACACATCGTTGCCTTCTTCTCTCTCAATAAAACCATAACCCTTTTCTTTGTTGAACCATTTCACTTTTCCTTGCATTAAAAACATTCCTCCTAAAATGTAACTAGCAGATTAAATCTACTTTGATGATTATAGCACCACTGTACAGTGAAGTCAAACAAATCTAGAAACTTTTCACAAGATTTTACTCAAAAAAGCTTGGGTACGTTCATGTTGCGCATTTTCAAAAATACTTTCTGGAGAACCTTCTTCTAAAATTTGTCCTTCATCCATAAATAAAACCCGATTTCCCACTTCTCAAGCAAAACCCATTTCATGAGTTACGACAACCATAGTCATTCCTTCCTGAGCCAAATCCTTCATTACGTTTAAAACTTCGCCCACCATCTCCGGGTCCAAAGCCGAAGTCGGCTCATCAAAAAGCATTACCCGTGGCTGCATGGCTAAAGCACGGGCAATCGCCGCTCTCTGCTGTTGACCACCGGAAAGGGAACCTGGATAAACCTCTGCCTTTTCCGCCAAACCAATTTTCCGTAACAAACTATAAGCTCTTTCCTCTGCTTCCTCTCTAGTCAAACCCCGCACCTTCATCGGTGCAAGAATAATATTCTCTAAAACCGTTTTATGAGGGAAAAGGTTAAAATGCTGAAAAACCATTCCCACTTCGGCACGCAGTTTATTAATATTCGTTTGCGGATCGGTAACCGAAAAATGATCAATAACTATTTCCCCTGAAGTAGGCTGTTCCAAAAGATTTAAACAACGTAAAAATGTACTTTTCCCCGAACCGGACGGTCCAATAACTACTACTACCTCTTTTTCTTGAATCCTCGTGGTAATCCCTTTTAAAACCTCTAGCTTTCCAAAAGACTTACATAAATCAGTTACTACGATCACTTACGGCCAACCTCCTTTCCGCTAAAGCTATCAACCGGGAAATACTTAAAGTCATAGCTAAATACATCAACAAAATTCCCAGATAGACAGGAAAAGGAGCAAACGTTACCGCAATAAATAATTGTCCTTTACGCGTCAATTCTTCTACCCCAATCACAGATAACAAAGAAGTATCCTTCAGCATAGCAATAAACTCATTCCCTAAAGGAGGAATAATCCTTTTAATGGCCTGAGGTAGAATAATATAACGCATGGTCTGCGTTCTCGTCATCCCCAAAGAACGGGCCGCTTCTGACTGACCACGATCAATTGATTGAATTCCTGCTCTTACTATTTCCGCCACATAAGCACCTGAATTAATGGCACAAGCAGCAATCCCTGCTACATATACGTTAATGGGCATCTGCTGTTTAGTAATTACAAAAAGAAGATTAGGAATCCCTATATAAATAATCAAAATCTGTACTAAAAGAGGTGTACCCCGAATAAAATCTATATATATTCTAGCTAGTCCCCTGAAAAAACATTCTCAGACAAACGAGCGATCCCTACTACCATCCCAATTAATACCCCTAAAGAAACGGCAATAGCGGTTATCCAAATCGTAGTTATCGCTCCCGCGAGAAGATGCGGCATCGCTTGCATGAAAATTTCCCAAAAATTAATAATAACTCATCACCTTACTTAGGCCAAGCATTCTCGGGAAGTGCATATTTCTCCAAAAGCTCAGCATATTTTCCACTTTCCATAACCTTGGCTAAACCATCATTTAGTTTCTGTAAAAGTTCTGTTTTACCTTTAGCTACAGCAAAACCATACTGCTAGCTATCCATCGGCTCACCGACAATTTTAATCTCGCTATGACCCTTTTTAATAAACTCTTGGGTTACGGGAAGGTCATTAATTACTGCATCAACTGTCCCTTTCGCCAATTCAGCCATCAAAACATCAATTGTATCATAAGTTTTTACTTGTTTAACAACACCTGCTTCTTTCAAAGCATTAGCCTTTTTTGCTCCTGTTGTGCCAATTTGTACAGCGACTTTCGTTCCTTGTAAATCTGCTTCCGATTTAATCGTTTCATTAGTTTTAGCTACAGCTAAAGCTAAACCGGAATTAATATATGGTTCCGTAAAATCAACTTGCTTGCTTCTCTCCTCGTCAATAGTCATGCCTGAGGCAATAATATCAATCGTTCCGGATTGTAAAGCGGGAATAAGGGCATCAAAACCTAATCCTTGTATTTCTACCTTAAGACCACTTTCTTCTGCGATAGCTTTAATTAAGTCAATATCAAAACCAGTAATTACATCAGTTTCAATATCCTTATACTCAAAAGGCGGAAAAGTTGGTTCACAAGCAACTTTATAAACAACTTCTTCTGTATCCTTATTCGCTGTCACATCCTCATCCGAGTCCGTTTTACCACAACCAACTACGGTTAACACTAAATAATACTGCTAAAGTCATTAGCCCTAGCTTACTTCTTTTTCTCATTCTTACTACCTCCTAAATGTTTTCACGATATTTATTAATACTAACAATTATACAGGTATCTGCATATTTAAGCAATAGGGCACACTCGTTATATAAATATAAATTATTACACAACTTGTCCATACTAGAAACACATTAAAGAGGTCTTTGAGAACATATTTTTGGTAAAAAAGCTATCCTTTTTTATTTAAAAATCTGTGGATAATGTGGGTAACCCTGTTAATAACTCTAATTAACGTTAGTTTTGCTGTGGATAAGTTTAGGTTATAAAAAATTTTTATCCTAAATAACCTTTTTTTCCACCTAAAAAAGTAAAAGTTATTTTAATAAAAAAAACACCGTTTTCTAAATCTTTTTACAAAAACATAATTTGACAAATTGTATAATTTACCCCATGTTTTTTTCTCGAAAATTGTGTACTTTTAGCATAAAAATAAAAAAGAACAACCTTAGGCACAGATTGTTCTTCTTTCTATTTTTTGTTTTTCTTCCAAAAATCATTTGGAATAATCTATAAAAATACCCTCGTCAGCAAGAGGTGTAGACTGATACGCTTGACCGGCTTTCTTATTCTCTTGCAAAACTTTTAATTGTTCTTGCGTTTTTTGCATTACTTGACGCAAAGATGCCTCATTAGCTTGATCCAGTTCTTTAATTTTGGTTACAAGGTTTCCTAACTGTTCCCAAGAATTAGATAAAGCCTCGACACCGGGACCGGAAATCCTTTTTTTGATATTACTTATATTAAATTCTGTAATCTCCAAAGCATCTTTTATTTCTTCTTTAAGAGAAGCAAGCCCTTCATTCATTTTTTCCAACTTCACAAGCAGTTCCTGGCGTTGCTCGATTAAATTAAAAAGCTGTTCGATATCTACTTCTTCCTTTGCTAAAATAACTTTTTGCCGTTCGGCTACTTGTAACATTTTTTCATAAAAAGGAACTTGTTCTTGATAACCTCCGGCCATTCTTTTAAAAACAAGATTTAAAAGATTACCCCTCAATGCCACCACCACCTACAACCATTTTCCTTGTTTCTCGAGCCTTAACAGCTACTTCGGCCCAAGTCTGTCGTAATTCAGTTAACAACTCCACAACCTCATCGAGCAACACCATATCCTTTTCTATATTTGCTTCTACTAAACGTCTATATAAATAATCATATAAAGAATAAAGCTGCTGCGAAAACTCAAAATCCATCTTTAAAGTAGTCATCAATTCCAGAATAATATCCTCAGCCTTGATAATATAATAATTACTTTCTTCTAATTTCTGACCGACTAACGCTTTTTTCGCCTGATTACAAAAACGAATCGCACCATCAAAAAGCATTAACAAAAGCTTATCCGGTGGTGCTGTAAACACCTGTTGTTGTTGATACTGTTGATATTGATATGGATTAGATATCGCCATCTTCTTCCCTCCACTTTTTCTATTATACTCTTTTACAGATTACCGCCAAATTGTTGCATGAGCCAAGCACTCTGTTGATTCATACGACTGATCGCCTTTTCCATCGCCGTAAATTGATTCCAGTAACGCGTTTCTTTTTTTATTAAATAGTGATTGATTGTCCTAATCCGGTCATCAAGCCGACCAATATCACGTTCCAAGGTACTAATACTGCCGTATTCGGTTACAAAATCAATCAAAATTGATGAATTAACACTACGATAAAGGTCACTGTCTTCACCCGTCCCCGCCCGTGTAATCACATTTTTCATGCCAGCAATAGCATTATCATATAAACGCGTAACAAGCCCACTTTGGCTTCTTTTCTCCTTAATCTCCTCCCCCGTCATTTGACTTTCCGACTGCAAAGTTAAACGACGCTCCGGGGTTTTAAACAAAAGTTCCACAACACTATCGGCATCTTGCGCAATCGCTTGGGTCAATTTCGTCGAGTCAATCACTAATTTACCCCCACGCGAACCGACAGTATAACTTTCTGTACTAATCCCTATTTGTGTCAACCGACTATAAATTCCCTCGACCCCTTCTACCTCTTGATATAAACCCAGCCGCATCGTCTGCAGCGTACTTTCCAAGATACGATCATTTTTTAAAAGTCCGCTTTTTGCTTTCTCTTCCCACTTCTCAATTTGTTTTTCGGTCATCTCTTCACGCTGTTCAGCAGTTAAAGGCTTGTAATCAGCATAACGTTTTGCTCCTAGTTCTACATTGATTTTGTCCACCATAGCATTATATTGCTCGACAAAAGCAGTGATTTTTTCATAAACACCATCCACATTGGTAGACACATTTAAGGTAGTAGTCCCTGTTTCTTTCAAGGTAACTTGGACATCATTAACCAAAAACGTATTCATACTCCGTGTAATCCCTGTGGCTGCCCCAAAATTAAAAAGAGCATCCTCCCCGGCATAAGTGGTACTATCGGCCACTGCTTGAGTAACTCCCTCGCCATCTAAATATTGTAACTTTAATTTACTCTCACTACCGGCAATAAACTTACCACCCTCAGCCAGAATACTATTATCACTAATCATAATTGTATTTTCACTGCCTGTATTCGTCGTCTGTAAGAAAACGCGATCCAGAGAATAGTCATAAACAGCCTTCACACCGATATTGGCCTGATTAATCTCATTAACAATATCAAAGAGAGCAACACTATCTAAATCAGTCTTATTGATCTTTACTTCACCCTGATTGGTAGTAATCGTAAAATCTATCACATCATCAGCGGCTAACCCTAATTGATTAACTAAATTATCTCTCCGTTCACCTACTGAAATACTACCACTACTCGCTGCTGACCAGTTGGAAGCCAAACGAGTTACCTCCAGGTTATATGTACCTTGTACTGCACCGGTCAAAGCCTTCGCCTCAGCTACATTACTATTAGTTACATTAGCCGTTTTTACCCAATCTAAACTATTCACACTAGTATTATATAATGCTCCAAAGGCCGTAGTTTGCGATAAACCAAAAGCCTGCTTAGAATCAAGAATAAAATTAGCCATTAATTTATTGACCTCTTGATATGCCTTCTTGTCGCCACTCTAAAATCTGTTTATTTTGCTCAACTACATCAACTCTTTTCCGTTCAGCCCGCATCATATCCTGGACAATCTGATCAATGTCCATTCCCGATGCTAAGCCACCTACCCGCATATTATTCATCTATGCTCACCTCTTTACACTGTTTCATCCACAATTAATCCTGCCCATTCCATCATTTGAGCAACCATATCCAATATCTTTTCCGGTGGAATCTCGCGAATAACCTCCTCATCACGATAAACCTTAACCATAATCTGCCGTGTCTCTTCATGAATTGAAAACTCTAAATACGTATTATAATACTGAAACTTCTGATTAGCTTTTTCTATAGCTTTAATCACTTGCTCTTCTGTGACTTTCTCTTCTGTCCTTTCTTCAACTTTATCTGGCAAAGTCACATTAGCCGATGAGGGTCGCTGTTCTCCCTGCACAGGAAGAAGAGATTCACTTGGTTGATTTTGGGCTATATTCAGTGTGGCAACTCCGCTTTCTATCCGCATCTTTCCCCCCCCCGCTTTCTCTGAATAACCTTCTACTATCTATATCGAACAAAGTGACAAAAAAATTTAGTCTTTCTCTCTAATTTCTTTCCTTAAACAGCTTTTCCCTGCTAATACTTATTAAAAAGATAATTAAAACGGGTAAGGGGAAGATTCCCCCAACCCGTTTTAAAATAACCAAATAACCTATCTGAGTAACTGCAATACTCCCTGAGGTTGCTGATTAGCTTGAGCTAACATTGCCTGAGCAGCCTGAGTAAGAATCGTCGTCTTCGTGAATTCCATAATTTCTTTAGCCATGTCCACATCACGAATCCGTGATTCCGCAGCAGTCAGGTTTTCTGATGCTGTACCCAAGTTATTAATCGTATGTTCTAACCTATTTTGATAAGCACCTAATTTAGAACGTTGAGCTGATACTTCGGTTATCGCTGTATCAATCGAACCCAAGGCTGTATTGGCCCCGTCTGCATCCTTAACATTAGTAGCGTTTAATTTTGTCGCTCCGCCTAATTGCTCAGCACGCATATCACCAATCGAAATAGTCATTGCTTGTCCAGCATTGGCTCCTATTTGCAGACTCATTGTGTCTCCTGCTTCAACTGCAAATGTATTCTCCGCGCTGATATCAGCAGTTAAAGCAGCACTGACTTCTATAGAAATCCCCAAGGAAGCAAAATTGACTGTACTCGTTTCAAAACCAGCAGGTGGTGTTATGGTAATAGTTTCGTTCTTTCCTAAAGTCTCACTGGATAAAGTTAATGTTCCAGCCGTTTGAGTATACTTACCGTATAATCATCTGCTACAGCTGCCCCGTTAGAAGTAATATTTACGATACCAGCTGATGGAGCTAGACCAGTTTCTACGTCTCCTACGGACGCTGAAATATCTCCGTTTAAGATTTTTTTAGTGTTAAATTCAGTGTCCTGACCAATTCTTGTAATTTCCGTAACCAGTGCTTGATACTCTTCATCGAGAGCTAAGCGATCCTCCGGTGTATTCGTATCATTTTGCGATTGAACAGCTAACTCTCTCATTCTCTGCAAAATACTATGGGTTTCATTTAAAGCACCTTCTGCCGACTGAATCAAAGAAATACCGTCTTGCGCATTCTTCGAAGCCATTTCCAAACCGCGAATTTGACCTCTCATCTTTTCACTGATGGCCAAGCCTGCCGCATCATCCCCGGCTCTGTTGATCCTTAAACCGGAAGACAGTTTTTCGATCGCCTTCGAGCTGTTCGCATTGTTGGCCGATAACTGCCGATACGTGTTTAAAGCAGCAATGTTGTGATTAATTCTCATTTTTAATTCCTCCTTGAATTTTTTATTTTTTCTTCATCCTTGAAGAAAAGGTAAAAATTATATGGGGCCCTCATATAATTTTATCCCTCACTCACTATATCGAAATAAAATTTAAAAAAGTTTAGCCTTTTTTGTAAAATAATAAAAGTTTTTTAAACTTATTTAGGATTCCTTAAAAAGCTCCTTAAGTTCAGCACCTAAATTATTCGCAAGTACGCTCTGCTGGGCTGCTTTAATATTTTCTGCTTGAATTTCCAAAAAAATCTCTTTACGAAAAACAGGATAATTTTTGGGGGCTTCTACTCCCAGACGTATTTGCGTAGGGGTAATCTCCAGCACCACAATTTCAATTTCTTTACCAATCATAATACTTTCATCTTTTTTTCTAGTCAGAACTAACATGGTGCCTCCCCTCCTCTTTACATTTCTGCTTAGCTTTCTGCATTTCCTCCAATATCAAATGCTTTGTTGTATAGTTTTTCTGCAATAAAACAATCTGTTTTCCCTTTTTTAACTGAGCATTGATCACTAAAGGAGCCAAAAGATTTGCTGTCATTTTCTTAACTTCCTCGCGGAATTACAACCAAACAAAAAACTGCCGCCTCCTGTGGATTTGCCAAACCAAGATCCTCCACATCTTCAGCAGATAATTCAAATTCATAATCAGGCTTAAAAAGAAAAGGATTAATTAATACGAAAGCAAGGTCGGAGTCATCAAGAGACTGTAACCACCACAAAGGATTCCCTACCCCTTGATTTTCCAACAAAACATAGTGTTTTTTATCCTCAAAAGCAAATAACCCTTGTGGAAAAGTAAGCACTTTATCCTCGGCTACTTCTAAAGTCCCAAAATGCTTAGTTGCAATAATCATCACTTTCCCCCTCTTTCTTCTCCACTTCACTCTTTTTTCTGTGAATTTTTTTAAATTACCTGCGAATAGTTTAAGCTCTTTGATCTATATAACGCATCTCCACTTTACCGTATTGCTGTACGTAAATCTCCAACTTCCTAGATTGATAATTAATTTGGGGATAACGTGGTGTAAATTGAGACAAACCTTTTAGTACACGCCAATCAAGTTTCAGACTACCCGTTACCTCAAATTCCGGTTGACTTTGGGGAACAAAAGCAATATTCCATTCCCGGTCATTTTCTCGTTCCATTCTCTGTAAAGCCAGTTCGCCGATGATGCCTTCCGGAGTATTTTCTATCCGGGCCAGCTGATCTCCCTCTTCAGCCATCATGCCCCGTATATTCAAGCGCAATTTCTCGCCCTAGTTGTGCCGCTTCCGCTACTATTTCTACCGTGTTTTTTACACCACACTCTTTAAAACAAGCTGACTGGTCAATCAAAACTTGAATAGGTTCTCGCTCTAACACTAATTCCGTCTTTTGTTGTTTTAATTCTAATTCACCCCGGGGTTGTCTTATTTCTAAAACCGGTGGAGTAGTGCGCATCCCCAGTTGAGACCAAGTTGTCCGTATTTCCAGCGACATCTCCACCACCCCCTAACCTTTATAACCTCTTAAA
>JBMNJJ010000001.1:0-30085 GCA_050951605.1 Peptococcia bacterium | reverse complement strand
ACCAAAAAACGAATCAGTATATAAAAAAGCAATAACAGTAACACAATTAACCATTTCCGAGAAAGCCGAAAATGTCCAGACTTTGTGTCCTCCTCAGATGAAAATTCATAAACATCAGCCACGTCCTTCACCTCTCCTCCCTCTATTTCTTTAAAAACAGAAGACAATACTAGTATATCATAAAATTATATCAACAGAACGAAATAACCTCTGTCACTTCCGAGGTCTGCAAAGTCTTTTTTTTATCTTTTTTATAATTTTTTCCCCATCCCGACGAGCAAGCTCCAGTTTTCCGGAAAGGCGAGGGATTCTTTGTTTAACTTCAACTAAAAGTTTTCGTGCTAAAACAGACCTTTTAGAAAGAACATATAAACCAATTAACAAAAACAAAATTCCTTGCAATACCGGCAAAAAAAGTCCGATTATCCCTAGAAAAACGAAAACCCAACCAAGTACAATAATACCAAGGTCTTTAATGTTTTTTTCCATTTATTCACCAGCTCTTAATTAGATCTTCCCATTAATAATATTGTGCAGTAAGTGGCATTCTTGGCTCCATCGCCTCAGGCTTAGTATTAACCTTAAGCCCCGGTACGGCCTGTCTCCTTTTATATTCATTTCTCGCTACAGTTTTTACTACCCACTCTACTGTTTCCACTGCAAAACCTTCCTGTATCAATTCTTCCGGGGAATAATTCTCCTCGAGATAAAGAAACAATAACTGGTCTAAAATTTCATAAGGAGGCAAAGTATCTTCATCCTTTTGTTCAGGTCTTAATTCCGCTGAAGGTGCCTTTTCGATCGTACTTACAGGAATAATTTCCTTCTCCCGATTAAGATAACGAGACAATTGATAGACCATTGTTTTCGGCACATCTGAAATTACACCCAGCCCTCCACTCATATCACCATACAAAGTACAATAGCCTACTGCCAGCTCACTCTTATTGCCGGTAGTAAGTAGAAGATAACCAAATTTATTAGCAAAAGCCATTAAAAGATTACCACGAATACGAGCCTGTATATTTTCTTCAGTAAGGTCGATAGGTCTATCCACAAAGTACTCTTGTAGTGTCTCTAAATATTTTTCATAAATCCCGGAAATAGAAATAACTTTAAAATTAATGCCCAGGTTTTGTGCTAACTGACGAGAGTCCTCCACACTACCCGGAGAAGAAAAAGGTGAAGGTAACGAAATTCCTACAACGTTTTCTTTACCTAAAGCAGCTACAGCAAGCGCACAAACTAAAGCCGAATCAATCCCTCCGGAAAGACCAATCAGGGCCTTTTGGAAACCAGTCTTTTGAAAATAATCCTTAATTCCTAACACCAAAGCCTCGTATACAGACTCTACTTCCTCCTGTAAGCAATATTTTTCTAGAGGACCTTGTTCTTGTGTATTAAGTGTTAAAACCTGTTCTTGAAAGGGTGCCAAAACAGCGAGTGGCTGTCCCTCACGCTCCAAGCAAAAACTCTTTCCGGCAAAAATAAGTTCATCATTTGCCCCTACTTGATTCACGTAAACTAATGGAAGCTTGTGCTTCTGAGCATGTTCCCTAAATGTACTATAAATAATTTTCTCCGAGCCTCTATAAAAAGGAAAGGCCGCCAGATTAATTAATAGCGTCGCCCCTTTTCTTTTTAATTTTTCTACAAGGTCTCCTGAAGTCGTCTCTAACCATGCATCTTCGCCAAGCAAGATACCTAATTTTTCACCATGAAAATTCACTGTCTCCATTTTTGTAGCTGGTGTAAAATACCGTTTCTCATCAAAGAGGTCATAACAGGGAAGAACAGTTTTTGCCTGTTCGAAAAGAATCTTTCCACCACAAATTAGTACAGCAGAATTAGATAAGCTTTCTCCTTGCACCTTTTTTACTATACGCGGAGCACCGAATAACAAACCTGTTTGAGGAAAACTCTGCGAAAAAGCACGCAACTCCTCTACCGCTTCTTGCGCTTTTTGAATAAACCAAGCCTTCTTTAAAAGAGCCAAAGGAGGATAACCTACTAAAAAAAGTTCCGGGAAAACAAGTAGTTCTGACCCCTTTCGATTCTGTTCCTGCAAAATTTTCTTCATCACTTCTAAGTTTTTTTCTATCGCCCCGACAACAGGATTTAATTGTGCTATGGTAATTATCATTGTGCCACTTATCCTCCCTAATTATAATTCCGGATTGTGAATATCAAATTAAATAGAAAGCATACCAGCAAGACGTAGGTCTTCTAAACTAACCGTCTTAGACTGATTAATCGCCCAATCAATATCAAAATTTCTAATCTTGTCTCCATCTAACCCCAACATCTTTTTCCGTTCTCCCCTTAAGAGCAAATTTACAGCTTCGGCACCCATTCTTCCGGCCAACAAGCGATCCTGAGCACTAGGTGTTCCGCCGCGTTGAATGTAACCTAAAATCGATAAGCGTGTTTCTAAACCGGTTTTCTCCATAATTTCTTTCGTCACTTTCGTCGCATCGGCTGCCCCTTCAGCAATGATAATAATACTATGTTTTTTCCCTCTCCGCAGACCCCTTTTAATATTTCTGATAATATCCTCGGTTTTAAGAGGAAGTTCCGGAATCATAATCGATTCCGCTCCTCCCGCTAACCCTGCTTCTAAAGCAATAAATCCCGACCTTCTTCCCATGACCTCAATCACAAAAATCCTTTCATGAGAAGTAGCCGTATCTCTAATTTTATTAATTGCATCCACTACTGTATTTATAACAGTATCAAAACCAATCGTTGCACTTGTGCAAGGAATATCATTATCAATGGTACCGGGAATACAAATGACAGGCATCCCTAAATTTTCTAATTCCAAAGCCCCGCGAAAACTCCCATCACCACCAATCACGATAACTCCTTCAATACCTTCCTTCTTCATATTGGCTACAGCTTTTTTCCGCTCCTCTTCCTGATAAAACTCATCACAACGGGCAGTAAGAAGTATCGTGCCTCCCCGATGAATTATATCGGCAACAGAGCCTAGATTTAACGGAATAAAGTCCTTTTCAATCAAGCCCATATATCCCCTTTTAACCCCAACAACCTCAACCCCATAATAAATAGCCGTCCGGACAATTGCTCTAATCGCAGCATTCATCCCCGGGGCATCACCACCACTAGTTAAGAGAGCGATTTTTTTCATGTTCTACCTCCTCTATTTATAAAAAATCTATTTTTATTCTTTACCTTTCTCCACGTCTAATTCCTCACCTTTGGTAAATCTTTTTACTACTTCCTCTTTATGACCACAAGAAAGTTTACCTTCCGGACATTTGCCTAAAACATAACAACTAGGACCAAACCTTTTAAAAAGAGCCGACGAAATCTTCCTTAACTCAACCAACATTTCCACAGCTATAGCCCGTATTTCCCATTGTGCCCTCCTACAAGTTCGTAAACGTAAAAAGTGGAAAAGTTCTCGTCCATTCATTGTTGTCACTACATCTACCAAATTTCCGCTTAAATATAAATAAACTAAGTCTTCTTTAACTACACCTGCCTCTGCAAATTCACAAAATATTTTTTTATGTGCTTCCCACATCTCTACATATCTAGACAAAAGATTGGGTTTTTGCCTAATAGAATCAGGCAAAACATAGCCCTTGCTGAAACCAAATTCCGTAAAAGAAGGAACATTAAGTGATTGCAAACGATGACGTGCCAGATGAGTAAGCCCTGCTAGAGTAAGGTTATTAATTCTAAATGTAAAACAAATTTGTTCCAACTCACGTTTTCTCTGATCCTCACAAGCAATCTTTAGTAACTTCTCCTGAAAAGCACTGTTCCCCTCAAGTATCCTTTGCACCATTTCACTAGAACAAAGTGTATGCTTAATTAAGACTGTACTTGCCACTACTTTTTCCGGATTATCTGTATAACTCAAAAGCTCACAAAAAGCACCACTATTTTCCTCCCTTTTTTGCTCTTGCCTCAACTCTCTTTTTGTTAAGCTTTTTGCCTGAAAAGTATCTTCTCTTAACAATTCACGGAGTCTTTCTTCTTTATCATCCCTACCCTCTTCTAAAATAACACCGAAAATGCCCGGGGCAATCTTTTTAGCCTGCTCCAGCAAAGATGCTCCTATCTCTTTTATTTCCGGATACTTACTTCCTCTACCATAAAGAGCAACATAAATAATATGCTGTAATTCTCGTGCATTAACCGTGCAATAAAAATTACTTCGGTAACAATAAGGTAAAAGAAAACGAGCATCTTCACGAGGTACACCATTCTGTATTAAATACTCGTATTCTGAAAAAATTCTTTTTATATGAGTATTGTATAAATTAACAAAATACTGGTTATCTTTCTTACTAACCTCAGTCTTAAATCTAAATTTCGGTTGATAATACCCCATTTGACTAAAGTCAACATAACGCCGCGACTTTACCGTAAAAGAAGCTAAACGAAATTCAATCATAAATTGCTCCACAAAAGCAGAAACGTTCTCAAAAGCAATTGTAAAGCAAGCATGCTCAATCGTAGTTGTATGGCCTAATTTTAAAACATTTTTAATTAATTTTTGCGCTTTTTCTCGCTCTTGCTTCTTATTATATATTTCCAAGGCCGTACCTTTAGTCGTTGATATACCTGCTGCCGAAGCACAAAGCTTTTCCGGCTCAGGAGTGTGAGCAATAATAACTACCTTGGCAGAATTATTATTCACCAAAAATCTTCCCCCTTTCTTCAACTCCGTACTTAACAATCTTTGCCTGTATTTTATCATAATTACTTTTATCCGGACAAGCCCCTACCCTTTTTGTAAGCTTCTCACCACAAAAAGAAAAGTCCCTTTTTAAATAAGGAACTCAAAAACTAATTTTATCTGACACTCTCTTTTTAGAACGTATTTCTATTTTGATACTTCTTGCGCAAAGTCATTAATCCAGTAAATATAATCAGCATAAGCTTGTAAATCCGGGGAAACTCCACCATTAAATACACATAATTCAATTCTTTTATATAAATATTCTTTAACATAAGCTATCGAATCTTCTAAATCTCCATCTCCTGAAGAAAGAATTAAATTATCATAACTCTTCTGATGAGCAAGTTTGACAATAAATGTCGCCAAACCTACATCGACACCTTTTTGTACTTGGCAAGTAAAATCTTGTTGACAATAAGGACAAGTATTCTCGCTTTCCTTCAGTTTATATAACTTTACTAAAAATTGTGGACCATTAGGTCTAGCAGTTTTTAACCAGGAATGAAAAGCATTTTGTGCATCATTCGGTGGGTTTTGCGATGAATTCAAATAATAAACACGACTAATCTCACCACGTTTCTCTAACTTGTTCCTTAATTTTAAGTAATCAAAATTATAATCACCTAAGGAACGTTGGGCATTAAATAAATACGCCGCATCAATCAACCATATAGTTTTACCGGTTCTCATAAAAAGACCCCTTTCTCCGGTTCAAATTATTTAATTCTATATTATTCTATTGTCTATAATTATTTCCACATCACTCTCCAAATCCCTCCTAAAAATGGTAAAACTCTAATTAAATAATATCATATCATTAATTAAGCTAGACAAACAAAAAACTTCTCTTTATAATATATATATACCTGATTACAAGGATGAAAGAAAATCTGCGTAAAAGGGGAAGTCATCTTTTCGTTTGGGCTAGATACTGCCATGAAATAATTAGCAGGATTCTTACGTAAAGCCAAGGCTTCTCCTTTAAGGAAGAAGCCTTTTTCTATTTCTATTTTAGGGAGGAAAAGCGAGTATGCACACTAAAACCGAATTCCTCATAGAACAAATTGCTACAGCTACAAAACCAAGTATAGAACAACTTGTCGAAGTTTTAGCCGGAGAAAACAATGATCCTCTTTGGCAAAAAGCTGACCAGGTCAGGAAAAAGTATTGTGGAAATGAAGTTCATTTAAGAGGAATCATTGAATTCTCTAACTTTTGTCGCTGTAACTGTCTTTACTGTGGCTTACGAAGAGAAAACAAAACCCTCCCCCGTTACAGAATAGAACCGGATGAAATTGTCGCTATCGCCCAAGAAGCCTATCAAGTCGGCTATAAAACCATAGTTCTACAATCCGGTGAAGACCCCTACTATACGCAGGAGAGTATTTCTTATCTAATTAGAAAAATTAAAGGGCTCGGGGATATCGCCATCACCCTAAGCATTGGGGAAAGAGAATATCGAGAATATGCCCAATGGAAAAAAAATGGAGCCGACAGATATTTACTAAAACACGAAACAGCAGATAGTGTTTTATATCAAAAACTCCACCCTAACTCTTCCTTAGAAAAAAGAATCGAATGTCTGCGATGGCTAAAAAGCTTAGGCTACCAAACAGGAAGCGGCTTTATGGTTAGACTTCCGGGACAATCTCTGGAAACAATCGCTCAAGACCTCTTGCTTTTAAAAGAACTGGATGTGGAAATGGCTGGCATTGGCCCCTTTATTCCCCATCCTGATACACCACTTGGCAAGAACACTACAACTACCGACTGCAGTCTTTTAACCTTAAAAGCCGTGGCTCTTGCCAGAATCATACTCAAAAGAACACATCTGCCCACAACAACAGCCCTTGAAGTAGCTACAAAGACTAATGCTTTTTGTGCCGGAGCCAATGTGATTATGAGGAAGGTAGAACCCCTTTCTTATCGCCAGCTTTACGAAATCTATCCTCAATCTTTTGACCAGGAAAAAACCCTGGTCCAAGAAAGAAGGGCAGTAGAAGAATATATCAGTAGTTTTGGCCGAACCGTCTCTACCTCTAAAGGCGACGCCATTATAATAGATTATTAAAAATATGAGGAGGCTAATTAACTATGAAAGAATTTAAAAATTACAAAGCTGCGGAATTTATTAATGATGCGGAAATCCTAGCATCTCTCGAATTTGGTAAAGAAAAGGCACAAGATAAAACATATGTGCAAGAACTATTAGCTAAGGCCAAAAAAGCGAAAGGACTCACCCACAGAGAAGCAGCTGTACTTCTTCACATTACCGATAAAGAAATACTGCAAGAAATGTTTAAAACAGCAAAATATATTAAAGAAAAAATCTATGGCAAGCGGATCGTCCTTTTTGCTCCTCTCTATGTAAGTAACTACTGTGTTAACAATTGTGCTTATTGTGGTTATCATCGCAGTAATAAAAACCTTGTCAGAAAAAAATTAACAATGGAAGAATTAAAAGATGAAGTACGTATCCTCGAATCCCTAGGTCATAAAAGGTTGGCTCTCGAAGCAGGTGAAGATGACCTTAATTGTCCTCTCGACTACATCATCGAATGTATCAAAACAATCTATTCCTTAAAATTTGATAATGGCTCTATTCGCAGAATCAACGTTAATATTGCCGCTACTACTGTAGAAAATTATCGTAAACTAAAAGCAGCGGAAATAGGGACTTATGTTCTTTTTCAAGAAACATATCATCAACCCACTTATGAAAGACTTCATCCTCAAGGTCCTAAACACAACTACGAATGGCATACTACCGCCATGGACAGAGCTCTACAAGCCGGGATTGATGATGTCGGTATTGGTGTTCTTTATGGACTTTATGACCATAAATACGATACCATTGCCATGATTATGCATGCCGAACACCTAGATAGTGTTTATGGAGTAGGTCCACACACCATTTCCGTACCCAGATTAAGAGCCGCCTCCAGCATTAATCTACAAACTTTCCCCCATCTTGTTACCGATGCTGACTTTAAGAAAATTGTAGCGATCTTGAGACTAACCGTTCCCTACACCGGAATGATCATTTCCACAAGGGAAGAATCACAATTTAGGGATGAAATAATTGCCCTGGGAATTTCTCAAGTTAGTGCTGGTTCTTGCACAGGTGTAGGCGGTTACAAAGAAGAATACGAAAGTGACACTCCCCAAGACACCCCCCAATTTGAAGTAGGAGACCATCGTTCACCTATGGAAATATTAAAAGGGCTTTGTAATTCAGGCTATATTCCTAGTTACTGTACGGCCTGCTACCGTCAAGGTCGCACAGGCGAAAGATTTATGCCCCTAGCTAAAGCCGGAGAGATTCATAATGTTTGCCTCCCCAATGCCATCCTAACCTTTAAAGAATTCCTTCTCGACTATGCAGACGATGAACTCAAAGAAATCGGCGCCCAAACAATCGCCCAAGCTCTGCAAAGCATACCTAAAGAAGCTACCCGAGAAGAGACAAAAAAATATCTCCAGAGACTGGAGAACGGCGAAAGAGACTTTTACTTTTAAAAAAGGAGAGAAGATAAATGGAAAAAAGAATTGGCATACTAGCAATTATTATTGAAGATCGAGAAAGCGTACCTAAAGCCAACTCCATTTTAAGTGACTATGCTTCCATCATTATCGGCAGGATGGGGATTCCCTACAAAGAAAAGCACATCAATGTCATCTCGATTATTGTTGATGGCACAACCGACGAAATTGGCGCTCTCTCGGGTAAACTAGGTAATCTCACCGGCGTAACAGCAAAAACAGTTCTGGCAAAGAAAAATCAAGGGAAATAGGTGATTGTTTTACCTATTATAAAAGACAAGGAGTTGGATTCCTTGTCTTTTTCACATAAAACCTAATAATAATTTTAATCTGTCGCTCTTTTTAAAACTGCAAGGTCTTTTATTTCTAATAATTCTCGCTTAAATTCAATTATCCCTTCATCACGCATCCGACACATCTCCCGCGAAAGAGAGGGACGCGATACATTCAAAAAATCAGCTAACTCTTGCCGGGTTAAAGATAATTTAAATTTCTTTTGCCCGGCTTTTTTATATTGTTCTAATAAAAAAGTACTAATTTTCCCCCGCATACTCTTAATTGTTAAATAGTCCACTTTTCGATTCAACAGTAAAGCCCTATTAGAAACAATCTGCAACAGATTGAGAATCAATTGCCTATGACTAGGACAACGGTTGGTACAACTATCAACAATCTTATTAATCGGGATAAACATCACCTGACAAGCACCTAGAGTTACCACTGTAGCTGGCCAGACCCGCTTGCCGGAAAAAGCAGCAATTTCCCCAAACAGCCCACCGGCGCCTAATTTAGTCATCATCACCCGATTACCTTCGGCGTTCTCCTTAGTAACGGCAACTTCTCCGCTTAAAACTACACCTACTCCGGAAAACTCCTTCCCTTCTAGAGTTATACAAATGTCTCTTTTTTTATAACTTTTTATTTTAGGTTGAAGGCAATCTAAAACGCAAGATAATTCTTCCACAGTTATTTTTTGAAAAAGAGGACATTTCTCTAGAGTTTTTAGCCACTGTTGAGCCATGAAATAACTTCCTTTCCCCAAAATTTATTATTATATTTACTTATTCTGCCAAAAGTCTTTTCCCTTGGTAACCCCAGCTACCGACTTGTTGAATTCACTCTATTATACTTAACATACCAAAACAAGAAAAGTACAGGAGGTAGAACATGAATACTGCGTGGCGAAAAATAGTTCAAGCTATCTTTTTCTTCTTCTTTCTTTTCCTATTCTTTACGGGGAAAATTCAAATATGGATGGTTATCTTTCTAGGAAATGCCTTTCTCGCTCTTTTTCTTGGCCGTTTTTACTGTGGCTGGATTTGCCCTATTAATACAATGATGCAAGTCATCACCAAAACAAAGAAAATAATAGGGAGCAAAAATCTTTCCATCCCTGCTTTTATTAAAAAGCCACTAACCCGCTGTCTAATCTTAGCAATATTTATCGTAGCATTTCTTTTCATTAAAATTAGTGGTAAACAACTACCTCTTCTACCCCTTTTGTTTATAAGTGGGGCAATTCTAACTCTCTTTTTTTCAGAAACTCTCTGGCATCGCTATCTTTGCCCCTTTGGTACTATCCTCACCCTAATCAGCAGAAAGCCACGGCACTACCTTAAAATTGATTCTCCTAACTGTCTCCAATGTGGCTTGTGTGCCCAAATCTGTCCCGGAGAAGCCATTAAAAAAGAACCTACTTTTCAGATTGACAAAGAATTATGCCTACAATGTCTTAACTGTAGCCAACATTGCCCTAAAGACGCTATTCATTTTTAAGATATTTATTTCTTAATTCCAGAACTTTTCGCTTTATTTCGTCTCTTACTTTCCGAAATTCTTCTAGCGGCTTCCCGACAGGGTCGGCAATTCCCCAATCTTCTTGGTGCCGATTAGGAACAAAAGGACAATTAACCCCACAACCCATTGTGATTAAGATATCAAGTTCAGAAGGAATATCTTCTAAAGTTTTCGAATACTGACCGCTAATATCTACGCCCACTTCTTTCATCACTGCTACGGCTTTAGGGTTAACTTCTCTTGTAGGATGAGTACCTGCACTATAAACCTCCCAAATATCTCTCCCCAACTCTTTGGTCCATCCTTCCGCAATTTGACTGCGACAAGCATTACCCGTGCAAACAAAAGCAACTTTGCATCTCATTTTTAAATTCCCCTTTTATTAAAAATAATCCCCCTTGGTAACTACGGCTACCGACTTACTAGATTTATTCTAATATACTCAATGTACAAAGACAAGAAAAAAGACTGCTGCACACCTTTTAATTTAAGGGCTGCAGAATTAAAAATAAATTTACAAGGAGGAGGTTCAAGATGATGAAAAGAAAGATTATAACAATTGACGAGAAAAAATGTAATGGTTGTGGCCTATGTGTAGAAGCTTGCCACGAAGGTGCTCTCCAACTCATCGACGGTAAAGCTAAACTAGTCTCTGAAGCATACTGTGACGGGTTAGGCGACTGTCTCCCAGAATGTCCTACCGGAGCTATTACCATTGAGGAACGTGAAGCAGCACCTTATGATGAAGAAGCTGTCAAAGCACATGTCGCCAAGAAAACATTAAAAGAATCAACTGCTCACGACAAAGAAGAAAAATTGCCTTGTGGCTGTCCGGGCACGCAGACCAAAATCTTAAAAAGAGAGAATGCTCCTACAAACATTACTCCCTCAATTGAATTGCAAAACGAGTCTCAGCTTCAGCAATGGCCTTGCCAGATTAAACTTGTACCAATTAATGCTCCTTACTTGAATAATGCTCACTTGCTGATAGCCGCTGACTGTACCGCCTATGCTTATACTAACCTTCATCAAGATTTCATGCGTAATAAAATCACACTCATTGGCTGTCCGAAGCTTGATAATACTGATTATAGCGAAAAACTCACTGCCATACTAAACGTTCATGAAATTAAAAGTATCACTATTCTCAGAATGGAAGTACCCTGCTGTGGTGGATTAGTCAAAGCAGTCCAAAAAGCTTTACTGACTAGCGGGAAAATGATTCCTTGGCAAATTGTTACTATCAGCACCACAGGAAAGATTATCGAAGAATAAAATGACCCTTTTATTTCCCCCCAAGTTCTTAAATAATTGAACAATCTTTACTTCAAACACAATATCTCCGGTCAGCAAAGGGAAGCTCCGAGTATTATTCGGGACTTCCCTTTATTTTATACATTATTAAATTCTTCACAAGATGGTAATCGCTCTGCAACAGGCCAACTGATGATAAATTCCGTTCCCTGACCGGGTTCACTGTTAACTTCAATCGTGCCTTTATAAAGATTAACGATATGCTCCATGGCGATATTCACGGTTAAAGTTCGTACCGGGGAAAGAATAGATTCGGGGAAAATTGGGGTATTACCAGCAACAAGGATTACAGCCATCGTTTCTCCGATAGCTCTGCCTGTACCCAAGACGATTGCCGCTAGAATTCCCGAACGTGCTGCCGGAACAATTACCTTAAAAATTGTCTTAATTGGAGAATTTAATTCCACTCTTATTTTTTCTATAATTTATAACTCTACTAAAGATTAACCTGCCTATTGTATATCAATACGTCTGCCTTTCAACTTAGTCGGTTCTACTTTAGGTACGCTGATGGACAAAATACCTTCCTTATATTCCGCTTTAGCTTGTTCTGATTTTACGGTGACAGGTAAAGGAATGGTTCGCGAAAAACTGCCGTAAAACCTTTCTGTCCGGTACATATTCTCATCTTTATAGCGTTCATCCCTTTTCGTTTGCCCGGAAAGTCTGATTGAATTTTCATCAATATAGACATTTAAGTCTTCTTTCGAGACGCCGGGTATTTCTACTTTGACAATTACATCTGTCTCTGTCTGATAAACATCAACACGCGGTGAAGTAGCCCGCCCCAAAAAAGCAAAGGGGGAATTCTCAAAAAAACTGCTCATTTCCCTGCCAATGTTATCCATATCTTTAAAAGGATTCCAAGGTATAAGACTCACAAAGATCATGCCTCCTAGATAAATTTTTCAAAAATTAGGTTACCCTCCTTCTCTTTAATTTATGCTAATTTCACTTAAAAAACGTAAACAAAAAAACCTTTATGCAACACTTTTAAAGAATGTGTCTACATAAAGGTTTTTCATTTGCCTCAAAATTTTTGCTTAAATCCAGCCCCGGTCTCTCATGGCCTGAACAATTCTCTTTGTAGCAATAGCAAAAGCAGCTAAACGATAATCCTGACAATTATTTTCCCGTTTGAATTTATAAATATCTTCATATGCTTTATACATTAACTTTTCCAACTTTTCTTCAACTTCCTTCCGCAGTCCAGTAATAGCCCATCCTATTTTGAATCCATTCAAAATAACTTACCGTAACCCCGCCAGCATTAGTCAAAATATCAGGTAAGATTGTTACTCCCTTTTCAGCTAATATTTCATCTGCTTCTGGTGTCGTTGGACCATTAGCTAACTCGGCAATTAACTTCGCCTTAACTAAATGAGCATTATCCTTGGTCAGTACTTCTTCCATCGAAGCCCGGAACTAAAATATCACATTCACACTTAAACAATTCATCGGGAGCTATCTTTTGTCCCTTGAGATAATCTTCTAAAGTACCCGTTTCCGCTTTAATTTTATGCGCTAATTCCACATCAATTCCTTGCGCATCATAAATAGCCGTTTTCGAATCAGCAATCGCCACAACTTTACTACCTTCTGCTGCACAAATTCTCGCCGCATTACCACCCCACATTACCAAAGCCGTGAATAGCTATTCTCGCTTTTTTTAAAGAAAAACCTTCTTTTTTCACAAGCTGCTTTAGTTACAAAAAAACCTCCGCGGCGCCGTAGCCGCATTTCTTCCCACAGAACCACCTATGCTTAATGGTTTCCCCCAGTGATAAAACCGAAATCATTACATTGTTTAATCGTAGAAAACTCATCGTACCATCCACGCCATAATTTTAGCATTCGTATACATATCCGGTGCCGGAACATCTTTATCCGAAGAAACAAATTGAGCAATAGCGCGTACATAGCCCCTACTTACTCTCTCTAATTCGCCTTCTGATAACTCTTTCGTATGTAACTGTAACGCCACCTTTGCCTCCACCATAAGGCAAGCCGATTACTGAACATTTAATACTCATTAAAGTTGCCAATGCCTTAACTTCGTCTAAATCTACATTAGGATGAAAACGTATACCACCTTTAGCGGGTCCCATGACATCAGTATGCTGTACTCGATAACCTTTAAATACTCTAACGCTTCCATCATCCATTCTCACAGAAAAAGTCACCTCTAAAGACCTTCTCGGCTCTAAAAGGGCTTTCGCTGTTTCATCATTTAATTTTAATACCTCAATAGCTCTCTTTAATTGATAGGCTGCAGTTCCATTAAAACTCAAAAACAATTACCTCCCCATCTTCATTCCCACTACACATCTATAACTAGGGTCTATCTTATACTTTCGTGAGAAAATAACTTTGTTATTAATATACAACAAAATTTATTGAAAGCACCCAGATTTTCTATAAAAGTATACAATATATTTTTAAAATAGCCACTCAATACAGAGGCTTTTCACCAAATTATTTCTCTCTTAAAAAAACAAAAGCCGCTTCCTCAAAATAAGAAGACGACTTTTAGACCTTACCGCTGCACACACTTAATATCCGGGATACCGCCGCCACCAATCAAGTGTACCTTTATACCCCTGTAAAAAGGTCATCTGCTACCTGTAAAATAACATCAGTTAATTCAACTTTTTTAGCCCACTCAGTAGGTATCCCTTTTATGCCTAAATATGCACCAAGAATATTGCCGGTAATCGCTTCCGATACTATTACTACCTCCATCATGATTAACCGCTACATAAAGTGCTTTTTTAAAGTCATGCGGATACTTTAAAACAGAATATATAGCAACAGCTAACGCTTCTTCAGCCACTCGACCTTCTCCAATAAGACCTATCGCTTCTCTGGGTTCTTTATCACTTTTCGCCAACTTCATTGCTTTATGAATACTGCTATTACATTCTTCATACCCGTCATAATATACAAGCTTATCCATTGCTTCAAGAATAGTTTCCTCAATTTCCATTCCTTCAATAATCCCCGCTATAATATGAGCAAGAACACCTGCCGCTAAATATCCACTAGGATGCCCATGAGTTAAAGCAGCACATTCACTACCCAATTCGAACGCAGTTTTTCTCGAAACATAAAGACCTACAGGTGCAATGCGCTTCACAGCTCCACAACCTTTACTATCATTAATATGTTCTTCTATAGTCCCATGTTTTCCACTGGCTAAAGCTGATAAGCAAGTTTTGCCCGGCGAACGGTTTACATATAATTCTTTTATTTTAATTAAATAGCCATCATAAATTTTTTCTATATTTTTATTTTGGGGATATCCCTGTGTATGTAACCATCGTAAATATGCATAATAGACAATCGAAGGAGGATAACAAGCTCCTCTCGCTCTTTTTCTTGTTTCTGCACGTAACAATCCTTCAGCTGTAAATAAAGTTAGTTGAGTATCATCAGTTATTCTTGCCTTCCCATTTTCCTCACAAACTAAATCAACAATGCCCTTTTTCCCGTATTTTTCCTTTATCTCATTATAATTCAATAAATCTACAGGACTTCCAAAGGCATCACCAATAGCCCCACCTAGTAAACAGCCTTTGAAATGCTCTTTATTCTGTTTTCCCTGAGCCGTTCCCAAATTAACCACCTCACCTTCCATATAAATTTATATAAAAAAACATATAAATATTTCCCACCTTGTTTCTAATCTCTAATAATTCTATTATATCATAATTTTAAGAAAAAAAGCAAAACCAACTCATTCTTTTCTTTATTAAAATTAACAAAAATATTTTTTATTGTAATTGCTGGCGATAATTTTGCATCATTTCTTTAAATATTTGTGCTGAAGTAGGTGGTGTATAAGTTATCGCATTTGCACCCGCCTCAATGGTTGTCTTAATCGTCTCTTCATTAGGTCCGCCTGTTGCAATAATCGGTATTTGCGGATGATTTTTACGTATTTGCTTAACTATTAAAGGTGTTTTCGCCGCTGCTGATACATTTAAAATAGTAGCTCCGGAGTTTAAACGCTCTTCAAAATCTTCATTTTCAGAAACAACAGTAACAATTATCGGTATATCAATTTTTTCGTACAATTCTTTAATTATATCATTCTTAGTAGGAGCATTTACCACCACACCCATCGCTCCTTGATGTTCAGCATGTACAGCTAAATTTACTACACGATTCCCGGTAGTAGTACCTCCACCCACCCCGCAAAAAACCGGAACACCTGAAGCATTAATGATTGATTGCGTAATGATCGGCTGAGGAGTGAAAGGGTAAACAGCAATAACTGCATCAGCATTACAATTCTTAATAATGGCTACATCAGTACTAAATAATAAAGATTTAATCAATTTGCCAAATATTCTAATTCCACCAACAGAATTAATAATCTCCGGCACTCTAACCATATGTTTACGCAATCTTCCATGAATTTCAGGAACAAAACAACTTTTCAATAAATCACCCCCACCAATTATATTATATTTTATCAAACTCCAACTTATTTGTCAGTATTCGTATATTTTAAATTAAAAAACTTTGGCCATCGCCTGCCTAATTCCTCTAGAAGAACCTGTTATTAATACAGTTTTTTCACTTCCTACTCCCCTACTGATCCTGTATTTCTTTTAATGTATCTTTTATCTTTAAATAACGCATAGCCAATACTCCCAACTCAGCTCTAGTTACGGGCTGGTCAATAGCCATAACTAGTCCTTCTTCTGTCTTACGTCCTCGTAAAAGCCCAATTTTTTTTGCCGTTCCTAAAGTTCTATTGTTTTTTTGGCAATAATTACAGACATCTGCGAAGTCCCGTAGTATTTCGTTACATTCCTCATCTCCCGGTGATTCTATTGGTAATGACTCCACCATATAATAAAATATTCTGAACCTCAACAATTCATTCCGCGGTCTTTTTTTTATACCTATTAATTTAAAAACTTCCTCCTGCACAGCTTGATCAGCAGGTTGATCTAAATTCCCCTCAACCTCAAGCTTATGTTTATCTTTTAAATTATACAAATCTCCTGCTGCCCAATGCCCTTCTGTAGCTAGGAGACTATTTGAAAAGAAGCATAACGCTAAAACCACGATTAAATTAAGTGCTTTTTTCTTCAACTTCTTTCTCTCCTTTATTTTTGGGCTTCAAGACCTAAAAAAATATCACCCTGAAAACCTACTGGCAGTAAATAAACAATCCCCGTTTCATTATATTTTACTAAAGCTTTAGCTACATTTTGCTGATTTTTATGTAACTTAAAAACAACGACTGCCGGTATAGCCTCACGCCCCTCTTCTTCAACTACAGCAGAATTCGCATTCTTTTTATCAACCACAAGAAGATTAGCTAAACCAGGGTCTTCCTCAAAACTAATCACCACATCTTCTTCTCCCATCCCTTTTGCTTTGATATAGACGATAGCATTAACTAAAGTCCCCGGCACAACAAGATTAGCACAACTTTGGACAAGATTAGTATTGATCGCTACAAGCATCGTCTGTTCATCAGAAAGCCTGGTCAACTTCCCAAGCGGAGAAGTATTATCTGCTGATAACTTCTCTGTTCTCAATAAATCTCCTGCCCCTAAACCTAATTCATTAGTATAATATTCCTTCCCCTGAAAAAACTGTTCCACATTAAGAACAGCATCTTCGGGCACTACTGATACCGGTATAGGTGCCATCACAATCTGTTCTTTTGTTACTAAGGTATAAGGTGGTATTTTTTTAGTCACTGTAGCGACACGAACTGTTTGTACATTCTTCTTGATATAGAAATCATTTAATGTATATGTTATAAAAAAAACAACACAAAACGTGAGTAAAACAAAAAATGCTCTCAACCATTTTTTGCGAAAAATTTTGCTCAATTTTTCCACTCCTTTCTCTCCAAAGTAGCTCTTTCTATATAGGACTTAGCATCTCTCCTAATAACTTGTTAATTCACAACACCGGGGCCATGTTTTTATAACTGTGCAAAAAATATTGCTTTTTCCGAACAGTAATATTAATCCCCTCGTGCCCCACTAACTTTGGCACCATTGTCGTAACAGTAGTGCTTACTATCGCTGAAATCATTGGTTGGGTTTGCTCCTGTTTAAAAGTAAGTTCAAATTTAGTCTTTTGCAGAAATCTATTCTCTAAGTTATGGTTCAAGTTCAAATTCTTTTTAAAATAAGTGAGGGCTGCCTCTCGAGCCTTACTTTCTTCAATAAAGCTTTCACCTTTGAACAAATCTTCTTCACTTATTCCCTCTACAAAAGCAGCATCTAAAGCTATATTTATTGCTTCTATTAGGTCTGCTCTCACCACCAAAAGAGTAATCAGGTCCATTAATAATATAGCTAAAATCAAACCAAACAACATCCATACCGGTACTTTCATCTTTATACTTATCCTTCTTTTAAACTTTTTTACTTTATAAACTCCTGAGCAAGCCCCGACATCGCTACCCTCATCGTTAAATGAAACTCTTTCCCTAAAGGCTTTAAAGCCCTAAAAGTATAGGGCATCTCCGTCCTGATCGTCACTATTTCGCCTCTTTGCACAGTTTTCTCCGTGCCTTCTACTTTAACCTGATCCTGATGAGGGTCAATGCCTTGTACCCTTAAAAAACTATCAAAATACTGCTTTGTCTGGACATCAAACCCATTTTCCAGCTTCATTAAAGCTAAGGTTTCACTACACGCAACTCTTAATTTCCAATAAGTTGATAAGTAACAGGCTACTTCAATCCCTATAAACATTACTATCGTCAAGACAAGCATAGTAAAAAGACCACTAAGCCAACTTGCTCCTCTTTCCGAGGTTAATAAATTTAAATTCCGTTCCTTTGGCAATTAAACCAATCCCTTGCTATTTACTAATCGGTTCACTAATGGAATCCATTTTATCGGTAATCCCACCCATAAAACCCGGGAGCCAATTTTTAAGGATGGCATAAATCAAAACAAGAATCACTGCTGTCAAAGCCATCCACCCGATTGTCGCCACCATATCTCCTCTTTCATTACCCACATGTTTTTTTACACTTTCTTTTAACCTTTGCCCCTGCTGAATTATTCTTACCTGCATTTTTAAAATCATGTCTCTCTACCTCCTTCATTATTATAAAATTGTACTTAATTGTGAAAACAACTCCCAAGCTTTAATAGATAAGGCACTTACCGATAAAGCAAAAATAAGCAAATATAATTGATAAATTTTTTCCGGTTTAGATTTTGTTAGTTCTTCAATAACTACACATCTAATTTCGGTAATATCACTTTCAATTGTTTGAAAATAGTTTTCCGCCGCTTCATAACCATATTTAATAGCAATTTTGACAGCCGAAACAAATCTGTTCACAATCGGCATTTGAAACGCTTCGGCAAAAAGGTCCAGAGCTTGAGTAGCCCTCATACATTGTAAGTCACTAATCAATTTATCAATCATGCCCCTCATCTTCATTCCCGAATTATCCCGTACTTGCATAAAGGCCGCAATATAGTCTCGCCCACTAGCAAAACTAATCCGCAATTTATCAATTAAATCAGGCAAGTCCCGCACTAATTCCGTCTGCCATTTCCGATAATCTTTTTTTAATTCACGATAACGCTGGATAATAATTACTCCGATAAAAATAGGATAAATTACCACATAGCCCATAAACTCGGTAACTAGTGGTACTAATAACATGGGCAGAGCAAAGCAAAAACCGCACACTATATAACCGGCTAATTCCCTTTCGGCACTCCTTTTTCGGCCCATTAAGGTCAGCATATTACGCATTTCCGCTAAGATTAAATTTTCCAAATTAACTTTTCCCTTAATTCTCTCAATTATTTCCAGCACATATTGAGTTAACTTATCTTCCTGAAACATTTCCAGTTCTTTTTCCGTCAAAAGTACTTCGCCCGCTCGTAAGATCGCCCGCCGCGTAGCCCGATCAATAAACAATTGCTTTGCTAATAAAAAGGCCACCAGCGAAGCTATGATTAAGGGCATTACCAGACCCCAAATTTGCACTAACATAAAACCTCTCCTTTAAAGCTCATCAAGATTAAGACTCAGATATTCTTCCCCTTTGATATAAACAAAAATTGACCCTAAAACATAACCCAAAATTACAATTTTACCGGGAAAAGTATGTAAATAAATATTTGAATGCCCGGTACTAACAAAAGAAAGAATGATAGGGAAAAGCCAGGCTATGACCAAGGCTAAATATAGCTTTTTCTTTTTTTCGCGACTCTGTTCCTTAACTTTTTGTATAGCCCGTAAATCAAATTCAATGGCTTGTACCGCCTTATCTAAGGCACTAATCGCTTCCACAGTAAATCCCTCATAATGAGCATATAAAAGATGCTCTACATAAAGGTCAAACTTACGAAAACTTACTCTTTTTTTCAGATTAAACAAAGCATCCCTTACACTTCCCCCAATAGCTACATCACGCAAAAAACTATTGAATATTTCCTTAATCTCCTTATCCACAATTTCATCACGAGTCATTTCTACGGCCCGCGTAATATTCTGCTGTTCAGGAAGTCTGGAAAGCAATAATCTTAAAGGGTCAACAAGTTTACTAATCAAATTAAAACGTAAACTTTGTCGCTTTTTTTCAATCAAAAAACTAGGTAAATAAACTCCGACCACAAAACCGGTAATTAAAATAAAGAGATTATGTGTTACCACTGCCACAGCTAAAGTCAGAAAAACATTTAAGATAACAATTAGTACAAATTCACTCTTCGTTATTTTCCAACCAATCGCCTTAGCTTCATTTTGAAATTTTTCCACTTGCATTGTTTCATAAAAAAACCGTTTCAGCCTTAGTTTAGCCGGTACTCCCTTTTGTCGAGGTGAATTAAACAAGAAATAGGCTAATAAAAACCACAAAGCACAAAGCAAGCCCGTTAAAAATGGTAAAGTTACAACTGCCATTTCCTGATTCTCTCCTTAGGAATCATATTCACACGCATTTTACTAGCTAGTTCCTCAGAGATGCCATTAACCCGGCGATGATAACCTAAAACATAATCGTCCTCACTTATTCCCGTCTGGACAAATTCAAAAAGGGTCGTACAAAGAGGGTGTTTAGCTCCTTCATAACCAATGAGCTCCACTACTTCCGTAATAATCCGACTCTTTTTTATTTTTTGCTGAAAAATAATTAAATCGACCGTATCCGCAAGTTGAGCCGCAATAGCCTCATCATTATAACCATCACCGGCTAACTGCACTATACGTGTAGCCGCATTACGCGCCGAACTGGCATGAAGTGTAACATAACAATTATGCCCGGTGTTCATAGCTTCATGAGTTTGCCGAGCAGCTTGTCCATCTCTAACTTCTCCCACAATTATTTTCCAAGGGCGCATTCTTAAAGATACTTTCGTCAATTTAGCAATATCATATCTTTTTTCCGGATTTTCATGATGTTTCGTCTGTAAAGAAACAATATTGCGATAATCACGATACGCTTTTTTCCGACGTAACATCATCTCTGGGCTATCTTCAATCGTAATAATTCTGGTATTCTTTTCAAAATAAAGGGGGAAAGAAATCAGGGTAGTTGTTTTTCCTGAATTAGTTGCTCCAGCAATAATACAATTGGCACAGGGAATAACATCGCGAAAAAAAGCATCCATTTCCTGACTCATCGTTCCCAGTCTAACTAAGTCCTCGGGTGAAATTGTTTCTTCAGAAAACTTTCTAATGGAAACACAAGTACTTTCGGTAGCTATTCCCCCCTGTTTCACACCTAAAACAGCACAAACGCGGTAATTATCAAACAAACTATCGATATGTGGTTCATTCGCTGTTAAAGATTTGCCATCGGGAATCAGCATTTTATTGATGATATTCTCCAAGTGAACTTCATCATGAAAAGCTAAATCAGGGCGAAACTCTTCTTCCCCATCTCGTTCAATAAACACATCATAAGGAGTATTAACATCAATATTAGTAACCGCCGGGTCATCTAAAGCTTTTTGAATCGGACCAAAATAAAGAATTTCTTGTTGTATAGCCCTAATTAAACTTTCTTTTTCCTGCGTAGAAATACGTAAATTAGGTAATTGATGAATATAGTCACTAATTACCGTCTTCAATTCTTCCCTCGTTTTAGGGTCAATAACCGAACGGGCAAAAGACTCTCGGTGCCTATCCCGGAGATAAGCTCTCACCTTCTTCGTAATATTATCAAGCTGATCTGTCGCCGAAACATTTACCTCCTGCACAATCTTTGTTTGTTGAAGAGCAACATACTCTAAAGGATTAAAAGTTTTAACCACGTCAATAACTCACCTTCTTTCTTGTCTCTAATTGTTCACATAGCTTCATTAGCCTCCCTAATAAAACCACTTACAATTTCTTCAACACGCTCCAGTGATACTTTTATGGGCATAACTTTTTGCCTTTCATCCTTAATCCACATCACTTCACTAATTGTTTCGATATATTGAGGTGCCACAACCATAAATTTCTCCGGAGGAAACTTAAACGTATGTACTAATTTCTTAATATTAAGCAAACTATAAGCAATCGTACTTGGCTCATTTACCGGCATTACAATCCTCTCCGCACATTTCAAGGTGAAAAATGTCATCGGATGAGTAAGCTGTCCTTGGCAAATGACTATGACCACCCCATAGCCTTTCTGCCGAGCACTATTAATCAGATGAATAGGAAATTTTTTTAAGACATCCAATTCCACTCTCGCCGTAAGAGGATTATCCGGATTAGCAAAAGCACATATTGGTAATAAGGCTAAATTCTCTCCCAGCTTATAAAGGTAATCTAAGGAAAGCTGTCCCTTATACCAAAATTCAGTTAAAGCAGCCTCAATATGATTATTTCTATCTAATATATTAGCGCTAAAGCTAAGACGAGGTATGCTGAGACAAGGCAATTCCGCAAGCAGTACATAAGTATGTTTAGCTAATTCTTGAGCTAGATCTAAACTGAATTGAGCCGTATTATTACCTCCCGGTCCCCAGAGCGCAATTACTTGGGGCGGGATATTTAAAAGCTGAGCAGACACTCTCTTTCTTCTCCTTAACAGCACTTTGCCTTTCCCCCTTACTTCTACCACGCCTTTTTCTATCTCATTATCTGTAAATTAATATTTATTGGTAAAATGGAATTATTTATCATAGTTTATAAATTATATCATATTTTTTGGTTTATTCTAGCTTATTTTACATTTTATTATAAAAAATCTCCGAATAAAGCTTTTTTATAATCCCGCAATCTTTCCCCTAAACCTTTTTTCTCAATGTCTAAAGTAGGCACTTTAACTCCACTTATCTCCATCAGACGATTAATAAACACCTGTGTCTCACGCGTTATTTTCCGATAGTCTTGAGTATATACATACTGCAAAAAGTCTGCTATAAAAGTCTGCGGAGGATAAAGAAAAGGCTCCTCCCTAAGCCCTTTAAGCTCTTGATTAATACTTTTCAAATTATTGGCTCCGATAATCTGTACTCTTCCCTGTTCTTTTTTCCTCTCTCTAAGACCATACAAAACACTCGAGGGAAGCATGTCCACCGTGATAAATTTTAGATAAGTAAATTCCTCTAAAACTACCTGATTAAAAAAATTCCTGCCTGAAGCCAGAAAAATAAGAAAATGAAAACCTTGTTCAAAAATAATAAAACGTGAAAGAGCCATCATAAATGCACGCCAAACTTCCTTCATCTCCCTCTCTGTAGCATTATCCTCCCTTTTGCTATCAGGTAAAAAATAAAACCCTGTTGGAAAATAACGTAAATGTTGACAATCCTCCGTAGCATAAGGGCTAGCCAGATGTTTTTCGGCATGATTAAGGCAGTTTTTGATAAAGTCATTATTACCCTGCAAATACATAGAAAGAGCATGACTCGTATTAAAATAAGGATGACTTACCGCCAGACAACCGCCCAAAGAAGGTACAGAGCTAACAGTTTCCACCAACGCAACTTGAAAACCGCACTCGGCTAAATTTAAGGCTGTCAGCAAAGCCAGACCACAATTAAGTGCCGTATTATTTTCCGACCAAAAGGTGAGAATATTTGATTTAACATGGTAAGGCTGAAAAAGCTTTTCTCCCTCACGGGGTAAGAAATTATTGCTCCCTTTTAAATGATGTAATTCTCTCTCTCTTTCCAGTAAATACTTTTCTACATCGGCTAAAGTTCTGCGTGTTAAAACAAACTCTTGCACATCTTCTGCCGTAAAACTATCAAAAAACCAAAAATTATACACCTGCATTTTGATAAGATTGACTAGCAAATCACGCTCAACAATCATCTTTTCCGGTAATAATAAAATGATCTGACTCTTGTGCCGCTCTTCCTTAATCGTCAACAACATCCGCAAGAACTCTTTCGTTTTAACACTTTTTTGTTTACCCATCATAGAAAGATAAACAGTACTATTAATCAAAAATAAATCCGGGTCTTCGCCACTACCTTCTTTTGCCCATGTACTAGCAGACTCCAGTGTCGTATCCCACCCTGTAATTTGACAATATTTACTTATTTCCTGAAGCAGTTTCTTCTCCTGTTCCTTAAAAACAAGATGAGTCCTTAATAGCTCACGCAAAGAACATCAACTCCAAACATTATTTATCATTGTTTACAAATTATATCATATTTTGGTATTTATTTTACCTTTTTTTAACTTTATGGTATAAAAAAAGGGACTGCCTTCCGGCAATCCCCTTTCTTACTTTCTCTACTACAACAGTTCAGGAAAATCAACATATTCTATTTCTAAAGGATCACTTGTACATTCAAACGTATTTCCACCGACTTCACTAAAGGAATCTAATTCAACCTTTAATTTTATAGGGTCATTAGTTAAAATAAACTTCACTTCATAAGCACCAGGGTCAAGTGAACTATTAATCGTGATGACGTTATTACCAGCTACTACCCCTTCAGGAACATCTTTACTTATCTCAATATTGGTAGTTACAACTTCTCCCGTCGTCGCATTGTAAAGACCTATGACTTGTTGTATTCCCAAAGCTTCCGGTAAATTGAATTTTACTTTTAACCCGGTATTAACCCTTTGACTTAAATTGAAGTTCAACCTGCTTAGAACTTGTGCCCCGAAAACACTCTGTACTTCCCGTAAGCCCGTACCATCAATATCACCCATTCCTATTTCTTCTACTAAAGGAACTACGTTTACATTGAGGGTATATGTATTAACAAGATTATTCGAGGGTGTCTTTACTTTTATCGCTACCGTATTTATTCCCTTATTTAACTCCAGCACCTGTGTTTCTCCACTTACACATTTTGTATCAGTTTCACTATTATTGATATTGAGGTAAAGCTCTTGTGTAGCAAGGTCTTCTAACGTTGGCGTAACTTTTACTAAAAAGACATTGCTTTTTACACTATAATCATTGACATCTTTTGCATACTCAGACTCCATGGTGTCATTCTCTATTTCAAGAGTTTCCAAACCACCGGGTCTAATCACATTGAGAGTATATGTATTTGCCGTCACCCCATCTACACCCTTTACCGTAATCGGGATAACGTTTTCACCCGACCGCACAGGCACAGGCACTCGCTCCTCAAGAGGCCACAATGTTAAGAAGTCTTGGCTACCCGACTGTGCTACAATGACTTTTGCTTCTGGATCAGTAGGTACTACCATAATGTCTATACTATCCATAGCCTTAGCCAAAGTTACCGTATAAGCCTCATTCCCAGGGGCAAGAAAAGGCTCATTCCATGTCCCAATCTCACTATCCTTGTGTTTAATTTTTAAATCATCTAAAGTAACAGTACTCGTTCCACGGGTTACCAAAAGCTTATAGGTAGTCGTACTCATGTCAGACATTTTGGCGTCAATAAGAATAACGTTGGTACCAACGGTAAGATCGGATATAGTTTTTTTCCGAGTCTTCACGCCATTGATATAAACATCCACATCGAATATTGCCTCGGCAGAGACTTCAAGAGATAGTACATTATCATCTACTTCAACACGATATTCCAATTCATCTTTATTAAAACTAGGGCTTAATTCTAACTCTTCCTCACCCTGCTTAACCTTTATATCACTTAAGGTTAGCGGTCTAAATACATTAAGGGTATATATTTTTTCCAAACCATCCTTCGTAACTTTGATCTCAATCTCATTTTTACCGGACACTAAGTCTACCATATGATCCGTTAATCCCCCCGCATCACTTGCACCCTCGATGCTTACAGTAGCATCACTTTCAAAAGCTGTCGCCGTAATCCTAATCTGATCCGGGGTTGGGTCTCTATCTAAATTTATAGTATAAGGACCTATATTAGCAGGGGTAAATTCAGGTACTAAAGTTCCAGGCATCTCCAGTTTTTTCAAATCAACCTTAGAAGCCCGATAGATATTTAAGGTATAGTCAGTCTCACAACCAGGTACTTTTATCTTGATAGGAATAGTATTATTTTTTCCAACATCAAGAGGAATTTGCATCGCAGTACCACTAGTATGTGGCTGATTATTAATCAGCAATTCTTGCATTGGAGAGTCCTCCAAATCTAAGGTCGCCACAATATTCGCAAAAGCTGTATCGTAAAGCACATCGACCGTATATTCCAAAGTTTCCGGGTCAAAATTTGGTAATGGATTACCATTTAAGGTTAAGTCACTAAGGTAGCTCGCTTTTACTATTCTAATTTTGTAAGTCTTAGTGCTACCATCTGCCTCTTTAACCACAATAGGTACTTCTTTAGATCCCGTAAAAACATCGACCGGAAGAGACTGGGTGCCTACCACCTGACCACCAAATCCATCTATAGTAACCCTCGCATCAGCAGAAACAGGCGTAGCAGTAATTATAACTTCGTTTAGTTCCCGCTCTCTCAAAATTACGACATAGTTAAGCTTAGAGGCCTTAAAAGCAGGTTGCAACACGCCGGAGGAAATAGTTAATTCAGCTAAATTTCCTGCAGTCGCCGCTTTTATCCGTGGCACTTCAGCCTGATAATTTTGGGCTACTTCTTCATCAGTAAGGGCACGGTTATAAACACGAGCTGTGTAATAATCACCATGAAAAGTATGACTATTACCACGATATATGCCTAATAAACAACTATCTTCTCTTACAGAAATACGCCTTAGGTTCGTAGTTTGCACCTGATTAATTAAATCCCCATTTTTAAATAACTTTAACGTACCATCTTCATATGTTCCTACAATATGAATTACTTGCTCCAATAAATCTTGGTCATGGAAATATATAGATGCGGGAACTACTTCATTACCTACTTCAAAAGTATAATGACTAATTACCCGATACCCCAACCATATTACAGTGCGTGATGATTGGTTCCCCCATGCCAAAAATGATTCTACCCAATTTTGAATATCATAACTTTTTATTTTTACAAGTGCTTCGACCGTCACGGCATTCATTAATTTATTATTCATCTTGGTGCCACAGTTAACATAATCATTTACTCCATCGAAAAACAAACTTTCCCCAATCCAGCCACTGTTTTCATTAAAATCAAATCTTGTTAATGTACCATGATTATCATTTCCGGAAATGTCTCTCCAGATAGTTCTCTCGGAGGTATCATTGGAACCATGTCGCCCATCTAACCAAAGAAGTAAAGAATCATCAATAATGGGGCTAAAAGTATCTTTAAAGATACGTAGGTAAGGATAATCTTCATTTATTCCAGAATCAAGGTCCCATATACTATCAAAATCCCATTCGCCATAAGTTTCCTTATCCTGCATTTCAGCAGTAGTTTTTCCAATACCTAGGGCTGAACCTACCTGTCCACTTTCTTCTGTATCCCAAAAACAATTTGTGTGCCGACAATTAGCTGTAACCAAAGAACCTACCAAGCCCACCCGTGTTTTCCATACCGACGCACCGAACCGGAAGCATAACAATTTTTTAACCAGCCACTGCCCAATTCTCCGATTAAGCCACCGGCTTCAACCTCTCCCCGGTCACAGATAGCCCGAGAGTAGCAATTATCGAGATAATATCTTCCGCCCGCATAAGACTCCGGAACCATAGCCGACTAAGCCACCCACAGACTGAAGTACCACTAAACATGTTCCCGTACTAAAGCAGTTTGCTAAATGGGTGTTTTGATTATGGCCCACCAATGCGCCTACATTGTCGTGCCTCCGCTGATGGCACAATCTACCAGACCAAGGTTTTTGATTTCCCCGCCTTCTGTACAACCAAAAAGACCAATGTTATCCCTTTCCGCCCGATTAATATATAAACCGGTAATGGTGTGTCCTGCCCCATCAAAGTAACCCGTAAATTTGTTCATCGAATCACCAATTGGTAAAAATCCTGCCCCAGCATTCCAATTAACTGTATTAGTAGCATCAAGGTCACAAGCTAACTGAAAGTGTTTATCTAGAGAGAGTAGGGTCATAAGCTATTTCTTGTAAAGTATGGAGGTTGTAAATAAGATAAGGGTCTTCAAACGTGTACCGGAACCTACAAAGTCATCCTTTGTAACGCGATTTGCATTGACAGTATATGTACGGGCAATCCCTGTGGATCGGGTATTTTCACCTCTATCGGAATGGTTTGGATGATTCCTCTTCCGGCAGAATCTATTGTCTTTTTCCATACCATTTTCACGTGAATACCCATCTATCCATAATTCATGCGTAGCATCTTTTAAGGTGGGGGTAATCTCCAAGGAAGTTGTACATTACTATTTACACTAACCGCTAAATAACCATATATTTTCCGGGATCAAAATGCCGAGGATGAACTGTCCACTCACTTACGAGAAAGGTTCTCCAAAAATCCGGCTTTCTTAATTTGCAAGGTATAGGTTTTGGTCTCTCCCGTCTTTCTCGACAATGATATCTACTAGAATTTTCACCATATTCAAGGGGGATAGCTCGCCGTTTGGGCCCCTGCCTCCGGAAAAGTATCTTCGCCAATAGCAGACAGTAGCTTCGGGGTCGTCAGCTGTCGCGGTAATGTCAATACTCTTTACATCTTTATCAACATTAACCGTATATGTGCGTAACCGCTAGCGTTGAAGATCTGGAGTAAGTGGTCGCTACATTTGTTTGCATTCAGCTCCTTTAAATCGACATCTGCAGCGGCCCGATGTACATTTTCATAGCATACATGTACGGAGATCCCGACCCACCGTGCGAAGGAGTCATGTGCACTGAAAGATAAACTTGATTTTCACCAACATTTAAAGAGTATGTCCTCGGGATACACCATTTTCTTGTGTGGAAACATCTTCTGAATCTTTCGCGTATTACAAGTGCTTGAATTATCAGGGTGTTCTAAAGTAGCAGTAACGTCAATGGTAGTCAACATGCTATTATCTACATATACATTGTACCGACTATGCTCATTAGGACGCAAAAGCAGGAGATTAATTCCCCCTCACTTACAGTAAGATCTGCTAAACCATAACCAAGCAGACTAAATTCCACTCTGGAGCAGTCACATTGCCCAAAGTCATTATTTCCCCACGCCACAACATGGTGCCAGACTGCTTTTAATATGACATTAAAGCAGTGAGTACCTCCGGCAGCTAATAGCTGCACCCGCTGCCAGGTAGGATTTCATCCATATTTCCCCCATGTAATAATATTGCTCAGTCCATTGACTGTTTAACGCCGCTGAGAAAGTCATAACCTGCAGAAATAGCTACAACATTACCTAAATCTCCGGAACTTCACATTGCCACATGGTATTTGCTCCCCAAGCCTCCACTGTGCCATCAGCTTTTAAAGCTAAAGAATGAGCATTACCGGCAGAGATAGCAATAACATCAGTTAAACCTGTAGGAACATTACACTGTTTACGGTCATTATTTCCCCACGCTACAACAGTTCCATCTTCTTTTAAAGCTAAAGAGTGAGTACCACCTGCGGCAATAGCAATAACCCCACTTTGGGCTTCTGCCGAAACAGTACATTGTCCATTTTCATCATTTCCCCACGCTACAACAGTTCCATCAGTCTTTAAAGCTAAAGAGTGATAGCCACCTGCAGCAATGGCAATAACCCCACTTTGAGCTTCTACAGGAACTGTACTTTGCCCATAATTATCACGTCCCCACGCCACCACAGTACCGTCAGCTTTTAAAGCAAGGTTATGATAATAACCGGCGGAAATTATCTTAACATTACTTAAACCTTCCGGAATATTTAATTGACCATAAGTATTGTCACCCCAGGCCACAACGGTATCATCAACTTTTATAGCTAGCGAATGGTTTAAGCCGGCAGACAGCCTTTTCCCCGCCTCCTGTGCTTGTGAAAATGTCACGGCCTCTGCCGTTAACGGTATTAACACACAAGTAAAAATAAATAGTAAACATAAAGATGCCCATTTTCCGAACCTCGTCATCTCTTTACTCAATTGCATAACCCCCTCTTCTTTTTACGCTCTTTTTGGCACTCCCTTTTTTCACCAACACCGCAAAGGCTGTAAGCTTTCTCCACTATGCCCCCTCCTTTCCGTGTTGTCTAAAGGAACGTTGAAAAAGTAAGAATTCACTATAAATATTTAATAAAGCTATTTCTTTGGAGTTCATTTTTTTTAATAAAGGGAACGGAGAAGAATTATCTTTTCCTAAGAGTAGCCAATCAGCAGAAATATTAAATTGATTCACAATCGCAATAATTGCTTTGGTACTGGGCAGAGAACGCCCCCTCTCCCAATCAGCAACATTACCTTGCGAAAAACCTATAATTTCAGCGAACTCTTTTTGGGACAGATAATTTTTATCA